>CAZMWL010000003.1:0-256461 GCA_964569985.1 uncultured Occallatibacter sp.
CCAAGCCCCAGATCAGCATGTACAACGTGCTCTTTGGCCCCGTCTATCGCTTCTATCTGCAGCCCAAGTACTCCGTCTCCGGCCGCGTGATGGGCGGCTGGGCATATGGCAACTTCTCCGGCGACCTCGGCTCCTTTACCACCTCTGAGGTCGGCCTCTACCCCACCGGCAGCACCTTCGCCGCCAGCGCCAGCGTCATCGGCGAGTACAACCTCACCCCGAACGTCGGCTTCAAGCTCGCGCCCGAGTATTTCGCCACCGGCTTTGGCTCCACCATCCAAAACAGCCTCGGCTTTACCGCCGGAATTGTCTACCGCTTCGGAAAGCAGTAAACGAACGGTGCGGCGAATCTGTAGCGCCGGTCGTCAGAGATTTGGCCCCGGAGGGGCCGAGCGACAATAGCCCAGGGTGGACGCTTTGTTCGCCCCTGCGAACGAAGCGGAAACCCTGGGATTTTTCCACCCAAATCAAGCTGCCGCCCCGTAGGGCCGGCGCGAACCAGGCATTTGATTGCATCCGAATTCCGCTGACGAGCTCACCCGCCCGCCTGCCGGCTCACAGCCTCGACTCCTCGCCATCCCCTATAATGGCTCCCGCCATGAAAAATGCCCTTTCCCGCCGCAGTTTTTTGCAATCGTCCACACTTGCCGCAGCCTCCGCCGCTTTCGTCAGCGCCGCACCCGCACCGGCTCAAGCCATTCCCGCCTCGGGAAAGCCCTCGCCCGTTCATCTCGGCCTCGCCAGTTATACCTTCCGCAACTTCACGCGCGCGCAACTGCTCGGCTTCATGAAGCAGCTCAACCTCACAGACCTGAACTGCAAGGACGTGAAGGACCACCTGCCGATGGATCCCGCACTGGAAGCGCAGGCGCTGGCCGACTACGCGGCCGCGGGCATCAAGCTCCACGCCGCGGGCACCATCTCGTTTCCCAAAGACGACGATGATGACATCCGCGCCAAGTTCGAGTACTGCAAGCGCGCCGGCATCAACGTCATCGTAGCCGGCGATCCCGCTCCCGCCACGCTGCCGCGCATTGAAAAGTTCGTGCGCGAGTACGATATCCGCCTCGCCATCCACAACCACGGTCCCGAGGACAAGATCTACCACTCCCCGTTCGACGTGCTCAGAATTGTGAAGGATCTCGACCCCCGCATCGGCTGCTGCATCGACGTGGGCCACGCGGCGCGCGCCGGGGCCAATCTCGTCGAAGCCATCCACGCCGCGGGTCCGCGCCTCTACGACATGCATGTAAAGGATCTGACCAGTTTTGCCAGCAAAGAAAGCCAGGTTCCGGTAGGCGAAGGCATCCTGCCCTTCCGCGAGATCTTCGAGGCCCTCATCAAGATCGATTACAAGGGCTTCGTCGATCTTGAGTACGAAATCCATGCCGACGATCCCATGCCCGGCGTCATCGAGAGCTTCGCCTTCATGCGCGGCGTGCTCGACGGCATGGGCTATCTGACGAAGACAGCAAGTTAGCGCAATCCAGGTCGAACAGGAATCTGCCGTCGTCCCAAAGTCTCTGACCGCTCGAAGAAAAACCTTCCGTGCCCCATCCATTCGCCCAAAAAATGGGCGAATGGGTGGGACAGCACAATCCCCAACCGAAATCGGTCATCCTGAGCGAGTCCCGGCGTACCGGGACGAGTCGAAGGACCTGCGGTTGTTCCTGTTCTTTCCTTCGTGGCGATCGAAGCTGAAGGGATGTCCGCTTTTCTATTCCCTTTTCCCTATTCCCTAATCCCTGCTTTTTTGTATCAGGGCTTGGCTTCACAGGCTGTTACGAAACTCAAAATCGAGGCCACATTTTGGGTCCGATCATCTTGCCGAACCCAACATCTTGTGGTGAATTTTGAAATTCCTCGAGTTTCGTAACAGACTGTTCAGCCAAGCCGCACCCGCCCCAACCCACGGAGGGAGCGTGGGGCTTCAGCCCCACGAAACCCCGCCCACCGTCCTTCAAAGAATCAAGTCCGCGGCGAAGCCGCGCCCAAACGCAGGCGCGTACGCAATCGCTCATCCCCCGCACCCTTCCCACGCGCAGAGGCTACCACAAGCCGACTCGTCAGGACCTATCCGGGATCGGCATCAGCTTCCGGATGCAGCGCATTCGATCTTAGACCGAAGGTGCCACCAAAAACCCGCGTCCCTGGCGGGGATCGGAGAGTCTGCCCGTCAAGTGTCCGCCCTCACGCGGCTCGTATCAGAAATTGTCTCGAAAAAGAGGTGCTACGCTGTTCGCATCCTCCTGAAGGAGCCCAAGTGGTCATGGTAAACCCGAAATACGATGTCGCGATCTCATTCTTGTATCAAGACCTTCCGCTTGCGCAGGCTCTTTATGACAAGCTTTGCAAGGGTTTGGAGGTGTTCTTCTTTCCAGGCAATCAAGAAATCCTCGCAGGTACAGACGGATTGGAGTCGATGCGGACACCCTTCCGGTACGACTCACGCCTAAATGTTGTTCTATATCGGCCGAATTGGGGTAACACACCGTGGACAGCCGTAGAAGAGCTGGCAATTAAAGAAAGCTGCCTCGACAATTCCTATCGAAACATCTTCGTCTTCGTAATCGAGAGCACTGGCGTCCTACCTAAATGGCTTCCCGACACCCATGTCTATTTCAGCTCCGAGCACTATTCGCTCGACGAAGCTGTCGGAGCGATCAAAGCGCGTATTCAGGACCGCGGCGGCGAATTTAGGCTGCTCACCCCCGCGAGAAAAGCCGAACTGAACCGAACGGAGGAGGTTTACCGGCGCGCAAAGGCTTCCATGTCTACCGAGGAAGGTTTGGCTAGAATTTTCTCGAAGGTTGAAGAGCTTTTCGACGAAATACAGGCGCAATGCGACGAGGTCAACGCCGGTGGGAACGCACACATCGAATATCGGATAAAGCTTCAAGAGTATGACATGGAACAGATCTTCACGCTCAGTGGTCCGCGCGTCGGCCTCCTCGTCATCTGGTTTCAACCTATTAGGAACCTACTCGATGGCTCCTTTCTCGGAGTTCGGGAATTCAACGAGAAGATGATCATCCCGCCTGGCAACATCCGACTCCACCAGCCTGAAATAGTCAATGAGACTAAGTATGACCCGGATCTCACCCGAGCCTTTGAATACGGATGGAAGCCCCAGCGCGGGCAGAAGGATCTCCTGTCGTCCAAGGAACTGGCTAAGCAATGCGTCATCCAGTTCTTGGATCTGGTTAACAGAGACCGCGACGGTAAGGTGAGGAGGACCAGCAGATATTAATACGTAATGCCGTGCCGCACGGCGGAAGTCGATTCGATGGATCGGGGTTGGAATCGCTGGATTTTCTGAGCCGCATCGCTGACGTCTCGCTTAAGCACAACCAACTCGTCGGGCTGTATTCTGTGATGGCCATGAAATTAGCAATCAACGTCCTGTCTCTCTTCCTGTTCCTCGTCGTATTAGCGGGAGCATTGCGCACAATATTTGAGCGCAAATTCCCATTCGTGCGCAGATTTTGTGAAGAAACTCGGCAAAGCTATATGGTGTTGGTGATCGCTGCTGCATCACTGCTTGTATGGAATTACGTTGATCTCAAGAGAGTTCAATCTTTCGAAATTGCGGGGGTGAAGGCAACGCTTACAGAAGTGCAGCAAAAAGTGGGAACGCTCTCCGATCAAGTAGAAGAGCTTTTCAAGCGCAAGAAGATTGAAGTATTCGACAGCCATAACTGGGCGCGGGTACGCAAGGTGAGTGGGACTAATCAGCACTACACGTTAGAAGTAACGCTGGAATTACCGCCCATCCCCGGCAGCGTCGAAGTCTTTGAGGGCGTACTCCTGATGCCGGAACAGAAGTACGAGGTGGATGGTCGAGTGATTCGATTTCCCGCGAACGTTGACGATCCGGCGCTTGGATTGACGATTAAATATTACCCTCGACTGGCTGAGGCGGAGCATGGCACGCAGCAATGACGGAACGACATCACCGAAGAATTTCGGCCAAATCGCGCATTCGGTGGTGCACCGAACGCGCAGTCGAAGTTTCTGAGATTCGTGCCGGCAAACGCCCATTCCACACCGCACTCATCCCCAAAAATTTCCCCCGCCATTTTGCACATAATTTCCCCCTCCCGGCGCACACTGTTCCCATAAGCCTTCAATGAGGCAGGGAGCGCGGTTCGACGGACCCTGATCCCTGAAGCCGGCACCTGCCTCTAACCCTTTTGCTGTCATATTTCTGCAAGCAGCGATATGTCTTTTCAGATATTTACGCGGAAGCGCATCACGTAAGGCCATGAAACCAAAGTGTTTGTTTACAGAAATAGTGGAGGGGAAGGGGGGTAGGTGCCAGAATGCACTCTGAATGTCGTCACATCATGCCGAGCGGAAACAAGTGCCATGCCGCTGCGCTCCGCGGTACGCCCTACTGTTACTTCCATACCCGCGTGCACCGCTCCGCCAAAGCCAAACCCGAGCCCAAAAACACGCCGCTCAAGCTCCCCGTCCTTGAAGATCGCTCCGCGATCCAGCTGGCTCTCGCCGATATACTCGACGCCCTCACCAGTGCGCGCATCGATGCGAAGCAGGCCGGCCTCCTCCTCTACGGCCTGCAGATCGCCTCGACCAATATCTCCGGCGGCGCCTCCGCCCCCACTAAATCCGTGATGAACCTCACCCGCACCCGCAACGGCGGCGAGTTGGCGCCCCAGGAACTCGCGTGTGACACTCCCGAAGACTGCAAACAATGCGTGGGCCGCGAGAGATGTCTTCGCTACCGCCTCGTCTGCGGCCTCAGCGGAGGCACCCACCCCAACGAAGACCCCGACCTGAATCCCGCCGACGACGAGGAACAGGAAAACGATCCAGACGCCCCCTGATCCCGCCGTCCCGCGACCCGAAACGGTCCTCTGTTCTCTGCTCCCTGTTCCGTTTTCCCTGACCACTGACAACTGATCACTGACAACTGTCTCATTGCAGGATTGGAATCCCGGCAATCCGCTGCTGCCACTCGGCCGGGCCGGTCTCGTGCACGCTGGTTCCCTTGGCATCGACGGCCACGGTGACGGGCATGTCCTGGACCTCGAACTCGTAGATCGCTTCCATGCCGAGATCGCCGAAGGCAACGAGGCGCGAGCCGCGAATCGCTCTCGAGACCAGATATGCCGCGCCGCCAACGGCCATCAGATACACCGCGCGGTACTCGCGGATCGCGTCCACCGCTTCCGGCCCGCGCTCGGCCTTGCCCACCATGCCGAGCAGGCCGGTTTCCTTGAGCATTTGACGAGTAAATTTGTCCATGCGCGTGGCCGTGGTGGGACCCGCGGGGCCGACGACTTCGCCATGCACCGGGTCCACCGGGCCCACGTAGTAGATGAAGCGGCCGCGAAGGTCGACGGGAAGTTTTTCGCCGCGGTTGAGCATGTCGGTAAGGCGCTTGTGCGCGGCATCGCGGCCGGTCAGCAGCTTGCCGCTCAGTAACAGCACCTCTCCTGGTTTCCAGGAAGAAATTTCCTCGCGCGTCACGGTGTCGAGGTTCACGCGCCGCGCGCCGCTCACGTCGTGCGTCAGCTTCGGCCAGGCGTCAAGCGACGGCGGATCGAGATACACCGGCCCCGATCCGTCGAGAACAAAACGCGCGTGGCGCATGGCCGCGCAGTTGGGGATCATGGCCACGGGCAGATTGGCCGCATGCGTCGGATAATCGAGCACCTTTACGTCAAGAACCGTCGTCAATCCGCCCAGTCCCTGCGCGCCGATGCCCAGCCGGTTCACCTTGTCGTAGAGTTCGAGGCGTAGTTTTTCGGCGGTGGTCTTGGCTCCGCGGGCCGTGAGGTCCTGAATGTCGATGGGGTCCATGAGCGATTGCTTAGCCAGCAGCATCGCCTTCTCTGCGGTGCCGCCGATGCCGATGCCGAGAATGCCCGGCGGGCACCAGCCCGCGCCCATCGTCGGCACCGTCTTCAGCACCCAATCCACCACCGAGTCCGAGGGGTTGAGCATGGTGAACTTCGATTTAGCCTCCGAGCCTCCGCCCTTGGCCGCGACAGTAACCTCAACCGCATTGCCGCGCATCAGGTCGACGGTGACGACGGCGGGCGTGTTGTCGCGGGTATTCTTGCGCGCGCCCGCGGGATCGGCCAGGACGCTGGCGCGCAGCGTATTGCCGGGATCGAGATAGGCGCGGCGCACGCCCTCATCGACCATCTCCTGAAGCCCGGCCAAAGGGCTGCTCGACGCAGTCGCGAAATGCACGTCCATGCCCAGCTTGATGAAGACGTTGACAATGCCCGTGTCCTGGCAGATGGGCCGGTGGCCCTCGGCGCACATGCGGCTGTTGATGAGGATCTGCGCCATGGCGTCGCGCGCCGCCGGCGATTGCTCGCGCTCGTAGGCATGGGCGAGCGAGCGGATGTAATCCACCGGGTGGTAGTAGCTGATGTACTGCAACGCGCCTGCGACGCTGGCGATGAAATCTTCCTGCCGGATGACGGTCATTTCAGAGGGGGCTCCACGATACCCTGACGCTACTAGGGTAATGGACTTGGCTTCCACGTGTCCCCCTTCTGCACGCACGGACCCTCTACAACATCCATATCGCAAAAGGAACCATCGAGAATCGCGATTCGATCGTTGGTCAGCAGCACAAGCCAGGCATCAGCGGGCACGCTCGGGTAGCGTAGACGGGCGAACGCGACCCACGCGTCGCGATATTTCAGCCATGCCCGCTCGGCGTCGCGGATTCCGCCCGGTTGAACGGCTCCGTAATCGCCTTCGTGCTCTTCCGCGTCGCTCAAATCCTTGCGATATGCGCGGTTCAACCGTGTATTGGCGTCGGCGAATTGAGCTTGCGATCCGGCGGGGTATTTGCCCTTTTCGAATACTTTGAGCGCCGCGAGGAAGTTCTCCCGCAGAGTTTCTTCCGAGTCGATTTCATACATCGCCCGTGCACTCCCACTGAGATCGATCTCACCGCGAGCGTGCGCCAGAGAATAGGCCTCCTCCGATTTACGCAGAGTGTCGAATGCAAATCGCTGTGCGGGAGTGAAGTGCGAGGCAATACCTTCGAGTGAGATCGCGCTCTTCTGGTCCTCAATCTCGCTCTCATACGCCGCGCAATACCCTTCCATGAATCCGCTGGTCACGTCATCGCAGAAATCGAATGCGGAATCAGGCTTGGACGTGCCCGCCTCAAGCGACTGCAAATGCTCCACGCGAAGCGATATCTCGGCCGGAGCTCCTCCAGCTTCGCAGGCGAATCGGATGGCGAGCGGGATGCTTTTCTGGACCCCTTCGCCGTTGGCATAGAGAGCTGTCAACATCGCCGAACCGCCAAATACACTCGCAATCCCGTGGCTGGACTCGAGATTTGACTGTTGCGCCAGCCGCTCCAACCACGCGCACTGCCGTGCCGCCGCGAAATCCACCTTGCGGCCAATACCGGAATAGGATTTGTAAGAATCGCAATCGGGCCACGCTTTGGGAGCAGCAACTGAAAGCGCCTCGGCCGGAAGCGGAGTTCGTAGGAATTCTTCACACTTCGCCTTGGTTTCGGAACCGGCATCTTCAAGTTGTGCGCTTAGCGGCATGGCACAAGCCAGCGCCAGAAGCATCACAAGCTCAAGCTTCCTCATGGAAGCAGCATAGTGCGGAGGGCAGACCGGGAGATACGGCCCCGCGGGAAGCCTTCACGGGCTACCGGCCACATGAGCAGTGGCACGCCTGGCATCGCTACCCGTCTCGCCCGCCGATCTCGCTGGCACGCCTCCGCAGCACGGACGCGGATCTTCCGTGCACGGAGAGCTGCCGCGCCTTCAGGCGTGCGTCTCACGCCGCGTCTCGACGGGCGCGCTCAACTGCTGGCGCAGGCTGCCGGCCAGGTCCGCCACCATGCGCAGCCGGTCGGCCACGGCGGTGGACACCCCGCCCCCGCTCAGGGCCAGTTGCGAGTGCAGCAGCAGGCCGGCGACGGTGGTTTTCAACTCAATCTCGATGGCCGCCGCGGCGGCCCGCCGGGCCAGCGTCTGCTCGCGCTCCCGGCGGCTCAGCGCGGCGCGGATCTCGCGGATCAGCCGCGCCGTTCCTGCGATAGCGAAGTTGATCTGCATGGGAATGGCCAGGCCGGCGTTCTCGCAAATCTTCTCCGCGGCCGCCGGATCGCACTCGGCCAGGGATTCATCGATCACCAGGGCCAGGAACTCGCGGCAACGCAACGCGGCCAGCGCGGCCCTGCGTCCTTCCGCCACCTCGACCTCCATGCCCAGCTGCGCACCTACCACGGCGGCGCAGTTGCGAGCGCCCTCGATTCCAGTCACCATCAGAATGCTCATTGTCAGCTCCTAGTTGCCAGCACCTAGCTTTAAACGATCTCGTTCCGACCTCCAGCTGCTAGAGTCGCTCCCAACCTTGATTGCCTAAGTTCTGCTGAAGGAACGCAAACGTGCGTCATGGGCAGAAACAAGCTAGAGGCTAGAAGCTAGCAGCTAGAGGCTGTCTTCACTCGTCGTGCAACGGGTCGGCGATGCCGTACTCCTTCAGCTTGCGATAGAGCGTGGTCTTGCCGATGCCCAGCAGTTTGGCGGCCTGCAGCTTGTCCCCCTTCAGGGTGCGGATGGCGCCCAGAATCGCCTCGCGCTCCAGCTCGGCCAGCGTCTTCAGCTCCGGCGCACCGGCTGCCGCGGGGCCTTCGCCAGTGACCGCCGCGGCGCGCCGCGCTTCCAGGCCCTTTTGCTGTAATTGCGTAGGCAGGTCGCCCAGGTGCAGCACCGGTCCGGAGGACATGGCGCAGGCCCGCTCGATGGCGTTCTCAAGCTCGCGCACATTGCCCGGCCAGTCGTGGCGCATCATGGTGCGCAAGGCTTCATCACTCAAAGTGAACATGCGGCCGTGCTCCCTGCTGATGCGGTCGAGAAAGTGCGCGGCCAGGAGCGGTATGTCCTCGCGGCGGTCGCGCAGGGACGGCAGCCGCAGGTTCACCACGTTCAGGCGGTAGAAAAGATCCTTGCGGAAGCTGCCGTTCTCGACCATCGCGGCCAGATCGCGATTGGTGGCGGCCACGATGCGCGCCTTGATGGGAATGCGATGCGTGGCCCCGACCGGCCGCACTTCCTTTTCCTGGAGCGCACGCAACAGCTTGGCCTGCAGGTCCAGCGAGAGTTCGCCGATCTCGTCGAGAAAGACGGTCCCTCCCTCGGCTGAAACCAATAACCCGTCTTTCGACCGATTGGCTCCAGTGAAGGCGCCTTTGACATAGCCGAACAGCTCGCTCTCGATGAGCGTGGGCACCAGGGAACCGCAGTCGACGGGCAGGAAGGGCTTTTGCGTGTTGGGGCCGTAGGCGTGGATGGTCCGCGCTACCAGTTCCTTGCCGGTTCCGCTCTCGCCCAGGATGAGGACCGGATGCGTGCTCTGCGCGACCTTCGAGAGAATGCGGTAGATCTTCTCCATCTCCGGCGAGCGCCCGATCATGGAGCCCAGTCCTTCGGAGAGGCGCAGCCGTTCGCGCAGCTGGCGGGTCACGGTATCGGTGGTGTGGTTCTGCGCGGCGCGATCCAGAACTGTAGACAGCTCGTCCATGGCGAAGGGCTTGGTCAGGTAGTCGGAGGCGCCGCAGCGCATGGCTTCGACGGCCGCGTTCACCGAGCCCGTCGCGGTCATGGCGATCACCGAGGTGTCGGGATAGAGCAGCTTGACCTCGGAGACCAGCTCCAGCCCCTCGTTCGTGCCTGCCGGCAGATTCACCAGCAGAATGTCGGCGGTGTGGCCGCGCAAGAGGCTCCGGGCCTGGGCCAGGTCGCCCGTGCTTTCGACAGCGTAGCCCAGGCTGGCCGCGATCTCGGCGCAGGCCGAGCGCACCGCCGCATCGGCATCCACCACCAGCAGGTGCAAGCGAACCGCCGGCTCGGCGAGTTGTGGGATAAACTCCATGGTCCGTGCGTTGAAGACTGTATCCAGCATTGTATTCGCCTCATGCGTGTTGGAACATCGTTAAGTTTGAGCGGACAGGCTTCAGGTATCAGCGGTCAGTGTGAGTGCGAGTGTGAGTGTGTCTGTCCGGCGCACTCGCACTCCACACTCACCCTCACGCTCACGCCCCACGCTCCCCCCTATTCCCTGCATCTCGCACCGGAAGCTCGAGGGTGAAGCAGGCTCCGCCCGGCTTCCGGTTCGAGGCCGTGATGCGCCCGCCGGCGCCTTCCACAATGGATCGGACAATGGCCAACCCCAGCCCGCGATGGCTCTGCGGCCAGCCGCCGCCCGGTGCCGCTTCCTGATTCCGCGAGGTGTACCCGGGATTGAAAATGCTGTCGAGAGCCGCCTCGGGAATGCCCGGCCCGTTGTCCTCGACGGTGAGCGCCAGGCACGGCATCGTGCCCTCAGTGGTCTCGCGCTCGCGCAGGCCGATGTGAATGCGTCCGCCTTTCGGCATGGCCTCGGCCGCGTTCTTCACCAGATTGACCAGCAGCCGGGTCAGGTCCTCGCCGGTCAGGCGCACCGCTTGCGCGCCGCCGCCGGCCTCCGTGGTCAGGGCGACGGAGGGGCCGGCCAGCGCGGAGAGCAGATTGCGATTGGCCAGCAGCTCGGCGGCAAGATTCGAGACCGGCAGAGCGGGCAGCAGATCCCAGCGCCGGTTCCTGTCTACGGGGGTGGGGCCATTCAAAGCCGGGCTTCGGCCAGAGCCTGCGCAGGGAGCGGGTCCGGCGCTTTCGCTCGTCGCTGTTGCAGCGCTTGTGGCGCCGGTGCTTAGGTCCTCGGAGCCTGTGAGCGCCGATCCGCGCGCGGCGTTGCCCTGAAGAGGGGCCTGCACGGCGCCGTTCGGAACGGCGTTGGCATCGAGCGACACCAGTTTCTCGACCAGGCGGCGGCTGGCCGCAGCCACCAGCCGCAACTCGTGCGCGTAATGCGTGAAGGGTTGGGCGAGCACGCCCGGCTCTTCCAGGAGATCGCAATAGAGCCCCAGCGCCGTGACCATGTTGCGCGCATCGTGGGCGACTTCGGAGATGCTCTCGGCCTGGCAGCGCAGCGAGGCCAGAGTCTCCACGACCTTTTCCACCCGCCTGCGCTCGACGCCATTCCATGTGCCCCTGGTCCTGGCCGTGGTCACGACTTGTTCGGTTGGCTGCATACGCCGGTCCTTTCAAACACAGGGTTCAGGTTTCAGGGTTCCGGGGTCAGTTCGCAATCGCCTGCACGGAGCCTATCCTTCTGTTCCCTGTTCCCTCGGTCCCTTGTCCCCTGGGTCCCGTCTTTTCCGCTTCCCATTTCCGTTTCTGTGCCGGAGGTTTTGTCCTGTTTCTATACACGCTGCGTGCCAAACCAGAACGCGAAGGTTAAGTTCCTGATAAGGGAAGGGATCACGGCCCCAACCTGGAGAGGCAATGGCCGCACCGCAGACCGTAAATGTCCCGAAATGGGACGAAGAGAAAACTCAAAGTCTCGATAACTTGCTTTATTTCATCAACTTGAACCGTGTTTCCTATTACGGCACTTGAAAGGCCGCGATTCCCAACCCGGAACTGCGGTTCTTCCAGCTTCCCGCGCCAGGCCCTCGCTCCCTTACAATCCCTCTATGCACGCAACGCCTTCCTCCCTGCGACCCGGCGGCAGAAGCCCCGGCCAGCTTCGCCCGCTCACTCTTACGCCCGGCTTTGTGCAAACCGCCGAGGGCTCCGTCCTGGTCTCGCTGGGCAACACGCGCGTCCTCACCAACGCCACGATCGAGCAGGGCGTCCCCGGATGGCTGCGCAACTCCGGCCGCGGCTGGGTCACGGCCGAATACTCCATGCTGCCCCGCTCCACCGTCACCCGCACTCCCAGAGAAAGCGAGCGCGGCAAGATCGGGGGGCGCACGCATGAAATTCAAAGGCTGATCGGCAGGAGCTTGCGTTCGGTGGTGGACATGCAGGCCCTGGGCGAACGCTCGGTCATCCTGGACTGCGACGTGATCCAGGCCGACGGGGGCACGCGCACCGCGGCCATCACGGGCGCGGCCGTGGCCCTGGCACTGGCGCTTGACGCCCTGGTCAAAGCCGGAACCCTCAAAACGTCGCCGCTCAAGCAACTGGTGGCTGCCACGTCGGTGGGCATCGTGGACGGCGCGGCGCTGCTCGACCTCTGCTACGAAGAGGATGCGCAGGCCGAGGTGGACATGAATGTGGTGATGACCGCCGATGGGGGCCTGGTCGAGACCCAGGCCACGGCGGAGAAGGGGTCTTTTTCCCGCGCCGATCTCAACGGCCTGATCGACCTCGCGGAAGCGGGTCTCAAGGAGATCTTCGCCGCGCAAAGAGCGGTGCTCGAAGACAGGGACTGAGAGACCAGGGAACAGGGATCGGGGAACAGAAAGCCGGGCTGCCGTAATCCTTCGACTGCGCATGCGCCGCCTCAACAAATTGTTGCGTCGCGCCGTTCCGCTGAAGAATCTGCTCTTGGGTAGTCGGTCATCCCGCTCCTGCTGCTCCGCTGAGAAAGGCTTTTCATGCCTCCAAAGAAAACATCCGCCAATCGCGACGCTTCTCTGCGCAAACATCTGCTCGAACTCCTGAACGGCGGCCACGCCCACGCGACGTTTGACGCCGCCACCCGCAACCTCCCGCCCGCCCTGCGCGGCAAGCGGCCCAAAGGCGCCGAGCACTCCCCGTGGGAGGTGCTGGAACACATGAGAATTGCCCAATGGGACATTCTCGAGTTCTCCCGCGATGCGACGCACCAATCCCCGGAATGGCCCCGCGGCTACTGGCCGGCCACGCCCGCGCCGCCCGACGCAAAAGCATGGGACAAGAGCGTGCGCGCCTTTCGCCGAGATTCGAAGGCGATGTGCGATCTCGTGGCCGACCCGGCCGCCGATCTCTATGCGCGCATTCCGCACGGCAACGGACAAACCATCCTCAGAGAAGCGCTGCTCGCCGCCGACCACAATGCCTATCATCTCGGCGAACTCGTGCTCTTGCGCCGCCTGCTGGGCGCGTGGTGAAAAGACAGGGAGCAGTGTGAGTGTGAGTGCGGCGCCACTCACCACACACTCACACACACTCACACTCGCACTTTCCCCTGCCCTCAAACGTTTGACTCTCCGAAACTTACGATCGACTTCAGATGATGAGATCGGGTTTCAACCTTTTGCCGGTGTGGTTCGTCTAGAAAACAGGGGGCGATGTGTGCACCCCGAACCAGCTCTCAAAGATCCTGGAGCAAGACAGCTTATGAGAAGTGAAAGCAAAACGCACCGGATGGCCGTACTTGGGGTTTTAGCCCTGGCCGCATTTCTGCTGGCAGCGGCGCCCGGCGCACGCGCGCAAGTGATGCGCTATCTCGGCAGCATTACCGCCATCCATGGCGACACGCTGTCGGTGAAGACCGACGCCGGCGATGTGCACCAGGTCCAGGTTCCCGCCACGGCCATTCTCAAGCGCATTGCGCCGGGGGAAAAGGATCTGACCAAGGCCGAGCCTCTCGATTTCAGCAGCCTGGCCGTGGGCGATCGCGTGCTGGTCACACTCGATCCCAACGCAACCGGCGCCACGCCGCAGGCGGCGCGCATCGTCGCCATCAAACAGGCCGACGTGGCCAAGAAGCAGGAGGCGGAAACTACCGCCTGGAGCCAGGGCGTGCATGGCCTGGTGAAGAGCGTCGATGCCGCGACAGGCGTCATTGTCGTGACCACGCGCATGGGCCCCATCACCAAAGACGTCACCGTGAATACCACCGCAGCGACGACGCTCGAGCGCTATGCGCCCGGTTCGGTGGCCTTCGACCAGGCGCAACCCGCACCCATCGGCGCCATTCAAGCGGGCGATCAACTTTTTGCGCGCGGAACCAAGAACGCGGACGGAACTGCGATTGCGGCCGACGGCGTGATTTCGGGCACGTTCCGCAGTATTCCCGGCACCGTGATCTCCACGGACGCATCTGGATCCACCATTACGGTCAAGGATCTGTCCACCAAGAAGCCCGTCACGGTCCGCGTTGCCGCCGATGTCGAGCTGCGGCGGCTCGACGACAACGTGGCGACCATGCTCGCCGCGCGGCTCAAAGGCAATCCCGCGGGTGCGGGCGGCCGCGGCGCAAACGGCGGAGGCGCCGGAGGCGGGCAGAGCGGGCAACGCACCTTTAACCAGGGCGGCGGCGCAGGCTCGGGGCGCATGGATCTTGAAACCATCCTGGATCGCGCGCCACAGATTCAGCTGGGCACCCTCAAGAAGGGCGATGCGGTGATGATCGTGGCCACGGAAGATGCTTCAGGCCTGAGTGCGGTCAAGCTGCTGGCCGGAGTCGAGCCGCTACTCGAAGCTCCGGAGGCGGCGGACCTGCTTTCCAACTGGAGCCTGAGCTCGGGCGAGGGCGAGGCGGCCCAGTAACGGAATTCGTACTTCTCATTCATCCATAAGCGAGGGAATCTTGTATTCAAAGTCGTACTGCTCGATCGCACTTTTGATTTCTACGGCCCTGGCTCTGGCAGCCGTGGCGGCCAACGCACAGACGGCGCCGGCTGCTGCCCCGCAGACCCAACCAGCTCCAGCCCCACAAATGGCCCCTGCTCCTGTCCCGCAGGCCGCGCCTGCCACGCCACCCCCTGCGACGACGGCCCCTGCGCAAACGGCTCCGGCCACCACGGGCGTTCTGCGCGGCCACATTCTCGACCAAACCGGCGCACTGATTCCCGGCGCGCAGATCACCGTGACCACTGCCGCGGGCGTAACCGTGGGATCCGGGACCGCGAGTGCCTCCGGCGCGTACGTGGTGCGCGGCCTGCCGGCGGGAAGCTACATCGTGCAGGTCTCGTTCACCGGGTTTGCGCCCTTTGTCTCCGAGCCCATCCCGCTGGCCGCGGGACAGTCGAAGAGCGTGGACGTAAAGATGGCGGTCGAGAACACCGAGCAGCAGGTGATCGTCACCGATGAGAGCGGGCCCACCGTGAGCACCGACGCCGACGCCAACGCCAGCGCCATTGTGCTCAAAGGCTCCGACCTCGACGCCCTCTCCGACGATCCCGACGAGCTCTCGAACGAACTTCAGGCATTGGCCGGCCCGTCAGCGGGTCCCAACGGCGGACAGATTTACATCGACGGTTTCACCGGCGGAACGCTGCCGCCGAAGTCGGCGATCCGCGAGATCCGCATCAACCAGAATCCTTTCTCGGCGGAATTCGACCACATTGGTTACGGGCGCATCGAGATTCTCACCAAACCCGGCACCGATACGCTGCATGGCCGGGGCTTCCTGCAGGGCAACGACAGCGCGTTCAATACCGGCAACCCGTTTGCTCCGCCTCCGGCCTACCACGCCATCCAGTACAACGGCACGGTCAGCGGCGCACTCAACAAGAAGACTTCGTACTTCCTCAGCGTCGAGGGTCGCGACAATCCCGACGCCAGCATCTACACCGTCGGCATTCCGATCCAGACGGCGGGCGCCGGTCCCTTCTCCATTCCCACGGACAAGAATGGAAATGTGATCGACACCACGGGCGCTATGTACAGCCCGGCTCAGCGCATTGAAGTCTCGCCGCGAATTGACCTGCAATTGGGCCAGAAGAACACGCTCACCGTTCGCTACCAGTTTGAAAGCGGCAGCACCAGCGGCAATTTCGGCTCCACGTCGCTGCCTTCCCAAGCCACGGGAAATACCACCTCGGAGCATGCTGTCCAGTTGGACGATACGCAGATTATCAACGACCGCATCGTGAATGAGACGCGGTTTCAATATCGCCTCGCTCCCACGGTCAACACTTCAGTGAGCGCTGCGCCGAGGGTTGGTGTCAGCGGGTTCTTCACCGGTGGCGGAAGCAGCAGCCAGTCGTCCACCGACCGCTCCTCGCACATCGAGTTGCAAAATATCACCACCATGACCAAGGGCACGCAGGCCATCAAGTTCGGCACCTGGCTGCGCGACAACCGCGACGCCAACACCTCAAGCAGCGGCTTCAACGGCAGCTTCACGTTTGCCGACCTCAACGACTACACAGGCGCTGTGAACAACTTCTACACTCCTGGCTTTTGCCCGGCGGGCGGCCCGGTGACGAGCGAATGCGGGAAAACCAATCTACCCGAAAAGATGAGCATCACTACGGGAAACGACAAATATCTGGGCAACGTCTTCGATGCCGCGCTGTTCTTTCAGGACGACTGGAAGGTGAACAAGTTCCTGACGCTTTCCGGCGGCCTGCGCTGGGAATCGGAGAATCATATCTCCGACCATAGCGACTTTGCACCGCGTCTCGCCTTCGCGTACGCGCTCGACGGCCACAAGAAAGGCACCGTCTCAAAGACCGTTGTCCGCGGAGGGTACGGCTTCTTCTACGACCGCTTCCAAATCGGCAGCCTGATGAGCCTGGAAGAGAATCACATCAGCCTCTCACCCGCCCAACAGCAATACGTCATTACAAATCCCACCTGCTTCAATCCCAACAGCATCACTTTGGCCACGCTGACCGCCTGCAATGGCGGAAATGCCCCCACGCCGCAGAACCAGCAGTTTACCCAACTCCTGCCCACCTACCACTCGCCCTATGACGAGCAATTGGGACTCAGCCTCGAGCGGCAGCTTACCAAGGTGTCGACACTCACGTTTACCTATGTGCACACCTACGGCGTGCACGAGTTGGCGACTCGCGACTCGAATCCTTACCAGAATGTGGCTGGGACTTTCAACTACGGCCCCAACGTTGCCGGCTCCGGACCGCGCCTGAACACCAGCTTTGGGCCTATCGATGAGATTTATCCCGAAGCCGTCTTCAAGGAAAACCAACTGATCGCGAACGTCAATGCGCGCTTTTCGCCGAACTTCAGCGTGTCGGGCTTCTACAACCTGAGTTTCGCCAACGGCGATACCGGCACGGCATCGAACTCGTACAACCTGAAGCAGGACTACGGGCGCGCTTCGTTTGTCAGAAGGAACCAGGTCTTCCTGATGGGAAATTACACGGGTCCTTGGGCCATTACGTTCAATCCCATGATGGTTGCCCAGTCGGGCAGGCACTTCAACATTACAACCGAGAACGACCTGACGGGGGATAACTTCTTCAACGACCGGCCCTCCTACGCGGCTTCGGCGTCAGATTGCGCAGCGGCAGCCGGCCCCAATCCCTCGCAGTACGCGCTTACCTCGTTCGGCTGCCTGGATACCGTGCCGCAGTCCGGGGAAACCCTCCTGCCTTCGGAACTCGGCAACGGGCCTGCCGCGGTCGCGATGAACCTGCGCGTGAGCCGCTCGTTCGGCATTGGTTCCAAGGTTGCTTCGCCAAGTGGAGCCAACCGGCCGGGCGGCGGTCCTGGCGGAGGACCCGGCGGCTTCGGCGGCGGACCTGGCGGCTTCGGCGGTCCCGGCGGCGGGGGCGGCCGTGGCGGAGGTGGTGGCTTCGGCGGAGGCCCTGGCGGCGGCCGCGGCGGAATGTCAAACACCGGGCGCAAATACTCCCTGACCTTCAGCGTGCAGGCCTTGAACCTTTTCAACGACATCGACTATGGAACGCCCTCGGGCAGCGTGGCGCCGACCTTCGTCCCAACCACGGGATCCATGGGAATTACCGGGCCTGGCAACCGGTTTGGCCAATCGACCAGTCTTGCCGGTGGCATCTTCGCCTCGCCATCCGGTTCGGCGGCGCGCCGCATTTTCTTCCAGGCGGCATTCGCATTCTGATCGGATGAGGGAGTGGCCAGCAATGTAGGGAGTCACCAATAGGGAGTAGAAAACGAGCCGCCTGTCGACGCGTCCTACTCCCTATGGGCTACTCCCCATTCCCTGCTTGTAAAGCCCCTCCCACCAATCCGCCGCGGCATCGATGCTGAACTGGCTCAGGATTCGTTCCCGCGCCGCGCGCCCCAACTGCGTGCGTTCTTCCCCGCTCCGCCTCATCGTTGCCTGCATCGTCTCCGCGAGCGCCTGCGGATCTTTTGCCGGAACCAGCGTGCCGGCATCGCCCACCAACTCGCGCACTCCGCCCACATCCGTCGCCACCACGGGTTTTTCCATGGCCATGGCCTCGGCAATCACCTGCGGCATTCCCTCCCACGCCGAAGCCAAAACAAACCCGTCCGCGGCATCCAGCAGCGCGGGCAGGTCGCGCCGCAATCCCAACCAAAGAACCCTTCCGCGAATGCCTAACGCATGGCGATGGCTTTCGAGATCTGCGAACTCGGCGGCTGTCCCACCGCCGGCAATCCACAACTGGGCACCGCTCTGCCGCTTCTCCAGCTCTCTAAAGGCCCGCAACAGGTTCGGATAATCCTTCGCCGGCGCGACGCGGCCCGCCGCAAGCCAGACGAATTCCGTAGGGGCGCCTTCTGCCGCGTGCAGTTCCGTCCGCATTCGCGCCCGCCGCGCCGCATCGGGAGCAAACTCCTCGACATCGATTCCGATCCGGACCACGAGGCATCTTGAGGGACTCACTGCCTTCGCGCGCACAAAACGCTCCCGCGCGACCTCGCTCACTGCCACTGTGCGCTGGCTCAACTCATCCGTCAGCCGGTACGCCATCATGCGCATCCACCCGCCTTCATACACGTTGTGCACGGTGGACACGACCGCCGCCCGCGGCGTGCCAATCGCCATCAACCGGGCCAGGATGTTGGCGTGAAAACTGTGACTGTGGACCACGTCGGGCCGGAACTCACGCAAGAAATGCCGCCCGCGCCGGAATCCCGCCGCCACGCTCGCCGGATTTTTGCGGATGTCGAGATGCACGACCGGGAGCGTGGTCGGCCACTCCTCCGGTAAATGCGGTCTGAGCACAATGATCGCCACCGCATGGCCGCGTCCGGCCATGCGCTCTGCCACGGCCAGCGCTTGTTTCTCCGCTCCGCCCACGCCCAGCGAGGTGAGAACGGTCACGATGCGCATCGGGACGACACCTTGCTCAAAAAAGTTGAGTGCAACGATGATAGCGCGTCCGCGGCCGCACGGTTTTTCCATCCGCCGGCAATCCGGGGCACCCGCCGCATCCCCATCCACTCGCTTGAACGCGGCTGCGGCGGCGTGGGAAACCCGCTTTTCTGATTAAGCTGATTTATTTCATAAGAATCCTTGCGAAATTTTGCGAATTGGGCTGTACAATTCCCCCCAAGGAGAACTATGGCCGGAGACATGCAAATTACGTGCAGCGACTGCGGGCAGGAATTTACCTTCACCGCTGCTGATCAGACGTTCTTTCAGGAACGTGGTTATTCGACCCCAAAGCGTTGCAAGCCTTGCCGCATGGCAAAGAAAAACGATCAGGGGGGATCCGGCTACCGTTCGGCTCCTTCACAGGGAACTCCTGTGATTTGCTCGGGTTGCGGTCAGCCCACTACCGTTCCTTTTGAGCCGAGAGGCGATCGTCCGGTGTACTGCCGCGATTGCTACACGGCGCGCAAGGGCAGCGGCGGCGGTTCGAGAGATCGCGGCCGCTAAAAGGCAACTGCCCGGCTCCGGAAGTCTCTTCTTGAGCCGGGCCGAAACAGCTCAGGATTCGCAGGGCAAGGCTTCGCGGCGGTCGTGGTTTGGCCGCGCATCCCGCAAGGGCTCTGTCGACAGGGTGGGTTTGTCCATCTCTCCCGGCAGTCACGCTTGCAACGTTTCTTTTGCGGATCTGATCACACCCCTCACTCGCACAGGTGCGGACGCAGGAGTCCGCATCCCAATAATCCCCCGATAGACAGAAGCGGTCCCGCCCCGATACACTGACGCCACGGACCCCTCCCCGAAAAGGAAGTTCCCCAACCGCATGGCCTCCCAACTCTCGTTCACGGGGTTTGCGTGGAAGAATCTCTGGCGCCGGCGGCTCAGAACATTCTTGACGCTGGTCGGAATTACCATGGGCATCGGCGCCTTCGTAGCCCTGGTGGGATTCTCGCGCGCCTTCGAGCACGAGTGGCTGCGCATGTATACCAGTTCCGGCATCGACATCGCCGTCGTCCAGAGCAACCTCCTCTCCAGCTCCATCGATGAGTCCCTTGCCGCCAAAATCAGTGCCCTTCCCGATGTCGCCCAGGTAGCGCCTATGATCTTCAATCTCATGGACCTGACGCCGGAAGTGAATGCTCTGGTTTATGGCTGGCGCGCCAACTCCTTCGAGTTCGATTCCCTCACCCTGCTCTCCGGTCGCCGCTTTCACGATGGCGCGCCGGAGATTCTCATGGGCGATTTGCTCGCCAGCAATCTCCAGAAAAAGTCCGGCGACACGATTTCCATCCTGGGCACAAACTTCACGGTGGTAGGCATCTACCACGGCGGTACGGCGCTCGAAGCCGGCGCCGTCATTATGCCGCTCGACCAGTTGCAGAACATTGCCGGCATGGAAGGAAA
Organism: uncultured Occallatibacter sp.; assembly: GCA_964569985.1. GTDB lineage: Bacteria > Acidobacteriota > Terriglobia > Terriglobales > Acidobacteriaceae > Telmatobacter. Next base: position 20,248 of record CAZMWL010000003.1, read on the forward strand.
AGTCACCGCGTTTCACGTCAAGCTGCGCCCCGCGCCCGCCGGCGAAGCGCAGGACGCATACGTCAAGCAGGCCTCGGCGGCCATTGAAGCCGTGCTGCCAGATATTAAGGCCGTTCCCGCGGCAGAACGCGCCGCCAACAACCAGTTGGTCGATCTGGCGCACGCGGTGGCATGGGGCACGTCGGCGATTGCGCTCCTCATCGGTGTTCTCGGCATCGCCAACACCATGGCCATGTCGGTCTTCGAGCGCACTCGCGAAATCGGCATTCTGCGTGCGCTGGGCTGGAAGGGCCGGCACGTCATATTGCTCATTCTTGCGGAAGCCACCGCACTGGGGTTCGTGGGCGGAATGCTCGGCATTGGTGTGGGCTGGGGCGCGTTGCGCCTGCTCTCCACATTGCCGCAAACCGCCAGCGTGGTCTCGGCGTCGGTTTCGCCGTGGCACCTCCTCGACGCGCTCGTCATCGCCATCGCCTCCGGCCTGCTCGCCGGAGCCTATCCCGCGTGGCGCGGCGCGCGGCTCTCGCCGGTAGAGGCGTTGCGCTATGAGTAATCCCATTGCCGCCGGCAGCCCAATTCTCGAAGGGCGAGGGCTCGTGAAGAGCTACGACGAAGGGCGCGTGGAAGCTCTGCGCGGCGTCGACGTAAAGATTGACGCGGGAGAATACGTCGCTATCAGCGGCCCCAGCGGCAGCGGCAAATCCACGCTTCTTCACCTGCTGGGCGGCCTCGATACAGCTACGCAAGGTCAGGTCCTTTTCAAGGGATCCGAGTTGGGCGAGGCTGTCGATCTCGACTCTTACCGTTCGCGCCGGGTGGGATTCATCTTTCAGGCCTTTTACCTGTTGCCTACGTTGCGCGCCATTGAGAATGTGCAGGTGGCCATGCTGGCGCTGCATGAGAAAGCCAATCATCGTGCCGAGCGCGCCGCAGCTCTGCTTCGAGAGATGGGCCTTGAAGCACGCATGGGCCATTTTCCCAACCAGCTCTCCGCCGGCGAGCGGCAGCGCGTAGCCATCGCTCGCGCCTTGGCCAACGATCCCACCATTCTGTTGGCCGACGAACCCACCGGCAATCTCGACAGCGTAAACTCGGCGCGCACCATGGAGATCCTGAGCGGCATTCGCGAGCAGCGCGGTATGACCATGATCGTCGTGACCCATGAGAACGACATCGCGCACGCCGCGCCGCGCCACATTCGCATTCGCGATGGCAGGATCGAATCATGAAGGCGCTGCGGGCGTTGTCGATCGCCGCGCTGGCGCCGCTTTTGTGCGCACAGACGGTAAATTTGAACGACCTGCTGGCATCCATGCGCAAGCGGATCGAAACCGCCGACTTTCGCGCCACCGGCCACCTGGTCCGGGTCGAACCAAGCGGAGCGCGCCTCAGCTATCCCATCACCATCAAGGCGCATTGGTTTCCCGGCGTGCTGCGCGAATTCGTGGAGATGGGCGCAGCGCCCAAAACACCGGGGAATAAACTCTCCGGCGCCAGCGTCCCGACGCATGCGCTTCTTGAAATGCGACCCAACGGCCTGAGTTCGATCTTGATCGCGCATCCCGGAGACAAATCCCCAACCGCATTGCCTTTGGAAAAATGGAGCGAGGGCCCCCTCGGCCCGGGCTTCGGTTACGAAGATCTCCTCGAGCAGCAATACTTTTGGCCAGGGCAAGCCTCCGAAGGTACGGCAAAGTTCGGCGCGCGCGATTGCGAAATCGTCAAGAGCATGCCCGGCGCCCCCGATCGCACGCACTATGCACAAGTGAAATCCTGGCTCGATCCCAGCATTGGGTTCCCCGTTTACATCGAAAAAACCGTCAAGGAATCCGGCGCAGTGAAGGAGTTCACCTACTACGGCATTCGTCATGAGGAAGGCGTCTGGTCGGCGCACCAAGTCGAAGTGAAGTTGCGCGGGCAATCCGGTTCTACGCTGCTCATCCTCGATCGCGGCAGCGCCAAGGCAAATCTCAAGCTCGCGGATTTCAATCCCGCACAGCTCACGCACTTCTAGGAGTTCAATGCACGTCGTTTTTTGGATTGTCGCGATCGTTGCACTTCTGGTTCTCGCCGGAACTGTGTATCAGCAGCTCGGCAGTCGTCGCGACCGCCGCATCCACACCAGTCAAGGCCGCTGGGTCAGCCTCAGCCGCGGATGCAGCGTTTACTTTCTTGAGCAGGGCCAGGGCGAGCCAACGGTTCTCTTTGAGGCCGGAATCGGCGCCACGCATCTCAACTGGCGCGGCATTCAGGACCCGATTGCATCGCTCGCCCATACCATCGCTTACGATCGTGCCGGCCTCGGCTGGAGCAGCGCCTGCCGCACGCCGCGCACACCCGGCAACGTTGCGCGGGAACTGCACCAGATGCTCGCGGTCGCGGGCTTCCAGCCGCCGTACGTTCTCGTAGGGCACTCCTTCGGCGGGCTCGTGATGCGCCGCTTCGCGTCGCTCTATCCAGAAGAGGTGGCGGGCGTGATCCTCGTCGACCCCATGCGCTGCGAGGAATGGCCGCCTCTCAACCCCGCCCGGCAATCGCAACTCGATCTCGGCAATCACCTCATCCGTTATGCGCTTCCAGTGGTGCGCTGCGGGCTGGCGCGCCTGCTGGTGACCTGGCTCTTCGGCCGCCCTGGAAAGCTCTCTGAGCAGATTGCCGGCGCCGCAGGAGCACATCCGCGCCATGTGCTCAGCCGTATCAAGACCGAGGTGCGCAAGATGCCGCGCAAGGTTTGGCCCGCGGTGGCCGCGCACTGGTCGCGGCCGGGCTTTTACGCCGGACTGCGCAACCACATCGATGCCATCCCCGATACCGTGAGAGAAATGCACGGGTCCGCGCCCATTTACGGCATTCCCGTCACCGTGCTCACGCCAGGAAGCGCCCCTCCCCTTTCACAGAATCAACTTGACCAAATTGGTGATTCTGTCCATCAGACCATTGCGGCAAAGAGTGAGCATTGGATTCATCTCGACGAGCCGGATCTCGTAATCAACGCCATTCGCGCCATGATCGGCGCGCCGCCGGCACCGCCCATCGAGCACGCAACAGCCCTCGTGCCCGAACCCGCGCTCACTGAAAGCGCCGCCTTCCTCTCCATTCCGCGCCCCGCACGCTAGAGCCATCTTCGCTATCCTGTCATCAGGCTTCCCCACAAGATCGAGGGGTAAGGCGAGGGTTCATATGGAAGTGAAAATTTCACACGTCGACGGCGTCAGGTTTGCCATTCAGGCACGGTCGCACGTCGTGCAGTGCGACCAACCGCTCGAAAACGGCGGAGAAGACTCCGGCATGACACCGCCAGAGTTTCTGCTGGCGTCGCTTGGCTCCTGTGCGGCTTATTATGCCGCCGAGTACCTACGCACACGCAATCTTGCACAAACCGGAGTGGAAGTTTCAGTGACCGCCGAAAAACTTCTGAAGCCCGCGCGCCTGGGCAACTTCAACATCAAAGTGCTGTGCCCGGTGCAGCTCGCACCGGAACAAGCTGAGAGCCTGATGCGTTCCGTGCAGCATTGTCTGGTGCACAACACGCTCCTCTCACCGCCGGAGATCAAAACCGATCTGGCCACTGTTGGCGCGTAGTAGCTTTCTTTGCCGCGGTTGATAGACATCGCACTCCGGCCGCGCAAGTTGCCGCGTGGTAAACTGCCTCTATGTCAGGATCGTTCGCCGATCGTCTTTCCTGCCGGCGTGCTCCTCTCGCTGTCGCGCTTTGTCTGCTGGCATTTCTCTTTGCGGTAGAAGCCAAAACCGCGTGGTACGAGCCGCCGACCGGCGCAGTCAGCGACGCGCAGTCAGCAAAAGCCCTGCCCGCAGTGACGCCCAGGCTCGTCGGGCACCACGCGCCGTCGCCCGGTCCGCTGCGCTCCCACACACCCTTTGCCACTCTGCCGCCCGAAACGGCCTCCACTCCTCAAACGATTCATCTCTCACAACGCATTAGGGTTGCGCGTAATCATCCGCCCCTTTTAGCAGCCGCATTCCTTTCGCCCCAGCACTTTTTCCGCCCGCCGCCGGCTCTCTAATCTCATCTCGAAAGCATCTTGAGAACGCAGTTATTTCGCTGTGAGTGATCCCTTTGCGGGCTGAACTCGCAGCGGGATACGACTTTCGCGTTGCACTGCTTCTTCCCCCTTTTGCTTTCATGCGCCGCGACCCATCGCAGGCGCAGCGAATCAGGAGCATGATCGGCATGATCAAACGACTTTCTCTTTTCATGGCTGCGGCGGCGGCCATGTGCATCACTTCCTGCCATGCGGGGAGTTCCGGCCCGGTGGCAATCGCCTCCGCGCGCGTCGCCGTGGCCCAGCGCGGCGACATTGCCCATGTGCTCACGCTCGCCGGCCAGTTTCAGCCCTACCAGGTGGTCGACGTGCATCCCAAAGTGAGCGGCTACATGAAGCGCATCAACGTCGATATCGGCGACATCGTGCGCCAGGGTGAAACACTTGCGGTCCTGGAAGTTCCAGAGCTGAAAGCGCAGCTTGAGCAGTCGGGATTCCAGCTCAAGCAGAGTCAGGAAGAGATCGCGCGCGCCCAGCAGGAGATCAAGCGCGCCGAGGCGCTCAATTCCGCGCTCCACGCCCAGTCGCAGCGTTTGCAACAGGCAGCCGCCACGCGTCCGGGGCTGATCGCGCAACAGGAACTCGACGATGCGCAGGCCAAGGACCTGGGTTCGCAAGCGCAGATCGATTCCGCCAAGGCCAACATGGCCGCCGCCCAGCAACACGCCGAGGCCGCGCGCTCCGAAAACGAGCGCGTGCAGGCGCTTGAGGATTACACCACCGTCACTGCGCCCATTGCCGGCGTCGTCATCTGGCGCTACGCCGATACCGGCGCCCTCATCCAGGGCGGCACCAACTCCAACGATCAAGCCCTCCCCATTGTTCGCCTGTCGCAAAGCAGCCTGCTCCGCCTGCGCGTTCCCGTGCCAGAAGACGACGTGCAATATGTCCACGAGGGCGACCAGCTCGAGGTGCGCGTCGACGCCATCAACCGCTCCTTCACAGGAAAAATCGTGCGCTTCACGCGTGACGTGAACTTTGAAACTCACACCATGGAAACGGAAGTCGACGTGGAGAACAGCGATCTCTCCATCGCTCCCGGCATGTACGCCAACACCGCGCTCGAGCTGGCGCACGCTGAGAACGCCGTGACCATTCCCGTTGAAGCCCTGGCGTTGGACGCGCACAATCAGCAGACGGTCTACGTCCTCGACGGCAATAACCGCATCCACATCCGCTCGGTTCAAGTTGGGCTGCAGGGCTCCAGGCTGGCGCAAATCACCAGCGGCCTTAACCCTGGCGATCGCGTCCTCATCGGCGGCCAGGAAAAATACCAGGAAGGCGAACGGGTCAATCCGCTGGTCGCGTCCGAGCCCGCTTCTGAAACTGTGCAGGAATCCGGCGGCATGATCGACATGAAGGCCGGACAAGGCACAGGAGGGTCCAACTGATGCCAAAATTCGCCCTTAAATTTCCCTATTTCATCATCATGCTTTGCCTGATGGTGGCCCTGATCGGGGTGGTAAGCGTCGTGCAGATGCCGGTGGACCTGTTTCCCGACATCGATATGCCCGTTGTGGTTGTGGCCACGTTCTACAGCGGCATGCCGCCGCAGCAGATCGAAGCCGACATCACCAATACCTTCGAGCGCTTCTTCACTCTCGCTGCCAACGTGGACCACAGCGAGTCGCGCTCCCTCACCGGCGTCAGCCTGATCAAGATTTATTTCAAGCCCGGCACCGATCCCAATGCGGCGCTCAGCAACATAGCGAATCTCGCCATGGCCGATTTGCGCCGCTTGCCGCCCGGAACATTGCCTCCCGTTGTGCTGGGCCTCACCGCCTCCACGCAACCCGTCTGCCTGATCACGCTCAAAGGTCAGGGACTGAACGAAACCCAACTGAAGGACCTCGCGCAGTTCCAGGTGCGCAACCAGATCTCAACCGTGCAGGGTGCTTCGGTGCCGCAGCCCTACGGCGGCACCTACAGGCAGATCCAGATCTACGTCGATCCGCTCAAACTCGAAGCCCACAACCTGAGCCTGAATGATGTGGTCACGGCGGTGAACAGCTCCAACCTGACTCTGCCTGCGGGCGACGTGCGCATCGGCTCAAAAGACTACAACATCTATGCCAATAGCCAGTTCCCAAGCGCAGAGGCGATGAACGAAATGCCTCTGAAATCCGAGGGCAACGGATCGGTTCTTGTTGCCGATGTGGGACACGCGGTGGATGCGGGCGCGCTGCAGTACAACATTGTCCGCATCGACGGCCAGCGCTCCGTCTACGTGCCGGTCTTCAAACAGGCGGGCGACAGCAATACCATCACCATCGTCAACGGCATGAAGCAGGCCATCAAACATCTCGTCGACATTCCCCAATCGCTCAAAACTGCCGTGGTCTTCGACCAATCGATCTTCGTCAAGCTTGCCATCGGCAATGTTTCGCGCGAAGCCTTCATCGGCCTGGTGCTCACCGGGATCATGATTCTCATCTTCCTGGGCAGCCCGCGCGCCACAGTAGCCGTGCTGCTGGCCGTTCCCCTCTCCATGCTGGTCTGCCTGCTCATCTCCCACGTGATGGGCGGCTCCATCAACACCATGATTCTCGGCGGATTGGCCCTGGTTTTCTCGCGCCTCATCGATAACGGCGTGATCGTACTCGAGAACATTTTCCGCTTCATGGAATCGGGCATGCCTCCGCAAGAGGCCGCGGAGAAAGGCGGAACAGAGGTCGCCATGGCGGTGCTGGCTGCCACTTTCACCACCGCGATCGTGTTCTTTCCCGTAACCTTCTTTTCCGGAATCAGCAAGTACATCTTTACCCCGCTCGCACTCGGCGTGGCGCTTTCCATCTTTGCGTCCTACTTCTTCGCCATGACCGTAGTTCCGCTCTTCTGCGCCAGGTTCATCCGCCTCGATCAGCATGGCGTAGAAGACGAGGGCGACATCGATGCCGTCGAAGGAAGCAAGCCGTCGATTTTCAAACGCTTTCTGGTCGTCTTTAACAACCATTTCCACCGCCTTCTCGACCGCTACGAGCAGCTCGCCTTCCGCCTGCTGCAACGCCCGGCAATGACCACTGCCGTTCTTCTCGGCGGAATGGCGGTCATCCTGCTTGGCTTGTTTCCCTTCCTCGGCCGCGCCTACTTTCCGCGCACCGATCCCGGACAGTTCGTCATCAACGTCCGCATGCCCAGCGGCACGCGCCTTGAAGTCAGTGACCAGTACGTGGCGCGCGTGGAAGACATCATCCGCAGTGTGGTCAAGCCGAAGGATCTCGGCATGATCGTCTCCAACATCGGCGTCTATCCCGATCTCTCCGCGATCTTCACCTCCAACGCTTCCATGGACACCGCATTTGTGCAAACCAGCCTCAAGGAAGATCACAGCATCGGCAGCTACGAGTACATGCGCCGCGTGCAGCAGAAGCTTTCCGAGGAGATGCCGGAGCTTTCCACCTATTTTCAGGCCGGCGGCCTGGTCGACGGCGTCATCAACCAGGGATTGCCCGCGCCCATTGACATCCAGGTGGGGTCGAACAACATGGAAGGCGCCTTCGCCATCGCGCGAAGCCTCTCCGACCAGATCCGCACCATGCCCAACGTGAGCAACGTCTACATCCCGCAGGACCTCGACTATCCAGGCATTCGGCTGAACATCGATCGCGAGAGGGCCAGTCTCATCGGGCTCACTACGAAAGACGTGGTGGATGACGTCATCACGGCGATGACTTCCGATGGACAGGTCGCGCCGAGCTACTGGATCGATCCCAAAAGCGGCAACAACTACATGGTCACCGTGCAGTATTCGAACCGCTTTCTGAAGAACATGTCGATGGAGGATTTCCAGAACATTCCCCTGCGCGGCGAACGGCCCCCAGGCTACAGCCCCTCTCAGGAGGGCCGCGCGGCCTCGCCTATGCCGCAGCATTTCGATCCCGGCGGCCACACTGCCGGCTACACCCCGCTCAGCTCCGTCGCCGACATGCAGATGATCAACACACCCACCGAAGTGGATCACTACCAGATTCGCCGCGTGATCGACATCTATGTCGCCACTAGAACCGAATCGCTACAGGGCGTGGGCGCACGCATCAACAAGCTGCTGGCCGCAACAAAAACCGACCGCAACACAACCTTCCAGGTGCGCGGCGCGGTGGAGAACATGAACCGGGCCTTCAAGGAGTTCGGCGTCGGGCTCATCATCGCCGTCCTCATGGTCTATCTGATCCTGATGGCGCAGTTCCGCTCCTTCGTCGATCCCTTCATCATTCTCATGGCCATTCCGCCCGGCCTGGTGGGCGTGGTCCTTATCCTTCTCGCTACCGGCTCCACGCTCAACATCATGTCGCTGATGGGCGTGATTATGATGACCGGCATCGTGGTCTCGAACAGCATCCTCATCGTGGAGTTCGCCGGCATCCTGCGCAATCAGGGCCAGCCGCTGCTTGAAGCGGTCGTACACTCCTGCAAAATTCGCCTGCGCCCGATCCTCATGACCTCGCTGGCCACGCTCCTGGGCATGATTCCCATGGCGCTTGGCTTCGAAGCAGGCAGCGAGCAATATGCTCCACTGGCCCGCGCCGTCATCGGCGGACTCGCCGCTTCAGTGGTCGTCACTGTATTCCTCGTTCCCGCCGTGTATCTCCTCATCCACGGCAGGCATAGCGCAACACATGCCTCAGCGGAGGGCATCGACCATGAGTAATACCCATCGATCTCCCATGTTCTCTGCAACATTTGCGGCGATTTTAGCGGCGGCTGTGGTTCCGCATTCCATCGCGCAAGCGCCACAGGCGCCGTTGCCCGGTGCGCCCGCCACGCACCTCATCGCCGCTCTGCTTCCCCAGCCCGCGCCGCAAGCATCGGCGCCGGAGGCAGCGCAGAGCTCAACCTCATCCGCCGGCCCTTCACTCACGCTCGCACAGGCCGAGCAGATCGCGATTCGCAACAATCCCAACATCACTGTGGCGCGGTTGCTGGCTCTGGCCCAGGCGCAAGTCACGCGCGAGACGCGCTCGGCCGAATTCCCCACCATCGCCGGCGCGCTCACGGCCGTGGACGCGCACAACAATACTCGTATCACCGCGGGAGGGCTCGATGATCCCGCGATCTTTGACCGCGCCGCAGGCGGGCTCTCGGTGAACCAGTTGATCACCGACTTCGGACACACGCACAACCTCGTCCTGAGCGCGCAATCCAACGCCCGAGCACAACTTGAAAGCGAACGCGCTACAGAGCTCGACATCACTCTCACCGTCGATCAGGCGTTTTATCAGGCGCTCACGGCACAGGCCGTACTCAAGGTGGCGCAGCAGACCGTGGCCCAGCGCCAGGACACAACCGACCAGGTGGGGGCGCTCACCAAAGCAAAGATCCGCTCCGATCTCGACCTGAGTTTTGCCGAAGTGCAGCTCTCGCAGGCCAGGCTGCTGCTGCTCGACGCCGAAAACAACGTCCAGGCGACGATGGCTTCGCTCAATAACGTGCTCGGCTCCGAGCAGGATCAGCAATACACCCTCGTCGACGAGACCAACGGCAATCCTGCGCTGGCGCCGGATGACGCCGATGCGATGGTTCGAAGCGCCTTTCAAGCGCGGCCTGATCTCGCGGCGCTCAACCTCAAATCCACCGCAGCACGCCAGTTCAGCACCGCGCAGCGCGATTTGTGGATGCCCACCATCACGGCATTGGGCGCGGTGGGCGGAACTCCGGTGCGCGCCGACCAGATCGAATCCTCGTGGTACGCAACCGCTGGCGGCAACATCAGCATTCCGGTCTTCAACGGCTTTCTCTATAACGCCGAGGCGAAGGAAGCGAAGTTGCGCGCCCAGGCGGCGCAGGAGGACGTGCGCAACCTGCGCGACGCCATTGCGCGCGATGTACGCACCGCCGTGCTCAACGCGCAAACCGCCTATCAACGCATCGCCGTCACCCAGCAGTTGCTCGACCAGGCCAACTTTGCCCTCGACCTGGCTTCCGCGCGCTACAAGATCGGCCTGAGCGGCATTGTCGAGATCAGCCAGGCACAGCTCAACCAGACGCAGGCCGAGATTGAAAACACCAATGCGCGCTACGCCTACCAGACGGCGCTGGCTTTGGTGCGTTATGAGATTGGGCAGTGAAAAAAGCGGGTGTCAGGGGTCAGGTTTCAGGTTTCAGGTTTCAGATTTCAAAAATCACGCTCAACGAAGCGAAAGCGCCGGCCTCTGACACCTGAAACCTCTTCACGATATCCGCACGCTCTTGCCGCGCGAAAGCACGGCGGCCTTGCGGCGGTCCTTTGACGCGTGGTCGATCTTGCGCCAGAAGCCGATGAAATAATCAACCGCCGAGATCACGGCAATCAGAGCCGCGAAGTAAATAGCGGCAATCGCGTACCACTTCACCGGAATCGCGATGGGGCCGATCTGCCACTGATCCCAGCGGTGCGCCAGAATGGCCGAGACCACGGCGACAATCTGCACCACCGTCTTCAACTTGCCCAGTTCGCTGGCCGTGATGGTGAATCCTTCAGACGCCGCGATCGACCGCAATCCGGAGATGAGGAATTCGCGGCCGATGATGACGACCACGATCCAAACTTTTACTACTTCGGGGTTGTAGGCCACGAGAGCGACAAATGCGGCCGTCACCATGATCTTGTCGGCCAGCGGATCGAGCAGCATGCCCATGGTCGTGATCTGGCCGCGCTTGCGGGCCAAATAGCCGTCCAGGCCGTCGGTAATCGAGGCCAGCACGAACAACAGGGATGCCGCGATCTCCTGCTCGCCGTGCGGCCCCTGCCACGGAAAATGCGGCGACAGCATCCACAGGAAGAGCGGGATCATAATGATCCGGCTCATAGTGATGGAGTTGGGCAGATTCATGCGCGCGGGCCACGCTGTCTGGTCTCTGGTGGCGTGACTCCATTATTGCACCGACAGCGCCTCGCCGACCCGGTCAACCCCAAAGAAATGGCCAAAAGGGAAATGGCGGAAGAAGCTTACGCTTCCCCCGCCACCTTTGCCTCCGTTGTTAGTTGCGCTACGCGTAAATTCCGCGTTGCTTGATGGTGAACGCCACGCGGTCGATGGCCAGCATGTACGCCGCGATGCGATTATTCACGCCGTGGGCCTCGGCGTAGCGCACCACGTCATCGAAGCTGTTGCGCAGAATCTCTTCTAGCTGCTCGTTGACTACGGACTCCTTCCAGAAATAGCCCTGACGGTCCTGCACCCACTCAAAGTAACTGGCTGTCACGCCGCCTGAATTGGCCAGAATGTCGGGCACGATGAAGATACGTTTCTCGGCCAGAATCTCGTCCGCCACGGCAGTGGTCGGTCCATTGGCGCCCTCCACTACGATGCGCGCCCTGATTTTGTCGGCGTTGCGGCTGGTGATCACATTCTCCGTCGCCGCCGGAATCAGGATTTCGCACTCGGAAACCAGCAACTCCTCGCTGGGCGTGGCTTCGGCTCCGCGGAAGCCGAGAATGGTGTTGTTGCGGTACCTGTACTCGAGCAACTGATGGATATCCATGCCGGCGGGGTTATAAAGGCCGCCATCGCGCTCGGCAATGCCCACAATGGAGTAGCCGCGCTCTTGCAACAGCCGCGCGGCGTTCGATCCCACGTTGCCAAATCCCTGAATGATGACGCGACAGCCCTCAACCGGCATGTTCAGATAGCGCAAGCTTTCGTCGCACACCACTTTCACGCCGCGGCCCGTGGCCTCAATCCGCCCCTGCGAGCCTCCCATGTTCACCGGCTTGCCCGTCACCACGGCGGTCACGGTCTGCCGCGTGTGCATGGAGTAGGTATCCATGATCCACGCCATCGTCTGCTCGTTGGTATTCACGTCCGGCGCAGGCACATCCTTCTCCGGCCCGATGAACTCGATGATCTCGGACGTGTAGCGGCGCGTCATGCGCTCCAGCTCGCCGCGGCTCATCCCCTTGGGATCGCAAATGACTCCGCCCTTGGCGCCGCCGAAGGGAATGTTGACCACCGCGCACTTCCAGGTCATCCAACTGGCCAGCGCCCGCACTTCGTCCAGCGTCACATCCGGCGCGTACCGGATGCCGCCCTTGCACGGACCGCGCGCCATCGAGTGCTGCACGCGAAACCCCGTGAACATATCGATCATGCCGTTATCGAGCGTTACCGGAAAGTGCACAATCACCTCGCGCTGCGGCGAGCGCAGCACCTTCCACAGTCCTTCGTCCAGGTTCAACTTGCGCGCGGCAAAATCGAAGCGCGCGTTTTGCGCTTCCCAGGGATTGATCTCCTGGTCGAGCGTCACATGGGGGGATCCAGTTGCCATAAATTTCTCCATCTCCTGCCGCGCTTCCGATTTTTCCGGAGCCGGAATGCTGCCGGTTTCATCCAGCTTATCGGTGCGGCGGCCAATCTGCCGGGATTTTCGCATTTCCGGCCGCTTCCTGCGCCGCCCGCAGTCGAGCGCGACGGCGCGTTGCGAGCGGCCAAAACCGCGTGTAAACCCAAACCTCAGTGAGTCTAGGCTCGATTGCCTCTTGCGTCAAGATACGGCGATCACAGTTGAACAGCCCTTGCCGGGCAGGTTTCCAGTACTCCCCCTCCCGGCCTGAAGCGGGAAGCCTGCACGGGCGCGGCAGTCCGCGATAATCCGCTCGCACCCCGCGTGCAAGGGTGAACGAACATCTCTTGGCAATTGACATCGAGATTTTGCGGGCGTATATAAATGGCACGTAAGGCTTGAGCGGGAGTTGTTCCCCGTTGATCGCTTCCCCTGTAATCGCGATTGCTTCCTCTCAAGATGCATTCTGGTAAGCTTCTTCGCGCACCCGGGCAGCGGACGCCCTTCGCGTTTCATGCGAATCGCGGCTACGAGCCAGTACGCTCACTGAAGATCAACCGCATCAAGTTGGTCTAATGATGGGTAGTTCTGCCGTACTTTCGTGTTCCTACGACTACCGTCTGGTAGCCCTTTCCATCCTTATTTCTATCGTCGCGTCGTACGCGGTGCTCGACCTGGCCGAGCGTCTGACAGCTCTGAGAGGCTGGCCGCGTCTCGTGTGCCTTGGCTCGGGCGCGTTGACCATGGGCCTCGGCATCTGGGCCATGCACTATGTGGGCATGCATGCCTGCCACCTGCCCATCCCGGTGTATTACGACTGGCCTACGGTGGTGCTTTCTCTGCTGGCAGCAGTGGTTGCATCCGCAGTGGCGCTCTACGTGGTCAGCAAACCCATCATGGACAACGCCAGCCTGGTGGCAGGCAGCATCTTCATGGGCTGCGGCATCGCTGCCATGCACTACATCGGCATGGCGGCCATGCGCCTCCAGGCCCGGTTGGTCTACTCGCCGTGGATAGTCACGCTCTCGGTGGCGCTGGCGATCGCCATCTCTTTTGTCGCGCTGCTCCTCGCCTTCTCGCTGCGCGAAACGCGCGTTTCCTGGACTACCCGAAAGCTTTGCAGCGCCCTGCTCATGGGCCTGGCCATCCCCGTCATGCATTACGTGGGCATGGCCGCCACCAGTTTCGTCCCCCAGCCCGCGCTGAATGCGAGCATGCAACACGCCATCCTCATCACGCCCTTCGGGCTGGCCCTCATCGCCATCGCCATTACGGTCATTCTCGGCCACGTTTGCATGCTGGCGGCTCTCGACCGGCGCTTCTCCCGCCAAACCAGATTATTGGCCGAGCACGAGGCGCGCCTGCTGGCCATCTTCGACAACCTGACGGAGGGTATCGTTGTGCTCGACGCCGAGACCCTCGAGGTGCAGACCAATCGCGCCGCCGCGGACTTGTTGGGCATACCCAGCACTACGGCTTCGTTTGACATCGTGCGGGAGTTGCTGGAAATCCGCTCGCTCGACGGCGCCTTGCTTCCGATCGAGCAATGGCCGGGCCTGCGTGCGCTGCGCGGCGAGTTCGTGCGCAACCTCGAAGTCGAACTGCGCTCCAAGGTTACCGGCAAAGGCGTGTTCGTGGCCATGAGTTCGGCGCCCATCAACAATCCCGCCGGGGGAACCGCCCAGTACATCCTGAGTTATCGCGACATTACCGAGCGCGAGCTGAGCAACGCCGCCCGCATGCGCATGGCGGCAATCGTCGAGTCCTCAGAGGACGCCATTATCGGCAAGAACCTGCAGGGCATCATCACCAGTTGGAACGGTGGAGCGGAGAAAATATTTGGCTACGCGGCGGAAGAGATGATCGGCCAATCCATCCGCTGCCTCCTGCCGTCGGACCGCACGCACGAGGAAGACGAGATTCTCGCCCTCATCCGGCAGGGCGAGACCATCAACCATTTCGAAACGGTGCGAAAGAGAAAGGACGACCGGCAGATCCGGGTTTCGCTCACCATCTCCCCAATTCTCGACGCGCAAAAGAATGTGGTCGGCGTCTCCAAGATCGCCCGCGACATTACCCAAACCCGGTTGCTCCAGGAACAGTTGCGCCACAGCCAGAAGATGGATGCGCTGGGCCAGTTGACGGGCGGAATTGTGCACGACTTTAACAATCTGTTAGGGGCCATCGTGGGCAATCTCGATCTTCTGGAGCGCTCGCTCGCCGGCAACGAGGAAGCTCTGAAGCGGGTGAGGACCGCACAGAAGGCGGCCACGCGCGGCGCCAACCTGACCCGCCGGCTGCTGGCCTTTTCAAGCTGCGAAGCCTTGAACCCTGGACCGGTTTCGATCGAGACCACGATCCGCGAGATGGAGGAGCTGGCCGGGCGCACGCTGGGTCCGGAGATCCGCGTGGTGACCCACTGCGACGCCGACATCCCGCCCGTGACCATCGATGCGGCGGCCCTGGAGAATGCGCTGCTCAACCTTCTGGTGAATGCTCGCGATGCCATGCCAAAAGGCGGATCGGTGACGATCGGGGCGCACATCGTGGAACTGGGCTCCCACTACCCGCTGGTGCAAACCGGCGAGATCAATTCCGGCAGTTATGCCTGCATTTCAGTGAGCGATACCGGGCATGGCATGTCCAGGCAGACCCTGGAGCGGGCGGTCGAGCCCTTCTTCACCACCAAGTCGCGCGAAAAAGGCACCGGGCTGGGCCTGGCCATGGTCTACGGATTCATCAAACAGTCGGGAGGCGCGCTCCGGCTCTACAGCGAAGAGGGATTCGGGACCACGGTATCGCTCTACCTGCCCTTGACCGGCGAGACAGCGGCGCCTACCGCGGCTGTTGAAGTCGTGCACCTGCCCGGCAAGCTTGGCAGCACAGCACTGCTGGTAGACGACGAGCCAGCCCTGCTGGAGATCGCCGAGGCCTATCTTACTGAAATGGGTTACACCGTGCTGCAGGCCCAGAACGGCAGCGCCGCGTTCGACCTTCTGGCGCAGGCGGAGGAGATCGATCTGCTGGTTACAGACGTGATCATGCCCGGCGCCATGAACGGCATCGAGCTGGCACAGAAGGTCCGCGAGTTGCGTCCCGGCATCCGAGTCATCTTCACATCAGGCTTTCCGGCCGAGGCGCTGGCCGAACGTAGCGGACGTCTCATGGATGGTCCCCTGCTGCGCAAGCCCTACCAGCGCAACGAATTTCTGGGGATCGTGGCGAAGACCATGAGCGAAAGTCCGCACTACCAAAGATTTGAGGCCAGCAACAGTGTGGTGCGGCTGGAAGCAACCGGAGCCACGGGCGAGTTTGCCCCTTGAGCAGACAGACCCTGGCGCGAAAGGGGGTTGGCCTCATCTTAGCCATTGGGCACCTCATAAAGAGGGGGCAACCGGGGGACGAGGTTGGCAGCCGGGCGAGAGAGAGTTGAAGATCATGGCCACCGCGGGCAACATCCTGGTGATCGACGACGATGACGGCGTGCGCGCTTTTGTCTGTGACGCGGCGGCGGGCCTCGGCCTGCCTTGTACGGCAACGTCGGACCCGCGGGCGCTTCCCGAACTGCTGGTGCCGGATACCACCCTGATTCTGCTCGACCTGATGATGCCGGGTATGGATGGCATCGAAGTGATGCGCTCGCTGGCTGCGCGGCAATGCAAGGCACGCATCGTGTTGATGAGCGGCATTGGCGAGCGCGTGCTGGAAACGGCGGAGAAGCTGGCGCTTTCTCTCGGCCTCTGCCTCGCCGGTCATCTCCAGAAACCATTCCGGCTGGCGGAGCTGGAACTTGTGCTGCGCGGACACGCGCCCTCGCAGACGGTTACCCCGCAAGAGCCGCCACCCTCCCTCGACATTCCCGAGGAGGAGGTGCGGCGCGCCGTGGAACGCGAAGAGTTCGTCCTGCACTACCAGCCGCAGATCGAAATTGCGACGGGCAGCGTGTGTGGCCTGGAGGCATTGGCCCGCTGGCAGCATCCGCAACGTGGCCTGATCTTTCCCGACAACTTTATCGGTCGCATTGAGGCCCTGGGACTGATCGACAGGTTCGGCTGGCTCATGGTCAACCGCGGTTTATCCGAAGCGAAACAGTTCGTCGACCAGGCTGGCCAGATGCTGCGCATGGCCCTCAACGCATCGGTGGACTCTCTCCGCGATCTCAGGTTTCCCGACACCTTTGCCGCCCTGCTGGAGAAGTACGGCGTAGCTGCGGAGCGCGTCGTGATTGAGATTACGGAGACGGGGCTGATCAAGGAACTCAACCAGACATTGGATGTTCTGACGCGGTTACGGGTGAAGAATATCCAGCTTTCGATTGACGATTTCGGCACCGGCTACGCAGTGATGCAGCAGCTCAGGAACATTCCGGCAAACGAGTTGAAGATCGATAGAACCTTTGTAATGCACATGCTCTCGAACGGCAGCGATCGAGTGATGGTGCAGAAGACCATCGAGATCGGGCATGAGCTGGGCATGTCGGTGATTGCCGAAGGCGTGGAGACCGATGCGCAACTGGATTTTCTGCGCTGGAAGGGCTGCGACCAAGCGCAGGGCTATCTGATCAGCCGGCCGCTGGCTCCGCAAAAACTGGCAGCGTGGCTCAAAGACTATCGCCCCTGCTCGCCGGATTAATCTCGCGCGTCATGCAAGTCCCCATCAAAACTTCGGCCCAACTCTCCAGACACACGCACTCGGCCATGAGAGACCCCGCGCGCCCATCGAGCAGCAGCAAAACGGCCTCCCATCCAGTTACACTGAAGCTGTGAAAGCCTCTTCCCGTTCAGCAGCCCCCTCGCGCAAGGAGTTCCTGGCTTTGGCCCGGACGCACACGCTCGTCCCCGTTTGCCGCACGCTCATGGCCGACCTCGAAACCCCGGTTTCGGCCTTCCTGCGCGCCGCGTGGCCCGAGCGCGAGTGCTTTCTCCTGGAATCCGTCGAGGGCGGCGAGCAAGTGGGCCGCTACACTTTTATCGGCTTCACGCCTTTCAAGCGCATTGTGTCGCGGGGCCGCGAAATCGCCATCACCGAAGGCCGCAAAACCACCCGCATCGAGGGCGACGTGTTCGATGTGCTGCGCGACGCGCTCGGTGGCCACAAGCCCGCGCGGCTGCCGGGCCTGCCCCCGTTCACCGCCGGCGCCGTCGGCTTCTTTGCATACGACGCGGTGCGCCAGATCGAGCGCCTGCCCGAACAAGCCACGGACGAGCTCGGCATTCCCGACGCCTGCCTGCTCTTTTTCGACGAGGTGCTGGCCTTCGACCATGTGCGCAAAGAGATCTGGCTCATCGTGACCGCCGATGTCTCGCGCGGCAACGCTTCCGCCGCCTACGGTCGCGCCGTCAAGCGCCTCAACAAGCTGGAAAAATCTTTGGCCTTACCATTGCCTCGTCCCAAGCCAAGAAAAAACGGCAAGCTCAAGGTCAAATTTCGCACCGCAAAGAGCGATTTTCTGGCCTCGGTCACCCGCACCAAGGAGTACATCCGCGCCGGCGACGCCTTCCAGGTGGTCCTTTCGCAACGCTTCGATGTCGAACCCGGCGTCGACAGCTTCCAGGTCTATCGCGCGCTGCGCACCGTCAATCCCAGCCCCTACATGTTCTTTCTGCGCTTCGATCCGGAGGGACCGCTGGGAGCGAGCGCACGCCCCTCGTCCAAAAGGTCAACGGCCCCGGAGAGGCCCTTGGAGCTCGCCGGCTCGTCGCCCGAATTGCTCGTCCGCGTTCACCAGGGCAAAGTGGAATACCGGCCCATCGCGGGCACTCGGCCGCGTGGCGTCACCGAGACCGAAGATGACGCGCTCGCCGAAGAGATGCTGCACGACGAAAAGGAGCGCGCCGAGCACGTGATGCTGGTCGACCTGGGCCGCAACGATGTGGGCCGCGTCAGTCGCTTCGGCAGCGTGAAGGTCGACAAACTGATGTTCATCGAGCGCTACTCGCATGTGATGCACATCGTGAGCTCCATTGAAGGAAAACTGCGCCCTGACCTCACCGCAGTTGACGCACTCCGCGCCTGCTTCCCTGCCGGCACGCTTTCCGGCGCGCCCAAAGTCCGCGCCATGGAGATCATCGAGGAACTCGAGCCCGCGCGGCGCGGCGCCTACGGCGGCGCGGTCCTCTACGCCGACTTCTCCGGCAATCTCGACTCCTGCATCGCCATCCGGTCGATGCTCTCGATTGGCGGCAAAGGCTATGTACAGGCCGGCGCAGGCATCGTGGCCGACTCCGTGCCGGAGCTGGAGCATCAGGAGTCCATCAACAAAGCCCAGGCCGTCATCCGCGCCATCGAGCGCGCGCGGGAGATGTAATCCGCGAACCTTCTCGACTCTCCCGATTTCCCGTTCAGGAAATCCGGCCGCCTCCATTCCCACTATTGATCAGCCAAGGTTCCTCCCTGCCGCCGTTGTAGTCAGGCTCCGTCAGAGTTGCGCCTACATTAACTCAGGGAGATTTCTCTCCCTATGGGGGCTCCTGACAAACCTCAACGAAAGGATCGGAACTTATGTCGTTATCCGGTATTTCAATCAGCTCATTGTTCTCAGAGCTTTCTACGTCGTCAGCCAATTCAACCTCCGGCGCCTCGTCTTCGAGCAAACAGAACTCATTCGACACTGCGCTTTCCAACCTCATGTCGGCCATCAAGTCCGGCGACACGTCCTCGGCGGAAAAGGACCTTGCCGAGGTCGAGAAGCTGCAACCCGCAAACACCAATGCGAACAGTCCGCTGGGGGAGTTTCTGTCGAGCGTTTCGACCGCGCTCTCGGACAACAACATTGACGGAGCGCAGAGCGCGCTGACCACTCTGGAGACGTATGCAGTGCCGGCCTCCGCGCAAACCAGCTCAACCTCAGACGCCTCTTCGTCGTCTTCTTCCAATAGTTCCACGCTCAGTGCGCTGGGACAGGATGTCCTAAGCCTGTTCAGCGCCATCAGTTCCGGAGATGTGTCGGACGCGCAGTCGGCCTACGACTCTTTGACCAGTCTCCTGAATTCGAATTCGAGCTCGACGACCAGCAGCACTTCCGAGAGTTCCACTTCGACCACTTCCAGCAGCGAATCTTTCTCCAAGATGCTCTCGGAAATCGGTTCGGCGCTTAGCAAAGGAGACGTCAACTCAGCTCAGAGCGCACTGGACAGCTTCCTGACCAGTCTTTCCTCGGGATCGTTGGTCAGCACGACCGCCTGATCGCACCTGCCGAGAGATGGGATAAGAAAGATCGCTTCCGACACGAGTATGGGCGGATTTGGAATCTCGCGGACGGCTGCGTCTCCGGCGTCTTCGATTCGGGTCTCAACATAATGCGGAATACCGAGGGTCAATTTCCTCAAGAAATTGACCCTCGCACGATACTGGAAATGCTAGCAAGTGATTCGAGAAAGCCCTATGGGCGGCACGGCTTGATGTAACTTCCCCCGGTTACGCCAGGAACTCCAGCAGTCTTCACTCCGCGCCAAAGATACGTCGGAAAAACTGTCCGATCCTGCCGAAAAATCCCTGCTTCTTTTGCTTTACGGGAACTTGCGGCGCGGGCGTCGCACTCGCCGCCGGCGTCACGGTCACAGGACCTGTGGTTTGCGCCTGGCCGTCCGTGCCGTTGTAGCTGAGCGTAGTGTTCGCGCCATGCGCTGGTGGAGCAGCAACCACCGGAGCCTGCGCTGAAGACGGCGCAAGGCCTTCGCTCTGCGCCAGTGGGAACTCGTTGCTCTCGGTCCTGGCCGGCGGCGGGCACCCGCAGGGCTCACTCTCCTGGTCCACAACCGATTGCAGGCGGCCATGCTCGAACATGACCCGCTGCCCGGGTTGCACGCGATAGATGCCGCCCTCAAATACGCTGATCACGACCACGTACGGTGCATTCGTGCCGGAGTTGTCTACGCAGGTGTCGCCGTGCTCGCCTAGCCGCACCTTCACATCGGCCGCGTTCGGCCCGCCGATGAGAATGCGAAAGTAGGGCGTCAGAAGCGTGTCGGCATTTTTCTCGCGCGCCGTGCTCGGGGCAAAACTCATCTCCACCGCGCCGCGATCGAGCGCGATGAGCAATCCCGGAACCTCGCCGGCCGGCGCGCTCGCGTCGGCCGCAAGCTTTACGTTGCTCGACGCACATACGCGCAAGGTTCCCCGCGATGGCAGCGTGACCTCCGCCGTCGCCTCGCCGGCGCTAATGCTGCCGCTGCCCATCAGGTATGCGCGGCCGTTCCATGTCTGCATAGCGCCTTCCACCGTGAGCGCCGCGCCCGGAACCGACTTGTCGAGTGGAACAATGGCGACGGGAGGTGTGCCGAATGTCGGCGCCTGATCGGTCTGCGCGGCCTGCGGCGAAGCGGTTTGCGCTGCCTGCGCGTTCCCTTGAGAATTTGCGGGAGTTCCCGCCGGCGTCGTCTGCGCATCGAGCGCCGATCCCGCAATCAAAATCGCGCCCAGGCTCAGAGCGCAACTCCATTCTCGCGCGCGCAACCGGCCAGCAAAACGATTTGTAGCTTTCGGCGTGTCGCGCATGTCTTACATGTCCAGAAAATTGCGGATCATCTGGTGGCCGCCTTCGGTGAGCACGCTCTCGGGGTGGAACTGCACGCCCTCGATGGGCAACGTGCGATGCCGCAGGCCCATGATGACAGATCCGTTCGCTTCCGTGGTCCGCGCCG
Source organism: uncultured Occallatibacter sp. (assembly GCA_964569985.1). Taxonomy (GTDB): domain Bacteria; phylum Acidobacteriota; class Terriglobia; order Terriglobales; family Acidobacteriaceae; genus Telmatobacter. The sequence goes on from CAZMWL010000003.1 coordinate 41,213, forward strand.
TCACCGTCAGTTCGGCGGGCAACGATTTCTGCTCCACGATGAGCGAGTGATAGCGCGTGCAGGTGAGCGGCGTGGGCAGCCCGCTGAAGATGCCCGTTCCATCGTGATCCACCGCGCTGGTCTTGCCGTGCATCAGGGTTTTGGCGCGGACAACTTTGCCGCCAAAGGCTTCGCCGATGGCCTGGTGTCCGAGGCAAACGCCGAGAATAGGCGCTTTGCCCGCCATGTGACGGATGAGCGGCACCAGGATGCCGGCTTCGCCCGGCGTGCACGGCCCCGGCGAAAGCAGAATCCGCTCCGGCTTCATGGCCTCCACTTCCTCAGGCGTCACCTCGTCGTTGCGGCGCACCACCACCTCCGCGCCCAGCTCGCCCAGATACTGGACCAGGTTGTACGTGAAGGAATCGTAGTTGTCGAGAACGAAGACCATCGTGAGTTCCAGTGTAGCGCGGAATCGCTGAACGGCCTCCGCAGCGCCTGCATCAGTTCCTTGAAGAGACCTAACGCCCCTCCCGTCCGCAAAGCAGTTGCACCCGCGGGCGCCCATCTGCAAAACTGCTCATTGACCATGGTCCTTCACTTCCTGATTCAAGGCCGCGTGCAGGGCGTCGGCTTCCGCTGGTTTGTGCAGCGCGAGGCCAGCGAGCTCGATCTACGCGGCTGGGTGCGCAACACCGAAGAGGGCGACGTAGAAGTGGTCGCCGCCGGCGAGCCTGCCGATCTGGACGACCTGCGCGCCAGCCTCAAGCGCGGCCCGCGCGGCAGCCGCGTGGATCGCTTCGTTGAACACGTACTCAACGACAGCGAAGCCCAGAACCTCGATTCGTTCCGCATCGACGGGGCGTGGTGAGAAGACAGTGGCCAGTGTAAGTGTGGATGTGTCCGTCCGGCACACTCGCACTTCACACTCCTCCCTGTTCCCTACCCCCTGTTCCCTGTCTTTAGTAGACTAGGGACGGCTCACCGACAACCGATCCGTGACCCAGGAGCAAGCGACTGCCATGCCGGACGATAGAACTGCCGTGAACGTAGAGGACCTGAAGAAACTGGTCCGCACAGTACCCGATTTCCCCAAGCCGGGGATTCTTTTTTACGACATCACCACGCTCCTGAAGGACAAGACCGGCTTCGCGCAGCTCATCGACGCTCTGGCCGCGCATTACATCGGACGCAACGTCGATCTGGTGCTGGGCATTGAGGCCCGCGGCTTCATCTTCGGGCCCGCGCTGGCCTATCGTCTGAACGCCGGCTTTGTTCCCGTGCGCAAGCCCAGAAAACTGCCCGCTCCGGTAGCCCGCGTCTCCTACGACCTGGAATACGGCACCGATACGCTGGAAATTCACATGGACGCGATCGCACCCGGCCAGAACATTGTGCTGGTCGACGACCTGCTCGCCACCGGCGGCACCATGGAAGCCACCGTGAAGCTGGTAAAGCAGTTGGGCGGCGTGATTACCGGCCTCGGCTTTGCCATCGAGCTCGACTTTCTGAAAGGCCGCGAGCGCTTCAAGGAATACGACGTCTTCAGCCTGCTGCACTACGACGAATAGAGCGGGGTTCGCAGAGCCAGCCCAGAATCCTACGTCTGCTCTGTCGCCTCTTCCGGCGGCTCCAACGAGCCGCCTCCAGCCGCTGTTTCCTGCTGCAGCATCAACGCATCGGCAAAGCGATAGCCGACGTAGACATCGGTCAGCAGATACAGCGGATGCGAAGGATCGTCCTCGATCTTCTTGCGCAGTTGGCGCACGAAAGTGCGCAGATACTCCACTTCCTCGCGGCACTCCGCGCCCCACACGGCCGTAAGCAGCTTGGCATACGTCACCACGCGACCCGCGCGGCTCATCAGGCAATACAGAATGTCGAATTCCTTGCGCGTCAGTTTGATCGGCACGCCGCGCTTGGTCACGCGCCGCTTCACCGGCTCCAGGCGAATTTCACCAATCTCCATGGGTGCATCCTCAGGCCGCGCCGGGGCACGCACGCGCCGCACCGCGCTGCGAATGCGCGCGATCAGCTCCCGCGTGCTGAAGGGCTTGGTCACGTAATCGTCGGCTCCCAGGTCCAGCGCCTCCACCTTGTCCTCTTCCTCGTCGCGCACCGTCAGCATCAGCACCGGCAGGCGCGGCGCGAACGTGCGGATGCGCCGCAGCGTCTCGATGCCGCCGATGCCCGGCATGTTGATGTCCAGCAGCACAGCATCGTAGGTGGCGCTGCGCAGCACCTGCAGCGCCTCCTCGCCGCGCGAGGCTTCGGCCACCTGAAAGCCCAGCTCCATGAGCGGAGGCCGCAACGCCCGGCGGATTGCCGATTCGTCGTCTACCACCAGAATGCGGATCGCTGGCTGCATCATCCCGAATTCTCCTTCTCCATTGTCAGAGGAATTGCTGCAAAGAACGTGGTGCCTTCCTGCTCGTCGCTCGTCACCCACACGTAGCCGCCGTGAATCTGCGCGGCGCGCCTGGCCACGGAAAGTCCGATGCCGGTTCCGGTTGCGCGGTTGGTGTAGCTCGATGATCGGTAGTACCGGTCAAAGATGCGTTCGCGGTCGGCCATGGGGATCACCGGCCCAAAGCTGTGCACGGAAAAGATCGCCTCAGCCCCGGCGGCAAGAACCCGGATGGTGATCATGGTGCCGAAATTTGAATATTTGCACGCGTTGTCAATGTACTGGGTCAGCAGCATCACCATCAACTGCCGGTCGCAGCTCAGCATCAGGTCCTCATCTTCGATTTCCATGGCAACCTTCATGCTGGCCAGCCGCTCTTTGAGGCTCGCCACCACCTCCTCCACCAGCGTGCCGGCATTCACGCGCTCCACGTGAATCGAAACTTCGCCCGCATCCAGCCGCGCCGTGGTCAGCAGACGCGTGGTCAGGTCGCCCAACAGCCGCGTCTGCTCGTCGATCAGCGATACCAGCTCCGACTGCCCCGGCGAAAGACGGCCCATCTCACTCAAGCCGGTCGACGCCGCGCGAATGGCGGTCAGCGGAGTCTTGTAGGCGTGCGCCAGGCTGTCGAGCACTGTGGAACGCAGCTGTTCGGTGCGCCGCTCGGTCTCGATCCGGCTCTCGTTGGCAAAGGCACGATAGCGGTCGAAGGTGATGGCAATCAATGAAGCAATGGCGTTGTTGATCAGCGGACTGGTGTCGCCGCGCACCACCAGGCTGCCGATGGGTACCGCTCCCAGGCGCACCACGCGCCGTCCGATCCCGCTCTCCGCGTCGTCATCCGAGGTCTCGAAATAGTAAACGTTCTGCGCCATCTCCTGGGGATCGACGCTCCAGTAGCCCGCCTGGTAAACATCGTGCAAATCGGCGTCGAAGACCGCGACGGCTTCAAGGTCGAAGATGTCATGCACCAGCTCGACCAGTTGCGGTCCGGGCTCCATGTAGAGGTTCATCTGCAGGGTACGCCGCGTGAACTCGTAGAGATCCTCCATCTGCCCGCCCCGCGACTCCGCCTCGCGCGCGTGCTCGGTAATGCGCGACGAAAGCCAGCTCACGAAGAGGGCTACAAGCACGAACACCACCAGAGCGATCCAGCTTGCCGGGTCGGCGGCCAAAGACAACTCCGGCTGCCGCGCCGAAAACCAGCTTTGCGCTACCACTGCCGTCAGCGAAACAATCACCGCTTGCCAAAATCCGCACAGCAGCGCCGTGGGAACCACGATCAGCAAATACAGAAGCGCCGCCACCGGAAGCAGCCAACTGGACCAATGCGCCAGCGCGGCCATCAGGACCACGCTCAACCCGCCCAGGGCGGATTCAAGCGTGAACAGAAGGACGCGCGTGCCCGAGCCGCGCGAGCGCCATGGCCCGAAAACCGAACGCATAAGGTAGCTCTGACTCAACCGGACTCACCCTCTGTTCTCGCAAGCATTGTGTGCAACCCTGGCGCGGATCTGGAAGGTCTGGCAGCCTGCACCGCAACCATCCATCCTGTGGAAATCGCTGCGGTTGCAACGCGGGATTCATCTCTGGTTCGAGCGCCGGAGCGGGAGAAATAAAAGTTTAGCAGGTTCTTTAGACCTTTTTCACGCCGCGCGCGGGCTCATCCACCAGGTTGCGAAATGGGCCGTAAAGCCTTGCGCGAAAACGAGGATAGCGCCCCTGCCATTCGATTTCAGAGAAATCTTTTCGTGTTCCTCATAATTTCTTTATGCTTTGTTTGCGTTACTGGTGCTAGGCGGTTACGCCCTTACCGCGACTTGAACGACCACCAGCCGACTCTCGGCACAGTGCCGGCAGTCTCAACCGGAAGCAAGTGTTTCCCTGAAACCTCAAAAGGCCCTCGCACGGGGCTTGAGCGGGCGTGAGCTGATGCGCCTGAACGATCTCACTGCGTCTTGCGTACTTCACAAATTTTTTCTGGAGGAATCTTGTCGATGCATTCGAATGCCGTGGTCAACCTTCGATCGATTGCACTGCGATCCATTGCCGGAGCCGCGATGACCTTCGCGCTCGTGGCTGGCGCGCAAACACCTGCCCCCGCGCCGGCCTCAACTCCGGCCGCGCAAGCTCCCGCGCCTGCGGCCCCCGCCGATGCGGCGCCCACCCCGCTTTCCACATTCGTTCTCACGGGCCCGCTGACATGGCTGCCGCCGGCGACATTTGATGCCGGACCGTTTGGCAAGCTGTCCGTCAACGGCATCCTGACCGGTTTCGCGCAGTTCCAGAACAATTCCGTGCCGGGAGACGACAGCTCGCAAGCAACTCTGAGCAACGGAGAGATCTTTGTCCAGAAGGCCGACGGAAAGTTCCAGTGGTTCGTCCAGGCCGGTGTCTACTCCTTGCCGACGCTCAGCGTGCCATTCGTGAACGCACAAAACACCGAGAGCAACCTCTACGGGCCTGTTCCGGTCGCCTACGCAAAGTTGCAGGCGGGTAAGACCACCCAGTTCCTCCTCGGCTCTCTTCCCACTCTGATGGGCGCCGAGTCCACGTTTACCTACCAGAACTTCAACATCGAACGCGGCATCGTCTGGAACCAGGAAAACGCCATCAATCGCGGCCTGCAGGTGAACCAAACCATCGGCAAATACCTCTCCGCATCCTTCAGTTGGAACGATGGTTACTACTCCAACCGTTACTCGTTTCTTTCCGGCTCGGCGACCCTGACCAAGGGGCCTCACAGCCTGGTGTACGACGGCATGGGGAACCTCTCAAAAACCGTCTTTGAGACGGCAGCTACGCCGATCCAGAACAACGGCTATATGCACGCGGTGATCTACACCTACACCAAAGGTCCATGGATCATTTCGCCGTACTTCCAGTACGGCAAGCTGCCGACCAACGCCAAGGTCGGCGTCGGCAACGCGACATCGGCAACGGGTGGCGCGGTGAATGTGAGCTATGCATTCAAGAGTGGCTTCTCGCTTCCGGTGCGTTTTGAAGGCTTGACCAGTTCGGGAACTCCGACGGATAAATCCGTCAACATGTTGGGTTTTGGAGCGGGCAGCAGCAGCATCACTTTCACGGCGACGCCGACCTACCAAAAAGGCGGCATGTTCGTTCGCAGCGATCTCGCGATTGTGCACGCCACGAACTACACGCCCGGGGACGTCTTTGGCAAGACGGGAGCGGATGCCAGCCAATTCCGGTGCGCTCTTGAATTCGGCTTCATCTTCGGCGACAACATTGTCAAAAAATAACCGCGATGAGTGCAATGACTCCGCAGGGTTCATTGCACTCTTCGATCAAAAGCCTTAAGGAAACCCGCAGTTGGTTCTTTATTTCGTCCTCATGAGCTGAACTTTAGACTCAGCTCACCGCAGATCAGCCGGGACCGGCCAACCCTGCAAATAGCCGGGCCCGACCTTATCAGTGCCGCATCTCGATTCGGCGCACGCGGTCGAGGACGAGCCGCAAGCAGATGTTTTCAAATCTCCCGGGGGCCATCCGCCGGGAGCCGCCAGGCGAATTTCAACCCTCAGGAGATTATTCATGGCAGATCAGAAAGCACCTCAAATGCAGGCCACGCTCGGCCTCACTGGTTTAACCAGTAACGCGATGGCGCTCATTGCTCCCGGCGCCTTCCTGTGGCTCACCTTCTATCTCCAGGCCTCTACGGGCGTTGCCGGCCAGCCCTCCACGGCTCCGTCCATGTGGATCGGTATCTTCGCCGCTCTGCTGCTCTGTTTGGCGACTGCGGTCTCCTACGCCGAGATTTCCAAGCTCTATCCCGGAACCGGCTCCAGCTACTACTACGCCGAGCAGGCCATGCTTTCCAAAGACGCTGGCTTCAAGTACGCCCGCATCTCCAAGTTCATCGTCGGCTGGGGCTCGCACCTCTACTACTGGGTCTATCCCGGCGTGATGGTCGCTGTCACCGGTATCTTCGTGGGCTACGTGGTTGGTTTCCTCTATCCCAGCTTCCTGAGCGGCTCGAATCCCGGTCCTGTCTTCATGGGACTGGTTGCCGTCGTGTTCTCGTTCTTTGTCGCTTGGATCGCAGCCAAAGGCGCCGGCGCCTCCACGGCCGTCAACCTCGCCATCAATATCGTCCAAATCTCCGCGCTCATCGTCTTCAGCGTCCTGGCGCTGGGCTATCGCTCCAGCCACCCCGCCGGCACACCGGCCTTCCAGTACGACGGCCAGACCCAGAAGACGTTCACCTACCAGTTCGCCACCAACCCCAAAGACAGCTCCATCATGCGTGACGCGAACGGCGACCCGCTTCCTCTGCTCGATAGCGCAGGAAAGCCAGTCACGTTCACGATCGACTACCCGACCACTGATTCCACCGGCAATTTCCTCTCCCATCCCAACGCCGCTTCCGTCGTTGGCATCCACAAGTTCAGTTGGATGTTCATCCAGGCTACCGTAGCCATTCTCATTCTGGTCGGCTTCGAATCGGTTACCTCCATGGGAGGCGAGGCCAAAAATCCCACCAAGCACATACCCATCGCCGTCATTGCTTCGCTGCTCATCCAGGGATTGTTCTGTTACCTGTTTGAGTACTTCTGCGCCAACTATTTCCTCAACTCCGGATATTCCATGCAAAGCGCGGTCAGTTCCGCGGCGCCCATCGGCGACATGATGATTATCGTGGGCGATCAACTGCTCGGCCAAGGCCACGGCAAGTACTTCATGCTGGCGGAAGCCATCACCGTGTTCCTGGCGCTCATCGGCACCACGCTGGCCTGTATGAATACCGGCGCTCGCGTCACCTACGCCATGGGCAAGGACGAGGAAGTTCCCGAGCACTTCGGCATGCTCCATGCCGAATCGCTCTCGCCCCGGCGCGCCATCTGGACCCTCGCTGTGATCTCCGCGGTCATCGGCGTCATCGCCGTCTCGCTGGCCTTCGGCGATGCCAGCGCTCCCACCGACGCTTCCATCGCGGCCTTGCCGCACAACATCTTCTCCAGCTTCGGCTATACCACCCACGACAAAATGGCCGCGCTGCCCAACTCGCTGCTCGCCATCACGCTCACCTCCAACTTCGGCACCTTCATTCTTTACGCTCTCAGTTGTTTCCTGTGCATCGTAGCCTACACCGGGCGTCCGGACTTCAGCATGGTCAGGCATTGGCTGATTCCGGGCTTCGGCTTGCTGGCCAACCTCGTCTGCATGGCCTTTTACGTGGCAGGACCCTTCTTTAACCTCGGCACTAAAATGGAACCATTAACCGCCCTGGGCATCTCCTTTGTCTGGGGCCTCTACGGAGCGGTGTACTTCATCCGCTCTTCGAAATCCAAAGGCAAGACGGCGCTGCTGGCCGCGAGGCAGCAAACTTCGTAGTCCGAACGTAAACTCAGATTCAGCTCCTGGGTGGATTCCCTCTCCGGCCTCGAAACAGGAGGCTGGAGAGGGGGCCCGCCCAATTGCCGTTTTCAAGCGCGACTCCCCATCTCCCTGAACGGAAGCATTCCCCGGCAACATCGCGGGATGCTTCACACGGCGGCTCTCATGTTAGATGTACAGTTTGGCCAGGCAAGCGACTTTGGCAAAGTCCGCACCAATAATGAGGACGCCATGGGGTCGTTTATCCCTGCATCGCGCCAGCAGGCGCGCTCTCACGGATATCTTTTTGTAGTTGCCGACGGAGTCGGTGGCATGGATCTTGGCGAAGTCGCCTCATCAACGGCGGTCTCCGTGGTCGCCGACGAGTTCGGCAAAGCGCAACCCGGATCCATGCTCATCAGTCTTCTGCCGCGGCTCATCCAGCGCGCCAATGTGGCCGTGCACGATTGCACGCTCAACTCGAACCACAACGGCCACAAAATGGCCACCACCGTAGTCGCCTGCGCCCTGCGCTACGACCAGGCCGTGGTGTCGCACATCGGAGACTCGCGGTGCTATCTGGTGCGCAACGGCCAGGCGCGGCAGATCACACAGGACCATACGCTGGTCAACGAACAGCGCAAGATGGGCCTGATCTCCGCCGATGAGATCGCATCGTCCGATTCGCGCCATGTGCTCATTCGCTCCGTGGGGCCGGAGATGTTCGTCTCGCCCGACACCACCGCCGTCACTCTGCAGCCGGGCGACGTGCTGATTCTATGCACCGATGGGATGCACGATGAATTGCCCGAATCGGAAATTGCATCCATCGCTTCGCAGAAGAAGGATGCCGCGCAGATTGCCCGCGAACTCGTGGCCCGCGCGGTCGAAATCGACGGCGGCGACAACACCACCGCGCAAGTCATTCGCGTCCGCTCGGTGGAGCAGGTCGGCATGTATCGCGGACGGCCCTACCGGCTGCCGATTTGAGGAAGACAGGGAGCAAGGGAGCGAGGGAGCGAAGGAGCGAAGGAGCAAGAAAACAGGGACAAATGGGGTCGAGGAACTAGAGAACTTTTCGCCGTTCGATGCAATGCCTCGCGCATCGCGCAGGCTGACTCGCCAACTTGCCAACTCGCTGGCTTGCTCCCCCGCTCCCTTGCTCCCTTGCTCTTCCGATACAGTAGAAAGGGTTACCCCGATGGAGCTTGAAGCGCGATGAGTTTTTACGATGCCCTGGAGCCCGGCGCACAGATTGATTCTTACCGCATCGATGCGGTGGTTGCGCGCAGCGGCATGGCCACCATTTATCGCGCTACCGACCTGCGCGACGACCGCATTGTCGCCCTGAAGATTCCCCATCCCGACATGGAAGCCGATCCGTTGTTTTCCGATCGCTTCCAGCGCGAGGCCGGCATCGGTGAACGTCTCGACCACCCCAATGTCATGCGGGTGTTCGGCGGTGAAAAGCGCTCCCGCATCTATATGGTCATGGAGTGGTGCGACGGCCGTCTGCTGCGCCGCATTCTCGACGAAGGCCGCCTCTCCTACGAACGCGTCCTCCACATCGCCAAGGGCGTGCTCAACGCACTGGCCTACATTCACGCGAACGGCGTGGTGCATCGCGACCTGAAACCGGAAAACATTCTGGTCGACGACAACGACAACATCAAGCTCATCGACTTCGGCATCGCCGGCGACACTTCCTCGCGCCGCCTCACCTACGCCAACTTCACCACTGCGCTGGGCACGCCCGATTACATCTCTCCAGAGCAGGTGAAGGGCAAGCGCGGCGACGGACGCAGCGACATCTACTCCATGGGCGTGATTCTCTACGAGATGCTCACCGGCAAACTCCCCTTCCATGGCCCCACGCCGCTGGCCGCAATGAATGACCGCCTGCTGAACCACCCGACACCTCCGAGCGTGGCCGACCCCTCCGTCTCTCCCGAAATGCAGGAGATCCTCTACCGCGCTCTGGAGCGCGATCCCAGGAACCGCTACGCCCGAGCCGAGGAGTTTCTCCACGATCTGGAGCATCCGGAAGCGGTCGGCGTCGAGGACCGCGACGAAATCCGCGACTGGCAGAATCGCAAATCCCCGCTGGTTCGCAAACTCCTCTACTACGGTGCCTTGGCCCTCATTCCCGTCATTATTCTGCTGCTCATGGTGCTCATTGCTCACCATCGCTAGCAAGAAACAGCGGAGCTGGTTCCAACCTTGCCGCTCTACTCGGGGACAGTCGCGATGCGGTATGAACCTAAAAGATGGCCGTTGGGCCTGACAGTTCGAGCCGGCCGCATCATTCTGCGTTCAGTTTGCTTTGCTTCGGGCGCGGATGATAAATTCTTGCGCGAAGGGTTCTGCGCCATTTCTGCGCTGCCAAGATTTCTACCCTTGGGGCGGGAACTCTCGTTGTCGCGCTGTGGGCTCGGTTGGAAGCGCGTAACCTGGTAGTCACAACCATTAAGAAGAACCGGCTCGCGGTCTGTGAAGTCCGCAATAAGCGCCCGCATCACCTGTCCGCCACGGAGAGAAGTAAGCAAGTCCGAGTGTTTTTCCTGGCTCTCTGGTTCCCTCGAAAACCTCGCTCCGTTTGAAGTGCATCTGCCAGCACTCCGAACCGCCGTTCGGAACCAATGAAAGGAGTCTTATGTCCTGCTGTGAGTATCGGAATTTCCTGGCTCTCTCCTACGACGAGCTTGAGACCCTGAACCTCCAAGCCAAGGCTGACCGCACAAACCGCACGGCCGCCGGCGAAGTTCGTGAAAAACGCCTCAAATATCTCGCCGACGAAAAACGCATCAAGGCTGTCACCGTGCTGTTCTCCGATCTTGAGGGACGCCTGCACCTGCTCGACTATGACAAGAAGTTTCTGCTCGGCTCCTACGAAAACCTGACTTTCGACGGATCCTCGATCCGCGGCTTCACGGCGCAGAAGGAAAGCGATCTGCGCCTCGGTATCGACTGGAGCGCTTTCTACTGGGTGCCGGCCGATGTTTTCGGGAACGGCAAAGTTTTGGTTTTCGGCAACGTGATCGATAAAGACGGCAGCCCTTACTCGGGCGACTTGCGCGGCGTGTTGAAGAACTACTCCGAAAAGCTGCACAAGGAGCATAACTTCACTCTGAACGCGTCGGCTGAGATTGAGGGCTTCCTGTTCGCAGGCAAAGACGCCGAACAGCGCTACCACGAGACCGGCAAGTTCGAGTTCATCAACACCGGCGGCTACTATCACGTCCTGCCGCTCGATCCCCTGCGTCAGTTCATCGACACCGCGGCCGAAGTGCAGCGTGCTATGGGTTTCCAAAACGAAAAGGATCACCCTGAAGTCGCGCCCAGCCAGTTTGAGATCAACTTCAGTTATGCCGAAGTCGTTGCCGCGGCCGACCAGATTCAGCTCTATAAGCTGCTGTGCCGCCAGATTGCCAACAACATGGGCTACACAGCCTGCTTCCTGCCCAAGCCGATCGTCGGCGTCAACGGCAGCGGCATGCATACCAACGTATCGGTTTCCAAAGGCAAGACCAACCTCTTCTGGGATGAGAAGGGCGAGGAGCAGTTGTCGAAATTCGGTTGGGACTTCCTCGACCGCATCCTGACCCACGCCCTCGATCTTTGCCTCATTTTCAATTCGAGCGTGAACGCGTATCGTCGTCTCGATCCGCACTTTGAAGCGCCCAATCAGATTCGCGCTTCGGCCGTTGACCGTGGCGCCATGGTCCGCGTCCCCATCGGCAACCATCGCTCCATGCGCACTGAAGTGCGCGCGGTAGCGCCCGACGCCAACCCCTATCTGTCCCTCTATGGCATCTTCAAAACCGGCATTGACGGCGACATTTCAAAGACCAAGGACCTGCGTGCCGGCGGCCGCTATCTGCCCGACAATATCCAGAAAGCCATCGATGACTTCACCACATCGAAGTGGATCGCCAAGGTTCTCGGTGCTGACGTGCAGGGACGTTACGCCGATCTGAAACAGGCTGCTGCCAACCGTTCGCCGCACGACCTCGGAACCATTGTCAAAGGCTCTGAAGTTCAGTTCCATCATTCGGTTTACAACCAGTCGTTGTGGAATCTGTTCTAAGCGGCGTCGACGCACAAAACTTCCGTGCCCCATCCTTTTCGCGCACATTGCGGAAAGGGTGGGAACGCACGGACTCTTCCAAGCGGCTGGCTTACCTCAAGCCGGCCGTTTCCATTTGCGTCTGAATTTCTTCGCTCAGCGCCTCGGCTGCATCGATACAATCCTTGCGGCTCACGTCGCGATGCGTTACCAGACGAATCGCATCCGGCCCAAACGCTCCAGCCAGCACGCCGCGCGCCTTCAAACGAGTCACAAGCTCCGCCGCGCCCTTCCCCGCCGTCAGCCGGAAGACGACAATGTTGGTCTCGACCGTCGCCAAATCGATGGCCACGCCCTCGGTATGCGCCAGCGCCTCAGCCAGCAGCCGCGCGTTGGCATGATCCTCGTGCAAATGCTTCGGCCCGTCCTCGAGCGCAATGAGCCCCGCCGCGGCCAGCACACCCACCTGCCGCATGCCACCGCCCAGGCACTTGCGTAGAATGCGCGCCCTCGCTATCCGCCCCGCCGAACCCACCAGCATGGAACCCACCGGCGCGCCCAGCCCCTTTGACAGGCAGAACATCACCGTGTCGAAGCCCTGCGTTAGCGCCTTCACCTCCACACCCAGCGCTACGGCAGCATTGAAGATGCGCGCTCCGTCCAGGTGCAACGGGAGCTTGCGATCCTTTGCCCCGGCAACAATCTCATCCAAAACCAGAAGGTCGGAGACCCGCCCACCGGCGAGGTTGGCCGTGTTCTCAATTTCAATCAGTCCGGTCGGTGCGCGGAACGGCCCGACAGGAGTGATGACGGACTCAATGTGTTTCCACGTAAGAATGCCGCCTTCGGCCGCCACGGCGCGGATCAGGCATCCGGAAAAGACCGCCGTCGTCGCCATCTCAAAGTCGAGAATGTGCGCGCGCGACTCGGCAATCACCTCCTGCCCCGGTTGCGTTAGCAACCGAATCGCAATCTGGTTGCCCATGGTACCCGTGGGCACAAACAGCGCCGCCTCGCGCCCAAACACCTCGGCCGCGCGCCGCTCCAGCAGGTTGACGGTCGGGTCCTCGCCGTACACATCGTCGCCAACCTCCGCGGCCGCCATCGCCGCGCGCATCTCTGGCGTCGGCTTCGTCACGGTATCTGAACGTAGATCAATGATTCTTGCCAATGCTGCCTTCCTTATCTCTAGCCACCGCCTGTGGTGCGCTTTCCCACAAACAACCCACCTGCACATGTTTGCAGTGGTAACAGCCGCTATTACGATTGTCGATGTTGTACCACTCGTGACTTCCGCCAGCTGCTTTGCAGTCCTCGCCTTTATTCAAAAACCAACCAAATGGGCGGGGCAACAGAATCCGAAGATTCGTCCGCCATCGATACGGCTGCTTCCAATCAAAAAGATTGTCGAACATTGTTTGGCTCACTGACTCGGTCGGGCTCTATTTCCTAGTCCCTTAGTCCCTCAGCCCTTTAGTCCCTGCTCTTACGGAATCTGCGCCATCGGCAGTTCCATCACCGCCGTGCGCTTGCCATCCTTCTCGGCATACGCCCACAGCCCATAGAAATTCGCGCGAATCCCCGGCTGCGCCTTTAGAAACGCGCTTAGCACCGCCGTCGCCTCGGTGCGCAGCGCCGCCGGGTCGGTGACGCCGGTGGACTCATACACCACGCCGAGATCCGCCTCGCGCAGCGTAGGATCGAAGCCCACAGCCTCGATCTTCCAGGTGCGATCGCTGTCGGGCAGCGACAACGGAAACGCGCTCTGCGGCGAAGGCATGATGAGCGCCTGCTCCTGGCGCAGCTTTTCAAGGTTCGGCGAAGAGAGAAAATCCACCGGCAGCAGCAGGTAGCGTGCCGCATCGTAGCTGTACCACGCGCTCCACGGATCGGCCTTGGCCAGCGCTCGCCCGCGCACCCAGTACCACACGCCGTCGTGTCCGTCGAAGACGCCCGGCCGAATCGTCAATCCCGCCAGCTTCCACTCCTTCGCCGCGCCGTCCCACGCCAGAACCTGACCGATCTGCCCCGCTAGCGGCGCCCCCACCGCATCGGCCAGCACCACGGCATAACGCCCCGGCGGCAACGCGCTCATGTTGAGGACCACGGTCAGCGACGACGAAGCATTGGTGCAGAAGAACTGCGTATCCATGGGCGCAGTCTGGTCGGTCGCGTCGAGTACATAAAGGTTTCGCAACTCGAAGTGGCCGCCTTTCAGCAGCGGCACGCCTTGCTCCACAGTGGCGCGGATTCCCTCCCACTGCGACGCTTCCTGCGGCAGCAGCACGGCCTGCAATGTGGACTCATCCTGCGCCATCACCGCATTTGCCAACTTGGTGACGATCGCCGACAGCGCATCCCGATCCAGCGAGTCGAGTTCCGGCTCAGGGGTGCAACTCGCCGCCCGGCTCGTCCATGGCGTGATCAGCAACGCCAACGCCATCAAAACCGTCCACCGCAAGCGCACCCCCAACTTCATCGTCTCCACCCCTATTGATCCGGCCCCAACAGACTGCGGCGGTGCCCCATCCTTTTCCGCGTTCTTTGCGGAAAAGGGTGGGAGATGATGCCACTGCTTATCGCCCGGATCGATAAAGTATCCTTTTTCGAAGGCTGACGAGCGTCAATCGGCGAGCGTCCACCGGCCACTGCTAGTCTAGTACAGTGTGCGGCACAAAGTGAGCCGGCGTCGACCGCGGCGTACACTCACGCTGCATCCAGCCGGAAGGAGCCGATTCCGATGCCTACTCTCGTCCAGCAGCAGCCGGAATCCCATCACCGCGCCGGCGCGCGGCCTCTGCCCGCATTTCTTGCCGCACCGGCGGCATTTTTCGCGGCGCAATGTGTTTTTGGCTTCGCGCTGGCCGCGCAGACGCCCACAACTCCGGCCACTACCCCCGCGAGTCCGCCCGCCCACCATCACAAGAAGCCTGCGGCTGCAAAATCTGCAGCGCAACCCGCTGCGGCCCCTGTGCCCGCCGCACCGCAAATCCCCAACTGGCCCGCCAACAACAAACCGGCTGAGGCGACTGTCACCTGGGACAGCCACGGCCTGTTCATCCAGGCCTCCAACTCCAGCCTGGACCAGATTCTGAAGGATATTTCTCTCAAGACGGGCGCCACAATAGAGGGTATGGGCGCGGACGAGCGCATCTTTGGCGCCTACGGACCCGGCTCTGCCCGCGATGTGCTCGCAGAGCTTCTCGACGGCTCTGGCTACAACATTCTCCTGATTGGCGATCTGGGCCAGGGTACACCGCGAAAGATCGTGTTGAGCGGCCGCCCAACCGTCCCCGCGCCGGGCCCCGGCAAAGCCAGCCCCAGCACAACCAACGACAACGATGCGGAAAACGATCAGGAAAACGGCCAGCCGGAACCGAATCCGCCGGTGCAGCCTCCGCTCCAGTCCGTCGTAAATAACGCCCCTGGCGTGCCGATGCGCACGCCGCAGCAAATGTTGGAGGAGCGCCAGTCGCAGATTCAACAGATGCAGCAACAGCAGCCCAACAGTCCGCAATATTGAGAAGAGCTGCGCCACGCCCGGCTGAAAGCCGACGGCTGAAAGCTGTCTCTACGAGGTCCGCGCCGTTTGTGGCTGGGTCTTCATCAGCGCCGGCCGTCGTGGCGCGCGCATCAGCGCGAATCCCACGCGAAGAATTGCATAAGCCGCCAAAATGCCAAATGCCAACGCGCCCAATGTCGCCAATATCAACATCGCCAAATCCAGCAAGTTTGCCATGGCTGCCGCTTCTCCCGTAATGTGCGCCTACGGCCGCAACGTGCGCGTCCCGCCGCCTGTGGTCCGATTCCGGCTTATCGAGCGTGCCGGCAAGCCTTGCAGGCGTCCATCCGATTGTCGCAGATTGTCCGCTGCATTGACCCTCTTTTCTGTTGCCAAATAGAATACCCCTAGGGTCTGTTCACACTAGACTTGGATTCTCCGTTGCATCGCGTCGCAAACCACTCGGAACCCGCCGTCAAAGCTTAGCCCAACCATGCCTATTACCCACATTTCGGTGCGGGGAGCGCGCCAGCACAACCTGCGCGATATCAACGTGCGCATTCCCCGCAACGCGCTCACCGTGGTCACCGGTCTCTCCGGCTCCGGCAAGAGTTCGCTCGCATTCGACACCATCTACGCCGAGGGCCAGCGCCGCTATGTTGAGACGCTCTCCGCCTACGCGCGCCAGTTCCTCGACCAGATTGAGCGGCCCGATGTGGACTCGATCGAGGGCTTGAGTCCCGCCATTTCCATCGAGCAGAAAACCACCAGCCGCAGCCCCCGTTCCACCGTCGGCACCATCACCGAGATCTACGACTACCTGCGCCTGCTCTACGCTTCGGTGGGCACGCCCCATTGCCCCGGATGCGGACGGCCCATCGCCCGCCAGACCGCCGAACAAATTGTTCAAAGGATCCTGGAACTGGGCAAAGGCGAGCGCGTGACCGTGATGGCGCCTATTGTGCGAGGCCGCAAGGGAGAGTTTAAGGATTTGCTGGATCAGCTTGATCAACAAGGGTTTCGCGCCCGCGTAGACGGCGAGGTCCGCGACCTTTCAGAGCCCATTGCCCTCGACCGCCGCAAGAATCACACCATCGAAGCCATCGTGGACCGCGTGCTGTTGAAGGCCGCGACGGATCCGGTGGGTGCCCCCGGTCCCTCGTCCGCCGCCGGCGGAGGGACCGGGGAGGGAGCTAGAGCAACCACGATTTCGGCCGGAAAGCCCTCGGCTGAAAAGCGTCTTGAGCAGGCCGTCAGCAAAGCCCTGCAACTGGCCAACGGCCTGGCCCTCATCGCATTCAACGACGGCAATGAGCAGTTGTTTTCCTCGTCGATGGCCTGCCCCGATTGCGGCCTCGACGTGCCCAAGCTCGAGCCGCGCAGCTTCTCCTTCAATTCCACTTTTGGCGCCTGCCCCAACTGCCACGGCCTCGGTTCGCTCTACGACTTCGATCCCGCCAAGGTCATCACCGACTGGTCCAAGCCTCTGCTCGATGGCGGTCTCGGCCCCGGCTCCTCGTCGCAATATCTCATCAAGCTCATGCAGCTAGCTGCCGTCCGCTACAAGATCGATCTCAAGACGCCGTTTGAAGAGTTGCCGCCACGCCAGCAGCACATCCTGGTCTACGGCCCCCCCAAAGGCGAGGCTCCGCGCACCGGCTTCCACGGCATTCTGGCCTACCTGCGCGACAATGCGGAGGATGCGCGCAGCGACAGCTACCGCGAGTACATGATGAGCTTCATGTCGGCTGTGCCTTGCCCGGTGTGCCGTGGCAAGCGCCTGCGCCCGGAGTCGCTCGCCGTCAAGGTCGGCGGCCTTTCCATCGCCGACTTCACTGCCCTTCCGCTCAATCGCGCGCTCTCGGCCGTCATCAACCTGCAATTCACCGAGCGCGAGGCTCTCGTTGCCGAGCGCCTTCGCCGTGAGATCGCGGAGCGCCTCGAATTTCTTTGCGCCGTCGGCCTCAATTACCTTGCGCTCGACCGCAATGCCACCACGCTCTCCGGCGGCGAGGGTCAGCGCATCCGTCTCGCCACGCAAATCGGCTCGCGCCTGCGCGGCGTTTTGTACGTGCTCGACGAACCCTCCATCGGCCTGCACCAGCGCGACAACAATCGCCTCATCCAGGCTCTGGAGAAGCTTCGCGACCTGGGCAACACGGTTCTCGTCGTCGAGCACGATGAAGAAACCATTCGCCATGCGGACTTCGTCCTCGATCTTGGCCCGGGGGCGGGACGGTTGGGAGGTCTGGTTGTTGCGGAAGGCACGCCGGAGCAGATTATGGCGTCGCCCGCGTCGCTCACCGGCCGTTATCTAAGCGGCGTTGCCACCATGCTGCAACGCGCGCAGCCGCGCAAGCTCACCGGAAAGTGGCTCACCATCACCGGGGCGCGCGAGCACAATCTACAGGACGTGAACCTGCGCATTCCTCTCGGCGTCATGACCGTCGTCACCGGCGTGAGCGGCAGCGGCAAAAGCACCCTGGTCAACGATATTCTCTATCGTTCGCTTGCCAAGCAAATCTACGGCTCGCGCGAGGAGCCCGGCGCACACGAAGCCCTCACCGGAACAGAGCAGATCGACAAAGTTGTGCGCATCGATCAATCGCCCATCGGCCGCACGCCACGCTCCAATCCGGCCACGTACACCGGCGTCTTCTCGCCCATCCGCGATCTGTTTGCCATGCTGCCCGAAGCGCGCGAGCGCGGCTACAAGCCGGGCCGCTTCAGCTTCAATGTCACCGGTGGCCGCTGCGAGACCTGCACGGGCGACGGCCAGCGCCGCATTGAAATGAACTTCATGCCCGATGTCTACGTGCAGTGCGAGGTTTGCAACGGCCGCCGCTACAATCAGGAAACGCTGGCCGTCAAATTTCACGGTCACTCCATCGCCGACGTGCTCGACCTCACCATTGAAGACGCTCTGCCGCTGCTCACAGACGTGCCCCAGGTGCGCCAGAAACTGCAGACGCTCGTCGACGTCGGCCTCGGCTACATTCATCTCGGCCAGAGCGCGACGACTTTGTCGGGAGGTGAGGCGCAACGCATGAAGCTGGCCCGTGAGCTCTCCAAGCGCCAGACGGGCAAGACCCTTTACCTGCTCGACGAGCCCACCACCGGGCTGCATTTCGACGACGTCCGAAAGCTCCTCGAAGTCCTGCACCGGCTCACCGATCTCGGCAACTCGGTCATCATCATCGAGCACAATCTCGACGTCATTCGCAACGCTGATTGGGTCATCGATCTCGGCCCCGAGGGCGGCGAAGACGGCGGCCGCATCGTCGGCGAGGGCCGTCCGGCGAAGATTGCCGCCACTCCCGGTTCTTACACCGGCCAGTTCCTCAAGCGCTATTACAAGTTCAGCAACGGCCGTCTAACGCCCGCCGATGCGGAAGAAGATCTCCTTTCGCCCGCTGCGGATAACGACGGTCCCAAATCCATATCGAACAGCGCCGGTCCTGATCCGGTCGGTGCGGCGCGATCCAGCGGCAAACGCACGCGCGGAAAAAACCCGGCCGCAGGCACAACCCGCCGCGAAAGAATGACCGGACAGCCATGACCAACTTCCCTGAAGACGATTCACGCGAGCCCGTGCTCTTGCCAGAAAGCGAATCGGCAGGCGTCGCCGCGGCTCCAGCTTTTTCCTACATTCCGCCCGCGAATGCCGAACCACCGCTCTTTTATTCCTACACGCAGCCGCCGGTCCGCCGCCCCGTACGCATCCCGCATTTCGGCCATCTTCTGCTTTTGTCTCTGCTGCTCGTTATCGCCTTCTGTATTTTGGTGGTGATCCTGGCTCTGGCCTCGCATTTTCATCTCTTCGGCTTGCAGCTTTCGCCAAAATCCGCCACCGACCTCGGTCTCAACCTCGCCAGCGAATCGATTCTCTACCTCGTCACCTTCGCCCTCAGCCTCTTTGTCTTTCCCATGATCTGGAATGAGAGCCTCTTCGCGGGACTCGAATGGCGCGGCAGTGCGGCGCTTTCCAAATTCTGGCCACTCGTCTGGACGGCCTCCGCCTGTTTCGGCCTGGCAGTCCTTGACGAGCTCCTGATGCCGGGCCCAGCCAACTCGCCCATTGAAAAAATGATCAGTTCTCCCGGCGCCGCCTGGGTGATGTTCGCCTTCGGCGTCACCATGGCGCCTTTCTTTGAGGAGATGTTCTTCCGCGGGTTCCTTTTGCCGGCGCTCTCGACCGCCTGCGACTGGGCCTCCGAAAAGAAGACCCACAAGGCTCCGCGCCCGCTCGACGCCGACGGTCATCCGCAATGGTCGTTTCCAGCCATGGCGATCGGATCTGTGCTCACCAGCATTCCCTTCGCTCTGTTGCATGTCGATCAGCAGGGGCACGCGGTGGGGCCGTTCCTGCTCCTCATCGTGGTCAGCATGGTTCTGTGCACGGTCCGTCTGGTCACCCGGTCTCTGGCCGCGAGCACACTGGTCCACGCATGCTACAACTTCATCATTTTTTCGGCGGCAATGATCGGCAGCGGCGGCTTCCGCCACTTTGACAAAATGTAAAAGCAGCTTCTAGCTTTTAGCTCTGAATCACCTGGCACGCACCGTTCTATTGGATCGTTCGATGTCCGCATCGAAACGGCTCGTGTCGTCTGACCGAACAGCTTGGACCTGCCGGTACTGGCTAGAAGCTAGGAGCTAGAAGCTAGTAGCTCTCGTACAATCGTACCGATGCCCAACTCCACCTACGCCCAGGAACTTCTCTCGCTCCTCGCCCGCTTGAGCTTCAAGCTCGGCGAGTTCAAGCTCTCTTCCGGAGCAACCAGCGACTACTACATCGATTGCCGCACCACCACGCTGCACGCCGAAGGTGGGCGTCTCACCGGCCACGCCATCCTCGAACTGCTCGAAGCCAACAAGATCGAGGCGGAAGCCGTCGGCGGTCTCACCATGGGCGCAGATCCCATCGTCTCCAACGTGGCCACGGCCAGCGCCTGGCGCGCCACCTTGCGCCCCAACGCGCCTCTCCTCCACGGCTTCCTGGTCCGCAAATCCGAAAAGGCGCACGGAACCGGCCGCCGCATCGAGGGCTTTTGCCGCCCGGGAGCTCGCGTGGTCATCGTTGACGACGTCTGCACCACCGGAGCTTCCACCATCGCCGCCATCGAGGCCGCAAAGGAAGCCGGAATGACCGTCGCAGCCGTGGTCTGCATCGTGGAGCGCGAAGAAGCCTACGGCCGTCCTGCCGTCGAAAGCGCCGCAAAACCTGCACCCTTCCTGCGGCTCTTCACCGCGAATGAAGTCCGCGCTGAACACGTGAAGTAACTCGCCGCCACGAAATTCTGACTGCAAAAAGACGAGGGCAAACCCGTTCGGATCTGCCCGTCGTTCCTTCCGCATTCGTCAAACGTCTCTGACGGTCTGCCTGCGTTACTCGTCCACCACCGTCGGCGACTCGCCGGACGGATTCGCTTGGCCCGTCACCACAGAGGGCTGCCCGGTCGCCGCGCTGTTGCTGCTCATGTTCGAGAGCAGCCGCACCTGCACGCGCCGGTTCTCCTTGCGCCCTTGCGGCGTGTTGTTGTCCGCCACATATTGATCCTTGCCAATGCCGATCAGATAGAACCGGTGCGGCGCAATGCCGTACTTCGCCGCCAGGTACTGCACCACTGCATCGGCGCGGCGCTGGCTTAGGTCGTAGTTATACTGCGCCGGTCCCGTCGAATCGGTCCCGCCGGTCACTTCCAGAATGTAGCTCTTCGCGGAGCCCAGTTGGCCCGCAAAACCATCCAACTGTGCCTTGTCGTCGCCCGTCAGCACAGCCTTGTCGAAGCCGAAGGTCACTGACGTCTTCGTCACTTCCTTGTAGTTGTCGAGCCCCTTCACCACGCTGTCCAGCGTATCGGCGCGGTGCGCCACGTCATTGGCTGCCGTGTCGGCCGAGTTCGCCTCCTGGCTCGCATTCTGCGCGTTCGCGTTCGCCGCATCGGCCGTGCTCTGCGCCTTGCTGATGCCCGCCTGCGCGCGATCGTCCACATCGTGAATCGCCCGGTTGTTCTCCGCCGACCTCTGATCGAGTTGATCCGTGTGATCGATCAGCGGTCCCGTCTGCGTGCGCACGTAGTTCTTGCTGGCGCATCCCGTCACACCCAGCGCAAGCAGCGCCGCCGCAGTCATTGCAAATCCAAAACGATGGCTTGTCATTGCCTCAACCTTCCCGTCCACTGCCGGAGTCATGTTCTGTATTTCCCGCAGTGAGAGTCTCTTTCTTCACGCAGGAAAGTGCACGCCGCCCTCCAATCCAGAGAATCAATGCAAATCATTGACAATGGACATTTTACGCATCAGTACGCTCTCGTCCGCATCCACAAAAACGATGTAATTTTTACCAAACCCGGTAAGGATTGCGCACTTCCGGCCCTCTCAGCGCACGCCTCACTTCTGGTGGGTGCCCTCGCTTTTGGGGACCGGGGAGGCCGAGAAGACGGCCCAGGGATCGCACCGTCGCACGACCTATGAGCCCTCCCGCCCATCCCGCTATCCTAAGAACTGGCTTAAAGCAACCCGCACCCATCCATGGATCTCTACGAAAAAATCCGCAGTCTGCCCACGCAACCCGGCGTGTATCTCTACAAGAACGCCGAGGGCGAAGTCATCTACGTGGGCAAGGCCAACAACCTGCGCGCGCGCGTGCGCTCCTATCTGCTCGAGGCCTCGCAGGCCAATGCCAAAACCGGCTCGCTCATGCGCGAGGCCGTCGACATCGAAACCATCCTCGTCGCCAACGAGCACGAAGCGCTCGCTCTCGAAAACAATCTCATCAAGCAGCGCAAGCCGCGCTTCAACATCCTGCTGCGCGACGACAAAACCTACCCCTACGTCAAGCTCACCCTCGTCGACCGTTTTCCCAAGGTCTTTGTCACCCGCCGCCTGCGCAAAGACGGCGCCGCCTACTACGGCCCATACTTCCCCGGCAACCTCGCCTATCGCGTGGTCGAGCTGATTCACCGCAGTTTTCTCTTGCCCAGTTGCAAGGTCGATCTCTCGCGCTACCATCCCCGCGCCTGCCTGCAGTACTACATTCACCGCTGTCTCGGCCCCTGCGTTGAAGACCTCACGACGCCCGAAGCCTACAAGGACGCCGTCCGTGATGCGCAACTGTTTCTTGAAGGCCGCCACGCCGAGCTGGAGCGCACCCTCACCGCGCGCATGATGGCCGCCGCCGAAGCCGAGCAGTTCGAAGCCGCCGCGCGCTTGCGCGATCAGCTCTCCACCGTGCATCAGCTCCAGGAAAAGCAGCGCATCGCCACGGTTGAACTTGACGACGACGCCGACGTCTTCGGTTACCACTTTGAAGACGGCTCGCTCGCCGTCAATCTCTTCCACATGCGCAACGGCAAAATCGTCGACCGCCGCGAATTCTTCTGGGAAGACCTACCCAGCCTCATGGAAGCCGTGGAAGACAGGGAACGGGGATCAGGGATCAGGGATCAGGAAAATACCCGTTCCGAACCCTCTTCGCCGGAGGGAGTCTTGTATCAGGGCGCGACTTCAGTCGCGCCGAAAAGGTCCAAACAAAAGGAAGTGGCTTTAGTCCCTGAGGGGAACCCCGAGCCCGTCTTCCACGCCGGCGCAGTCTTTTCCGCCCTTCTCAAGCAGCTCTACATCGACCAGCAATACGTCCCGCGCACCATCCTCGCTCCCGTCGATTTCGACGATCGCGAAACTCTGGCCGCGCTCCTCACCGAGCGCACCGGCCACAAAATCGAAATCGCCGTGCCGCAACGCGGCGACAAGAAATCATTGGTTGACCTCGCCGGACAAAACGCGCGCCAGTCCTACACACAGCGCTTCCGCGTCCTCGAGCCTTCGCGCAAGGCCATCCAGGAAGCGCTCGCCGACGTCCTCATGCTTCCCGAGCTTCCCCGCCGCATCGAGTGCTTCGACATCTCGCACATTCAGGGCGCGGAGACCGTCGCCTCCATGGTCGTCTGGGAAGACGGCAAGATGAACAAGTCGGCCTATCGTAAATTCAAGGTGAAGACCGTCGCCGGCGTCGACGATTTCGCCGCCATGCGCGAGGTCGTCGAGCGCCGCTACCGCCGCATCCGAGACGCCGCGCAGGGCGCAGCCGGCGCGCGTACCTCCACCGCCGTAAATCAATCCACCGCGAAAGGGCACGACTTCAGTCGTGCCAATCACGACCAACAACACGACGGGGCTTTAGCCCCTGAGGAAAAATCCAAAGAGCCAGCCACGATGCCTTCCCTCGTCCTGGTCGACGGCGGCCTGGGCCAGCTCCACGCCGCGGCCGAAGCCCTCGAGTCTCTCGGCTTCACCTCGCAGCCGCTCGCCTCCATTGCCAAGAAGGAAGAGATCATCTACCTCTACGGCAGCGAAGACGAGCCCATCGTCCTCGACCGGCGCAGCCCCGTGCTCCATCTTGTCCAGCTCATTCGCGATGAGAGCCATCGCTTTGCCGTCGGCTATCACCGCCAGCGCCGGGCGATGCGGGATAGAGACTCCGAACTGCTGAACATTCCCGGCGTCGGCCCACAGACCCGCCAGCGCCTGCTCACCCATTTCGGCAGCCTGCGCGATGTGCAGCAGGCCACAGCCGAGTCGCTCGCCGCCGTCGTCTCGCGTAAAACGGCGGAGACCATCTGGCAGCATTTCCACCAGCCCAGCGTTCTTCCTTGAGCGTGGGCTTCGGTTCGGGAACTTCCAGGATTCAATTCACGTATACTCTGGCGAACGACCCATCGGGACATTTCCCATGCACGAAACCGGCTGCTCCGCCGCACTTCATCCACTTCGTCCTGCACTTCTCCTCGCCACGGCATTTGCGGTTCTCACGTTTCTCATTCACCTCGTGAGTACGATCTGGGGCCTCCACCTCGGCTACGGCTTCGACGGCGACGAGCTCTACTTCCTCGTCTGCGGACGTCATCTCGCATGGGGATACGTCGATGCGCCCCCTCTGGTCGCACTGCAGGCCCGGATTGCCGAATTGCTTTTCGGTCTCTCGCCAGTCGGGGTCCGCATCTTCAGCTTCGCAGCAGCGGGCATCAATGTTGCTCTCTCTGGCTTGCTCGTCTGGCAACTGGGCGGCAGGCGTCTGGCACAGATTCTCGCCATGATCGCCGTCCTCGCCTCGCCCGTGTTCCTCGCCACTTCCAATTACCTCTCCATGAATTCCCTCGAGCCGTGCTTCTGGATGGGCGCCCTCTTCGTCGTCTTGCGCATTGCCAATGGGTCGGTCCGCCCCCGGGCGTGGCTGCTCTTCGGTCTTCTGGCCGGCCTTGGCATTGAGAACAAGCACTCCACTGTGTTCTTTCTCATCGCGCTGCTCGCCGGCCTCCTGCTCAGTCCGCAGCGCCGCATCCTTTGGTCAATTGATTGCGTAGCCGGAGTCGGACTACTTCTTCTCCTCGCGTTGCCGAACTTCGTGTGGCAATGGATGCACGGCTTTCCCACTTACGAACTTCTGAACAACATCGCGCACAGTGACAAGAATGTGGTTCTTCCCCCCATTCAGTTTCTGATCGCGCAGGCCGACATTCTCCTTTACGCCACGGCGCCATTGTGGATCGCCGGCCTGGTCTGGCTTGGCTTTGCACGCGCCGCACGGAATGCTCGCTTTGTCGCGCTCGCCTACCTTGTCTTTCTTGTCATGATGATGCTGCTCCACGCGAAGCACTATTACCTGGCCCCAATCTACCCAGTTCTACTCGCCGCAGGAGCTGTCGCACTCACCCAGTTCAGCCGCTGGACCTGGCCCCCGCTTGCCTATTCCGCACTATTGACGCTCATACTCTGCCTGGTCTCCATGCCCCGCGTGCTGACCATCCTCCCGCCCGATCGATACGCTTTGTACTCCGCTCGCACGCAGCTTTTCCTCACCGCCTCCGAAGCAGAGAAGACGGCCGGCCCGCTGCCCTCCATCCTTTCGTATCGCTTCGGCTGGCCCGAGTTGGTCCAGGGGTTCGCCGCGCGTTATCACTCTCTTCCGCCCGACCTCCGCGCCCACACGGCGATCTTCTGCAGCAACTACGCCGATGCCAGTGCGGTGAACCTACTCGGCCCCCAATACGGCCTGCCCACCGCCATCAGCGGCCACCAAAACTATTTCTATTGGGGATGGAATGGCTACACCGGAGAATCCGTGCTCACCCTTGGCAACAACCCCGATGGCTATAGGGAGTTTTACGGGGAAGTTGTCGATCTCGGCCCATTCGAATCGCCATGGACCAGGTCGCGTGAGCACCAGCACTATTTGTGGCTCCGCCATCGCGTGGGCTCGTATGCTCACGACTGGCAGGACTTCAAGAACTGGTATTGAGCTACCAGCACTTCGAGGTCACGTGTCGGCGCTGCGTACCTTTACTCGGCCCGCACCAACTCGCGCTTCTCAACCACAATCCGCTTGCTGCACGCGTAGCAGTAAAACGCGTTCATCGGCCCAACGCTCGAGATCTTCACCCCGCACCACGGGCATTTTCCCCGCACCGCGCTGATGGCGATGAACGGCCCAATGATCGGCGCGCAAATGCCCGCAAGGATCATCGGAATCCCCAGCACCATCCACGGCCCCACCATCAGGCAGATCAATGTTCCGTAGATGATCAGCACCGGCGCCATGATCAGGCCCAGGACCATGTCGCTGATTCCACTCTTCACCGGCGCCCTCTCGTGTTCCGGGTGCGTATGCGCAATCATCCCAGCCGGCTGCGCGTTTTCAACTCAGCAAAGGGGGCAGAACTTCCACGGGCTTTCCAGGCGCGTTCCGCATTTTCGACAGGTTCCATTCATAGAGTGACCCCTCCTTCACAGGCAAAAGTCCCATTGCGATGAGGAAGTGTAGGCCCGCTCAAACACCCTTGCCCGTGATTCCCATCATCCCAACCGCCGGACCTTGCGGCGCATTTCTCTGCGTAAAATCAAGCTATGGACGCTGTCCGCATGGACAAGTGGCTCTGGGCCGCGCGCTTCTTCAAAACCCGCGCCATGGCCTCGCGCGCCTGCGATCTGGGCCGCATCGACTCGAACGGCTTCCGCGCCAAACCCGCGCGCGATGTCCGCCCCGGCGACCGCCTGCAAATCGAAAACGAGGCCGGCCGCTTTGAGATCGATGTGCTCGCAATCAGCCATATCCGCGGCCCCGCATCGGTGGCGCAAACCCTCTACCGCGAGACTGAAGCCAGCCGCGAAGCACGCTTGCGCGTTGCGGAAGAGCGCAAGGCCATGCAGCAGTTCGCGCCACTGCCCACGCACCGCCCTACCAAGCGCGACCGGCGGCGCATCATCCAATTTCGCGGCCGCGCCTAGACAAAAGCAAAAGGCCCGGGCGCATTGCCCGAGCCTCGTTTGCTTCCGAACTCCGGATTTGGCGCCGGTTACGCCAGCAGGCTCTTCACCTTCTCTTCAATCACGTCCTGCGGCACGTAACCCACAATCTGGTCGGCCACTTTGCCGCCCTTGAAAAACAACAGCGCCGGAATGCCGCGAATCCCGTAACGCGACGGCGTCGCGCCATTCTGGTCCACGTTCACCTTGGCCACCTTCAATTTGCCTGCGTAGGTCGCAGCCACGCTATCCACGATTGGCGCAATCGCCTTGCACGGGCCGCACCAGACGGCCCAGAAATCCACCAGAACCGGCTGCTCGCTGCGCAGTACTTCCTGGTCAAAATTCGCGTCGTTCACTTCCAAAATACCTTGCTCAGCCATGTTCCTCCTTGCGAGTCCCCACCGGTCATTGTACAGGAAACCGTATACACATCCGATGCGCGAGGACCGTCCAAAGTCGCAAGCCCGCGCGCTTGTGCCAAACGTCCGGCGTCATGAAAATTCTGCGCTTCTTCAGCGGCGCAAAGTGACTTTGCCTGCAAAGAGAAGCGCCCGGATCCAAACAGGATCACGGGCGCTAGAGCAGCCCTCCCCCAGAACTGCTCACGCAGCGAATGTAGTTGCTAAATGGATAAATGGCAAGCAAACTTAGGTAATGGGCAGGGTAATCAAAAATAGGTGATTATCTACCTCGGTAGTAACCTTAACTCATTGATAACGCACAGCCTAGCTGTCAAAATCAGAGAGGAGATCTACTGAAATTATTTAGTTTCAATGGTTTGACCGGCCCCTGCCCGCGAAAACCGGCACATTGTCAGCTCCGCCGCAACGCGATTCTCCGTCGCTTTTCCAATTGCGGAGCTAGCTGCCTCCAAGCTCTTCTCCCCCTCGACAACCACCAGAACCGCCGGACCCGCACCACTTAAGGCAACACCCAGAATCCCGTTTTTCCCGACCAGTGGGAGCAAAAGCGGCAGTAGCGGGCAGATGGGCGCGCGATACGGCTGGTGAATGCGGTCGTTCATCGCCAGCCGCAGCAGATCGCCCCGCGCCTGGGCAAAAGCCAGCCCGAGCACCGCCACCGATTGCAGATTCGCCACCACGTCTTCCATCGCGTAGGTGGCCGGCAGCACCGCGCGCGCTTTGCTGGTGGCCAGCGGCTCGGCAGGAAGCGCCACAATCGCACGCCACGCCTCCGGTGGATCGACACGCGCCACGTGCACGCTTCTTCCCTCGCACACCGCGCTCACAAATCCGCCCAGCCAGCACGCCGCCACGTTGTCCGGATGGCCCTCGAGCGCATACGCCTCTTCGAGCACCCTGTCCGTGCTCCAATCGAGCTTTCCAAAGTGCATTGCCAGCGCGATGGCCGCAAGTCGCGCGGCTGCCGACGACCCGCATCCCATCCCCAGCGGAATCCCATTCGTTAATTGCAACGAGAGCGGGACCATCGGCCGCCCATGGGCTTCCAGCAAATCTTTATAGATTTCGAGAATCAGGTTATCGTGGAGCCGTCCGCAACGCTCCGCATCCCGCCCGGTCGCGGAAATTGCAAACTCCTGCGCTGCCTCGGCCTCAATCTCCAGGGCAAAGTCCAGCGCCACGGCCACGGCGTCAAATCCGGGGCCGAGATTCGCTGAGGTTGCAGGCAAGCGGAGCCGGAATCGATCCATCGTTCGCGCGTCCATCATCCCAATTTGCCCTTCAACGCGGCCAGCACCGCGGCCGGTGTCGCATCCAGAGTGATGGCGTCCCGCCGCAACGCGTCAATCTCCGCTTCGTGACCCTTCTTTTCGTCATCGCTCAGCAGCGTCCCGCGATTGAAGTCAATGGTGTAATCGGCATCCTTGAGCGTATGCCCCGTCAGCACCAGAACCACCGTCTCGCTCGGCTGGATCGCTCCCCGCGCACACAGCTTCTTCAGCCCGGCGAGCGTCACCGCCGAAGCCGGCTCGCAGCCCAATCCTTCCGCGCCGATCTCCGCCTTCGCAATCGCAATCTCCGCCTCGGTCACGTCCAGACACCACCCGCCACTCTCTTCGATCACCTTCGCGGCCTTGCGCCACGATGCCGGATTTCCGATGCGAATGGCTGTGGCCCGCGTATGCGCTTCAACCGGCTCCAGCGCAGTCCCATGATTCGCGGCCATGCTCCGCACCAGCGGATTCGCTCCCGCAGCCTGAATCACCGAGATCTTCGGCAGCCGCGCCACCAGTCCCAGCTCGCGCATTTCCCGAAAACCCTTGCCCAGCGCCGAGCTGTTGCCCAGGTTGCCGCCGGGCACAATCAAGTGATCGGGCACATTCCAATCCATGGCCTCGGCAATCTCGAAAGCCGGGGTCTTCTGGCCCTCCAGCCGGTAAGGGTTCACCGAATTCAGCAGATAAATCGGCGCCTGTTTCACAATCTCGGTCAGCACATTCAGGCAGCCGTCGAAATCCGTCTTCAACTGGCAGGTCATGGCGCCGTAATCCATCGCCTGCGACAGCTTGCCCCACGCAATCTTGCCCTCGGGAATCAGCACCAGGCTGTTCAGCCCGGCCCGCGCCGCGTAGGCCGCCATCGCCGCCGACGTGTTGCCCGTTGACGCGCACGCCACCCACTTGAATCCCCGCTCCCGCGCCACGCTCAGCGCCGCGGTCATGCCCGTGTCCTTGAACGAGCCCGAAGGATTCATGCCCTGGTGCTTGGCGAAGATGCGATCGATGCCCAGTGCCGCTGCCGCGCGTGGCAAGTGATAGAGCGGCGTATT
The DNA here is from genome assembly GCA_964569985.1 of uncultured Occallatibacter sp. Taxonomy (GTDB): domain Bacteria; phylum Acidobacteriota; class Terriglobia; order Terriglobales; family Acidobacteriaceae; genus Telmatobacter. Next base: position 70,562 of record CAZMWL010000003.1, read on the forward strand.
GCCCTCGCGCAGCGAAACGGCGTTGCCAAAGCTGTCCAGAATCGGCAGCAGTTCGCGGAAACGCCACACGCCCGACGCGTCGAGCGCTTCTCCCGAGCAGCGCCGTTCCCTCCACAGCCACTTCAACGCTCCCGGATTCGGCCGGTCGTGTCCCCCGCGCTGGCTCCAGCCGGGATATTCCACTTCAAACAAGTCTCCGCACTGGGCGCAGCGAAAATCGGGCCGCGCCTCCGCGCCCGCAATCCGGCTCCCGCACCCGAAACAGCGCAATTGATGCAAGTTATCGCTCATAATTCCCTGGTGTTAGCCTACCAGTGTACGGCGATTCCTGCTGTGGATGGAGTATTTGCCATTGATCCGGAAGATGTTCTTCCCCGCAATCTTCGCGTGTGTTCTCGCCGCGCCGCTCATCGCGCAAGCGCCGCTGCGCGTCGCCGCCGCCGCCGACCTGGAGCCCGTTCTGCCGCCCATCCTCGAGCAATTTCAGCAGGCCACCGGCATTCATGCCGAAGCCACCTTCCAGGCCTCAGCCATGCTCACCACCGAGATCGAAAACGGCGCTCCCTTCGACCTGTTTCTCTCCGCCGATCTCAGTTATCCCAAGCGCCTCATCGACGACGGCCTCGCCGACGCCGCCGGTTCCGCCGATTCCACTACGCCCATCACCTACGCCAAAGGCACGCTCGTCCTCTGGGCGCGCAAAACCGGGGCCCCCGCAGACAGGTCTTCGTCTGCGGGGTGGAAGGATTCAAATCTGCCACCGCCGTCTCTCGATCTCCTGCGCTCGCCCGCCCTCAAGCGCCTCGCCATCGCCAATCCCGATCGCGCGCCCTACGGCCGAGCCGCCGTCGCAGCACTTCAAAGCCTCAATCTCTACGACACCCTCAAGCCGCGCCTCGTCACCGCGGAAAATGTCGCTCAGGCCGCCCAATTCGTCGATTCGGCCAACGCCGACGCGGGCCTGATCTCGCTCACCTCCGCGCTCACGCCGCGCCTCAGCGCCGACGGCTCCTACTTCATCATCCCGCGCAATCTCTATCCGCCCATTGAACAAGGCGCCGTCATCGTCAGCAGCACAAAGAACCGCGCCGCCGTGCACAAACTGCTCGACTTTCTCCTCTCGCCCACGGTGCAGGCCCAGCTAGCAAAAAGCGGCCTCACGCCGGTGAAATAGCATTCTTTATCGCCCCATCAAATAAGGCCCCGTGCCCCATCCATTTCGCGCCTTTTGCGAAATGGGTGGGAGCGCACAACTTTCAACTTTCCTCTCGACCCAGCATCGACCCTGGGCGTCCCACATCTCGATTTTGAGATGTGGGATAGCACAAATGTTCGTTCACCGGCTTTGTATCAGGGCATGAGTTTACTCGTGCCGTAAATCGCGCATGAAATGCGTGGGGCTTGAGTCCCTGAGGGATGTTTCCTGAAATTCATTCACTGCCCCTCCTGCAAAATGGTTAGTCATACCCGCCACCGAACGTTACTCTGTTGACTGAACCTCATGGACTGGCAAGCCTTCGCACTCTCGCTCCGTCTGGCCACGGTCACCACGGCAATTCTCCTCGCCATCGCCGTACCGCTCGCGGCGCTGCTCGTGCTCGGCCGCAGCCGCTGGCTCGCCGCGCTGGAAGCTCTGGCCACGCTGCCCATGGTTTTGCCCCCCACCGTGCTCGGATTCTTTCTCCTCGTCCTGCTCGGCCCTCGCACCGCCTTCGGCCGCGGCATCACGGCCCTCCTCGGCCATCCCCTCGCCTTCTCCTTCAACGGCCTCGTGGTCGGATCGGTGATCTACAGCCTTCCCTTCGCCGTCCAGCCGCTGGTTGCCGGTTTCGCATCGGTCGACACCGCCCTCGTCGATGCCGCGCGGCTCCTCGGCGCTGGTCCCGTGCGTCTCGTCACCAGCATCCTCGTTCCTCTCGCGCGCCGCTCGCTGCTGGCCGCCATTGTGCTCAGTTTTCTGCACACCATCGGCGAGTTCGGCGTCGTCCTCATGCTCGGCGGCGACATTCCCGGCTCCACGCGCACCCTTTCCATCGTGCTCTATAACCAGGTGGAGAACTTCGACTACGCCGCCGCCAACCACACCGCCGCCATCCTGCTTGGCATGAGCGTTCTTGCTCTGGCACTGATCTATTCCAAAACGCAAAAGCCCGAGAGCGCGCACGGAGTGGGCCGTGCTTGAGTTCTCTCTTGATGCGCGCCGCGGCAGATTCCATCTCGAAGTGGAGTGCGCCTTCGCCTCCGATTGGACAGTCGTCTTCGGCCCCAGCGGCTCCGGCAAAAGCACGCTGCTCCGCCTGCTCGCCGGCCTCGACCGCCCTACGCGCGGTCGCATCGCCCTCGACGCTCATGCGCTCACGGACTCCGCCACCGGCTTGCATCTGCCAGCCGGCCACCGTCACACCGCGCTGGTCGCGCAGCAGCCCGCGCTCTTCCCTCACCTCACCGTCGCGGCAAATGTAGCTTATGGCCTGCGCAGTCTAGACCGCCCAGCTCGCGCCACGCGTGTAGCCGAGATGCTCGCCCTCGCTGGCGCGACCGATCTCGCATCACGCCGTCCACAGAGCCTCTCAGGCGGCGAAGCCCAACGCGTAGCTCTCGCCCGCGCTCTCGCGCCCGCACCTCGGCTCCTGCTGCTCGACGAGCCTTTTTCCGCGCTCGACGGAGTGGCCAGCGATGCCCTGCTCGAACGCTTGCAATTGTGGCTCAAGGAAAATCAGGTGCAGGCCGTCATGGCCACGCACGACGTCACGGACGCATTAGCCATGGGCGCGGAGGTTCTGCTCCTGCGCGAAGGCCGGCTCGCGGCACTCGGCCCTGCCGCCCAGGTCCTCGCCGCCGAGCGCGAGCGGCTGATGGTCCGCCTTCAGGGCCGCAGCGACTGAACTGCCCTCACCTCGCCGCGATCACCAGCAGCGTCGCATCGTCGTGGAAGCGCGACCCGCAAAACGTCGACACCTCTTCCAGAAGCAGCTTGCTCATCTCCGCCGCCGTGCGCTTGCAGTTTCTGAGCGCAGCTTCCGCCAGTTTCTCTTCGCCAAATTCCACTGCGTCCGGGCCATACGCTTCGGGTATGCCATCGGTCACAAGCAACAGCCGGTCGCCCGATCCGAGCGCAAGATTCGCGTTCTCATATTCCCACCCAGGAAACACGCCCAGCACAGCGCCTCCCGCCTCCATGGATCGCGCGGTCCCTTGCGAAACCAGAATCGGGCAGACATTTCCCGCGTTGCAGTAATCGAATGTCCGCGTCTCGTTGTCCAGCACGCCATAGAGAAATGTCACAAACTTTCCCGTCGCCAGATTCTCGCAAAGCAACTGGTTGACTTTCGTGCACAACTGAGCAGCGTTCTCCGCGCTGCTCGCATACGCGCGCACGGCTGCCTGCACGTTAGCCATCAGCAACGCCGCCGCCACGCCTTTGCCCACAACATCGGCAATGCAAACGCCCATTCGGCGTTCGTCCAGCTTGAAGACATCGTAGTAATCGCCGCTTACCTCGCGTGCCGGCCGCCACGCTGCCGCCACTTCAAATCCCGCAAGCTGAGGAATCTCCTTCGGCAGCAGCGACTGCTGAATCTCCCTGGCACGCTGCATCTCCTGCGCCTGCAACTCAAGCTGCTGCGTACCTTTCTCCACCGACTGCTGTAATTCCCGGTTTCGCTCTTCCAGTCGATCCTTCGTCGTTTGGTGCATAAACGAGACACCACCGAAGACCAAAGTTGCGACCAGCGGAAACCTCCATGCCGTTTCAATCAGATCCGTAAGCGACTGCCCGACCGGCCGAATGACCAACCACACCACCACAGTCGAAATCAGGTAGACGGGGACCGTCAGCACCATAAGAACAACCAGAAAAATCACCCAGTTATACGGAAACGGCCTTCCCGAAAAGAGGAACTGCACCCGCTCGATTGCAGCCGAGAGGAGATTCCCGGTGCAAAGGGTGTATACGAGGACCGGAACAAAAGGGATCCGCTCCCCTATCGCCCAGAAAATGGCGGCGAGGGCTACAGAGAGGCCAAGGTAAATAATTTGCTGCCGAACAAACCGCCACACAGACGAGAACTTCACGCACACACCGCCTCAGTGCCAGAGCCGCGTTGAGTTGACACGATGAGTCTTACTATAACGCCAAGTTAGAATCCCACGCGTTCCGGTTCTATCTCCAGCCGAATGCCGAATCGCGCTTCAACCGCCGCCTGAATCTTTCCGGCCAGCGCCAGAATCTCCGCGGCCGTCGCGCCGCCGCGATTCACCAACGCCAGCGTGTGCCGCGACGAAATGCCCGCCGCGCCCAGCGCGTATCCCTTGCAGAAGCCAGACTGCTCGATCAGCCACGCCGCGGGAATCTTCACCATCCCGCCCTCTTGAGGAAACATGCGCACCGCAACGCCGGCGGCAACTTGCTTTACGCGCTCGGCAACCTCCGGCGCAACCGAGGGATTCTTGAAGAAGCTGCCTGCACTGCGGCAGTCCGGATCGCCTTCGACCAGCAGCATTCCCTTGCTCTGCCGGATTCCGCGCACCGCCTCTGCGACCTCGGCCAACGACGGCGTCCTTTTCCAGCCGCTGAAATGAGCCTTCAGGTCCGCGTAAGCCAGGGCCGGCTTCCCACCCCGGCGCAACTGGTAATCCACCCGCGTCACAACGTATCGTCCCCGGTCCGCGGTGTTGAACCGGCTCCTCCGGTACGCGAATCCGCACTCGGCGTTCGCAAACTCCACAAACTCCTGCGCCGTACGATCAAACGCCCGCACGCGCTCGATGACTGAAGCCACTTCCTGCCCGTACGCGCCCACATTCTGCACCGGCGTGCCGCCCACCGTCCCGGGAATCCCGGCCAGGCACTCTATCCCGGCCAATCCGGCCTCCGTGGCCTGCTGCACGCAGTGCTCCCACACTTCGCCCGCCGCGGCGCTCAGAACTTCGCCCTCCAGTTCCATGCCCCCCGGTTCCGTGTGCCGAATCGCCACATGCAGGGCCAAACCGTCGAATCCAGCGTCCGCCACCAGCACGTTGCTGCCGCCGCCCAGCACAAACAGCGGCAAGCCCCGCTCGCGCGCCCACGCGCACGCCTCGGCAATCTCCGCTTCGCTCGCGGCCTCAACAAACCACCGCGCCGCGCCCCCAATTCCGAGGGTCGTCAGGGAGGCGAGCGCAATGTTCTCCAGAATCTTCAAAAATTAAGACTACCGCAACCGGCGCAATTCGGAATCGCTCACTGCTCGCTGTGGGTGAGGATGACCGCGCCAGTAGCCTCGCGCGCGCCAAACCCGTAGAATAGCTACAGGCAGCTTCTCCTGCCGGAGGCAAACATGTACCCAGAACTGATGGTGATCCCTATGCGCGAGGAACTCGTGCGTGCCGGGATCAAGGAAACCCGCACAGCCGAAGAAGTTGACGCTGCACTGGCCGAGCCGGGAACCACCCTCGTCGTCGTCAATTCCATTTGCGGTTGCGCGGCGGGCAAAGCTCGCCCTGGCATCCGTCTCGCGCTCGCCAACACCCCCAACCCGCCCGATCGCAAGATCACCGTGTTTGCCGGTCAGGACCGTGAAGCCACGGACCGCGCCCGAAGCTACTTTGAAGGCCATCCGCCCAGTTCGCCCTCGGTCGCCATCCTGCGCGACGGCAAGCTGGTCTACCTCATGCAACGCGCCGTTATCGAGCAGTCCACCGCGCAGGACATCGCCGCCGAGCTCATGCGCGCCTTCGACGCCTACTGCGCCAAAACCACAGCGTAACACTGCGACAACCTCTCCACGCAAAACGGCCTCCCGCAAGGGAGGCCGTCGTTCTTGCTCTTCAATTCCCGACTCTTAATCCGCGGCTTCCGCCTTCTTTAGCTGCTGCACCTTGCTGTGCTTCACCGAGTAGGTAAAGTAGATGATCAGTCCCAGGATCAACCAGCCGATCATCACTTCCCAGGTGATCGCCGCCAGACGCGACATCAGGTAGAGGGCCGACGCAATGCCCAGGATGGGCACCAGCGGCACCAGTGGCGTCTTGAACGGACGATGCATCTCCGGATGCCGCACCCGCAGCACCCAAACTCCCGCGCATACGATCGCGAAGGCCAGCAGCGTGCCGATGTTCACCAGATCCGCGAGCCTTGAAATCGGCAGCAGCGCAGGAAACAGCGCCGCAAAGAATCCGAACACAATGGTTGTAATCCACGGCGTGCGGAACCTGGGATGAATCGCGGAGGCCCACTTCCACAACAGGCCGTCCTTCGACATCGAATAGAAGACGCGCGTCTGTCCCAGCAACATCACCAGCATCACTGTGGCCAGCCCAAAGACTGCTCCAATCTTCACCAGCATCGATCCCCAGCTCACACCCGTGGCATCGATGCCCAGCGCCACCGGCGCCGCCACGTTCAGCGTCTTGTAGCTCACCAGGCCGGTGAGCACCAGCGACACCAGAATGTACAGGATCGTGCAGATGACCAACGACCCCAGGATCCCGATCGGCATGTCGCGCTGCGGCTTCTTCGCCTCCTGCGCGGCCGTCGAAACCGCATCGAATCCGATATACGCGAAAAAGATGCGCGATGCGCCCTTTGAAATTCCGCCCCAGCCAAAGTTCCCGGCCGCGTCCTTCGGCGGAATAAAGGGATGCCAGTTCGCGTGCGCCACTTCAGGATGACGGAACAGGAAATAGCCGCCGACCACCAGGAAAATTCCCACCACGCTCAACTTGATGAACACAATCACAGAGTTGAAGTTTGCCGACTCCTTGATGCCGATCACCAGGATGGTCGTAATCATCATGACTCCCACGATGGCAATCAAGTTGAAGAATCCCGTTGCATGCGGCAACCCGGCGTCGCTCACGCCCGGCGGCAGCGATGCTACGGGGCCCCACATCCCGTGATATTTCACCAGAATGGTTCCGGGAATCGCCGTCAGTTGCGGCGGAATCACGATGCCCACCTGCTGCAACAGGCTGTTCAAATAGCCCGCCCACCCCGACGCCACGGTCGACGCGCCAAAGGCGTACTCCAGCACCAGGTCCCACCCGATAATCCATGCCACCAGTTCGCCCAGCGTGGCGTATCCATAGGTGTATGCGGATCCGGCAATGGGAATAATCGATGCGAATTCGGAATAGCACAGCCCGGCAAAGGCGCACGTGAGCCCCGCCAGCACGAAACTCAGCGCCACGGCCGGACCTGCGTAGAGCGCCGCGGCCTGGCCCGTCAGCACAAATATGCCCGCGCCGATCACCGCGCCGATTCCCAGCGTGATCAGGTTCACGGCTCCGAGCGAACGCTTCAGCGTGTGCTCTCCCTGCTCGCCCGCTTCTTGCGAGAGCATCGACATGGGCTTAATACGCAGCAATCGGGAAATCAAAGGGCGGCTTCCTCCCTGGTAAATAAGCTAAATGGGGCAAACAGTATCCGGCCAAATCGGCGTGCAGGAACCGTACCGCAATCATACGACACGAAACCAAAGACTTACACAAACACGTTCTGTGTCTTCGCGCTCAAAAAAGATAATAGCCATCCGCCATCGATGAATGCTACCCTACGCAGACCGAGGCGCAGAAACAAGCGCAGAAGCAAGCGCGAAGTCCCCTGGTTCGTGCCTCGCCCAAAGCAGAGGGCCCAAAAACCAACTACGAGGGAACTTGACCATGCAACAATGCAATGGCATGAGATTTCTGCGGATCGCCGCCGTGTCGGCGATCTTGACCATCATCGGGCTTCCAGCCTTTGTCTCCGCTCCAGCGCAGGCAAAGCCGTCTACCGCCCCCGCCGCTCCGCCGGTCCAGTTGCAGACCTATACTCTGCCGGACAAGAGCGCCTCTGCCGGTGTGCCTGCCGGATGGACAGTCAAAGGCGGTGGCGCCGGCATGATTGTCATGACGGGACCGCAGGGCGAAAATATCACCCTCGGACAGCTCATTGTCGCGCATAACGGTCCGTTTCAAGCGGGGCAGACGGCCCCCGGCGGCGCTGGGATCACCATGCCCAGTTCGGCGAAGCTGAGTGACAAGCTCACCATGATTTTCCAGCAGACTGCGGCGGCCAGCGGAGCGGCGGCGCCTCAGATCAAATTCATCTACGGAGCCCCTCTCCAGGTGCCGGCGGCTCTAGGCCAATGCGGCGTGTTTGTTGTGAGCAATAGCAGAGGAAACACCAATCTAGGCGATGCAATCGGCATTCTCTGTTCGCTCCCGGCCGACTCCGGCCAAATTTTCAAGAACATATTGATGCTTGGTTCGGCGCCCGCGGCTGTGGCCGCTCAGACTGAGCCTATCTTTTTGGCAGTCCTCAAAGGCTACACGATTGCTCCTGGCTGGTCGCAAAAGATACTTGCCCCCGTGTCGTCCCCCGCTGGAGGGTCGGGGGTGGGACCCAGCACACAGCAAGTGGTCGATTCGTATACACAGATCATCGCGGCGAATCAGCGCGCAATCGATATCGGCGCCCAATGCACAGACGCGAACCTCGTCGGCCCCTCGAGCCTCCCTCAAGCGTATGAGTGCGGTTATTTGTCGCCGAACTTCTAGAGTTGATTCCGGTCTTCTCGATGCGGCCGTAAGTCCCACATCTCGATTCTGAGATGTGGGAGACCCCCATACTCCGCCAAAAGATTCTCCGCACAGCCAGGATCCCGGCGTACTTTGCGACTGTGCCGTTTCCAGGCAACACCTGTCCCACTCCCAGGCAGGAATGCCTCGCTTTGCAACGCATACTGTCCTGAATTTGGACGATTTTGCTTCGTTTCCAGGCAGTGCCTGGCTCTCTTCTAATGAAGCTCGGCAACAAGACACTGCATCCGTGCCCCATCCTTTTCCGCGCCCTTCGCGGAAAAGGGTGGGAACCACTGCCGCCGCTGAATCAACTTTGAAGCACCGTCTTCCACCGCCGGAACTCCGCCGCGGGATCGGCGCTGCGGAAGATGGCACCGGCCACGGCAATCACGCTCGCTCCTGCCGCCAGAACCGTGGGCGCGCGCTCGAGCGTCATCCCTCCCACCGCAACCAGCAAGGCGCTTGGGCCGGCTTCTGCTCGCAGCGTGCGCACGCCTTCCACGCCAATCGGAGTCTTGGTGGTTTGCTTGGTCGTGGTCGCAAACACCGGGCCGATCGACAGGTAATCCGCCGGCTCTTGCAGGATCCCCGGCAACAACGCCTCGCTGCCGCCAAAGGTGCCCACAATGCGCCCCGGTCCTACCAACCGCCGCGCCTCTGCCGGGGCGGCGTCTCCCGCATCCACATGCGCACCGTCAAACCCGGCTTGCTCCACCAGATTGGCGCGATCGTCGAGAATCAGCTTCACGTTGCCCGCAGGCAGCGTCGCGCGAAGCATCGCTGCATCGGCCAGCACTTCTGCCTCGGACCCGGTCTTATTGCGGTATTCGAGCAGCGTCACTCCGGCCTCGGCCAGTTCACTGCCCAACCTGCGCAGAAACTCTGCGCGGCCCATTTGCGGAATCACCGCGCTATCGAGAATCGGATAAATCTTCGGAAAAGAAAAAGCCATGCTCCCAGAGTAGTGCAAGGAACAGGGGGAAGTACCAGTGTGAGTGTGAGTCTGAGTGCGCCGGTGCGCACTGTCCACTCACACTCACCCTGTTCCCTTCTTTCTCGCTCCCTTGCGCCCTCGCTCTCTTGCTCCCTGTTCTTCTCACATTTCGTCCGCGCTCGGCCCGTACGTCCCCGGAACCTTCGCATTCAGCAGCCGCAGATACACGGTCAACTGTCCGCGGTGGTGGATCATGTGGTTCAGCACGGTGTCGCGAAACACCTGGTGCTTGGGCTGGTCGATCCATGCCTTGCCCTGCCATACAAGCTGCCAGTTCCGGTCCCACGTGTCTCCCGTGGTCGCCACCAGCGCCGCGCGCGTTCCCACAAGTTCCTTGTCAAACCTCTCCAGCGCCTCGGCTTTGTTCGTGGGCACAAACGGCTTCCAACTGCTGTCCGCGCCGAATTCAATCTTGTCCTTGGTCAGCGTTGAGAGCGCCCATTCTCCGGCAAAATCCGTCAGGTGCCCGGCCAGGCGGCCAAGGCTCATGGATTTGGGATGGGGTCTGAAGTTGAAATCTGCGTCGGCCGGAATGGCATCCAGCATCTTGCGGGTGTTCGCGGCCTCGCGGTCAAACTCCGCAATCAGTTCTTTCTGAGCGTCCATTTAAGGCAACCTCCACGTTGCCCACACAGCATAGCCGATTTCCGCTCAAAAGGGCGAAGAAAAAGCGATAAATTTTCCCACAGTCTCGCCTTCACGACCAATGTGATGCTAGAATGTATCACATGAAGACCATCTCCGTTCGCGACCTCCGCTACGACTTCCCAAAAGTCGAGCGAATCCTGCGCTCCGGCGAGGTGGTGCAAATTACAAAGCGGCGCAAACCTATTGCCCGGCTCACACCCGAGCCCGCCGAACGCCCGCCTCTACCCGATTTCCTGGCACGTATGCGTGCCAACTACGGCGACAAAATCTTCGAAGTGTCAGGCGCCGACCTGATCTCTGCCGACCGGGAAGACCGGTTTTAAGTTGTCCAGATGATCTATCTCGATTCGAGCGTCTTAGTGTCGATGCACATTCACGACGCGAATACGCCCACCGCTCTCGCTTTGGTGCACAGCACAGATGAACCGCTGCTCATGAGTTCATTGGCCGAATTCGAAACCGTCAACGCATTCAGCCTACGCGTATTCCGCGATGAAATGCTACCCATCAACCGGGACAATGCAGTTCGGGATCTGGACGACGATGCAGCGTATGGAGTATTGACTCTCGTCCCGGTTCCTGACAGCTCATTCGCACGCGCCAAGGCCCTTGCGCTTACACTCACGCCATCCATCGGAGTTCGCGCTCTCGATTTGCTGCATGTGGCCGCGGCTCTGGAACTCGGCGTCAACGCTCTCTACACCTTCGACCAGAAACAGCATCGAACCGCGCAGGCCGCCGGCCTCACCGTTAATCCGTTGCCATAGGGGCCGCGCCTACGCCGGCTGCTTCTCCGCCTCTGCCCGCGCCGCCAGGAACCGCTCCATGAACCCGGTGTCGAACTCCCCGGCGCGAAACGCTTCACTCTGGAAGATTTCCTGGTGCAGCGAAATTGAGGTATCGACGCCCCGCACGATGAACTGGCTCAGCGCCCGCTCCATTTTCGCAATCGCTTCGCCGCGGTCCACGCCGTGCGTAATCAGCTTGGCAATCAGCGAATCGTAGTACGGCGGAATCACGCCCTCGGCATACTGCGCCGTTTCCACGCGCACTCCGTTTCCGCCCGGCACATTGAACGCTGTAATCTGCCCCGCCGATGGCGTAAACCGCTGCGGATGCTCCGCGTTGATGCGGCACTCAATGGCGTGGCCGCGCATCTCCAACCGCTGCGGCAGAATCGCGTCCAGTCGCTCGCCGGAAGCAATCCGCAACTGCGCTTTCACAAGGTCCACGCCGGTAATTGCTTCTGTCACCGGGTGCTCCACCTGGATCCGCGTATTCATTTCGATAAAGTAGAGCTGGTGGTTCGCATCCATCAGGAATTCCACCGTCCCCGCATTCTGGTAGCCGATCTCGCTCAAGCACCGGCACAGCGTCCTGCCCACTTCCTCGCGCATCTTCGGCGTAACCTGCAGGCTCGGGGCTTCTTCGATGAGCTTTTGATGTCGCCGCTGGATCGAGCACTCGCGCTCGAAGAGCGAAACCACGTTGCCGTGCTCGTCGGCCAGCATCTGGAACTCGATATGCCGCGGGTTCTCGATAAACTTCTCCATGTAGAGTTCGCCGTTGCCGAAGGCGTTGGCCGCCTCGGTAAACGCCGCATGGAACAGGTTGGGCAGTTCCTCGGAGTCGCGCACGATGCGCATGCCGCGCCCGCCGCCGCCGGCCTTGGCCTTCAAGATGACCGGGTAGCCTACTTTCTCTGCCCACTTCTGCGCCTCTTCGGCGGTGGTCAAAATGCCATCCGATCCCGGCAGAATGGGCACCCGTGCCTTCTTCATGGCCTGGCGCGCCTTTTCCTTTTCCCCCATCAGCCGCGTCACTTCCGGCGGCGGCCCAATGAACTTGATATTTGACGCGCGGCACACCTCGGCGAAATTCGCATTCTCGCTCAACAGGCCGTAGCCGGGATGGATCGCCTCCACGTCGGCAATCTCCGCCGCCGAAATCACCGCCGGCACATTCAAATAGCTGTCCGACGCGCGCGGCGGACCGATGCAGATCGCCTCATCGGCAAAGCGCACGTGCAGCGAGTTGCGGTCCGCCTCGCTGTACACGGCAACTGTGCGAATGCCCAGTTCCCGGCACGCGTTCAGCACGCGCAATGCGATTTCGCCACGATTGGCAACCAGAACTTTACGAAGCATGGATTCCTTAGAAAGCGGAGTTAGCGGAGCTGGCGGGGTTAGCGGAGTTAGCTGCGGCTCCGCTCACTCCGCTGTTGTTCACGCCGGTCTGATCGCAAACAGCGGTTGGCCGAATTCGATGGCTTGCCCGTTCGAAACCAGGCACCGGACGACTTCGCCCGAAACGTCCGACTCGATTTCGTTCATCAGTTTCATGGCCTCCACGATGCAGATCACCTGCCCCTTCTCCACGCGATCTCCGGGAGAGACAAAGGCTCCTGCGCCAGGGGAAGGCGAGCCAAAATACGTGCCCACGATGGGCGATTTCACCAGGTGTAGCCCGGCCTCGGGATCGGCAGCCGGCTCCGCTCCCCCCGTTGCGGCTGACTCAGCCGCCGTACCGGCCGCGGCCGCCACGGCGGGTGGCGCTGTCCGCAGCAGCCTCGCCAGATCGCTCAGCGACGCGGCCCCACTCTCCACAGGATTGAATTTGAGCCGAATCTTCAGGTCGCCGCGGTCAATGTCGAACTCAGCCACCTGATGCTGCTTCAAAAACTCAATCAGTTGTCGCAGATCTTCAATGTCTTGTTGTTTCATTCGTCCCTTTGACTCTCCACGCACAGCTACCAACCTTCGTAAACGCAAGTTGCACAGCCCGTCTTTCAAGGCCTGCGTTGCACAATTCTGCCGCTTATAGCTCGATCAACGCCTTCGGCGCCGATGCCGTCAGCACCTGGCTCCCGTTGCGCGTCACTGCCACCATATCCTCAATGCGGATGCCGAACCGGCCCGCAAGGTAAATTCCAGGCTCGATGGTCACCACCATGCCCGGTACGAGTCGCGTTGTCTGACCCACGCCCACTCGGGGCGGTTCGTGGATCTCCAAACCGACCCCGTGGCCGGTGGAGTGGGAAAACGCCTCGCCGAATCCTTCCCTGCGCAGGATGCTGCGCGCGGCTTCATCCACCTCCGCGCAACTAGCCCCCGGAGCCACCGCGTTGACCGCGTTCTCCTGGGCCTCCAGCACTGCCTCGTACGCCTTCCGCTCTCCGGGCCTCGGTTTGCCCAGATAGACGGTCCGCGTCATGTCAGAACAGTAACCCTTGTGGATTATACCGAAGTCGAGCGTCACAAACCCCCGCTTCGGCAGCAGCGCGGCCGTCGCGCGCCCATGCGGCATGGCCGACCGCGCACCCGACGCCACGATGGTCTCAAAAGACATGCCTTCGGCGCCCAGTAGTCTCGCCTGGTGTTCCAGCTCCGCAGCCACGTTCATCTCCGGCACGCCCGGCCGCAAAAATTTGAGGATTCCCTCGAATAGCCGGCATCCCGCGAGCGCCGCCTCAGCCATCACCGCCAGTTCGCCCTCGTCCTTCACCGCGCGCAGTTGCTCGACATACGGCGCCGGAATCGCCTCAAGAAAACTCCGCCGCAAACGGCTGGGCAGTTCACTCTTCCATCGCGCCAGCTCTGCCACCGTGGTGCGCGCCGGGTCGAAACCCGCCATCGTCACGCCCGGTTGCGCGGCCAGCCATTGCACCGCCGCCACCGCGGGCGAGCTTGCCACAATCTGCACCTGCGAAGCCTGCACCTCTTCGCCAGCCTGCGTCGTATAGCGGCTGTCGGTAAAGAGCCGCGCCCCGCGCCGCGTCACCGCCAGCGCGGCGCTGGAACCGGTAAACCCGCAGAGAAAGCGAACATCGGGAAGGAAATTGACGAGGAGTCCGGGAAGCCCGGCGCGAGAAAGCTTGCGGCGCAATGCGCCCATGCGGCGGAAGTGGTCCACGCGCTTAGTTTTATCACAGGAATCTTCGCTTGCTTCCAGCACTCTGGCCGCGCGAAGCACCGAAGACGCTCATCTGATCGCTGACAACTGACCACTGACAACTGTATTTACATCGCCGACTGCACGGGCTTTTTCTTGCCCGCATCGATCTCGCCGCCGGCATGCAGTTCGCTCTGCCGGTCCATCCACTCATCCAGTCGTGAGCGCTTGAAGCGCCAGCGATTGCCCAGCTTGAACGCCGGCACAAAACCCTCCGAGGCGTATTTGTAGAGAGTGTCGGGTGAGATGCCAAGGTAGTCTGAGGCCTGGCGGATATCCATCACCTCGCGGACTTCGGGAACCAGCAGGTTCGAGCGGGCTGCGGCGCTGCGCATGATTGCCTCCCGGAAATGGTCAGTTGCTCAAGGGCGAATTCCGGCAAACCTACCGGTAGTTCTGTATTTAACCTGACTTCATCAGGATATTCAAGGAGCTTCCGGAAGTTATAGCAAATTCATAGGCTTTCGCCCCATGCAGTCTTCTGGAAATCCTGTGGAAAAACCCATCCCCTTGTGCGGTAGCCCGCACCCAACCCCAAGATTTAGCGCCCTTAGCGCAGATGGTCCGCCCAGCACTCCGGTGCGCTGGTCCTTGCTCCCTCGCTCCCTAGGTCCCTGCCTTCACATCGCCTTCCGCCACCACGCCGTCGGCTCATCGCGCAAATAGTGGGTCTTTTCTCCCCGCGAAAGATAGAAGTCCAGCACGTCGTCCTTCTCAAAATTTGAACACGGCGGCCAACTATCGTCTTTCTCGAGGTGGGTCTCCGTCTCGTGGTTGTCCACCAGAGTAATCTCCGCGTCAGAACAGTCCACCACGTGCTGGGCGTAGAGCCAGAAGGCGTAGCCGGGCGGCGGCGGCGGCGGAATCTGGTTCGCAATCTCCGCCAGCAGCAGAATGAAGGCAAAAACCGCCGCGACAATCATGATCTTCTTCATGGCAAGCAGAATTCCCGCCGGCGCAGTTCACACGCGTTCACAACCCGGGCCGGCCGTCACAGAAATAAGGACATCGCATCCGTGGGATTCAGTATAGCGAAGAGAAGCGGAGTCAGCGGAGCTGGACCGGCCGCGCCACAGCGCAACGAGGCGCCGCCCAATTCCTTTTGCGGAAGGGCACACGCCGGAACCAGAGCGGTCCGATCCCTGACACCTGAAACCTGATCCCTGTTTTCAGTTCTGATCGTCGCGGCGATGCAGCGTTGGCGGTCCGTCACCCGAATTGGTGGAGCTGTCGCTGGTCTGGGTGCCAGAGCCAGAACCCGACCCCGACCCTGATCCATCCGTGCTCGCTCTGCGCAGCGACGGCCGGGTCACGCCTTTGGTGTCGGTGAGCCGGCGCTTGTTCTCAATGCGCGCCAGCCGCGCCTTCACGTCGTCGAATTCCGAAGTAGTGACGAGGTAATCCTGCTTTGCCGGCAGAATGCGCGCAATCTCCTCCTGCGAGTGCAGGATGCGATCCGGCGTCTGCGGGTGGTCGCTGAAGGCCTTCGCCACCAGTCCCGGCTTGCGCTTCTCCAGCGCCTGGATCTTCTCAAAGAAAGTAATGAACGCCTGCGGATCGTATCCGGCGCGGTACATGTACTGCACGCCCAGGTAATCGGCCTGCGCCTCAAAGTCGCGCGAGAATTGCAGGAACGTAATGGGAATCGCCAACTGCGCCGCTTCGTAAATGCCGTATCCCGTCCAGTCGTAGGGCAGAAGAATCATCAGCGGCACCATGCTGATTTGCGCGTAGTTCAGCCGCGTCATCTCGCGTGCCGCGTGGTGCGCGCAAACGTGAGCCGTCTCATGCGCCATCACGCCGGCCAGTTCCGCTTCCTCGTCCGCGGCCAGAATCAATCCTGAGTTCACGTAGAAGAACCCGCCCGGCAGCGCCATGGCGTTGATCTCGTCGGAATCGATCACCTTGATCGTGAACGGCACTTTGCAGTCGGAGTTCTTCACAATGTTCTGCCCGATGCGGTTCACATACTCCACCACCACCGGGTCGGTGATGAACTTCGTGCTCTTCTCGATCTCGTCGGCGTACTGCTTGCCCATCTTGATCTCGCCATCGGTCGAGTACCAGTTGCCCAGGCCGCGGGCGCCGATGTTGCGGTTCCCCACCGCACTCACATCCTCGATGCTGCCCGGCTTCACCTTCTGCATCTCGCTGCCGGGATCGACCACTTTGTCCGGATCGACCTTCACCGCGCAGTCGCCGCCCACCGGCTCGCTTCCCGGCGCGGGCGCCTTGCCCTTCTTGCTCTTGTCGGTGGTAGTGTCTGTGGACGTCGGGCAGGCTGCGATCTCGCCGCCGTCATCATTCGATGCCGTGCTGCCGGCAGCCGGTTTCGGCGTGCTCGCGTCAGCCGGTTTCGCAGGCACCGGCGCATCTCCGCCTACAGGCGTTCCCGGAGCCGGCTGCCCAGAGGGTGCGGTCGGTTGCGTTCCATTGCCGGAGTTTGTGCTCGAAGGAGCTTGCGCGGTGGGCGTGTTTGCCGGGGTCGGGCTCGATGCCGTTCCGCCTGATTGTCCCCAGACTCCCGCACCCAGCGCCAACGCCAATCCTGACAGAACCGCCAACCGAATACCGATGCGATCCGTAGCCCTCATCGCCTAACCTCCGCTGCGGTGGGTATCCCGCGCACACGGCCCCGCTTCGCTCTATCTCTTAGACGCAAGTATCTGCCCTTTTGGCAACAATGGGAAGCAGGATTTCTTGCAGCCTGTCAGTGCGAAGCCGCCTTGAAAGGGCCGAAGCCGCCCTGAAAAGGCACAACTCTTAGCCTGCCCTGAGCGGCAAGCCCCGCGCCAGAGGCGCAGTGTTTGCAAGCCCCGCGCCGGAGGCGCAGTGTTCATTAGCCCCGCGCTTTAGCGTGGGGTAGTCGGCTTCTAATGAACGCCGGGAGTCCCGTAGGGACGGCGGTCGCACAAGACCGGGGCTTTAGCCCCCGAAGGAGAGGTTTCGTTCAAACTGACCCACCCCCGGATCTCCGCCACAGGCGCGCCTAAGGCTCCGTCTTTTCACCCGGTGTCGCCGCCCTCCCCTCTTCAAAATCAACCCCTTGCGGTTTTCTTTGAGCTTGCAGCCCCCTTGCTTGTAAAGTGAAGAACACAGGATCGGGAGGCGCCTTGCGGCTCAGGCTTTTAGCGGCTGTGTGGTGCGCGGTCTGCACCGTGCCCCATCCTTTTCCGCGTCTTTTGCGGAAAAGGGTGGGAAGAACGCGTCACCTTCATTGGGCAGGAACAGCAGCGGCTGTATGTTTTGCCGTCTGCGGAGCATTGCCGTTGCTTGCTCAGACGCCGCCCACCCCTTCCGCCGCCGCCCGGCCGCATACTCGTGCCAAAGCGGTCCCGCCCGCACCCGCAGCTCCACTAGCCATCTTCGACGCCACCACCCTCGGCTCCCCTCTGCAACTCCAAAGCGACTGGCGCGTCGGCATCACCTCCGATCCCGCCGCGTCCTCACCCACTTTCGACGATTCCACCTGGGCCATCCGCAACGCCCAGGCCGATATAAATGACGTTCCGGATGAAGGTGACGACACTTCCGCTTCTCCAGCGAAGAGCGGCTCAGGCGCAACTGCGGAACCCTCCCCAAACGCCGATGCGCAACGCTACGCCTGGTTCCGTCTCCACATCAAGCTCGCGCCCAACCACGGACCCATCGCGCTGCTCATCGAGCTTCCTGTCTCCTCCAACGCCTCCTTCAGCCTCGATTCCACGGGGAACAGTCCCGACATCTACGCCAACGGGCGCCCTATCCAGCCCGAAGGCCCGCACGGCGACGCACCGCAGCGTTATCAACTCATCTCGCGCATCTACGATCTCAACGTGCCGGCAAACGAAACCGCGCTCACCCTCGTGGTGCGCATTCACTACATTGCCTTCGGCTACGGCGCATACACCACTTTCTTCGCCAGTCGCACTTTCTTCCTCGGCAATCCCGACGACTTGGCGCGCGAGCTCAACCTCTGGTCGAATCGCTTGCTCTTCGAGCGCCTGCCTCGCCTCATCTACTCGGTTCTGCTGGCCATCCTCGCCGTCTTTCTGTTCGCCCTTTATCTCATGCAGAGAGACCGCACGGAATATCTCTGGCTGGCCCTGCATGAGCTCGCCCAGGCGCCCATTGGTTTCATTGATCTGGCCGGCAGCTCCGCGCGCATCGACACGCTCTGGTACGCCGCGCTGGCCCTTGAGCTCGTCCTCCTCTCGGGTTATCTATTCTTCGAGTTTCTCGTCGTCTTTCTATCCCTTCCCCGCCCCTGGTACACGCGCTGGCTTCGTTACACGGCGCCGCTCCTGCTTGCGGTCGGACCCTCGTTGCTCTTGATCGGGCGCAGCACCGCCTTCACCATCCTTCTCGTCTGCGTGTTCCTTTTCTGCGCCCTCTGGATGCTGGGATGGTGCATCTTCGTCTTCATCACGCTTTTCGCCGCTGCCGTGCGCCGCAACCTTGAGGCCGGCCTCTGGCTCATTCCCCTCATCCTCAGCGTCGTCGGCATCATCGAGCCCATCATCACTTCGGTCATGAGCGATGAAACCGGAGCTGTCTACCGTTCGCCGCTCACCATCGACGCCGGCCCCATTCCCATTCACATGTCTTCGCTGGGCGATTTCGCGGGAATCTTCGTCATTCTTCTGATCCTCTATTTGCGATTTATGCACGTTTATCGCGATCAGGAGCGCGCCGCCAGCGAGCTGGCCGCCGCGCGCAGTGTGCAGGAACTCCTGATCCCCCGGGAAAAAATAGCCACACCCGGCTTCGAAGTCGACTCCGTCTACACCCCGGCCAATGAGGTGGGCGGCGACTTCTTTCACGTGCAAGCCGCGGGCCGCGAAGGCATACTGGTGGTCATTGGCGACGTGGCCGGCAAAGGCCTGAAAGCCGCCATGAATGTCTCGCTCCTCATGGGCGCTCTGCGCCGCACCCACGAGCGCAGCCCCGCCAAAATCCTCGAGTCTCTGAACGGCGTCCTTACCGGAGCCGAAAGCTTCACCACCTGCCAGGCCATCTGGTTTGCCTCCAATGGCGAGATGGTCATCGCCAATGCCGGCCATCTTCCCCCCTATCTGAATAGCCAGGAGATCAACCTGCCCGGAGCCTTGCCGCTGGGCGTGCTTCCGCATGCGAGTTACGAAGAGCAGCGCTTCTACCTCCATCCCGGCGATCGTATTCTCTTGCTTTCGGACGGAGTTGTAGAGGCTCGAAATCCCTCCGGCGAGCTATTCGGCTTCGATCGCGTGCGTTATCTCAGCAACCAGTCGGCGTATTATCTCGCCGATGCCGCCAAGTCCTTTGGCCAGGAAGACGACATCACCGTCCTCACCGTCCGCCGCCAGGCGGAAGTTGTCCTCGCTGCGTAAGGCAGGTGCAGCGCCGCTGCGTAAGGCAGGTGCAGCGCCGGCCTCCAGGCCGGCTGTCGTGCGGGCGTCCGCACCCGCACATGCGCCCAATCGCATAGACACCGCCGCATATGGATGCACCCTCGCCAAACCTGATATATCCTTCTCGGATGAAATCTGCATACGTCATTCGGTTTCTTTTGGCGATAGCCTTCGGCGTGCTCTTCGGGCAATACGTGCAACATGACTATGAGAAATGGCATGCACTGGGACGCGACGCCTTCCTTTCTTACCAGGGGCACCGCTTCGATACCTACATGGCTGATCCCGGAGCCGGAGTCTTCCACATAGTTGTCGCAACCATCCTTGTTGTCGGCCTGGTTGCGTTTTATGAGATGGCCGCATTCGTCGTTGAAAAATACTGGCTCTCCATGAGTCACGGAAAAACTTCGACCACTCCAAATAGCTGACCTCCGCAAAAAAGGTCTTATGCCGACGAATCCACCATCGCCCAGCCCCGCTCCCACCGCCAACTCCTTCAACGCCGCATCTCTCACCCTCGAAGCCATAGCCTCCCTCGCGCTCCTTCTCGGCCTGGCCTACCTCTTTGCCACCAACTCCACCGCCGCACACTGGTCCCAGGGCTACAACCCCGCCGGTTTCTGGCAACTCTCCACCTTCATCGCCGCCATGCCCGTCGTTGTCCTTCTCGGCGCCATGGCCATCCTGCGCCTCAAGGCCCACATCGCCGCAATCGCCGGACTCGTCACCGCACTCGTCGCCGCCATCGCCGTCTTTCACATGCCCGCGCGTCTCGCCTTCACTGCCGCCGCCTATGGCGCCGGTTACGGCATACTCCCCGTCTGCTGGATCATTCTTCCCATCATCTTTCTCTACGACCTCACCGTTCAGACCGGTCGCTTTGTCACCCTCCAGCAAAGCCTCACCGGCATCACCGCCGACAGCCGCCTGCAGCTTCTTCTCATCGCCTTCGCGCTCGGCTCATTCTTTGAGGGCACCTCCGGCTTCGGCACGCCCGTCGCCATCTGCGCGGCCATCCTCATCAGCCTCGGTTTCCGCCCCTTACAGGCGGCCGCTCTCACCCTCATTGCAGACACCGCACCCGTCGCCTTCGGAGCCATGGGCATTCCCATCGTCGCTCTCCACGGCGTCACCGGCCTCGACCTCTTCGCGCTCACACGCACCACCGCGCTCCTTCTCGCGCCCTTCGATCTCCTGCTCCCCTTCTGGCTCATCTGGGCCTTCGCCGGTTTTGCCGCCACGATCGAAATCTGGCCGGCCATCCTCCTCGCCGGCGTCACCTTTGCCACCGCCCAACTCCTCATGGCCTTCTGGAGCGGCCCCTTTCTCGTGGCCATCGTCGCCGCTTCGGCCACCATCGTCGTCCTCGTCGTCTTTCTCAGTTTCTGGCAGCCCAAACGCACGCTCGACGTCAATCTCAAAGACATCACCGGCCAGGTGCGCCAGGCGCACGGCCACACCGCTGCCACCATCTTCAAAGCCTGGCTTCCCTGGCTGGTTTTGAGCCTTGTTGTCTTTGCCTGGGGCCTGCCCCGCTTTTCCAACTCGATGGACGCCCTAACCACCATCAAAATCCCCATCACCGGCCTGCACAACGTCGTTCTCCGCGTCCCGCCCGTAGTCGCCGCACCCACTCCCGAGCCCGCCGTCTTCAATCTCAACTGGCTCTCCGCCACCGGCACTGGAATCCTCTTCGCCGCTCTCCTCGCCGGCCTGCTCATGGGACTCAGCCCCGCCGAACTCGCCCGCGCCCTCGTCCGCACCATCTACAGAATTCGCTACACCCTCGTCACCATCGCCGCCATGATGGCCCTCGGCTTCGTCACCCGTTACTGCGGTCTCGACGCCACGCTCGGCCTGGCGTTTGCGCGCACCGGTCCCCTTTATCCCTTCTTTGGCACGCTCATCGGCTGGCTCGGCACCGCCTCGACAGGCTCCGACACCTCTTCCAACGTCCTTTTTGGCAGCCTCCAGCAAATGACCGCCCGCCAGATCCGTGTCGCCCCCGTCCTCATGGCCTCCGCCAACGCCGCCGGCGGCGTCATGGGCAAAATGATCGCCGCCCCCAGCGTCGTTGTCGCCAGCACCGCCGCGCAAACCTATGGCCAGGAAGGCTCCATCCTGCGTTTCGTCTTCCTGCACTCGCTCGCCCTAGCCGCCCTCGCCGGAATCTGCGTCTCCCTCCTGGCCTACGCACCCCTCATCGCCGGCCTCGTCCCCGGCCCCTAGTCCCTGGTCCCTAACCCCTGTCTCACGCCCCCGCCGCACCCAAAAGTTCCCTCCGTAAATTTTTTTCTTGCAACCTCTCTCCTCAGCGGTGCTAGGATGGGTGTTCATAATTCTAGAAATTGTTTCTTATGTGAAAAGGAAGACCATGCGCGCTTGCTTCCTACTCAAAGTCCGATCCGAAAAAATGGACGCGTATAAAGCTCGCCATGCCCACGTGTGGCCTGAGATGCTCCAAGCCCTCCGCGAAAGCGGCTGGCGCAATTACTCCCTCTTTCTCCACCCCGACGGCGTGGTCGTCGGGTACCTCGAAGCCGACGACTTTGAAAAGTGCCGCGCCGCCATGAAAAACCACCCTGTCAACGCCCGCTGGCAGGCAGAAATGGCGCCCTTTTTCGAATCCTCCAACGGCCACGGCCCCGACGATCTCATGTTCCCCCTCGAAGAGGTCTTTCACCTCGAGTAGCTCGCACTTGCTGCACCCCCGCTCCAAATCGGATAATGCCCTGTCTCCGCCAAACTGCGGTTTCTTGTGCGCAAAAAAGTCCCCCCACCTCGAACCAGCTAGGAGCTAGAAGCTAGCAGCTAGGAGCTATTTCATGAATCCCTTCAATTCCGCGCGCCGCGATCTTCTCCGTGTCGGCAGTCTTGGCATGGCCTCGGCCGCCCTCCCCGCCCTCGCATCCGCCGCCGGTAAAGACAAGCCCGCCGTCCCCGACGCCCTCTTCAACGTCCGCCAGTACGGCGCCCTCGGCGACGGCAAAACCCTCGACACCGACGCCGTCAATCGCGCCATCGCAGCCGCCGCGGCAGCCGGAGGCGGCACCGTCCTTTTCCCTGCCGGCATTTATCTCTGCTTCTCCATCCGTCTCCAGAGCTACGTCCACCTCTATCTCGACGCCGGCGCCACCATCCTCGCCGCCGAATCGCCCAAGCCCGGCGAAGCCACCGGCTACAACGGCGGCACCTATGACGCAGCCGAGCCCAACACCGCATGGGATGCCTACCAGGACTACGGCCACAATCACTGGCACAACTCCCTCATCTGGGCCGAGGACATGCACGACTTCTCCATCACCGGCCCCGGCCTCATCTATGGAAAGGGTTTGAGCTTCGGCTCAGGTCCCGGCCGCGGACAGCAATCCGGCCTGCGCGGCTTCACGGCCGAGCGGCCCGCCGGCGCACCGGCGTCCGCCGCCTCCGCGCAACCTGCCACGCCGCCCAATCCCGCGCGCATGGCTCGCGGCAACTATCCCATGTATCAAGCCGAGCAGCCCGGCGTCGGCAACAAGGCCATCGCCCTCAAGAACTGCCGCAACGTCCTGCTGCGCGACTTCTCCGTCCTCAAGGGCGGCCACTTCGCCCTGCTCCTCACCGGCGTTGACAACCTCACCATCGACAACCTCATCCTCGACACCGATCGCGACGGCATGGACATTGACTGCTGCCAGAACGTGCGCGTCTCCAACTGCACCGTCAACTCGCCCTGGGACGACGGCATCTGCCCCAAGTCCAGCTACGCGCTCGGCTACAACCGGCCCACGCGCAACGTCACCATCGCCAATTGTTTCGTCACCGGCTGCTATCAGCTCGGCACGGTGCTCGACGGCACGTGGAAGAAGTTCCCTGCCGGCGCGCGCGCCTACGGCACCGGCCGCATCAAGTGCGGCACCGAGTCCAACGGCGGCTTCATCAACATCACCATCACCGGCTGCGTCTTCGAAGGCTGCCAAGGCTACGCGCTTGAAACCGTCGACGGCGCTCTGCTCGAGGACATCGCCATCACCAACACCACCATGCGCGATCTCATCTCCCCGCCGCTCTTCCTGCGTCTCGGCGCGCGCCTGCGCGGACCCAAAGACACCACCAAGGTCGGCACTCTCAAGCGCGTCTTGATTAGCAACTTGGAATGCCACAACGCGCCCATGCGCGTCACCAGCATTCTCAGCGGCATCCCCAACTATCCCATCGAAGACGTCAAGCTCTCCAACATCTACATCGAGAATCTCGGCGGAGCCACCAGCGCCGACGCAGCCGTCAAGCCGCCCGAGAAAGAGGACGCCTATCCCGAGCCCTCAATGTTCGGCCAGATGCCGTCCCTCGGCTTCTTCCTGCGCCACATGCGCAACGTGGAGATGAGCCACGTCGAACTGGCCACCATCGCGCCCGACGCGCGCCCGGCCTTCTATCTCGAAGACGTCCAGCGCGCCGACTTCTTCTCCATCACCGCGCCCGCGAACTCCGACGGCAACTTCGCTCTGCACGGCGTAAAGGATCTGCGCATAGGCTGGAGCCGTGCCGCCGCGGACACGGTGCTCGACTCCGCCGACAATAAAACGCTCTAAGCCGGAGGCAGCAGTATTGGAGGGAGCAGGGGCCTTCACAGACCCCTGAACACAGTATTGGCGGGAGCAGGGGCCTTCAAGCCCCTGAACACAAGTATTGGAGTGAGCAGGGCTTTTGTATTGGAGGGAGCAGGGGCCTTTGTATTGGAGGGAGCAGGGGCTTTTGTATTGGAGGGAGCAGGGGCCTTCAGGCCCCTGAACACAGACCTGCGATAAACGTGGCTTTAGCCACGGGCCCTTCGTTTATCCTTCCGATGTGCGACTCGCACCGCAAGAGACTCGAACGTACCTTGTCACCGCTGTAACCGCGCAACGGCACCGTCTTTTTCAAGTCACCGCCACTGCGGAGCTACTTCAACAAACCATCCTCGACTACCGCAGCCAGGGAAAATTCCTCCTGCACGCATTCGTCATCATGCCCGATCACTTCCACGCGTTGATCACACCCGCTCCCGATGTATCGCTTGAAAAGGCTATGCAATTCATCAAAGGCGGTTTCTCTTTCCGCTTGAAGAGCAAAATGGACGTCTGGATGCGCAGCTTCAATGAAAGCCAGACCATGACCAAATCCAAATTCATATTCTGCTTGCAATACATCGAGCAGAATCCTGTTCGCCGAGGGCTCGCTTCGTCCCCGCAGAGTTATCCATTCAGCTCCGCCGCCCATGCTCCGTTGGACCCTATGCCTCTCCACCTGCATGATTAAATCTGCTACAGGGCGGTGAAGCCCGGGCCTAAAGGCCACTTCCCGACCCGCTCGTTTCAGGGGCCTGAAGGCCCCTGCTCCCTCCGCTCCGGCTCCCCCCGGGCCTGGACCAAGACAGAGGAAGCGTGAGGCTTTAGCCCCACGAAACCCGCCCACCACCTTTCGAAAAATCAACTCCGCAGCGAAGCCGCGCTCAAACCTCGCGCCCACAACCAAGAGCTGTTGCCCCATCCTTTCGCGGCTTTTTGCGAAAGAGTGGGAAAGCAGCCCTGGTCTAAAAGCAGCCATCGCCCCATCCTTCGCCTTTCTCTGGCGAAGGGTGGGATATCACGACCAACACGGAGGGAGCGTGGGGCTTTAGCCCCACGAACCCGACCCAATTTTCTCGAAAAATCAACTCCGCAGCGAAGCCGCGCTCAAACCTCGCGCCCACAACCAAGAGCTGTTGCCCCATCCTTTCGCGGCTTTTTGCGAAAGAGTGGGAAAGCAGCCCTGGTCTAAAAGCAGCCATCGCCCCATCCTTCGCCTTTCTCTGGCGAAGGGTGGGATATCACGACCAACACGGAGGGAGCGTGGGGCTTTAGCCCCACGAACCCAACCCAATTTTTCCTGAAAATCAAGTCCGCGGCGAAGCCGCGCCTAAACCCCCGCCCCCACCACCAAGAGCCGTTGCCCCATCCTTCGCCTTTCTCTGGCAAAGGATGGGATATCACGACCAACACGCAGGGAGCGTGGGGCTTTCAACCCCACGAAACCCGCGGGCTTCAGCGTGAAGGGTACGGGCTTAAGCCCGTACATCACCCGACCCAATTTTCTCGAAAATCAAGTACGCGGCAAAGCCGCGCCCAAACCCTCCCGTAGGGAGGGAACGAAAATAGCCCAGGGTGAAACCCTGGGAACCCCGACCCAATTTTCTCGAAAATCAAGTACGCGGCGAAGCCGCGACAAAATCCCGCGCCACCCAGCCCGCGTAGCGGGCGTCAGACGTTAGCCCCAGGCGCAAGCCCGGGGACCCCGCCCACCCATTTTTCGAGAAATCAAATCCGCAGCGAAGCCGCGTGCGAGTCTCAATATAGAGGCCTGCGTCGACCCGCCGAGACCTTTAGTAGATGCAACCCACTATCCGCCCCGAACGATTCGCAAGACTTTGGGCTGGCCGGAAATGCCCCCCAAGTGGTAAATTTCCTGCTAACATGCCTGAGCCAAAAGTAAGTCTCACAACCAAGGACGTGGCGACGTTAATCCAGCTAGAGAAATCCGGACAGCTGAAAATCCAGCCCGAATTCCAACGCGAGGGTGTCTGGCCAAAGGCCGCAAAGTCCTACCTGATCGACTCAATCCTCAACGGGCGTCCAATTCCCCCAATTTATATGCAACGGGCGACATCTGTGCAAACCGGCAGGAGCGAGTTCGCCGTCATAGATGGTCAGCAACGCATCCGGGCAGTGATGGAGTTCTTAGGCGACGGTTTCCCTCTGAGCGAAGTGGGCGACGGGAGCACTGCTGCGCACTCCAAGGGGAGTAAATTCTCGACATTGCCTTCGGAAATGCAGCAACGACTTTGGAATTTTGATTTTGTCGTGCAGGAGCTCTCCGGGTATTCCGACTCAGACATTCGGGATATTTTCGCGCGAATGAACAAGTACGTCGTTCGCCTGTCGAAGCAAGAGTTGCGTCACGCCCAGCAAAAAGGCAAATTCAAAGATTTCGTCGAACGGATTGCAAAGTGGCCATTTTGGAAGCAGGAGCGCGTGTTTACTGAATCGCAACTCGCACGAATGCGCCCAGCGGAGTTCGCCTCTGAGCTGGCAATCCTGCTGAGCGAGGGAGGACCGCAGCATCGTAAGACTGCGATTGACCTTTATTACAGCCGCTTTAGCGAGAGGTTCCCCGAAGCGTCCCGTATCGAAGGCAAGCTTCGAGCGTACCTCGAATGGATCCATCAGGCGCTCCCGGACCTTCGAAATCACCGTTACCGTCGGTCAACTGAGTTGTACGCACTACTTGGCGCGTTGGATGTCGCCAGCGGGAAGGCGTCCGCCCTCTCAAAACTAAACCCGAAACAAACCGGGGAGAGACTCCGCTCGTTTGAAGCTGAAACCCATTCCAAAAAGCCGACCTCGCAGGCCGCACAGTACCTGATTGCCGCAAGCAAGCACACGGATGACCTAGAACAGCGCACCAATCGCATCGAAATTCTGAAATCGTTGATCAGTTAGCAAAATGGCGCGAACGAAACGATCTATCGCGGAGAGGTTCCTGAAACAGTTTGAGAGGGACAAACCCCTCTACGACCAGGGCTCCATTCAAGCAATCGCCTTAATCAACGAAATCCTTGTCAACAGCCCCGCCGTGATCCACGCAGTGACAGCTCGCCCTAAAGAACTATCGTCCCTTAGATTAAAGCTCGCGGAAAAAGGGTACAGTCGCCCCAAAAGGCAGGTCTCGGATCTCATCGCGGCCAGGGTCATCACCTATTACAGAGACGCAGTGCCGATCGTGGTTAACGCGCTAAGCACCGCACTGGAGATTGACAAAAAGAGATCGCTAGACAAGCGCGAAGAACTGGAGGCCGTTGAATTTGGTTACTCCTCCGTGCACCTCATCGTTCGGACCAGGGGCGGATGGTCCACATCACCGCAATACTTCGCCCTCCGGGATCGCTGGTTTGAGATACAGATTCGGAGCCTACTTGAGCACGCGTGGGCGGAGAATGAGCACGAGGTCGTCTACAAAAGCGGGATTGAGTACCCGGCAGCGGTCAAAAGGCGATTTGCTCGAATAGCTGGAGCCATCGAAATCATCGAGGATGAGTTCATTGAACTCCGAGAGCATAGGCAGAAGTTGATCGATCAATACTCGGCTCGCTATCAGAGCGGCCTCGACGGCGCGCTCGAAATTGACTCTGCGAGACTCATAGCGCTGCTCGAATGCGAGCGACCGGATTGCCCTGGGTGGAGGGCCGCAGATCGGGATGGAAGACCGTATCCAGCTCACATCGACAACAGGTGCGCGAAGGCGCTAAAGCGCGTCGGAATCCGTACAGGAAAATCGCTCCAGGCGATCCTCAGATCAAGGGAACTTAAGGCCGCTGAGGCGCTATTCGCTCGCGAACACCGATTGTCCGAGCCGTTATCCCATCTCAACACGGCACGTCTCGCGGTCCTCCTGAACGGCCCCGTCATTTTCTCCGACTATTTTCCAGAACTTCTGACCGACATTGCGATCCAAGGATTGCTCCGGCAACGGAGAAGCAGACGGGGGCGCTAATCCGAAACGGCGATGGAGCGGCCATAGCGGCTAACATCACACAACACGGGCCCGCACCCCACCCAATTTTCGCGCCCTCTGCCCCATAATCCCCGTATCCAAGCTCGCGGGATGGGAGAATCCCTCCCCGAAACCGCCAACGCCGCTAACTCCGCTAGCCCCGCTTTATCGCCGTATACCGCTTCCTCCAAACCTCCCGCTCCACCAACTCCAGCGCCCGATCCTCCAGCGACCGCTCCCACGGAACCAGCCCGTACACCAGGTCGCACCCCACCGCCAGCCGCATCGCCCGCAGCCCCTCCCGCCCCATTTTCCCCGCCCTCTTTCCCACAATCCCCGCTGTCAAGCCCGCGCGTCAGCAAAACCCTCCCCCACCTCCGCTAAACCGCTGATTTCCTGACCCCTTATTCCCTCGCTCCCTTGTTCCCTGCCTTTGCAGAGTATTTCCCCCTCCCGGCGCATACTGTTCCCACAGGCGCTCAACCAGAGCGAAAGCCCATCAGGAAACAGGGATTCTTGCTTTAACATAAGTCATTATTTTAGAAGACATTAGGGTATCATCATAGAACTTCTTTGTTTTCACTCGTTTACGGCAGACCCCTCTCCAGTAGCTAACCATCCTGAAATCAGGAATTTACCAGAAAATGGGGAGGGGGGGGACGGGGAAGGGGTAACTGATATGTACACAACTTGCCGGCGCAACATGACGAACGGGCTCCGCCGAGCTACCCACCCCACCCCCCGGTCACGAGCCATGAGTTTGGAGCGGGAAGCTGGCCTCCGGCCCTGACACCTGAAACTTGACACCTGAAACCTGGCGCCTGAAAACCCGTTTTGGCTGTTCCACCGCCAAAACCGGCTGTGGGACTGTACCGTCCCACGTACCCCACTAAGATTCAGCAGCTTGCAGCCACAGAGCGGCCCCGACCCTGCCCCCGTGCAACTCTACTCAGGCTGTAATATACACATAAATAAAGACTTAGACACAATACAGTAAACCGCCGCACACGCGCTGCGCTTTTCCGATCCCTGATCACTGACCACTGATCTCTAGCTTTCTAGCCAGTCCTTGACCTTCTGCACCATGACGTCGCGGCCGACGTCGCTGATGGCGTTGGTGAGCGGAATCTGCTTGGGGCAGGCGTGGACGCAGTTCTGCGCGTAGCCGCATTCCTGGATTCCGCCGTCGCCGGCGAGCGCGCGCAGACGATCTTCCTTGAAGACCTTTCCCGTGGGATGGTTGTTGAAGAGCTTGACCTGCGCGATGGTGGCTGCGCCGACAAAGCCTGTGTCGATGTTGAACTGCGGGCAGACTTCCATGCAGCAGGTGCAGGAGATGCAGTTCGAGAGCGGGTAATTGGCTTCCTGCTGCTGCGGGTAGACGCGCGGGCCGGAGCCGAGATCGTAGGTGCCGTCGACGGGAACCCAGGCCTTGACGCGCATGAGGTTTTCAAACAGGACGGAGCGGTCGACCTGGAGATCGCGGACCAGCGGGAACTTCGAGAGCGGCTCGATGCGGATGGGCTGTTCGAGATTGTCGACCAGCGCGGAGCAGGCCATTCGGGCCTTGCCGTTGATGCGCATCGCGCACGACCCGCAGATCTCCTCAAGACAATTGGAGTCGTAGGAGATGGGAGTGGTCGGGCGACCGTCGGCGGTGACAGGGTTCGAGGCGATTTCCATCATGGAGGAGATGACGTTCATGCCGGGACGCCAGGGAAGTTCGAAGCGCTCCCACACGGCGGGCGCGTCGGGGCTGGCCTGGCGCTTGATTTCGAAGGTGACGGTGCGGTCTGCCATGGTTTCCTTGGTGAGTCCGATCCTATTGCTCTCGTCCAGAAGGCTGCTGCATGCAATGCCTATTTGGCCGCGTCGTAACGGCGCGGGCGTGGCTTGATGTACTGCGTGTCGACTTCCTCGTACGCGAAGCGCGGACCCTCAACGGAGCCGGTGAAGCTGGCCTTGGTGGTCTTGAGAAACCGCTCGTCGTTGCGATCGGGAAAGTCGGGTTTGTAGTGCGCGCCGCGGGACTCGTCGCGAAGGATAGCGCCGAGGACGACGGTGCGCGAGAGCTCGAGCATGTTGTAAAGCTGGCGGGCGAAGGCGAAGCTGGTGTTGGCCCACTGGCTCTTGTCGCTGAGATTGATGCGCTGGTAGCGCGAGAGCAGCTCGACGATTTTTTCGTCGGTCTGCCTGAGGTCCTTGTTGTAGCGAATGACGGTGGCGTGCTCGGTCATGGCTTCGCCCAGCTCGCGCCACAGCTTGAAGGGATTCTCGCCGCCTTCGTTGTTGATTAGCTTTTTGTTGATTTCGGATTGGCGGGCGACTTCGGCCGCTGCGCCGCCGTCGCCTTCGGCTGCGGAGATGTTTTTGGCGAAGGCGATGGCGTTGGGGCCGGCATGGAACCCGCCAAAGATGCAGCTGACGAGCGAGTTTGCGCCGAGGCGGTTTGCGCCGTGGTACTGGTACTCGCACTCGCCGGCGGCAAAGATGCCGGGGACGTTGGTCATCTGGTTGAAGTCGACCCAGAGGCCGCCCATGGTGTAGTGCATGCCGGGAAAGATTTTCATGGGCTCCAGGCAGGGATCGACGCCGACGAACTTCTCGTAGATTTCGAGAATGCCGCCGAGCTTCCGGTGCAGCGTCTCGCGGTCGATGTGGGTGAGGTCGAGGTAGACCATGGGCTGGCCGTCGAGGCCGAGGCCGAGTTCGTAGACGACCTTGTGAATGGCGCGTGTGGCCACGTCGCGGGGCACGAGGTTGCCGTATTTGGGATACCACTCCTCGAGGAAGTAGAAGCGCTCCGATTCGGGGATGGCTTTGACGGCGCGCTTGTCGCCGGGAGTGCGCGGGACCCAGACGCGGCCGCCCTCGCCGCGC
Source organism: uncultured Occallatibacter sp. (assembly GCA_964569985.1). Taxonomy (GTDB): domain Bacteria; phylum Acidobacteriota; class Terriglobia; order Terriglobales; family Acidobacteriaceae; genus Telmatobacter. The sequence goes on from CAZMWL010000003.1 coordinate 101,495, forward strand.
GCCGACTCCGACATGAGGCGCAGCTTGTCTTCACCGGGAATGCAGGTGGGATGCACCTGGATGAATTCGCCGTTGGCGTAGAAAGCGCCCTGCTGGAAGATGGCCGACTGCGCGGAGCCGGTGCAGACGACGGAGTTGGTGCTCTTGCCAAAGATGGCGCCGATGCCGCCGGTAGCGAGAATGATGGCGTCGGCGGGGAAGGCTTTGAGCTCCATGGAGCGGAGGTTCATGGCGACGATGCCGCGGGCGATGCCTTTGGAATCGATGATGGCGGAGAGAAATTCCCAGCCCTCGAACTTGTTGACCTTGCCCTCGGCCTCGAAGCGGCGCACCTGCTCGTCGAGCGCGTAGAGCAACTGCTGGCCCGTGGTGGCGCCGGCAAAGGCAGTGCGGTTGTAGAGCGTGCCGCCAAAACGCCGAAAGTCGAGAAGGCCTTCGGGAGTGCGGTTGAAGGGCACACCCATGCGGTCGAGCAGGTCGATGATGCCGGGCGCGGCCTCGCACATGGCTTTGACGGGCGTCTGGTTGGCGAGGAAGTCGCCGCCGTAGATGGTGTCGTCAAAGTGCTGCGCGGGGGTGTCGCCTTCGCCCTTGAGATTTTTGGCGGCGTTGATGCCGCCCTGGGCGCACACCGAGTGCGAGCGCTTGACGGGGACGATGGAAAACAGATCGACCGTGCCGCCGGCCTCAGCGATTTTGATGACTGCCGCGAGTCCGGCAAGGCCTCCGCCCACCACGATGATTTTGCGTGCTGCCATTGCTTCCTTTCGAAAAGCAGCTTCTAGCTGCTAGCTTCTAGCTCCTAGCTAAAGACAAAACGCTACATGTGTGGGACAGGCGCGTTGGCGTACCAAGGGCCGACAAAGGCCCAGATGCTGGCGATTCCCAAGCCGGCGAGGAGGATTCCGAACGCGAGGCAAACGTAGGCGAAGCGGCGGCGCGCGGTGACTCCCGAGGTGATGCCCCACTTGGCGCAGAAAAGCCAGATGCCGTAAGCAAAGTGCCAGCAGACGGCGATCATGGCGATGACGTAAACGGCGGCGATCCAGGGATTGGCGAGTTCGGCCTGCACCTTATGGAATGCGTAGTAAGGATTCTCCGGCAGGCTGACGCCCATGAAGCGCTGGGTTGCCACGTGATAGGCGATGTAGGCAAAGGCGATGAGGCCGGTGTAACGCTGCGCCAGGTACATCCAATTGCCGGCCCACGGGTAGTAGATGATGTTCGACTTGCCTCGCAGCCAGATCCAGACGCCGTAGAGGGCGTGATAGAGGATGGGCAGAAAGATGAAGACCCATTCCAGCACGCGGACCAGCGGCAGGCTGTTGAGGAATTTGACTTGCACACCGTAGGCGAGAGGGCCTTTGAGGGCTTCGAAGTTGGAGAGCAGGTGTTCAAGCAGAAATGCCCCAATGGGGACGATGCCGAGCAGTGAGTGCAACTTGCGCCAGATGAAGCTGGTTCCCTCGCCCGCGCGCAAAGGCTGCACGCCGCGGCGAATCTGGGGCGCGGCAGAGGATTCGACGGTTGCCATGAAGAGTTTGGCTCCTAAAAGTGCAGAAAAGTGCAGGCCGAAGCAGTCTTAGATTGAGGGACTTTGAGCGGTGTTCTGTGTCACATGCATTATTCGAGGCTGAGGCTGCGACCGTCAAGACTAGCGGAGGCGCTTCTTGCCTTCGGTGAGCATCGCCACGGCTTTTGCGGCGCGACTGGCTCGGGTTTCGGCTTGCTTTGCGGTGGAGATCCAGCCTGCATACTCGGCCTTGCACGACGGCGAGAGGGCTGCGAAAAACGTTGCTGCCGGCTTGTTCTCTTTGAGGGCCGCTGTCAGTTCCGCAGGCAGGTCAATGCTCCGCTCCTCGTCGTCGCGCTTCATCACCACAGACACAACGTCGCCGGCTCGCGCTTTGGCGCCGACCTGCAGATCTTTGCTGACCATCATGCGGTGCGTGCCGTCGCCCTCGGGCATGAGTGAATTGCGAAAGGCGAACCCATTCATGGTTCCAGCGACAGGAACGCGCCCTTTGGTTCCGAAGACCTCGGCCACATTGAAGGGAATGGGCAGAATAGTCCACGCCCCTCCCGGGCCAATCGCTGACAGCTTGGTCTTGAACTTCTGTTGCATGTGGAATCTCCTGGAAAAAATAGTATCAAGTGAGATTTGGCAGCAGTGCCGCGAGCGCGCGTCCGCGATGGCTCAGGCTGAGCTTGGTTTCAAGATCGATCTCGGCCATGGTTTTACCCAGTTTGGGGAGATAAAACAAGGGATCGTAGCCGAAACCGCCGGTGCCACGCGGCGCGTCCAGAATCACGCCTTCGACCGTGCCGTCGGCGATTTGCACCACCTCGCCATCGCGCGCGGCCACGAGCGTGCAATGGTAGCGGGCAGTGCGCAGCGCGGGCGGAATGTCGGCCAGCTTTTGCAGCAGCAGCATGTTGTTCCACACGTCGGTGTTGTCGTTGGCGTCGGGCGAGTCGACCAGACCCGCGTCGGCGGCATAACGCGCCGAGCGCACGCCGGGAGCACAGCCGAGCGCGTCCACTTCCAAACCTGAGTCGTCGGCAAGGACCAGTTCGCCGGGGATGAAACGCGAATAGTAAACGGCCTTTGTGGCGGCATTGGCAAGGAAGGTGTCGCCGTCTTCCTCGGGCGCGGGAATTTGCTCGATTCCGGGGAGCGGATCGAGTTCGATGGAAAACGCCTGGGCAGCGGTGCGAAAGTCGCGGAGTTTGCCTGCGCTTGTGGTGGCGGCGTAGAGGCGGAGGGGCATGTTCCGAGTGTAATGGTAGTGCCGGTCTCGGTTGATAGGGAGCGAGGGAGCAAGTTAGCGAGTCGGCAAGTCGGCGAGTCAGCGCGGTCTCCCACCCTTTCCCCAAAAACCGCGGAAAGGATGGGGCACGGGCAGGTCAGCGAGTCGATGTCAGCACGGAATTGACAAGGCGCGCGGGGGTTGCATAAGGTGGTTCCGCCTACAAAGTTTTTCAATCGATGATACGGCCTTGCCGTTCAGGTCCGAGGCGGCCGTTCATCGAAGTTTCTCCTTTGGAATCGAGAGAGAATATGCGTTGCAAATGGATGGACACATGGATTTGGGCTTTGGCTTTGAGCGTAGCGGCAGGGCCGGCTCTTGCGCAGCAGGCCGCAAAGCCCACGGGACCCGTGGAACTACGCGTCGACAACCTGAACGATCCGCTTGGCATCGACGATCCGACGCCCCAGTTCTCCTGGCAGTTGCGCGATCCCGCGCCGGGCGCGAAGCAGACGAAATACATCCTTCATGTTTTCACTAAGGACGAAGCGCCAAATTCGGAAAAGGTGAATATCTGCTACCATTGCGACCGCTCGATCAATATTCGCTATGACGGACCGGCGCTCAAGCCTTTCACTCGCTACTGCTGGTTTGTAGAAGTGGAAGGTGTAAAAGGGAAAAAGTATCCGGTAAGCGAGACGGCCTGGTTTGAAACGGGCCTGATGAGCCAGGACGCGTGGAAGGCGCAATGGATTGGCTACGAAACGCCGGTGGAGGCCACGGTGCGCCACGCGTCGGCCCAGTGGATTGCCAATCCGGATGCAAAGTCGCCGGCGATTGCCAGGGACGCCGAGCAGCGGTTTGCGTATCGCGCGACGATCACACTGCCGCAGGCGGTGAAGTTTGCTGCGCTCTACGCTACCGGACAGGACACGGTTGCCGCATGGGTGAATGGCGCGCAGGTTCTCATGGAAGATCCGCTACCGCCATATAAACAGATGCCGTGGAAAAAGTTTGTGCGCGCCGAGGTGACGAGGCAATTGAGCGCGGGCAAAAACACGCTTGCTATTGAAGTGCTGCACTACGTGGTGAATCCCAACGGCATGGCGACCGATGATGCGCCGCCGATGATTGCAACGCTGGTGGTGGAGTACGCGGACGGGACGTGGGCGGGCTTTGCGAGCAACGCGGAGTGGAAGACGGCCCTTCACGCAGCCGATGGATGGCAGCAGAAGGATTTCGACGATGCGGCGTGGAAGGCGGCGATGGTTTGGCAGCCGCTGAGCCCGCGGCGTTCGGAGTCGCTGGGCAATCCGTGGATACCGGATTGGGTGAAGGCGCTGCGGAAGGATTTCACGATCGGCGCTCCGATCAAGTCGGCGCGGCTGTATGCCACCGCACTCGGAGCGTACGAGATGTTTCTCAATGAAAAGCGCGTCGGCGACCAGGTGTTGGCGCCAGGATGGACGGACTACCGTGAGCGCGTGATCTACCAGACGTACGATGTGACGGATCAGCTTGTGCAAGGAAAAAACGCCATCGGAGCCTTACTCGCGCCGGGGTGGTACGAGACGCCGCTGGAATGGTTCCAGCAACCGAATAATTATGGAGTAACGCCGCCGGCGCTGCGCGCCGAGTTGCGAATTGAGCACACGGACGGAAGCGTGGAGTGGGTTACGACGGACGATCAGTGGATGGCGCAACCAGCGGACATTCTGCGCTCCGAGATCTACGACGGCGAATCGCAACTAGACTTCGCCTCCATGCCGCAATGGAGCATCGACGCTCCCAGGGGGTCGCTGGCGGTCAAGGTGCAATGGTTTAGCGCTACGATCGTCCATCCGCAACCGGCCGTGATTGAAGCGCAAGACTTCCCGCCCATCCGCGTTGAACGTACGCTGAATGCAAAGTCCCTCACCGAGCCGAAGCCGGGCGTCTTTGTCTACGATTTTGGGCAGAATTTCTCCGGAGTGGAGAGCCTGACGGTTCATGGGCCTGGGTCCACCATCGTACAGATGCGGTTTGCCGAGATCTTGAATCCTGACGGCACGATTTACACCGACAATCTGCGCACCGCGAAAGCTACAGACGCATTCCTGGTTCCTTACGGCAAAGACAGCGTGGTTCCAGGAGTGAAGGAGTTCACGCCGCAGTTCACTTTCCATGGATTCCGTTACGCAGAGCTTACGGGTCTGGCCTACAAACCGGATAAAGACGACGTTGCCGGCCTCGTGATTCACACCGATGCGCCGTGGACGGCGAAGCTTGAGACTGGCAGCGCGATGATCAACCAGCTGTGGAGCAATATTCTGTGGGGGCAGCGGTCGAATTTTGTGGGCGTGCCGACGGATTGCCCGCAACGGGACGAGCGGCTGGGGTGGATGGGCGATGCGCAGGTGTTCTGGCGCACGGCCAGCTACAACATGGATCTGGCGGCGTTCTCGCGCAAATTTGCCGCGGACATGCGGGGCACGCAGGTGGACTCGCCCTATTACGGCATCTTCGCGCCGGGCACGGTGCGTTCGCATGAGGAGTCGGCAGCGGCGTGGAGCGACGCCGGCGTGATTGTTCCCTGGACCAGCTGGCTGCAGACCGGAGACACCACGATCATCGAGCAGAATTGGGCGGCGATGACGAAATATCTCGACGCGATTGCGGCGGCGAATCCCGGATTTCTGTGGGAGAACGAGTACGGACAGCCCTTCGGCGACTGGCTCTCGCCCGAAGGCAAGACCGACGAGCGGCTGCTGGCCACGGCGTACTGGGCCTGGGACGTGACGCTGATGCGCCAGATGGCGCTGGCCACGGGACGACGGGCGGACGCGGATAAATACGCAGCGTTGTTCGAGAAGATTCGCGCGGCATTTCAGAAACAGTTTGTGCGTAGCGATGGATTTGTGGCCGGCGCGGACAACAGCCCGTCGCAGTTTGGCGTGATCAACAATCCCAATGCAAAAAGCGAGGGCGGCGACACGCAGACCGGCTACGTGCTGGCGCTGCACATGAATCTGCTGCCCGAAGCACTGCGTGCGGCAGCCGCAAAACGCCTGGTGGACAAGATTGAAGCCAACCACGATCTGCTGGCCACGGGATTTCTGGGCACGCCCTATTTGCTCGAGGAGTTGACGAAGGCGGGCTATGCGAAGCTGGCGTACACGCTGCTGCTGAACACGCAGTATCCCTCGTGGGGCTATATGGTGACGCACGGCGCGACCACGATGTGGGAGCGGTGGAACGGCGACCAGATGCTTGGCGATCCGGCGATGAATTCGTTTAACCATTACGCCTATGGCGCGGTGGCCGATTGGATGTATCGCTACGCGGCGGGAATCGATGCGACGCCGATGGATGCGGGATTTCACACGGTGGTGTTGCATCCCGTGTTCGACGCGCGGCTGGGGCATCTATCGTTCGACTACGACTCGGTGTATGGGTCGATACACTCCGACTGGACGGTGACAGGCGCGACGGCGGAGTGGCATGTGACGATTCCGGCGAATACCACGGGATGGCTGCCGCTGAGTGCCGAGGATGCCGGGAAGTACAAGCTTGGCGGTGCGGCGTTGGGCGGAAATTCGCGGGTGAAGGCGGAGACGCGGAACGGCGAGAGTGGATTCGTGCTGGAGCCGGGGAGTTATGGATTTGAGGTGACGCAATGACGCGGTCATTGTGGATGGGGAACATCGCTCAGGGGCTAAAGCCCGCCCTCGTTTTTGGAGCCTTTGCGGCGCGAGTCAACTCGCGCCCTGATACAAAACCCGCATCGCCCCTACAGGGCTCGACGTCGATCTCGCTTCTCAACCCCACGCTGAAGCGCGGGGCTAACAACCGTTGCGCCTCCGGCGCGTTTGGCTCACCTGAAGTAGTGCCTTTTCACGACGACATCATACTGATGCACTAGAGTGGTTTGTTTCTCTGTACAAGGGACCCGCGCAACCGATAGGCTTTGAGTTTGCTTGCGGGGATGGTACGGGCGCCCGCTCTAAGAAACAGAAATGGAGAAGGAATGCCGATAGCGATTCTGGCGGGGATTGGGTGGCACTTTGTGGGTGCGGCGTTTGCCGCGTCGTTTTATGCGCCAATTGAGAAGGTGAAGAAGTGGTCGTGGGAAACCACATGGGTGCTGATGGGCCTGATCTCATGGATTCTGCTTCCCCTGTCTTTGTGCTACTTCGTGCTGCCCCACTTCCACTCCTTCTACGCATCGTTCGATTCGGGCCTATTGATCAAGGTGGCTCTCTACGGCGCCATGTGGGGCGTGGGCAATGTGAGTTATGGACTTACGATGCGGCACCTGGGCATCTCCCTTGGGGTTGGCGTGGCGATCGGAGTGACGCTGGTGGTGGGCACGCTGGAACCGCCGATGATTCACGGTCAGTTCGCCGCACTTTTCTCGACGCGAAGTGGCCTTTGGAGCATGGCGGGGATTGTGGTTGCGCTGGCCGGAATTGCGATCATTTCCTACGCCGGCCACCAGAAAGAGGCACAAATAGGCGCGGAGGTGAAGGAGTTCAATGTCATGCTGGGCCTGGCGCTGGCGGTACTGTGCGGAATTTTTTCGGCCGGTTTCTCGTTCGGACTCGATAAGGCGATACCGATCCGTGACGCCGCCCTCCATCTCGGCGTGAATCCGCTATTTGCGCGGATTCCCTGCTATGTGCTGATCATGGGCGGAGGGGCCATCGTGAACCTGTGCTATTGCTTTACGCGGCTGGCGTTTAAGAAGGACCTTTCGATCAAGGCCGATTTGGCGCAGCCAGGCGCCGTCATTGCAAGAAACAGCGCGCTGGCAGCGGCTGGCGGCGTGATGTGGTTCCTGCAGTTTTTCTTTTACTCCTGGGGCGAAGCTCATATTCCGCAGAGCCTGGAGTATGTGAACTGGATGCTGCACATGAGCCTGTATGTACTGTGCGCAGGCTTTGTGGGACTGGCGCTGGGCGAGTGGAAGGGCGTGGGCAAGCGGCCGATTCGGCTGCTATGGGCCGGAATTCTCGTGATCATTGCGGCGGCGAATCTGGTCGGGCTGGGGATGGCGTCGTAGAGACAGGGACTATGGGACTAGGGACTAAGGGTCTGAGGGACCGGAAAAGTACAAACTTACCCAGCTAGAAATGCCATACGCAGCCCGCGGAGACGCGGCCGAAATTGTTGGGCAGGCCAGGAATCCGGTAGGGAATGTTGGGAAGGGTCGGAGGCGCGAGAGCAAAGTTGGCCCACTGATATCCTCCCTCAATGCGGAAGGCAATGCGCCGCGTGAGAGGTGTGTCCAGGCCGCCGCCGAGAAGGGATGAAAACGAGGCGGTTTCTCCGGTGGTCGCGTTTGCGCCCCAATTTCTATTGATGCCGCCGTCGCCCGCCAGCCCTTCAACAAAAGCGAACTCTTTGCCGAAACGCCGGCCGTATTCTCCTCCGCCGAGGATGAAGTAGGCGTGTTGCGGCGCATTCAGGTTGGATCCGAGGGTGCCGGAGACGTCGATCTTAAACCGAAAACTATGCCAGGGTGCAAACGCAACGGAGCCATCCCATCCGTTGAGCGGCTGGCGCGAACCGGGAACGCCATTGAAGGCATTCGAGAGAAACATATAGCCACCGTAGATCTGGTAATGCGCAGATGCGTCCGATTGGCCGAACAGTGCCGGCGAGAAGCAGAACAATGCAACCAACGTAAGTAGACGAGAGGACATGGCACACCTCAAGCAGCGTCCCAAAGCTCAGTGATCGCTTCATACTATCCGATCGGCTGGATTGCTTGGAATCGCAATCCCCGGATCGCGGAATTTTACCGCGGTCTGCGCAAAGGTCTCGATACCAAGAGCCCACATTGCGGTCGCGCACAGTGGACCACGCCGGGCGCATCGCCGGGAGATTGGCAAGAACTTGCCTGAGCCGGGAAAAGCGGGTTAGACTTCTGCCATCGCAACCCAGTCGATTCATCCGTAGTCCAGGATGCTTTCAACAAAACTGAACGAGTATCGCCCGTGAGTCCTTACATCTCCGTATCGCTCTTTCATCCCGCCATGCGCAAGCACCGCTCAGGCTGCGGGGCTCGCCTGATCGGCTCCCTTATGCTCTTGGGCGTTCTTTGCCCGGTTTCGCCTCGACCGGCGCATTGCCAGGATCTGGCCCTCACGTTGAATCGCGCAGAGTCTCCTGCGGCGGGCCTTCGTCCGGCAGCAGTTTCGTCTCTCTCCGAGCAAGAGCCAGCCGTGCCGTCGGCAGGCAGCTCCAAACCGCCAGTGGAGAGCGAGATGATCGTCGAGGGATTGGCATCCTACGGCAATTACCGGCTGTTCGCCAGCGGGTCGGGCACCCACCTCTATACGGCAGGCGTCGAATATGACCGGAACTCCTGGGGCCGCTTCCTCCGGGCGCAGATGGATTATACGGCGGAGATTCTGCCGCTGGTTCTTCTCCATGCGGCCACCCAGTACGGGATCGATGGATCTCCCACCAGCAGCAACCGCGAGATTGTGCCCGGACTTGGGATTTATCCCATTGGGTTTCGCATGCTGTGGCGGGACAAGAAAGCCTGGAAACCTTATCTCATTGCCAAAGGCGGCATGCTGGGTTTTACCCAGAAGGAGCTTTCGCAAAAGGCCACGTATGAAAACTTCAGTTTGCAATATGGCTTTGGTTTGCAGCTGAGGATGAACGAACGGCTCGATCTGCGCCTGGGCCTATTCAGCGACGTGCATTTTTCCAATGCGTTCATCGTCCCGGTCAATCCCGGTCTCGATGTGATGAGCTCAACGCTGGGCGTTAGCTATCATTTCGGGCAAGCGCGGGCGCGCTGAATCCCCTGACGTCACTTTTCCCGTTTCCCGTTCGAGCTACGCACGTGGCAATTTGTCAGGGCAGCGGGAGCTCCCTTTCCAAGCCTTGCGCGATTAGGTCGGCGCGGAGTGGGTCGACGGTGGTGAAGATCAATGCTTTCATGCCCAGCGCCGCGGCAGCTTCGACATTCACCTGGCGATCGTCGATGAAGAGCGTCTCCTCTGGCTGGAGCCCAAGTTTTTCGAGGGTATAGCGATAGATCGCCGGATCGGGCTTGGCCAGGCGCAACCGATAGCTCCATACGAGCACGTCGAAGCGCGAAAGCCATTTGATCTCGCGCTCCATGGCCTGCTGATTGGTGTCGCCAATGTTGGAAAGGATGGCGGTGAGAAACCCGCGCGCTTTGAGCGCGCCTTGCCACTCCAGTATCGGCGGATTCAGCGTCATCCACATGCGCGCGTCCCAATGAATCAGCTCGGCGACGGCGGAGGGCGGCAGGGTGAGCCCGGCCTGATGGAGTATGCCCCGCCAGTACGTCTCGCCGGTGAGCTTGCCTTCGTCGAAGGCGTGACGATCGGCCCAGTAAAGTGGATCGAACTGCGCCGCGGGAAGTCCCGTGATGCGCATCAGTTCGGCGTGGGCTTTGGGGTCGGGCGGACCGGTTAATACCATTCCATAGTCGAAGATCACCGCGCGCAGAGCCAAGCTCGTCCACCTTTCGCGCCCGTGTATCGTGGAGGAGGGCGCTGATCCCATTGTGCACGATGCGTATCGTGCGGAGTTGAACGATGCGGGTTGGAGTCCGAGATTCCGCAGGATGACTATGCGATTTTCTGAGAGAACCGGCTGGAACACGGAGGAGAGCGAACTGGCGCGGGCGCACCGGCTGCGGCGACAGGCGGGACTGCCGATCGCCGACCTGACGGCGTCGAATCCTACGCGCTGCGGGTTCAAGTATCCCGATTCCCTGCTGGATGCGCTTGCCGATGCGCGGGCGCTTGACTACGATCCGCAGCCGCGCGGCCTGCTCCCCGCGCGAGAGTCCGTCTGCCGGTATTACGCGGACCACGGCGTGGCGCTCGATCCGGGGCAGATCGTGCTCACCACCAGCACCAGCGAGGCATACAGCTTTCTCTTTCGTCTGCTCTCGGACCCGGGCGGCGAAATCCTTGTGCCTCAGCCCGGCTACCCGCTCTTCGACTTCCTGGCCACACTCGACGATGTGCGCATCAAGGTTGCGCCGCTGGTGTACGACGACGGATGGCAGATTGATTTCGAAGGCATGCGGCGCGCGCTTTCGGAGCAAACCCGAGCCATCGTGGTGGTGCACCCCAACAATCCCACGGGACACTTTACCAAGCCGTGGGAGGCGGAAGAGCTGGCCACGATCTGCGGGGCGCACGGGCTTTCGCTGATTGTGGATGAAGTGTTCTTAGATTACGGATTCGGTGCGACGCCACGGAGTTTTGCTGCGGGTCTGGAGGGAGTTCCGGTGTTCGTGGTGAGCGGATTGAGCAAGATTGCCGGCCTGCCGCAGATGAAGGCGGCGTGGATCGTGGCAGCCGGCCCGGAAAACGCGCATGCGTCAAAACAACCCGCACTCGACCGGCTGGAGGTGATTGCCGATACCTTTCTCTCGATGAACCTGCCGGTGCAGTGTGCGCTGCCGGCGTGGCTTGCCAATCGAGCGGAGATTCAGGAGCAGATTCGGACGCGCGTGAGCGCGAACCTGGCCGAACTCGACCGCCAGCTTGCCACGCATCCAACTCTGCAACGGCTCACGGTCGAAGGCGGGTGGTATGCGGTGCTGCGGGTTCCCGCACTGGAGCAGGACGAACAGACGGTTTTGGCGCTCCTCGAGCGCGGCGTCTGGGTCCATCCCGGCTACTTTTTTGGGCTTCCGGAGTCGGGCTGGCTGGTGGTGAGTCTGCTCGGCGAGGAGCGGGAGTTTAATGCTGGAATGGTTACTATTACTAACTACTTTCGAACGAATCAGGGCGGTAATATTACGCGGTAACCACCACAACCTTTAGTTGAAGTAATCCCGTTATCTATATGAGCCATAAAGGGCGCATAAAAGGCCACTCTCCACGCTACCGTTTCTGCAAAAAAGGGTTGCCTTGCCGTTCCGCGCCAATTGTCGTCACTGGACCGTGCCCCGGAAGAACCCTGGTTTCGTCGGGCAGCGCCATCAGGCGGGAGTGGAGTGAGTCCATGATCTGGTCGAAGTTGCCGCCGGGCAAATCGGTGCGGCCGATGCTGCCGGCAAAGAGGGTGTCGCCGGCAATCAACAGCTTGAGCGGGGCAAAGTGCAGGCAGATCGATCCCTGAGTGTGGCCGGGGGTGTGCAAAACCCGGGCGGGGTAATGCTCCAATCCCACAATCTGCCCGTCGGTGAGGCCCTCGTCGGGAGGAGCGACCTGAGGCGGGCGAACCCCGATCCACGCCGCCTGGGTGTCCATCATTTCGAGCAGCGGGAGATCGTTTTCGTTGAGGAGGATGGGTGCGCCCGTGAGCTTCTTGAGCTCAAGCGCTCCGCCGACGTGGTCGATGTGCGCGTGGGTCACGATGATCTGCTTGAGCTTGAGGCCCTGTTTGGTGAGCCGCTCGTGGATGCGCGCCACGTCGTCGCCGGGGTCGATGACGATGGCCTCATGGGTCTCTTCATCGCCGAGGATGGCGCAGTTGCAGGCGAGCGGGCCGACGGGAAAGGATTCGAGGAGCATGGGTTAATTGTAGGAGCTTTTGGCTGTCAGCGATCAGCCTTCAAAAAGCAGCCAAGGACAGTTGCGCCCGGTCAAAGCCGATCGAGCAGTTCTGGCGCGGCTTCGTTCTATTGTGGGTCTGGCTGCAGAGAGTAGTCTGGTTTTCTTGGGGGAACGATGAGTCCAGATCGATTCGCTTTCTTGTTATCCGTGAAGCCCGCGTGGGCTCAGGGCCGCACCGGGAGCCAAAGCAAGGCGCGTGGCAGGACCGCCCGAGCCGCTTTTCTTGTTCTTTTCGCGATCACGCTCTGGCCTAAAGAGGGCAACGCCCTGGGAGGGCCAAAATACGTCAGCACGTCGCCGTCGCCTGCGGCGTTTGTGCTGGCGGCAAACGGCGAGGCAGCGCCGCTGGTGGTGAGCGACGAGGATTGGCCTGGGGTGATACGCGCGGCCGGCGATTTGAGCCGGGATGTGGGGAGGGTCACAGGACACGATGCGCCGCTGATAAAAAGCAGACCTCCGGCCGGGATCGATGTCGTACTGATCGGAACCATCGGAAACAGTCCGCTGATCGATGAGCTGGTGCGCAGACACAAGCTGGATGTGAGCGGGATTCAAGGCCAGTGGGAGTCGGCGGTGACGACGGTGGTGGAACGCCCGATGCCGGGAGTGCGGCGGGCGCTGGTGATTGCGGGTGCGGACAAGCGCGGGACCATCTACGCGATGTACGACCTGTCGGAGCAGATTGGTGTCTCGCCCTGGTACTGGTGGGCCGATGTCAGGGTGCCGCATGCCGATGCGCTCTATGTCGAGCCGGGACGCTATGTGCAGCCCGTGCCGACAGTGAAATACCGCGGGATCTTTTTCAACGATGAGGCGCCGGCGCTTTCAGGATGGACTCAGGAAAAATTCGGAGGGATGAATCACGAGTTTTATACCAAGGTGTTCGAGCTGCTGTTGCGGCTGAAGGCCAACTTTCTTTGGCCTGCCATGTGGAACAATGCCTTTGCCACGGACGATCCGTTGAATGCGAAGCTGGCCGATGAATACGGCATTGTGATGGGGACCTCGCACGAAGAGCCGATGATGCGCGCGGAGAAGGAATGGGTGTGGGGCCATCATGGCGCGTGGGACTACGCGACCAACCAACAAGAAATCGACAAGTTCTGGCGCGAGGGGATGGAGAGAGACAAGAATTACGAAGAGGTGGTGACGCTGGGGATGCGCGGCGAGGGCGACACGCCGATGTCGGCCGCCGCGAATACCAAACAGCTGGAGCGGATTGTCGCCGATCAAAGAGAGATTCTGAAGCAGACGGTGAATCCCGACCTGACCAAGGTTCCCCAGGTGTGGGCGCTTTACAAAGAAGTGCAGGGCTACTACGAAAGCGGCATGCGCGTGCCCGACGATGTGACGCTGCTGTGGTCCGACGACAACTGGGGCGATTTGCGGCGACTGCCTACGGCGGAAGAGCGCAAGCGCGCGGGCGGGGCCGGCATCTACTACCACTTCGATTATGTGGGCGGGCCGCGCTCGTACAAGTGGCTGAACACGAACCCCATTCCGAAGATCCAGGAACAGATGCATCTGGCGCTCGCGTACGGAGCGGACCGGCTGTGGGTGGTGAACGTGGGCGATGGAAAGCCGATGGAATTTCCCATGGAGTTCTTCCTGAGCTACGCGCGGACCCCCGAGCGCTGGGACCCCGACCGCTCAGGTGTCGACCATCTGGATGAATTCACCAGGCTATGGGCGGCGCGTGAGTTCGGGCCGGAACATGCAAGTGAGATTGCGCAGGCGATGGAAGATTACACGCGGTACAACGGACGGCGGAAGCCGGAGCTGATCGATCCCTCGACATTCAGCGACAATTACGGCGAGGCCGAGCGCGTAGACGGAGAATGGCGTTCGCTGGCTGACGGCGTCGATGCGCTTGCCAAACAGCTCCCCGAAGACGAGCGAGCTTCTTACTTTGAGCTGATCCAGTATCCGGTAGACGCGTGCGCCAACTTGACCGAGATGTATATCATGGCAGCGGAGAACGCCTCAGAAGCGCGCGCCGGCAATCCGTTGGCCAACGCTGCAGCCGATCGTGTGCGCGCCATGTTTCAGAAGGATGCGGACCTGAGCGACAAGTACAACCACAAACTGCTCAACGGCAAGTGGGACCACATGATGGACCAGACGCACATCGGCTACACCTCCTGGAACGAGCCGCCGGCGAATGCGATGCCCGCGGTGAGCTGGATTCAGGTTCCGGAGGCGGGATCGCTGGGCGTGGAGGCGGAAGGCGCGACACTGGAGCGGGCGGGAGGACGGTTTGGTTTCTCGCTGGGGACGATTGATTCCGTTTCCGATAAAACGCGGACGCTGAGGCTGTTCGATCGCGGCAGGACGCCGGTGAAGTTCACGGTGCAGACGACGGCGTCGTGGATCGTGCCGTCAGAGAGCGCAGGAACGGTTGGCGCGACGGAAGAGACGGTCGTGCTTGGGGTGGATTGGAACAAGGCGCCCGCGGGCAAAGACAGTGCGGAGGGAACGGTGACGGTGCGTTCGGGCGAAGGGATCTCGATGAACTACACACTGCGGGCGCTGCGGATGCCGATTACGCGCGCCGACGCGCATGGGTTTGTTGAGAGCGACGGATACGTGGCGATCGAAGCCGCGGACACCACGTCGCGCACGGCGGATGGCGAGACGCACTGGGAGGAACTGCCCGGTTACGGCGCAACACGCTCGGCGATCACGGTATTTCCGGTTACGGCCGAGAGCAATACGGAGTCGAAGGCGGCGCTTGCGTACAAGATGTATTTGTACGATTCGGGAGAATTTGAGATGCAGGCGATCCTGGCGCCGACACTGAATTTCGTTCCGGGGCGCGGGCTGCGGTTTGCCGTCTCAGTGGACGATGGACCGCGCACGATCATCGACGAGCTCGAGCACAACGCGCAGAAGGACTGGGAGCAGGCGGTGAGCGATGGAGTGCGCCGCGTAACGGTTCCGCTCACCATTGCAAAGCCGGGAGTTCACACACTGAAGATTTGGGCGGTCGATCCGGGCGTCGTGATCGAACGCGTCATCGTGAGTCACGGCTCGCTGCGGCCGAGCTACCTGGGACCGCCGGAGAGCCTTCATTTTCCCGACTAGCAAGCAGCCGTTGCCGCAGGCGTGCCGGGGCGGGCGTGGACGTCCGCAAGACAGCCGGATGACCACCCCAAGAAACAAAGACCGCTTCCTGGGAGCCCCGGATTGGAGTCCGGCGCTACTGGATGGAGCGGCGCACAACGCCTCCGGCCCAATGCAACATGTACCGAAAAAGTAACGAAAAGGCGAAAACAACTGTTGCGATTCGCTTTTTATTCGCTATAATGCGCCCATGGCCGTCACTCGCAGACAAAAAGAAGTTCTGGATTTTCTTGAGACGTTCGTCAGCCGCAACGGGTATTCGCCTTCGTTTGAGGAGATTGCGCGCGGCATGAGCCTGAAAAGCCTGGCTACCGTGCACAAGCACATTACCAATCTCGAAAAGAAGGGGATGCTGGACCGCGTGCACAACCGCAGCCGGTCGATTGACGTGCTGCCGCCGGGTTCGCGTACCCGATCGAGCCTGAAGCTACCCTTGGCCGGACGCATTGCCGCCGGCCAGCCGGTGGAGGCCATGGAGAACCCGGAGACCATCTCCCTGCACGACGTGGTGGGAAACCGCGACGTGTTTGCGCTGGAGGTGCGCGGCGACTCCATGCGCGACGAGCACATTATCAATGGCGACTACGTGCTGGTGGAGCGGACGAGGACCGCGCGCCAGGGCGAGATTGTGGTGGCGCTAGTGCACGGCTCGGAGACGACGCTGAAGCGGTTTTATCCCGAGGGCAGCGTGGTGCGCCTGCAGCCCGCGAACATTGAGATGGATCCCATTTATGTGCCGGCCGCGCAGGTGGCCATTCAGGGACGCGTGCTGGGCGTGCTGCGGAAGTATCGATAAAGCAAGGACCAAGGGACCGAGGGAAGAAGTGAAAGTGTGACGCGATATACTTCCCTTGCCCGGCTGCGCGATCCCAGAATGAGGCGCGTTCCCTTTTTTGGGGCCGGTATTTTCCCACTCTCAGGACTTCTCCGATGATGAAATCCTTGCGTTGCATCCCTGTGGCCGCTGTCATTGTCTTCTCAGCGGTGCTCTCGTGCCAGGCGCCGGCTCCCACGCCGCCCATGACACCGGATATTCCCGCACATTTTACCCCGCCGGAGAATGGATACAACTTTGTGCGGCGCGTGGTCATGATCCCGATGCGGGACGGGGTAAAGCTGTACACCGTGATCGCCATTCCCAAAGGCGCGACCCATGTGCCGATCATCCTGACACGTACGCCGTACAACGCTGCCGAGCGGTTGCACATGGAGGATTCGCCTTACCTGGCGAGCCAGATGGTGGTGGGCGACGACGTGTGGGTAAAGGCAGGCTTCATCCGCGTATTTCAGGACGTGCGCGGCAAGTACGGTTCGGAGGGCGAGTACGTGATGACGCCGCCGCCGACCGGGCCACTGAATCCCACGGGGCCGAACGACACCAAAGATGCCTGGGACACGATTGACTGGCTGGTGAAGAACGTGCCTGAATGCAACGGTCGAGTGGGCATGATCGGGTCGTCGTACGAGGGATTCACGGTGGTGATGGCGCTGCTCGATCCCCACCCCGCGCTGAAGGTGGCCGCGCCGGAAAGCCCCATGGTCGACGGCTGGATGGGCGACGACTGGTTCCACTACGGCGCGTTCCGGCAGATCAACCTGGATTACTTTACCGAGCAGACGGAGGAACGCGGAAAGGGCCGGGAAATTCCCCGGCTGAATTACGACGATTACACGAACTTTCTAGAGCAGGGATCGGCGGGCGATTTTGCGCGTTACGGAGGACTGGAACAACTTCCCTTCTGGCGCAAGATCGAAGAACATCCGGCCTACGACGAGTTCTGGCAGGAGCAGGCGCTGGACAAATTGATCGCCAAGGTTCCCTTGAAGGTTCCGGTGCTGTGGGAGCAGGGACTGTGGGACCAGGAGGATATGTGGGGCGCGAACCACTCCTGGGCGGCGGTGGAACCCAAGAATACGAATCGCGACCGCAATTTCCTGGTGATGGGGCCATGGTTTCACAGCCAGATCAATCGCAAGGGGTGGGCGCTGGGGCCGCTGCAATGGACGGGCGACACGACGCTCCAGTACCGGCGCGACGTTCTGCTGCCTTTTTTCCGGCAGTACCTGGTGGAGGGCGCGCCCAAAGCCGACACGCCTCCCGTGCTGGTGTACAACACAGGCGAGAATCGTTGGGATCGGTTTACCAGCTGGCCGCAGAGTTGTGACTCCGGGTGCCCGTACAAGTCGCGGCCGATTTATCTCGAGGCCGGAGGCAAACTGGGGTTCGATGCGCCGGCAGAGGGTTCGGGAAACGAAGATGAAAAGTACACAGAGTACGTTTCAGATCCCGCGAAGCCGGTGCCTTTTTCGCCGCGGCCCTTCTATGCGCAAGACAACGATGCGTGGCGTACCTGGCTGGTGCGCGATCAGCGCTTTGTAGACGGGAGGCCGGACGTGCTGACGTTCGAGACCGACCCGCTCACGACGCCGCTGCATCTGGCGGGACGGCCGGAGGTGCATCTATACGCCTCAACAAGTGGAACCGACAGCGACTGGGTGGTGAAGCTGATCGATGTGTATCCGGGCACGGATTCCTACGATGCGCCGATGGGCGGCTATGAGCTGTCCATTGCGACAGACATCTTCCGCGGGCGCTACCGGACAGGCTTTGATAAGCCCGAGCCAATACCGCCGGATCAGCCTCTCGAGTACCGGTTCGGATTGCCGATGGTGAATCACGTGTTTGAGCCGGGGCATCGCATCATGGTGCAGGTGCAATCCACGCTGTTCCCGTTGTACGACCGCAACCCACAGACCTGGGTGCCCAATGTTTTCGAAGCCAAACCGGGTGACTATCGCAAGGCGACGCAGCGCGTGTGGCACACGCCCGGCGACGCCAGTTTTATCAGCTTGCCGGTCATGACGGCGGAATAGAATTCTGTTTCAACTCGCGGAGCGCGCCATGCGCTCGGCGCGCCAGATTGCGCCATGGAGCGCAACCACCTCCTCGCTTCCCACCGGCATCCCGGGCGCGGCCGCATGCAGGCCCGCAAAAAACTGCTTGCGCACCAGATCCATTCTTGCGATGACGCTGCCCGTCCATGCCACGGGAATCTCAGCCGTAATGCCGTGCTTGCGGCGCAACTTGGAGCGGACGAGAAGCACGAAAGCGACCAGGTCGAGCGCCGCCTGCTGCAGAATGCCTACCGCGACTGCATCGCCCGCGTCGGCCAGTTCGTGGATGGCCGGCGCCAGCGCGGCAAAGTCCGGACCCGGCGTGCCGTCACCGAGGTTGATGAATTCGTCCATGCTCGGCGTGCCCCAGATCTCCATCACTCTGGGGATCACCTGGCAGGGCTCTTCGCGATCGCGGGCGTGGAGCGCGCGGCGAATGGAGCTGACGCCGATCCAGTAGCCCGAGCCCTCGTCGCCGAGGCGCGAGCTCCATCCGCCGGCGGTCTCCAGGCTGCCGTCGGGCGCGCGGCCCACGCAATTTGAGCCGGTTCCGGCGATCTGCAGGATGCCCGGCCCTCCCTGAAAGGCCGCGTCGAGGGCGATGACCTGGTCGCCGACCACTTCAGATTTCGCGACAGCGAAATCCTTGAAGACCGCTGCGATCCACTCCGTAATGCCGGGCATGCTGGCGCTGGCCACGCCACAACAAGCGGCGTCGACGCCCTTCACGCCGGCCTGCGCATAGGCTTCTTTCAATACGGCGCGCAGATTGGCTTCCGCCACTTCGGCGCCTACGCGCAATCTCTTGATGGATCCGCTTTGCCCGTGGCCCACAATTTTTCCGTCGGCGACAATTGCGGCCCGTGTGTTGGTGCCGCCCCCGTCAATGCCCAAAACTACACTCATGATTTGTCAATTCCCTTTCTATTTTTCCGGCGCGACGCCGCCATCGCGCAACGTTCCCGACAGAATGTTCAGGTCGCCATCGGTTTTCGGCGGATTGAGGCCGAGCAGATGCGCCATCCATGGATACAGATTCACGTTATCAAACGGAGCAACCGTTCTCCCGGCGCGCAGATCAGGACCGGCGGCGAAGAAGCTGGCCTTCATCTCGGGCAGAAGATGCGGATCGAAGCCGTGCATGCCGAGGGTGGGCGGGTGGCTGGTTTCTGCGGCGGCTGGAGCGTGGGCGCGAATCGCAAACGGACCCGTGGCCACAACCACCGGGTCGCCTTCGCGCGGATTCTGGTTGTAATTCAGATCGGCCGGCATATCCTTGCGGCGATAGACCACGAACTGCGAGGAAACGCGCTTGAGCTGGTTGTAGACGCGCTCGCGATCCTCTTCCGTTTTGCCGTAGAGCAAGTCGCCCACGGTCTCGAAGGCGGAGAGGTCGGCGAACTGGTCGAGATTGATCCAGCCGCCTTCCGATTTGACCATGCCGTGATCGCTGACCACGACGAGATCGATGGGCAAGCCGGTGGTGGCGAGCGCGGCGCGGAGCTTGCCAACCAGGACGTCCATGCGGAGCGCGGCGGCGCGGGTCTCGCGCGTGTCGGGCCCGAATTCGTGGCTCGTGTGGTCGGGTTCGTAGAAGTAGATGGCGATGAAGTGCGGACGGTCGGCGGCAGGGAGATGGAGCAGCGCCAGTGCATTGTCGATGCGCGCATGCTCGGCTTCAGGTGTGGCCTGGGTTTTGCCGTCGAAGGTGGCATAGTAAGACGGACGGAAGCCGGCAATCCTGGCCTCGCACCCAACCCACAAAAGACAAGCCGTGCGCATGCCCTGGCTCTCGGCAAGGCTCCACAAGGGCACGCCGCCATACCAGGAGCCATCGCGTGTAGCTTGCGGGTCGTACATGGAGTAGCGCGCGCCGCGTGCTGGATCGAGAAAGCTGTTGGCCACAATGCCGTGGTGCTCCGGATAAAGGCCGGTCACGAGGGTGTAGTGATTGGGAAAGGTGAGCGAAGGATAGCTGGGCAACATGCCCTGGGGCGCCCATACGCCCGCTTTACCAATTGCAAGAAGATGCGTTGCGTTGTCGCGGACGGCATAGTCCCAGCGGAAGCCGTCGAGCGAAACAAGCACGAGGTAATGCTGGCTCTCGGCCCAGGTGGAGTTCGGGCCATTGTCGACGTGGGTGAGCGGCAGCGCCGGATTGAAGGCGGTTCCCTGCCCCTGAGCAATGAACGGAGCGGCGACAAGGCTGAGGGCGAGAAGAAGCGCAGTGAGAAGGTAACGGCGCGGAGCGCGAAGTCGCATGGGAAGAGGCCCCTGCATCAGGGTATCGCATGGAGGTTGACGTGAGTGCGAGCGTTAGTGCGGGCGTAGACGCCCGCACGACAGCCGGACTGGAGTCCGGCGGTATATTTTGGCGGGAGTCCCGCGCCAGGGGGGCGCGCGAAAGGTGTCAGGCGGCGATACGAGCCCAGGTGGTGCGCGCGAGGCCTACTAGAAGAATGGCGATTTTTTGCACGGTGGGCACGCTGGCGCGGCGCGTGAAGACGTTGTAATCCGCGCGCTCGATGCGCTTGAGCAACGCATGATAGATGGAAACCAGCACCCAAAGCGCGGGGCGGCTCTCACGATCGATGAGCGGGAGCAGCTCATCGGCGGAGCGGTAAAAGTCCTCGGCGCGACGGGCGACAGAAGCAAGCAGGGCGCGCTCGGCCGGCGTGGGAGACTGAGACGGCGCGCGATCGAGCAGCGCATCGAGCGAAACCCCGTGCGCAGCGAGGTCGGCGAGCGGCAGATAGACGCGGTTGCGCGCCGCATCTTCGCTCACGTCGCGCAAAATGTTGGTGAGCTGGAGGGCGATGCCGGTTTCTTCGGCCAATTTTTCGGCGCGTTCGCCACTGTAGCCGAAGATGCGAATGCACACCAGGCCCACGACTGACGCGACCAGATAGCAGTAGCGATAGAGATCGGCGAAGGTTGCGTAGGTGTCGGGTCGAGCCTCGGAGTTTCCCGCCCATTCCACAAAAGGCGTGGAATGGACGGGGCACGGACATTCATCGCCCGAATGTGCGAATTGACTCGCGTGATCGAGATCCATGGCCACGCCATCGACCAGTTCGTCGAGGAGTTGCAGCGGAATGGCGAAGCGCGCAGTGGCGTCGCGCACGGCCAGGAACACGGGATCGGCGGTCGCGCTGCCGGCCGCGGCCTGACGCCACGCGGCCAGCCAGGCATGGAGCCGGAGCCGGCGCTCTTCGCGGGGCAGGCTCTCGTCGTCGGCCAGATCGTCGGCCTGGCGCATGAACGCGTAGATGGCGCAGATGGCGTTGCGGCGTTCGAGGGGCAGCGCGACAAAGGCGTAATAGAAATTCTTGGCTTCGCGCTTGGCGATGGCTCGGCACGCTGCGTAGGCGCAGGCCAGTTCGTTCGATGTAGCCGTCGGGGTCAAGAAGTTTTTCCTGAATTGTGAGAGCCGAGGCGCAAAAACGGCAGCGCCTTGCCGCCTAAAGCGCGAAGGGCCAGTGCGAGCTTGGTGCGCTTCGAGATAGTAGGCCGCGCGCTCAGCACGTCGTAGTCGCGGCGCTCGATGGCGCGCAGAATCTCCAACCCGCCGCGGCTGAAGAGATCGAGATCGAGCGCGAGATCGCGGTTGACGCGCCCGATGAGCGGAAGGCCGCTCTCGAAGAGAGAGCGTGCGTAATCGACTTCGAAGCGCATCAGAGCGCGGAATTCGGGCGTGGCCACGCCGCGCGCGATGGTCTCGTCGCTAACGCCAAAGCGGCGCATGTCGTCCTGCGGCAGATAGACACGGTCCTTGGCGAAGTCCACGCGCACATCCTGCCAGAAGTTGGCGAGTTGCAGGGCCGAGCAGGTGGCGTCGGAGAGCCGGAATTTCTCCTCTTTCGCTTCGGGGCTCATCTCGCCACAGGCATAGAGCACCAGGCGGCCAACGGGATTGGCCGAGTAGCGGCAGTAGCCGAGCACCTCGTCCATGGTGGCGTAGCGCGTGACCGTTTGATCCTGGCGGAAGGCGAAGAGCAGATCGGCGAACGGCTCTTTGGGAATATTGCATGCGCGGATGGTCTCGGCCAGCGCCACAAACACGGGGTGGCGGGCCCGGCCCTCGTAGCAGGCGTCGAGCTCGCTGCCCCATAGATCGAGAAGCGCGAGGGCTACGGAGCGGTCGCCCACCTCGTCGCCCAGATCGTCGGAGATGCGGCAATAGGCGTAAATGGAATGGAAATGCGGGCGCAGTGGTTTGGGCAGGAACCACGTGGCCACGTGGAAGTTCTCATAGTGCGACTCGGCGAGTTGCCGGCAGTAGGCGCGGGCCTCGGCGAGCGTGGGCGCAATCTCGGGAATGCGATAGCCGGGTGGCAGCGCGGCCCATCCGCGGGCTAGCAGTTCATTGGTAGTCGGCTGGGCGGTGGCGGTCATGCCTTCCCTCGGGGGCCAAAGCCCCTGCACTTTGATTTTAAGGCGCTTTGCGGCGCGGCTGAAGCTGCGCCCTGATACAAGGTCTGTAAGTTGAGGTTTGTGCTGTCCCACCCTTGTGCAAATTGCGCGAAAGGATGGGGCACGGGATACTTGTGCTGGGTTGAAAAGGGTGGGTTTCGGTTTGTGCAGCGATTGCAGCCGCTATTCGGCCGCAAAAGCAATGGCGAGAGGCACTGTGTTGCTGGTTCCCGTAACAGGCCCGACGTAAGTCAACGCTCCGGTGGAAGAATCCACCGAGTAGGTCGAAACCTCACCGAGGCTCGAGCTGCCACACTCGGTCCACAACGCATAGAGGTGAGTGCCGGCTGGATCGAGGGCGATCGCCGGTTGCGGTGAGCCGAAGGTAAAGTCCTCGATGTTACTGCACGAGTTCCTGGTGATACCTGTTTGGTTCAATGCTCCCGTGGATGTGTTTACGGAGTAAGCCAAAATGTTACCCATGCCCTGCATGTACGCCACCGTGCCCGCCAAAGTAAACCCCATGGGGCCGCCGCCATAGTAGCTAGGCGGGTCGTAGGGATTCAGGGCGGTCAAAACGCCAGTGTTGGGAGCCACCGAGAATATCGGGATCGCACCGACATCGTCGGGAGCATAAAGGTAGTTCCCCGACGGGGCCACCGCCAACGCTACCGCGGCATCGTTTCCTCCGTCATTGAGCGCGAAGGGGCTGCCCTGGACCGGCGTAAGACCGCCGCTGCTCGCGTCAGCCGCAAAAGCGAAAACTCCGAACCCATCCAGGGGCGCAACGTAGAGAGTATCGCCGCCTGGCGCAATGGCAATTGACCATCCGCCCTTGGGCAGGGATACCGGGCTTCCGGCTGCGGTCAATGAGCCGTCGCTTCCAATGGAGTAAATCACCACGGCCTCGGGAGGACCTGCGTCATTGATGACGTAAGCGAATTTCCCATTCGGCGAGATAACGATGGGCGAAATCTCGCCATAGGACGGCCCCGGAATATCGACGTTTGTCCCGCTCCCCACAGCCGTCAACTCGCCCGTGTTCGGATTAATCGAGTAAGGCTGAATCCAGCCGGATGCAGGATACGTACATGACTCCATATAAAGAAATTTGTTGTTCGGAGACACCGTTAGCCCGCAGGTAGCGCCACTGATGCTGATCGGGCTCCCCACTGGAGTGAGCTGGCCCGAAGTCTCGGAATAGGTAGTCAAGCTTGCGGTAGCGTCAAGAGTGTTGGCGTCGGCAATATATGCATAATAGGACGGAGCAGGAGGAGTGGTATTGGTCGCCTGCGAACTGCTCCCCCCACCGCAACCGATGCAGGCCGTTAGCGCAAAAACCGTCATGTAGACGGAACACCGCCCAGCACGGATCATTTTGCGTACTCCGATGACCGAATCAGGAATTTGTAAGAAGTAAAGCTCTTCCCCGACCGACTGTCAAGTCGAACCAGGGCGAGCGCGCCGGCCCCGGCGGATGCAGATCCGTGCAGGATTATGCGACCTCGGTCCCCGCATTTGGAGACCGGCTCTACAAGTTCACGGCACGATTGCGGTTTTGATTTCGCTCTCGGTCGAGCGGTTCATCAACTTCTCAAAGACGCGGTTGAGCTCGTAGAGGTGCGCGTGGCCGGTGATGAAGGCGCTGGCCTGGAAGCGTCCGCTGGCAATGAGCGCGAGGGCCTTGCGGCAGATGGCGGGGGTGTGATGGAAGGTGGCGCGGAGCGTGATGTCGCTATAGTGGATGCGGTTGGTGTCGAGCGTGACGTGGGTGTTTTTGGCGCAGCCGCCGAAGAAGTTGACCGTGCCGCCCTTGCGCACCAGTTCTACCGCTTCCTGCCACGCCTCGGGTACGCCCACAGCTTCAATGGCGATATCCACGCCGCGGTCTTTGGGCGTGAAAGCGCGGGTTTCCAGGATGGCCTTGCGGATGGACGAACTCTGCACCACGTGGGTTGCGCCGAGTTGCCGCGCTGCTTCCACCTGGCCGTCGTGCCTCACCAGAGCGATGGTCTCGAATCCCGCCAATGCGGCCACATGCAGAATCATGAGGCCCAGCGGACCACCACCAATGACGGCGATGATGTCGCCCTTGCGGGGACGCGAATCTTCGAACCCGTGCACGGCGCAGGCCAGTGGCTCGGTCAGCGCCGCGTGTTCCAGCGGCACATTTTCCGGCACAACGAACGTGTTCTTGCTGACGATGCGCTCGGGAATGCGGATGAACTCAGCATAGGCGCCATTGTTGAAGAGCAGGTCGTCGCAAAGATTCTCCTGGTCGCGCAAGCAGAAATAGCATTTGCCGCAGGGCGCTGAGTTGAGCGCCACCACGCGGGCGCCGGGCGCGAAATCCGTGACGCCATCGCCGGCTTCGACAACAGTCCCTGCCATCTCGTGCCCAAAGAGCGCGGGAGGCACAATCATGCGCGCATGATAGCCGCGGCGGAAAACCTTGAGGTCTGTTCCGCAGGTGAGCGCGGCGCCCACGCGCACCACCAGCTCGCCGGTTTCGGCTTTGGGAATGGGAACCTGCTCGATGCGGACATCTTCGCGGCCGTGGAGGACGGCGGCCTGCATGGTGCTGCGCCCGCTTAGAAGCGTGTGCTCGACGGTTCTGCGGCCCAGGCTGACGGCGGATTCGACCGTCTGGCGGCCTTTGACGACCACCGCGTCAACTGTATTCAGGCCTGCTTCGACAACGGTCTCGACGGTGTCCAGGCCGCCTTCGACAACGTCCTCGACCGTTTTGCGGCCGCGGCGGATCGCGTCTTTTACGGTGTTGGCCATCGAGCCCTCTAGTCTGCGCCAGCTCCCGGCACAGGCTCCATCATAATCTTCATGGAACCCGGGCGGGGATTGGATGCGATTTCAATGGCTTCTACCGCCTGTTCGAACGGGAAACGGTGCGAAATCAGCTGCGTCAGGTCGAATCCGCTGCGGTAACCGTCAAACACCAGGCCCGTCACTTCGTCCAGGAGCGGGAACGAAGAAGAGTATGAGCCGAGCAGGGTCTTTTCGTCCACACAAACCGCGGCGGGGTCGAAGGTGGCCTCGCCGTGCTGGGTCTGGGCGAACAGCATCACCTTGCCGCCCGGACGCACCGCGTCCATGGCAGTACCGATAAGCGCGTTGCCGCCCACGGCCACGATGACGGCATCCGCGCCGCGGCCTTCCGTCTCGGCAAACACGCGCTCGACCACATTCTCAGTGCCGGCGTGGATAGGATTGGTAAGCCCGAAGCGCGCGGCAATGCCGTGGCGCTCGGCAAAAAGGTCGGAGGTGAGCACGCGTGCGCCGGTGCGCGCGGCGAGTACGGCGTGCATCAGGCCGATGGGGCCCTGCCCGATGACCAGCACGGTATCGTCGGCGGCAAGATTGAGTAGTTTCGTGCCCTTGAGCACGGTCATCAGCGGCTCAACAAACGCCGCCTGCTCAAAGGGCACGCCATCGGGAATGCGCACCACGCCGCGGTTGGCTACCACGAAGTCCATGACGCGAATGTACTCGGCAAAGCCGCCGCCCGAGGGCTCAAAGCCCGCAGTGGCGCCGGTTTTCTTGTAGAGCGGGCACTGCGCGGGCGTGTTCTTGCGGCAGTAGTAGCACGTGCCGCAGGGGACATGATGGAAGCTCATCACGCGGTCGCCCACGGCGAATCGTGTGACGCCGGCGCCCACCGCGGCGACCACCCCGGCCATCTCGTGGCCGAAGATGCGTGGCGCCGAGTGCGAGCCCATGTGAATTTTTTTGAGATCTGTCCCGCAAACGCCGCAGGTGGCGATCTTAATGAGCAGTTCGCCCGGCCCGATCTGCGGAACCGGCACGGTTTCAAGGCGCATGTCGTTGATGCCGCGATAGACCACGGCGCGCATGGTAGAGGGAATGCTTTCGTCGATTTGTAATTTGGCGTTAGAGATTTGGGTAGCCATTCTGTGATTCGATGTGACCTCATTCATCGATAGCTTGCGCCTCGAGAAAATCGCGGAGCGACTCCACGATGTTTTGGGAAGCCCGTTTACTATTTTCGCCCATCCGGAGGAGTGCAGGCCAGTACCAGGGCCGCAACAGGCTCAAAAGTGCAAAGGGAATCAGCCGGAAACGGCCGTCGGAGGTAAGAAACGGGTTGAAATCGGGCAGGCGATCGTTGAGGCCGTCGCTGACGCCCTTGATGCAATAAAACGGGATCTGGCGCATGGCGGCGAGGCGGGCGATGGCCGCGGCCTCCATGTCGACGAGTGCGGCGTCGTAGCTGGCGGCGAGGCGATGCTTTTCGGTGCGATTGGCTACTTTGGGGCTGGAGGCGAGCCAAAGATCGCCGGCTCCTGCATCGCAGTGAAAGCGCTCGCCGGTGCGCACGTCAATGACGCCGGCCATGTTGTGCGCGGAACCCGTGGCGATTTCGGCGCGCAACGCTCCGGCCCACCCGATGGAAAAAACCAGGTCGATGGGGCCACCGTCTTCGATGGCGGCAAAGGCGCGCGTCGCGGCCGCTTGACCGGCTCCTGCGCACGTAGCGATCCATTCATCTTCTTCGTTGCGCTGCGCCCAGAAGTGGATGCCGTTGCGAGAGGAGTGCGGCCAGCCGCCGACGAGCGGCTTGAGCTCTCCGGGCATGGCGGCGATGATGGCGGTGCGGGTCATGGTTTCGAAGTGAGCCTTAGTGTTCTCCGCCCTAATCCAATGGGTACCGGTACGTTATGAAGCCTTCTGACCAAAGGTTTTTATTGAGCTCGCACTCATCAATTGAAAAGCCATCACGATGATCGCAAAATCCTGGCTGAGTGCTGAAGTAGGCTTGAGCGGCGTCTGCCAGTGATCGCTCAGTGTAGACGCCCAACACCTTTACTTGGTCGTGGCCCTCCAATTCGTATTCGTGCGTAAGCAGGTAGACCGTGTTGTCCCCCATTCGGCGCTTCTCCTCTCGGACTTAGACTATGGCGCGTAGCCGTTGGCGCGGAACCATTCGATGGCGGCGCGCATCACGGGGTAGACGGGAAGAATGCGGAAGCCGAGTTCCTGTTGCGCGCGAGCGCTGGAGGCGTACATTTTCTTGCGGCCCATGCGGACTTCTTCGAGCGTGGCACGCGGCTCCCGGCCACGAATGCGGCCGGTGATCAGTTCTTCAAAAAATGCGTAGGTAGCGGCCACGGCGAAGGGAATCCTGACCGTGGGCGAAGGAATGCCGGTGATCGCGGACATTTTGTCGAGGATCTGCTTGAGGGTGAGGTTCTCGCCACCGAGGATGTAGCGGCGGCCGGGCGCGCCTTTGGTGAGGGCGAGAACGTGGGCGCGCGCGACTTCGGTGACGTCGACGAGATTCAGGCCCGTATCCATGTACGCGGGGAATTTGCCGTTGAGAAAGTCGAGAACAATCCGGCCCGTCGGTGTTGGTTTGCGATCGTTCGAACCGATCGGGCTGGTGGGATTGAGAATGATGACCTGCTGACCGGCCTGCGCGGCCTTGATCGCTTCCTGTTCAGCCAAAAATTTGGAGCGCTTGTAGTGGCCGACCATGTCGCCGAGCGAGACCGGCGTGTCTTCGTTGATGACGATACCGTCGGTGCGAAAGTGCATGGTGGCGACTGAGGAGGTGTAGACGAAGCGCTTGACGCCGGCCTCGCGGGCCATGCGCAGGAGCTCGCGCGTGCCGTCGACGTTGGCGCGGTACATGGCGGCGGGATCGGGAATCCAGAGGCGGTAATCTGCGGCCACGTGGACGACGGCGTCGATGCCGGCCAATGCGGACTTGAGCGACGCAGGGTCGGAAAGATCGCCGACCACGGTTTCGCCGGGGATGCCTTCAAGGTTGCCGAGGTTGCTGGATTTGCGGGTGAGGAAGCGCAGGCTGGCGCCCTCGGCGGCGAGAGCTTTTGCGACATGATGCCCAACGAATCCGGTCGCGCCTGTCACAAAGACGTTCATTGACGAGTCCACAGTTCGTAGTTCGCAGTTCCTGGTCGTGCACCAACAGAAGTCGATCTCTGCAACCATTATCCGACGGCAGAGCAGCTGTGAACTGTGAACTATGGACTGTTTTTCTACTCCAGCGCTTCGGGATGCAGAGCGATGTTCTTTTCGCCGGCGGCTTTCTTTTCGTTCCAGGCCTTCACCCAGTCTTCCCAATGCTTGCCGGCGGCGCGGTCTTTGCCGGTGAATTCGAGGCGAGCAATTTCGGCGTAGGAAACTTTGCGCTTGTCGGTAGCCTTGGGCGTGAAGTACTGCACCCAGGAGTCAGCCAGCGTGTCGCCGGTGAAGCGATTGAAGATGTAAGCTTCAATTTTTTCGCCGGACTTGAGCGTGAGCGTGACATCGCCGCGATAATCGAAGGCTTTCTCAAGAGCGACCTTCAAGTCTTCGTCGCTGGCGAGCGTGGGAACCCAACCTTCGAGCTCTTCGTGCTCAAAGCCGGGAGCGAGTTCGAGAGACTCGATTTGTTCGCGCGTGTATTTCTGGACTTCAGCGGTCATAATTCCTCGTAGCTTTCAGCTATCAGCTTTCAGCTATCAGCTTTTGGCGCGGCTGAAGCTGCGCCCTGAAACAAGCACCGTCCCTTTGGGACTGGCTCTGGGTGGATTCATCTTCCCCCCACGCTCAAGCGCGGGGCTAACAAACTCTGCGCCTACGGCGCCCGTTCAATCGGAGGTTGCTGAACTCCGATCAGCGCTTGGCCAGTTCGCGCTCCGGTTCCGTGATCTGCACCAGCGACGATGGGCCGGTGGGCATCTGCTCATTCAACAGGTCTAGCGCGTGCTTGTCGGGGTAAAGCGAGAAGCTGCCCTTGACCATGGCGATGAAGCCTTTGAGCGAGCCAAAGCCTTCAAGGACGGCGGAAGGTTCGTAGCCGCAGCTCACCATGCAATTGGCGCACTTGGGATTGCCGGAACCGACGCCGTACTCTTCCCACCTGGTGGTTTCCATCAGTTCCTGGAATGTGTCCGTGTAACCATCCTGGAGCAGATAGCAGGGACGCTGCCAGCCGAAGATGTTGAAGGCGGGCGAGCCCCAGGGCGTGCAATCGTAGTTGCGGTCGCCCATCAAAAACTCGAGAAAGAGGGGCGACATGTTGAACTTCCATTCCTTTTTGCGGTTGGAAAGAATGGCGCGGAAGAGGCGGCGCACGCGGGCGCGGCCCATGAACTTGGTCTGGTCGGGCGCCTTGTCGTAGCTGTAGCCGGGCGAAAGAACCACTCCCTCCACTCCCATCGCCATCACTTCGTCGAAGAAGTTGCGCACGCTGTTGGGATCGGTGCCGTCGAAGAAGGTAGCGTTTGTGGTGACGCGGAAGCCGCGCTTGACGGCCTCCTGGATGCCTTCGACGGCGATATCCCAGCCGCCTTCGCGGCAGACGGAGAAGTCATGGTGGTCGCGCTCGCCATCGAGGTGAACGGAGAAGGTGAGGTACTTGGAGGGCGTGAACTCCGGCAGGCGGCGCTTGAGTTCGAGCGCGTTGGTGCAGAGGTAGACGTACTTTTTGCGCGCCACGAGGCCGTTGACGATCTCCACGATCTGCGGGTGCAGCAGCGGCTCGCCGCCGGGGAGGGAGACCATGGGCGCGCCGCACTCTTCGATGGCGCGGAAGCACTCCTCGGGCGTGAGCTGCTTTTTGAGGATGTGCGGCGGGTACTGCACCTTGCCGCAGCCGGCGCAGGCCAGGTTGCAGCGGAACAGCGGCTCCAGCATGAGCACGAGCGGATAGCGCTTGCGGCCTTGAAGCCGGTTCTTGAGGACGTACGTCGCTACTGTCCACATCTGGGAGATTGGAACTGCCATGTTTAGGTAAACCCTCCGTGTTAGCTTCTAGCTCCTAGCTTCTAGCTAAGAACGCATTGCGTACGTTAGAGCAACCGGCCGAAAAGCTAGTGGCTAGAAGCTAGAGGCTCGAAGCTGTTCTTTCCATGGCCCGCTTATAGGTTGTCAGCGCCATCAGCGGGAAGTACTCGCGATACATGGTGTAAGCCAAATAGAACACCTTGGGAAATCCGGTGCCGGTAATGATGGACTGGCGCGTGCGCCCCTCGCCCATGGTCTCGTCCCAGCTTCCGTCTTCGCGTTGCCGTTCGAGCAACCAGCGCACGCCCTTGGCGACGGAATCGGAACGGTCGTCGCCGGCAGCCAGCAGCGCCATCATGGCCCATGCGGTCTGCGAGGGAGTGCTGATGCCGATGCCGCGCGTGTCGGGCTCGTCGTAGGTGCCGCAGCTTTCGCCCCATCCGCCATCGGCATTTTGCACCATGCGAATCCACTCCGCTGCTTGCTGCACTTGTGGCTCCAGATGATCGACACCAATAGCGTCCAGCCCGCGCAGCACCAGGAAGGTGCCGTAAATGTAATTCACGCCCCAGCGGCCGAACCAGCTACCATCGGGCTCCTGCTCTTTGAAGATGAAGTCGATGGCCTTTTGCACGCGCTTGTCTGCGCGGGTGTAGCCGTAGACGGCGAGGGTCTCCAGCATGCGGCCTGTAATGTCGACCGACGGCGGATCGAGCATGGCGTTGTGATCGGCGAAGGGGATGTACTGGAAGATCATTTTGGTGTTGTCTTTGTCGAAGCTGCCCCAGCCGCCGTTCTTGCACTGCATGGCGAATTCCCACGCGAGGGCGCGTTGCGCCACCTGGTGCTGGTAGCGCTCGCGGGGGTTGTCGACCTTGCTGAGCGCCAGCAGAACCTGCGCGGTATCATCGGTATCCGGGTAAAACTCATTGTTGAACTCGAAGTACCATCCGCCCGGCTCGGTGTTCGGCACCTTCACGGCCCAGTCGCCTTTGTGGCGAACTTCTTTGGCCAGCATCCAGTCGACAGCTTTCAACATGCGCGGATGGTTGCGCGGCACACCCGCTTCGCCGAGTGCATAGACGGCCTGCGCCGTATCCCACACCGGACTCATGCACGGGGTCATGCGGAAGGTCGGCTCGGGCATTTCCGGCGTCGGCGGTTGTTCGATGCCAAGTTTCTCGAATTCATCGCGCGCGCGGATGACCTGCGGATCGTCTTCGGAGTAACCAAGGCAGCGCAGCGCAATGATGGCGTTGAGCATGGCCGGATAAATCGCGCCCAGGCCGTCGGTCATTTCCAGACGCTCGAGCATCCACTTCTCGGCCCGCTTCATGGCCAGTTTGCGCAGGGGGCGAATGTGAACCGCTTCAAACCAGTGAGTCATGCGGTCAAAAGCCAGGAAAATGTTGCGCCAGGAGATGAGGTGCTTCCGATCGACGCGCAAGCGCAGGATGGAGTTGGCGCGGCCGCCTACAAACAACTCATCGATTCCCTGCTCCGCGGGAATCCTCTTGAAAGGCTTCTTGGCGTACATGATGGCCAGCGGCACGATGATGGAGCGTGACCACGACGAGATCTCGTAGATATTGAAGTAGAACCACTTGGGAAAAAGGACAATCTCCGGGGGAATAGCGGGCACGGCATCGTAGTCGTACTCGCCCAGCGCGCAGAGATACATTTTGGTGAAGGTGTTGCACGCGATGACGCCGCCATGCGCCAGCACCCACTTGCGGCACTTGGCGAGACGCGGGTCGTCAGCCGAAATCCCCATCAACTTGGCCGCGGAGTAGCACTTGACCGAGAGTGAGATGTTGCCGGGACCGCCGGGATAGATGCTCCAACTGCCGTCGTCGTTCTGGTAGCGCATCATCTCAGTGAGAGCGCGCTGCAGGCGGCCGGGATCGCCGCTTTCAAGCAGGATGTGCAGAAAAATGTAGTCGGCCTCGAGCATCGAATCGGCTTCCAGCTCGCTGCACCAGTAACCGTCAGGATGTTGCAGTCCGAGCAGAAAATCGCGCGCGTGGACGATCGCCGCGTCGACATCGGCGATGTCCGCGTCAATACGTCCGAATCTGGGCTGGCCGAAGCTGGGCCGTCCAAAAGGTGACGCCGCGGTTTGTGTATTCTGCTGCTCTGGAATCATGCGGTTCGAAACGCCTCGAATTTCCGGGAAAGCGTGTCTGCCTCGATAAAACTTCTGCTCCGTGGCGCGCACAAGTTGCGTGCCGGTTCTCGCGATCGCGTTTTTAGTTAACGGCGATGGACTCGGAACCGCTGGCGCTGCCGATGGCCTGCACAATCTCGGGGGGCAGGCCGAAGCGCACGTTTTCCGGCATCACCTCAACCTCTTCGACGTTTTCAAAGCCGTTCTGACGCAAGTAATTCACCACGTCCTCGACCAGCACCTCCGGAGCCGAAGCGCCGGCGGTAACGGCAACGGTGTCGACGCCGGTGAGCCACGCAGGATGGATGGCCTGAGAGTTATCAATAAGGTACCCGATGGTGCCCAGGTTGCGGGAGACTTCAACCAGGCGGTTGGAGTTGGAGCTGTTCGTGGATCCCACCACCAGCACCAGGCCGGCATTGTGCGCCACGTTGCGCACGGCAACCTGGCGGTTCTCGGTGGCGTAGCAGATGTCCTGCGAGTGGGGTCCGACAATATTGGGATATTTGACCTTGAGCGCGTGAATGATGTCGCGCGCCTCGTCGAGCGAGAGTGTGGTCTGGGTGAGATAGGCGACGCGGTCGGGATCGGGCACCTGGAGCCTCTCGACCTCGGCAACGTTTGAAACCACTTGGGTTACGTCGGGCGCCTCGCCCAGCGTGCCCTCAATCTCGTCGTGGTCGCGGTGGCCGATGAGCACAAGCGAATACCCCTGCTTGGCAAATTTGACGGCCTCAAAGTGCACCTTGGTGACAAGCGGGCAGGTGGCATCAATGACCTTCAGATTGCGGCCCTTGCTGCGCTCGCGCACTGCCGGCGAAACGCCGTGGGCCGAGTAAATGACGCGCTGGCCATCGGGCACGTCGTCGATTTCGTGGACAAAGATCGCGCCCTTATCGGCTAATTCATTCACAACATACCGGTTATGCACAATCTCTCGGCGAACGTAGATGGGCGCGCCAAAGGTTTCCAGGGCAATCTTCACAATATCGATGGCGCGCACCACACCGGCGCAAAAACCACGTGGCTTGAGCAACAACACCCTCTTCTGGCTGGGGGAAGTCCCGGCGGAACCGTGATGGGGAGTGGAATCGAGGACAGTTGTGGTCACATCAATAAGTATACCAATCGGGGAGTTGAAACGATAGGAGAGAAATGGCGCCGCCGGGCGATTCGCGTCAGGCCGCTTCACCCAGCAAATCCGCAACTACCTGGCGGTTGCCGGCAACGCTGCGTTGATTCCCAGCCCTCGCCATTAAGAGCTCGCACGCAGTGGTCATAGTAGCTCTGTATTCAGATTCGCAGAGCGGGATACTGTGTTATGAAAAGAATTCTGCTCGCACTCGCGCTCATCTTCTGTTTCGCAGTACCCTATGCGGCACAGGCGCAGATTGTGGTGGTAGTACACCACCGCCATCACCACCACTACCACCATCATCATCCCCGCCTGCAAGTCAACCCGTAGTTGGCGGAGAATCCCGCTGTCCCACCCTTGCCGCGATGGTTTTCCTCGCCAAGAAGCGTCAAGGATGGGGCGCCCGATTCTACTTCGTACTGGATGAAGTCCTGGTTCAATGGACGTCAAGGGATTGCCGCGCCCCGTATCTGGCGAATTGGGTCAACGCCGGCTTTCCGAAACCGCGTGGGCAACGTCGGGGGAGATGGAAAGCTTCATACCCAACGCGGCCAGGACCGAGGATAGCGTCTCCAAGGTTGGATTGCCTTGCTCGGAAAAGGAACGGTAGAGGGTTTCGCGCTGGATGCCAGCGTCCTTGGCAACTTTGGACATCTGGCGAGCCTGGGCTACATTCCTGAGAGCCTTGAGAAACGCCTCAGGTGAGTCTTCGAGGGCGGCATTCAGATAGGCCGAGGCTTCAACGGGGTCGAGCAAAGCCGTCAAAAGAGACTGGCGGTACGAGCTAGTCTTGATCGTCATGTGCCCTCCAGAACTTCTTCGCCCGGCGAATGTCATTTTGTTGGCCTTGCTTTGAGCCGCCGAGCAGAAGATGGATTTGGAGCCCCTTCTGCCCGAAGTAGACACGATAGCCGGGACCGAAATCCAACCTCAACTCCGAGACGCCTTCGCCAACCGGCTCGACATCGCCGAAGAGCCCTTCCTCCAGACGATCAATCCGCACGCGAACTCTGGCTCTGGTTTGTACGTCCAGTCCGCCGAGCCATTCAGTGAACGGTTCCCGTCCCTCTTCGTCCTGGCAAACAAGAATCTCTCGCGGCGTGGTTTCCAAATCTGTCTACGGGCCAGACCGCAGTGTGACATTTAAGTCACACCTAAGCCTAGCACCGTCCTCCGGTCTTTTCAAGGTGAAGGTCAAGAATGCAGCGGATGGGGATTCCGCGGCGGCAGTGATGGCGATGGGATCGTGCTGAGCCGAATGCGGACCCAGGGCGCCCGCCGATTCTAATTGTTTGGCCGACTGGGGCCCCTATTCTGCTGAGAGGAATTTCGGCCCTGGTTTTCCTCACTCTGAAGGGCAACATCTTGGCTTGGCGGCGGACCAGCAATTCTCGCGCCGACTAGAATCAATCTAGTCATGTCTGAATTCACCCATCTCCATCTGCACACTGAATATTCCCTGCTCGACGGCGCTTGCGACGTTACTAAGCTCGTGGACCGCGTGGCGGCGCTCGGGCAGAAGTCCGTGGCCATGACGGACCACGGGAACATCTACGGCGCGGTGCATTTTTTTGAGGCGGCGAAGGCCAAAGGCATCAAGCCCATCCTGGGCTGCGAGCTTTACGTGTGCAAGTCAGAGGATCACCGCGGGGACGTGACCTGGCGGTCGAGCGAGTCCGGCTCTCAGGGAGGCGAGCGGGAAAGTGAGTACAACCACCTGCTGGTGCTGGCCGAGAACCAGGAGGGCTACCGCAACCTGATCCGGCTCACGTCGGAAGCCAGCCTGAGCGGGTTCTATCGCAAGCCGCGCGTGAGCAAAAAGTATCTCGCGGAAAACTGCAAGGGACTGATCGGGACTTCGGGGTGTTTGAGTGGCGAACTGTGCGAGGCACTCGAGAAAAGCGACTATGCGGAGGCGGTTCGGGTGGCGCAGCAGTACGAGGACATCTTCGGCAAGGGAAATTTCTTTCTCGAGATTCAAGATCAGGGGCTGGAACAGGAGAAAAACATTCGCGCCGACCTGTTCCGCCTGGAGCGCGAACTGGGCATCCCGATGGTGGCGACCAACGACTCGCATTACCTGTGCGGCGAGGACTCGCATGCGCACGATGTGATGTTGTGCGTGCAGACGGGCTCAAAAATCCACGAGGCCAACCGCTTCAAATTCGACTCGGACCAGTTTTTTGTCAAAGGCGCGGACGAGATGGCGGCGCTCTTCAAGGATTCGCCCGAGGTGGTCAGCCGGACCATGGAGATTGCCGAGCGCTGCAACCTGAAACTGAAGAAGGTGGAAACGCCCTTCCCCGAATTTGCGGTGCCGCAGGGCCACACCATCGACAGCTACTTCGAGGAGGTGTGCCGCGCGGGATTCAAGAAGCGGCTCGACACGGCCGTGCGCCAATTGGAGCTGAGAGGCCAGCGAAGGTCGACGCCGGAGGAGTATGAAGCGCGGCTCAATTATGAAATCGATGTGATCAAACAGATGAGCTACGCGGGCTACTTCCTGATCGTGTGGGATTTCATCAAGTACGCGCGCGATAACGGAATTCCCGTGGGCCCGGGGCGCGGGTCGGCGACGGGATCGCTGGTGTCGTATGTCATGGAAATCACCAACATCGACCCGCTGCAGAATGTGCTTCTCTTCGAACGGTTCCTGAATCCGGAGCGCGTGAACATGCCGGACATCGACGTGGACTTCTGCATGAACCGGCGCGGCGAAGTGATCGACTACGTGACACGCAAATACGGCCGCGAGCAGGTGGCGCAGATTATCACGTTCAACACCATGGCCGCCAAGGCATCGATCAAAGACTGCGGACGCGCGCTCGATATGCCCTATGGCGACGTGGATCGCATCGCCAAGCTGGTGCCGGCCACGGTGGGCATGACGATCGACCGAGCGCTCGAGGACGTGCCCGATCTGCGCAAGATTTACGACGGCGACAAGCAGGTGCGGGAGCTGATCGACACGGCGAAGAAGCTGGAAGGGCTGGTGCGCGGCGCGGGCGTGCACGCCTCCGCGGTGGTGATTGCGCCGCAGCCGTTGATCGATCTGGTGCCGCTGAATCGCACCAAGAACGACGAAATCGTTACCGCCTACGATATGAAGGCCGTGGAGAAGATGGGCCTGCTCAAGATGGATTTCCTGGGCCTGACCACTCTCACGGTCATCAACGACGCGGTCAAGCTGATCGAGCAGACGCGCGGAGAAAAGCTCGACATCGAGATGATTCCCATCGACGATCCGGAGACGTTCAAGAAGGTGTTTCATACCGCTCTGACTTCGGGTGTGTTCCAGTTTGAATCGCCGGGGATGCGCGACATTTTGCGGCGCTATAAACCGGACACGGTGGAAGAGCTGACGCAGCTGAATGCGCTGTTCCGGCCCGGGCCGATGAACATGATCGACGACTTTATCGAGCGCAAGTGGGGGCGGCGCAAGGTGGAGTTTCAGTTGCCGGAGCTTGAGGGAATCCTGAAGGATTCGCTGGGCGTGATCGTTTACCAGGAACAGGTGATGCGGATTGCGCAGGTGCTGGCCAGCTTCAGCCTGGGCGAGGCGGACCTGCTGCGGCGCGCCATGGGAAAGAAGGATCAAAAGGCGATGGCGAAGATGCGCGATCGCTTTATGACTGGCGCGCAGAAGCTGGGACATCCGAAGGCGGCGCTGGAAGAGTTGTTTGAGCTGATGGCGAAGTTCTCGGAGTATGGATTCAATAAATCGCATTCGGCGGCATATGCGTGGGTCGCCTACCAGACGGCGTATTTGAAGACCCACTATCCGGTGGAGTTCATGGCCGCGCTGCTTACGTCGGAAACCTCGAAGCCCGACAGCGTGGTGAAGTACATCGGCGAGTGCCGCGAAATGGGCATCGCTGTCGAGCCGCCCGACGTGCAGCTTTCCGGCGCCCAATTCACGCCGCACGGCGAAGCCATCCGCTTCGGACTGGCCGCGGTGAAGAACGTGGGCGGCAACGCGATCGAATCGATTATGAAGGCGCGCGCGGAGGTGGGTGGGCGCTTCACGACCTTCTGGGAGTTCTGCGAAAAAGTCGATCTCCACGTGATGAACAAGCGCGTGATCGAGTCGCTGATCAAGGCCGGCGCGCTGGATTCGCTGGGCACGCGCGGGCAGCTCACCAACGCGATCGACAAGGCCATGGAGCGCGCGCAAAAAGCGCAACGCGACGCGGAACAAGGGCAGAGCGGATTGTTCGGGCTGTTTGACGAAACGCCCGCGCACGGCCGCGACGCCGACTCTTTGCCGCCGGCTCCCGATTGGGAAGAGACGGTGCGCCTCGCGAACGAGAAGGAAGTGCTGGGATTCTTCGTCTCCGGTCATCCGCTGGACAAGTACGCAGAGAAGCTGCGCAACCTGACGGGCGTGATCACACTGGCCGAAGCGCTGGAGCGCAAGCCGCCGGAGCGGCGCTGGGGTGGGCAGCAGGACATGGCCGACGAGATCCAGGTGGCCGGAATTCTGCAAGGTTTGCGCGTCCAAAAAAGCCGCCGCGATCAGCGGCTGTATGCGCAGGCCGTGCTTGAGGACGCGACCGGCAAGATCGAGCTGATTTGCTTTGCGCGCGATTACGAGAAGCTCGCCGCTCAATTGAAGATGGAAGTGCCGGTGCTGGTGCGCGGCATGTTGATGGGCGATGAGGACGCTGCGCCCAAGATCGCCATCAGCCAAGTGCAGGCGCTTGAGGAAGTGCAGGTGAAGCTGCCCACAGGGATTCGCATCCGCATCAGCGTCGACCGCGCCACCGATGAGATGCTGGCCGCGCTCAAGGACGCCGTCGACGCCGCACCAGGCCCCGGCAAAGTGATGCTGCAGCTTGAGAAAAAAGGCGAGTATGCCGTGGTCCTGGAGCCGGAAGAAATGAACGTCACCGCCGACCGCGGATGGGTGGAGCGCGTGGAAGAACTCGTCGGTAAAGGAACCGTGCAGGTGATTGGATAAAGACAGGTTTCAGGGGTCAGGTTTCAGGGATCAGCCGCTGGCTGATCGGCAAGTGAGATTCTGTGCGGTATAGAAAACTGGGCGGCGGCCCGCTAGAAGTTTCGGAGCTGAGTTTTGGCACATGGCTCACGGTCGCGGGCGGGGTAGCGCGCGAACAAGCCATCCGTTGCATCCATGCGGCGCTCGACCACGGCATCACACTTTTCGACACGGCCAATCAATATGGAGCGGGCGAAGCCGAGCGCGTGCTCGGCGAGGCGCTCAGGAGTGCTCCGCGCGATCGCTATCTGATCGCCACAAAGCTCTATTTCCCCGTGGGCGACGAGCCCGATGGAGGGCTTTCTGCCGCGCAGATTGAAAAGCAACTGCACCGATCGCTGGAGCGGCTGGGCGTGGACACGATCGACCTCTACCAGTGCCATCGCTACGACAAGGAAACGCCGCTTGAGGAGACCCTGACGGCGCTCGACCGCGCAGTACGCGCGGGCAAGGTGCGCGCCATCGGCTTCAGCGAGTGGACCGCGGAGCAAATCGACGCCGCGGCGGCGATGGCCGGCGCACATGCGCTGGTTCCCTTCTCTGCAAGCCAGCCGCAGTACTCCATGCTGTGGCGCAAGCCGGAGGCCGCCGTCTTTCCCGCGTGCGCGCGCCATGGAATCGGCAACCTGGCCTTCTCGCCACTTGCGCATGGCGTGTTAACCGGCAAGTACGCGCCGGGCGAACCGCCTCCGCCGGGAACTCGCGCTGCAAGCGAGGAGATGAATCAGTTCATGGAGACGGCCGGGCGACACTACCGGTCGGATTTTCTGCTGGAGGCGGTTGCGCAACTGAAGCCTTTGGCGGCAGAGCTGGGGCTGACGATGGCGCAGATGGGGCTGGCGTGGGTGTTGCGGCGGCCGGAAGTGGCGTCGGCGATTATTGGCGCTTCGCGCCCCGAACAGATTGCCGACAATGTGCGCGCCGTGGACGTGACTTTACCCGCCGAAGTACTCCAACGCATCGACCGCGCGCTGGAGGGCGTCGTCGTGCGGTAAGAGGCCGGGCTCTCCGGCGCTCCACGTCGAAATCACGCGGCAGCAGCTCTAGCACGCGGCTTTCGGGTTGGGATAGGCGTCGTGTTTGCCTTCATGCGTGGGATCAAGGCAGGCGAAGTCCTTCTCAACGGCGAGTTCAAGGAAGCCGGAGCCGTTGGGGATGGCGCCGTAGATGCCAACATCGTCGCCATGGGCCCAGGCCCGCGCGATCCTGGTGGGCACGGTCACAACGACTTCATCGCCGGTCTGGGATGCGGAGAGATTTGCCGCGGTCTCGGCGTGCTCAAGCGCGTAGGTAAGGTGAGCGCCGGGCGCAAAATGGACGGTTTCCTCGATGCGGCCTGAGTCCATCAACCGCCGCACTTCAGCAGGACCCACACGAAGCCGCAGCGAATCTCCCTTGATGCGCAATTTCATGGCGCTTGCCTCGCGGCGCGGAGCCGAACCACGCCCTTGTATTCGATGCTACTCAAAGGGGAAGGCGGCGGCAATGCGCTCCGTTGCGCATGGCCGGCCCATCGTTGCGCGGCCTACGCCGGCATTCTCCGCTTAACTCTCGGTGGATTTTCGATGAATCATCAGTAGGCCGTGCCGCCCGCATAATCCGCGGACATCGTGGTATACAAAGTCTGCACGCTCGCGACATCGGAAATGTAAAGGCCCAGTTCGCGGTTATTATCCATCGATGCATTTGAGTAGTTGATCGATCCCATGTAAACATTCTGCGTAGTCAGCCCATAGTCGGCAACCACAGCCTTGGCATGGATGTAAAAGCCGGTGTTCGTATCGGGATAAACATGGACGCCGCATCCAGCCGCCTCCAGCGCCTTGAATTCCGTGGCGTAGCTGCTCTGGCTGACCATGGCGATGCGGACGGTGACGCCTCGCTGGCAGGCGCTCTCCAGCGCGCTCACGATGTTGCTCGCACCCATCTCCTCGTTCTCCACCAGCAAGGACGCAGTAGCGCCGTTGATGATTCCCAGCATGTCGGCCTGGGCCGTGGTCGGACTCCAAATCAAATCGTCTCCCGGCCCGGGCTGATAGCTGAAATCACTGGCTCCGACCACTCCGCCGCTGGTTGTGCCGGCGGCGTAATCGGCGTTGAAGGTCGCCTGAATAGCAGCGATGTCGTTGGCATCGTTTTCCAGAAGCGCAAAGTCGCGCGTGGTCGAGTAATACTCCGATTGCAGATTCAGAGACATGATCGAAACCTGATTTCCATCAATGATGAAGCTCTTTTGATGGGTGGCTTCGAACGCCGTGTTTGCCCAGACTGCGCTGCAGTTTTTCACCGCATTGAGCTGGTTGAAAGCCGCCGTGTTGCCGGATTTCTCGTCGTTCTGGTCGAGGATGACCCGAACCGTGACGCCACGGTTGCACGCTGCGACCAAGTCGCCGGAAAACGTCGTGTCTTCCAGCGCGTACATGGTCATGTCGATGGTCGCCTGAGCATTGGTGATCAGACTATAGAGCGGCGTGACGCTATTGTCGGCTTCGGGAAAGACGTAGAGCGTATGCGTGATGGCCGAGGAACTGCCCGCGCCGCTGAGTGCGATCGTCTGTGGCGAACCGGGCGCATTGTCGGTAATCGTGATCGATGCACTGTAGCTGCTCGCGGCCGCGGGACTGAAAGTTGCGGAGATAGCGCAATTGGAGCCAGCCGGCAATGTCGCTCCGCAGGTCGTGGACTCTGAAAAATCCCCGGCATTCACCCCTGTGAGAGAGATGGCTGTGATGTTCAATGGTGCGTTGCCGGCATTGTTCAACGTGACGCTGGACGGCGCGCTCGTGGTTCCCTCCGTTGTGGTGGAAAATGTAATGCTGGAGGAAGACAGGCTGGCCTGCGGAGCAGATCCCGTGCCGGTAAGCGAAACCGTCTGCGGCGAACCCGCTGCGTTATCGCTTACACTGAGCGTCGTGGCAAAGTTGCCGCCGGTCGACGGATCGAAGGTAACGGAGATATTGCAATTGCCGCCCGCAGCCAGCGTCGACGAGCACGTGGTTGTCTCTGTAAACGCTGATGACCCCGTTCCCCCGCCGATCGAGATGGCGATTCCGGTCAGGCTGGCGTTGCCCGGATTCGACAGAGTCACGGACTGAGCGCTCGCCGCGGTTCCCGCATTCGTGGCTGGAAAACTCAGGGTGCCGGTCGAAAGCGTGGCCTGCGGCGCCGGCACGGCTGTTCCCGTGCCTGTCAATGCGACGGCCTGCGGTGAGCCGCTGGCATTATCCACAATGGTCACTGTTGCCGGAAGGGCCGCTGTGCTCTGCGGCTTGAAGTCGATCGAGAGGCTGCAGCTCGACGATGGCGCCAACGTTGCGCCGCAGGTGCTCGTCATCGAGTAATCGGAGGTGTCGCTAAGCGTCACACTGGTCAGCGAGAGGGCTGCGTTCCCCGAATTGCTGACAGTGACCGGCTGTGCTGCGCTCACCTGGCCCACAGTCACGCTTCCAAATGCCAGAGACGTGGCGGATAGCGTTACTTGTGGCGCAGCGGTTGTGCCACCTCCACCCGAAGAGGTGCTGCTTCCGCAGCCCGCCAGGGCGAACACAGACAGCGTGCATCCCGCCAACAACAATTTTGATAGCATCAAGGACTCGTTAACTCGTTGATTTTTAACTGATATTGAGCATACGGAAGCCAGTATATAATACGCTCGTCGATTGCCCGCGTTTAAACTGCGGACGCGCCCAAAAACTCCGGCGATCGGGAGTTTTTTCATTTCAAATTCATGGTAAGCTGATTACCCTCTGCTGGAATCCGGTATTAAACTCAGCTCAGGCGTGGTATCCAATCAACTACTGGCCGGGAAGACAGTCGGCCCCCTTCTAATCCGGTAGGACGGCGGCCGCTAGTCTCTGGAGATTCGTCATGTTAAAGTCCATTACTTGCAGGCAATTCCTGATTCTGTGCGGTATTGCGGTTGGCGTGTCGCTGATCGCAGGCTGCGGAAGTTCAATGACAATGGCGCCGGGGACGTCGGTTTCGACTGAGTCGGATGCCGACATTAACGTGAGCGGCGTGGTGCATGGCGGACAGCAGCCCATCTATGACGCGACTGTCACGCTGTGGGCAGCGGGCACCACGGGATATGGTAGCGCGGGCACCCTGCTCGCCACCACGACCACCAATTCCAGCGGCGTCTTCAATTTCCAGGTGTCTGGGCCCTCTTACACTTGCCCTAGCAGCTCATCCCAGCTGTACATCGTCTCTTCCGGAGGCCAGCCCACGACCGGGGTTACCAATTCGTCCGCGGCGCTGATGGCCGCGCTCGGATCGTGCAGCACGGTGCGCACCTCCAATCCGACGGTTATCGTCAACGAGGCGACCACCATCGCCGGCATGTTCGCACTGGCGCAGTTCTTCACGCCCAATACGAGCAGCGGTCTTGGATCGATTGGCGCCAGCGCCACCAACGCCACAGGCCTCGCAAATGCCATGGCGACTGCCAACAACCTGGTCAACATCACAACCGGCCAGAGCGCTGCTTCTTCGGTTTCCGCGGCGGTAGGCGGCTATTCAACCAATCCGTCCGTGACCATTACGCCGGAAAGCTCGAAGATCAACACCGAGGCCAACATCCTCTCGGCGTGCATTAAC
The DNA here is from genome assembly GCA_964569985.1 of uncultured Occallatibacter sp. Lineage (GTDB taxonomy): Bacteria > Acidobacteriota > Terriglobia > Terriglobales > Acidobacteriaceae > Telmatobacter. The sequence goes on from CAZMWL010000003.1 coordinate 144,882, forward strand.
GGCGCCTCGGCGAATTCGAACTGCACCACGCTGTTTGGCGACGTGAGTTCCCCTGCTGCCCTTGACACGCTGCAGGCCGCGTACTACATGGCAATCAACCCCACAAGCTACGTGAGCAGCGCCAGCAATATCGCCGCGATCTATGGCCTCGCGACTCAATTTGCGGTGTTTACTCCGGTTCTTTCGGCCCAGCCCACTGACTGGACGCTCGGTATTACCTATGGCAGCTCCAGCACCAGCACGGCGGGCGTCTATCTGATGAATTACCCCACCTATCTGGCGGTCGATGGCTCCGGCGACGTCTGGATGGTCAACGACGCCAGCACCAGCGCTACATCAACCGCGAACAGTGTGACCGAGATAGGCCCGACCGGGCAGCCACTGGAACAGGTGCTCACCGGCGCGGGTACATTGATCGGGCCGGCAGGGATCGGAATCGACCCTACAGGGAACGTTTGGGTCCCGAACTACGGCAGCTCGTCCACCCTGCAAGCCTCGGTCGCGGAATACACTACCGGCGCCGCAACCAACAAATTCAACACCAACAACGGCCCGCAGCGTCTCGCAATCGACGGAAAAGGGAATGTCTTCGTGATCGAGCCGAGCTATAAAGGCTTGGGCGATTTGGAGGAGATCCCGGCTGGTACGGCGACCGGAGCAAGTGCGACAACGCTGGCGACTGGCCTCACCACCGATTTCTCAAACCTGGCGATCGACTCCAATTACACGATCTGGGTCACTGGCGGAGGCACCGGGGCCTCGGGAGGTACTGCCGGCTATCCCTACTTGTACCAGTTCCTCTATAGCTCCACTTCGCCGAATTACCCGTCTACACCCAGTGCGACGACAAACGCCGGCGGGATCGCCGAGCCGGAACAAGCCATCTCGATCGACAACAGCAACAATGTCTGGGTCCAGAACTACGGAGCCTATACGCTCTCTGAGCTCTCCGGAAAAGCGACGATCACAGGCGCCGTCGGCTCACCCTACGATATCTCCAGTTCCACCGGCCTGACCAAGCCCGAGTTCCAGGTTACAGACGGTGCAGGCAATCTCTGGGTCACGGACGCTGCATCGACCACGGCAAGCCCCGCCGGGAGCGTCTACGAGGTTTCCAATGCCGGCGTGCTTCTCTCGGAGGGGACTGGCTATGCTCACACCTATGACGAGCCCTACGGAATTGCCGTCGATGGCTCGGGGAACGTCTGGGTCGGAGCGTATAGTGCGGCGGAGCCGAGCGGCTTTATCACGGAGATCGTTGGCGCTGCTGTGCCCGTTGTAACGCCAGTTGCTGCCGGCCTTCCCACAACTCCGGGTGGCACGAGCAAGCTTGGCACTCGTCCCTGACAGGTTGGTTTCAGGGAGCAGAATCCTATTGCCGCCGGATCATTGTCAGCCCGCGATCCGGCGGCATCTTTTATCCCATGAAAATCGTTCGCCGTATTTTCGTTTCCATTCCTCTTGCGGCGGCGCTCGCGATAGCCGCGGGGTGCGGATCGACCAAAACGCCAGCTACGACGCCGGTTGAACCGTCTGGCGGAGCGGCCTTCAGCGGCACGGTAATCGCCGACGGCAAGCCGGTGAGCGGAGCGAGCGTGCAGATCTATGCCGCCGGGACGAACGGCAACGGCTCGGCGGGAACGGCTTTATCGGCCGAAGCGCTGACCACGGACAGCAGCGGCAGCTTTAACGTGCCCTCCGGCTACGACTGCGCCAGTTCCACCACGCAGGTCTACCTGGTGGCGCGCGGCGGCAATCCCGGCTCGGGCAGCGGTGCAGATAACAACGCTTTGGCGATGATGGCCGCGCTGGGCGATTGCAGCGGCATAGCGTCCGGAACAACGGTGATGGTGAATGAGGTCACAACGGTGGCCGCGGTGGCGGCGCTGGGAGCTTTCTACGCGCCAGGAGGGAATATAGGCGCCGCAAGCACCAACGCCACGGGCTTGGCCAATGCCTTTCTTGTCGCCGGCAATCTGGCTAACGTAAGCACGGGAACCGCGCCAGGCGCTGCGCTGCCGCCGACCTTGGCTGTCTCCTCAAGCAAGCTGAATACACTGGCGAACGCGCTGACGGCGTGCGCCGCCATTGCATCGGACTGCGGTCCGCTTTTTGCCGCCGCTACGCCGGCAGGAGGCGCGGCGCCATCCAACACGCTGGACGCTGCCTGGAGCATCGCTCGGCATCCCGCCAACAATGTCGCCGCGGTCTACGCCATCGCAGTGGGCAGCACGCTGTTTTCTCCAGCGCTTTCCGCCGCCCCGCCGGACTGGATGCTCTACCTGGCGCTGACCGGAGGCGACTTGGGCAGTCCCACGACCATCGGCGTAAACTCCGGCGGGACGGTCTGGGCCGCGGATTATGTCGGCGCCATTTCCGCGTTTTCCCCTGCCGGGGTTCCTTTGGCTACCGATGGATTTACCGGCGGGGGCCTGAACGAGTCGTTCGGCCTTGCGGTCGATTCCTCCAACCGGATATGGGTCACGAACGAGCAGAGCCCAGGGGCCGTCAACAGCGGCTTAGGCACCCTGACGGAGTTGAGTGCAACGGGAGAGCTGCTTTCCGGCGGCAGCGGCATTTTCCCAGGACTCATCAGCTTCCCGTACGCGATCGCGGCGGATTCAAATGGGAACATGTGGATTGCCAACTACTTCGGTTCCACAGTGACGCTCCTGAACAGCTCCGGCGTCTCGCTCTCAGGCTCAAATGGCTGGGGATCGGGTTCAGTTCAGCTCCCCGTGGCAATCGCCGTTGACGCGAGCCATAACGCCTGGGTCGCGAACAATGCCAACAATACCATTTCCAAAGTTACGGCGGATGGATCGCAGGCCATCACAGTCGCCTGCTGTGATATCCCTGGCGGCATCGCGACGGATCAGAGCGGCTATGTCTGGGTGGCAAACTACGCTGCCTCCAGCGTCAGTCAGGTTTCCACCGGTGGCACGGTTGTTTCCAGCGGATACACCGGAGGCGGCCTTGACCATCCAAGCTCTATTGCCGTCGATGGAGCAGGTACAGTTTGGGTGGCCAACTACCGCGGAAATTCTATCTCCGAGTTGGCCGGTTCTACCGCCTCGTCGCCGGGAGAAGCGCTTTCGCCCTCGTCGGGATTTGGGACAGACGCGCCCATGGAGGGTCCGTTCGGAATTGCCGTCGATGCGAGCGGCAATCTTTGGCTCTCAGGTTATATCAACAACGTTCTGGTGGAGTTCGCGGGTGCGGCGGTTCCGGTTAGAACACCGGTTACGGGGCCGCCGCAAGCACCATAGGGCAAGCGCGCCGGCGCCGAATGTTTTCTCGAGGATGGGATTCCGATTGCCGGGAATCAATGGGGCTTATTGCGGTAAACCGCTTGTCGACCAATTTTCACGGTACAGGTCCCTTTCCGATTGACATCTCAATCCGGAAAGTTTAGACATGAATAGTTGGGTACAGCGGTCCACTCTTGGAGGAGTTCTTTTATGAAGCTTTCCTCACGTGTTCTTCTTCTGATGTTGATCTTCGCTTGTGTCCCGCTGCTCCGCGCGCAGACTGGATGCGACGATTCGCCCGAGTCTCCTACCCTGATCCTTGCGCTGGTGGGATCGGCCGGCGCATTTTTAGCCGCAGTTCGTGGCCGCTTCAGAGCACGCCGCTAGAGCGCTTTCGATTCACTTCTAGACATCGCCAACATCCTGCGAGGTGGCTTTTCCTTGAGGGAAAAGCCACTTGCCATCTCGCATTCTGTTGAGAGTAGAATCGAAAACGCTGTAGTCCGGACTGCGCCGGGCAGTCCAAGTGCCCTTCATTTGGGAGGCGCTTCAACAGCGGGCTTAGAGAGAGCATCCGGCTTCGTGTTGCCAGCCGGAACTGCCGGCATGTCTGGCTCTCCAAGAATCCTGTTCAACACGCGTGCCAACCGCAGGCCGCCAAGCGCCAACTGCGCATCCACAACTTTGATCTCTTCTGCCACATAGTCTGGCGTGATTAACGTGCCTTTGGGAACCAGTGCGTTCACCGCGTAGTGGTGCGAGATATTGGCCCAGGTTGTCGGCTCCCCGCCGGCCAGTCGCTCCCAATTGTTGTCTTTGATTTCCTTGAGCAGTTTCTCGGTGTACTTCTTTTCGCTCAGCCCCTGGTCCTCAATGAGCATATCGTCCCACACGCCGTGGAGATTGCAGTGGAATCCACCACAAACGAAGGACATGAGAAACTCCACGGGAATGTCGTTGCCGCCGCGATCATCGCCGAGGGTGTGAAATGGCTGGTGTATGTCTCCGATGAGGTGCACCAGAAACTTCAGCGCCATGGCACGGTCCGCCGGGCTCAGCGACACATCGCCCAGACGCCCCTCGAAGTACAGAATGCGATCGGTAATACAGTCGCGCCATGGCGAGGCTGGATCCGTCTTCGACACAGGACAGTCGCGCTTCCGGTCGAATTGCGTCGCCGTCCCGGGAATATCCACGAAGTGCCAATCGGCCGTCTCCGGATGTTCCTGGCGATACTCGTCCGCCCATGGCGCGACATCAGCCAGGGTCTGGTTGCCCAGAAGCTTGGCGATTTGCGCCTTCGCCGCCGGCGTCAGATATTGCTCCGCCACCAGCGCAGTCAGCCGATGGCCTTCGCGGCCCCACGCCCAGCCGGTTTGGACGCACGCGCATAGCAGAAGGGCGCAGGCGACAGCCGCGCGCATGACCCGCCGGCTCGATGCAATTGCTGCTCTTTTCATTCATCTCCTTTGTTCAAATAGAGGGCCTGAAAGGACGGCTCGCTTTTTGTGGACCTTTCGATGCCGGCGTGAAGCGTTGCTGCGCGATGCGGGCGACGATCGCTGCATCTTGCTGAGCTCGTCATATCGAGGGAATCTCAAGAACCCTATTGGCGCGATCTTTAAGCTCAACGCGCCTTGAGTGCCAAATCGACGGAACCCATGCGGCCGGTTTCATTGTCGCGGACGACAAATCGCAAAATGCTGGCCTTTGCCGCGGGATGCGCAGTGAAAACAAAACTGGCCATCCGGGCGGGATCATGCAAATCAGCCCCGGGCTTCGCAGTGGCGATCATGCCGCGCATGGTGTGGCCGATCATCTTGTGTGCCGCGTTCAGCGAAGCCGACATCACTGAAACCGAGGCACTGAAGGCGCCGCCTGGCTTCGGGCTCCACGTAAGGTCGGCCGCGCCCACTTGCACCAAAAAAGTCTTCGGTGGCACGCCGGGCGACGTGTCGGGAACCACTTTCACCAGCAGCCCATTCAAAGGGATGGAACTCTCAACCGCGGTGGTCAGGTCGTAGTTTCGCGCGGCATCGGATTTCATTTCCTCCGATCGGCCGGAAAAGTATCCCGTGCGCGTGCTGACTTTCAGGCCGGGACGCAGGCAAACCGCCTTGATCTTGCGATACTGCGCCGCCATTTCGCTCGGCGTGTTGGGCGAGTAGGAGAGTGTGTAGAAATCCGCGCCCAGGTTGACAGCGGCCTGAATCTGCTGGGCCACATCGTTCATTCCGCGAACCACGCGGCCGCCGGTGGCTACGCCAAGTCCGTCGAAGTCCTCATCGGCGTTAAAGGTTGCCGAATTCCGCAACAAGGATTCGCCTGCTGCTTGCGTAAAGTCCGCCTGCGAAATATCGGTAATTTCGGTCATGCCAGGGGCCAAGCTGGAAGGATCTACTGCGTAGAGCGTGATGTGCGCGTCGAGCATCGCATTGGTGATCTGCCGCAGAGCTTCCTTCACCTGATCGATGTCATCGCTGGCAAAGGCTTGCGGATCGATGCTGGGAAAGCCTCCGCCAACCCAAAGCAGGTTCTTACGGCCGGGGATGCGCGCATAGCTCTGTGCGATCTGCTCGATGGCGTGCAGGCTCTGGTCAAGCCGCTCCAACGGACCCAGATCGGCGTTGCCCTGGAGTTCGAGTTTCCATGCGTATTCCGTGGGCGCAGCGGCCAGAGCGCGAAGCAACATGTCGCGATCCCGCGTGAAGGCCTGCAATGGCTTCAAGTGATCGTCGTAGAGCATCAGCAATGCGGTGGGCTGCGCCAGCACGGCCGGTTGCCGGATTAGATAGTCATGCAGTTCCCGGCGCGCGAAAGAGCTATCGGCAAAATGTGTGTTCAACTGATCCAGCAGAAGCACAGTCACCGGAGACTGGCCGAAATTTGCCGGTTGCGCGGGATCATAGACCTGAGACGCACCGGCTGCATCGGATGAAGCGGGCAGCTTGTGAAACGACGGCCCTTCAAGGGAACGAATCTGCTGCAGCTTGCCATCCTCAAACACTTCAAAGTCCTTCGCCGTCAGGCCGTCCACGGACTTGCCGCTCGCATCGGTCACCACAACGTCGAGCACAACAAGCCTCACATTGACTTTGAATTGAGGAGTCTTCTGCGCGGCATTTTCATCTTGAACAAAAGCCTGTGCCCGGAGGGTTGCTGCCGTCGCCAGCGATGCCAGAAGCAAGACCAGGGTAAGGGTGGATTTCCGGTCGACGCAAGCTCTGGGTGGCAAATCTTATCCTCTCTTCTGCAACCGTCCCGGCAACCGGCTTCTTCTCACGGCCATGCGCGAGTGCTACGACCTCGCGGCAGGCAACAGTCACCGGCGTTGCGGTTTTCATCATGAACCGGAGGCGCCCGGGGGCTGACGCCAGCCAGCCCTTCCGGTTCCATCAACGTGCAAAACGCTTCGCTCAGCTTTGGTTAGAAGTGCAAACGAAGAGCTACCTGCAGTTGCCGCGGACTGTAGGTGAAATTGCTGTTGGAATTGGTGTAGGAGCCAAAAGCGTTTCCTGCTGTGTACGGCGTGAGCGTGGTCCCGCTGAGCGTATAAGCTTCATTGCTGATGTCCGTGATGTTCTGATGGTTCATCACGTTGAACAAATCAGCCAAAAACTCAAGACGCATGGGTTCGGATCCCAGCAGCGGGTGGACGGCGAAGTTCTTGCCCAGGCGCATGTCATAGACCGCGGTCTTGGGATAGCGATACGAGTTCCTTTCGATGACCGGCAGACGATCCGCGCTCGACCCGGAGCCGTTCAGGCCCTTGTAGGCCGGGTTGACCGTGCATCCCAGGCTCGCCGTGCAGCCATCGGTTCCGTTGGGAACGCTGAGGCCTGAAACCGAACCGCTGACGTAAGGCGTGTAAGGCAGGCCTGTCTGGAGCTGCACCAGGGGAGCGATTCGCCAACCACCGAGCAACTCTCGATAGAAACCCGTGAAATGCGTCTGCGGTTCAAAGATGAGTGCCCCAACATAGCGCATACGCACATCCGTGGCGCTGTTGCCGTACTCGAGCTGCAGGTTCGTCGGGTCGTATGCGGAGTAAGTTGGAACCACGGTAGATTCGTAGGGGTTGTCATCTAACGCATGCGACCAGGTGAAGTTGGTTAGAAGAGAGAAGCCGTGCTCGAAACGCCGCTCTGCCTGGAGCGCCAGCGCATTGTAAACGGAGTTGACGCTGCTTCGAATATCGAGAATCTCGCCATAGGCAGGATTCGGACGGGTAGAAGCGGCTGTGCCGGCGGGCTGCAGAAAGACCTTGGTGGTGAAGCTTTGGCCGGGCTGCAAAGGAAGCTTGGCTCCGCCATGCGGCAGCGTTACGTATCCGCTCACCGGTGGTTGTGGATAGCTGGCATAGGTGGCGTCTGCCGTTGCGCTGATGGGATAGGAGCTGAGTGGCGTTGTGGACGATGCCGCGGGGCCGACCGTGAATGTGTAGTTGTAGGTGTTGCCCAGCGCGGCATTCACATCGACCGCGGTCGGCAGTTCGCGCCCCAGAGACAGCATGTAGGAGACGCCGAGAACGAAGTTGTGACCCAGGTCCCGTTCGATCGCAAGGTCGGCCTCATGCACTTGAGGATTCTTCATGTGCGGGTCGAGATAGGCCACCGTCGAAGTCACCGACTCCGCGGATTTTGGCGTATACAGTCCGGTATTCGCGGTTCCGCTGGCGCATTGATAAATTTGCGACGCGGAGGTTGCCAAAGCCGGGAAGACAGGGCCGCAGGAATTGGGTCCATACAAGCTGGAAAAGCTGATCTGCGCATTCGGCGCCCCGGATTCGATGTAGGTCTGGAAAATATTGGAGTTGATAATGCGCCCAAAGTACATTCCGTAGCCGCCGCGCAGAGTCGTTTTATTGTCCCCAAAGACATCCCAGGCAAAACCAAGGCGCGGAGCGATGGCGTCGCGATCGTCGGGCCGATCGGCGGTCAGGGGAAGAGCTGTGGTGGTAAAGCTGACGCCGGCAGCAGTCAAATCGGCGGCCAGAGCCGGATTTCCGCTGTTCACGAAGGGGCTGGGCGGAACATATTCATACTCGTAGCGCACACCCAGCGTAAGCGTCAGATTTGGACTGGCGCGCCAGTCGTCGTTGGCGTAGCCGGCATATTCGCGGGTGGCGATCTCGCCGGAGGCACTGCCGAAGGTTTGCTCAAAGCTGTAATAGATCTGGTTGTAACACTGCGTCGTGGCCGCTGTGCAGGCGGGCGTGCCGACGACAGGTCCGCCTACGCCCGTGACGGCGTTCAAATACTCTGCAATGAAATCGTATGAGTAGTCGAAGCTGTACTCGCCGTTGCCATCGTAGAGATTATTGTCGAAATCAAGGGCCTTGTTGTACTCGACACCGAACTTGAAACTGTGGCGGCCGCGCGCCCAGCTGATGCCATCCATGAGTTGCAGGCGCCGTTCGTCGGGATCGGCGACACGCGGCAGATCCGGATTAGAGCCCATATAAATGCCGTCGTTAAAATAGTAGCCAATGTCCGTACTCGCCGCGTGTCCAAATGCATTCTGGGCCAGGGGCAGCTCATTGGGCAGTGGCGGCTGCTGATGATCGAACTCGAAGTCTCTGCCGTACTGGGCGAGGGCCACGTTGACCATCGAGTTGGAAAGCACGCTCGTCAGACGGGCGATCACATAGTCTTCCTTTACGTTGTCATTTCCCCACCCGGAGCGGCCCTCGTCGTACGAAGCCTGGGAATACAAGCCATTCGGCGAAGAGTAGCGCATGCGGTTGTACATCACAGAAAAGTGCTCGCGATCGTTGATATGCCAGTCGAGCTTCGGCATATTCAACTCCTGGTCCTGGGTGCGCGGAACTGCTCCGATAAAGGACTGGATGATGTTCAGGCCTTGTGTGTAATACGCGGAACCGGCCTGGAAGGAGTTCAAACCGTAGAGAGCAGAGATGGCGCAGGCGTTGTAATCGCCCTCCGTGCTCAGGCTGAGAGTGGTGGACGTGAAAGCCGCGGTCGAACAGGTTTCGCCCGCGGGCAGCGTCGGGTTCGACGGAGCAAACATGTCGTTTGGGTCGGAGGGCCGCGATATGCCAGGGAAGTTGCGGCGCTCCTGGTCGTAGGAATAGAACCAGAACAGCTTGTTGTGAATCAGCGGCCCGCCGGCTCCAAAGCCCCACTGTTTGCGCCAATCCGTCGGCTTGGTTGGCACACTCGAATATGTGTCGTTGGAGTTTTGTACAGTCAGCAACGTATAAGGGTTCGTGGCGCCGCCCAGATCGATGTCCCGGTCGTAGAAAAACAGCTCGCCATGAAGTTGATTGCCGCCGCTCTTGGTGACGACATTGATGACACCGCCGGCCGAGCGTCCATATTGCGCGGAATAGTTGGAGGTATTGACCTGGAACTCCTGAACCGCCGCCGTCGAAACGGTATAGGCGGTGCGCGTGCGGCCGCGTGCTTCGGAATAATATGCCTGGTTGTCGTCGGCGCCATCCACGGTGTTATTGTTCAGCAAAAAGCTGATGCCGCGAAAACTCAACAGGCCATAGCCGTTAAGATTGGAAACCACGCCGGGAGTGAGGCGGGCAAAATCGGACCAGCGCTGGCCGTTGACAGGAAAGTTATCCACCTCGTTGGGGTCGATCGTGGTGGAAATGGCGCTCGAGTCAGTATGCAACAGCGGCGCTTCATCGGTGACAACCACGTTATTGCTCACCGAGCCGACCTTTAGCGCGGGCGATACCGTGGTGACGCTGCCGACAGAGACGATGATCGAGTTTTCCTGATAGGTCTCGAAGCCATCCGCCTTGAAAGTCGCGGTATAGGCGCCAGGATCCAGATCGGGAACGCCGTACTCGCCGGACGCGCCGCTTTTCACCGTGCGTTCGATGCCGGTGCTGACGGACTTTACGGTAACGGCAACGCCGGGCAGCAGTGCGCCGGCATTATCAGAAACCGTGCCGCCGATGGCGCCCGTGGTTGCCGACTGCGCAAAGGCTGTGTTCAGCGCCGGTGCGGTCATGAATAGAACGAGGAAAACGGCAAGCATAGCCGATTTCATGATGAGAGCTGGCTTGGCGAAACCATCTGCGTTGCGAGAAGTTAGTTGCATCGAGCGAATCTCCTGACCGTGGAACACGCCTGCAATGAAAATTAGGCGGCACAGAGAATAGGACCGAGGGCGGGAAATTCTCCCGCCCACCTTGTCAAACTTGCATCATTGAACTGTAAGCGGCACCTTGAAGCTGGACGACGCACCGGAGGATCCCGTGATGGTCACTGTGACGGTATACGTGCCCGCGGTTGTCGCCGGTGTCGCCGCGACATTGCCATTGCACGAAGCGATCCCGGCCGATGCCAGCAGCAGCGCCATCGCCATCCATAGGTGGCCATAGCGCAGCTTTGTCTTGCGGCGACGAAGCCCGATCAGCAGGGCCAGACCCAGACCCGCCAAAATGCTGAGCATGGGCCGCCAGCCGCGCCCCTCGCCGCCCAGCGACGATGCCGCGATCCCTTGCGACGCGCTCTGCGTGAGGATGCTCATCGCGATGGTGTTGGATACCTGGCATCCGCTGGCCGTCATCGAAGCCGGATAGAAGGAGCAGGACGAATTCGCCGGCAGGCCCGAACACGCGAAGGTGAGGGTCCCGGAGTAGACGTTCTGCTGGAGCGTAAAGCTGTAGAGAGCGGTTTGGCCGGGAGCCACAGTATTCTGCTGAGAGGTGATTGCAGCGCCGCTGAAGCTTGGGGTCGAAGACGTGATCGTTTCCGCCCCGCTGGTGGAGGTCTTGTAATAACTGTCGCCGCTGTAAACTGCCGTGATGGCATAGGTGCCCGTTGTCGAGAACGTGTAGGTCAGGCTGGCGGCATTGGAGCTCACATTTACGGGCGAGCCAATCTGCGAACCATTGGCATAGAAAGTGACCGTGCCGCCGGGAGGATTGGCGCCACTGGTGGTGACCGAGGCCGTCAGAATCACCGGCGTGGTGTTGTTATACGCCGTAGTATTCGCGCAATTAGCAGTCTGGGTTGCGTTCACTACCGTGCGCGTCAACGGAGAGGCCACATAATCTCCCGCGAGCGGGAAGCTGGCCATGCCACCCAGGACCGAGGCGACTTCGAGCGTGCCGGTAAATGGCCCCAGCACGGACGGCGTTGCCTTGATGGGAAGCACACAGTCTTTCGTGGTATCGCTGTTGGTGGTGCAGATTGCGTTGCCGAACACAAAGTTCCCAGTGCCTGTGGTCAGCGTATAGGCCAGCGAGGCTTCAGGGCCGTCGCCGGCGGCAAAGTGAATATCGACGTACTGCGTAGGCTGGTTGGCGCCAATGGCGCCGAATTGCGTTCCCGAGGCAACCTCGCGAACCAGGCCGGAGACCGTATCACCGGTGAAAAGGTCGGAGTACGCATCCACCGAAACGCCAAAGACGCCGCCCGTTGTGCCGGTGCCGAATTTAGCCGAAGTTGCCGGGCAGCCGTCGCCATAGCTGTCGATCGTTGTCACTCCGGGCACAATCGACGCCGTACATACCGTTGCCGCGCCGCCTGCGACCGCATACATGAGCTTGCCGGCGGAATCGACACGCCAGATCACGCCGGCATATCCGTCGGCGAGATACAAATTGCTCAGGCTGTCGGCGGCAACGCCATGGGGATTGCCAATTCCGAAACTGCCCGCGACCCCGCGCACGGTGACGGGCGCCGCATTCTTGCCTTCGGTGCTCTGGATGCCTGCGTAGAGTTCGATCTCGCCGGCCGTTGAGCCGGTGCCTCCTATGATCTCGGGCACGTTGTACAGGTACTCGTCGGAAAAATAGACATTCCCCGATGGGTCTACGGCTACCCCGTATGGGGCGTCGATCAGGGTGTCATTTGCCAGCGCGCCAGGAGTATATTTGACCCCGCTGCCGGGGTAATTGCAGCCGGTTGTGCCGCTGTCCCCATTGGGGCACGTCGAGCTGCCCGCCGTGGTGGCGCCGGCGATCTTCGCCACCGTGCCGGGTGGAATCGTCACCCCGGTAACTGTCGTCGCCTGGGTCGCGTTCGTGTTGACCACCAGCACGGCTTCTTTGTACTCGTCGGTAATATACAAATTGCCACTGTTATCGAAGGCCAGGCCGAACGGCTCGTACAGGTAGCTTTGACTTGCGGCCAGAATGCAGTTGGTAAGGACCGTGGTCGAGCAGGCCGGAGAGGCGGTGAAGTTGTCCGCGCTGTAGCCCGCATTGTAATAGGACGACAGATAGCCGTCGGCCGTCGAAATGACTCCGGTCGTAGTGATCAATCCTTTAGTCGCGGCAATTTTGCGGACATCGGCGCCAAAAATCTCCTCGGACGTGGTCCCCCCGGTCGTGTTGCCAATTTCGGAGAAATACAGGTCGCCGGCGGGAGAAAAGACCAGCCCGACTGGGCTTGCCAAGTAGACTTGCGTCCCCAGGCAGCCATCGCCCTTCGCATCACTGGCCGTAGTCGTGCTGTTTCCGGCCACGCAGTCTGCACCCGATGCCGGAGAAGCGCTCTGACTGACACCGCCGGCCACCGCGGTCACAATCCCGCTGACGGCATCCACGCGGCGAATCAGGCCGTTGGTGTAGTCGGTGAAAAACACGTTGCCATTCACGTCCGCGACAGCAGTACGAGGCCCGGTGAGCTCGATCTCGGTGGCGAGGCAGCCGTCACCGTAGGTGTCGGTAGGCGTGTACCCCGAGACCGGACATCCCCCAGTTGCACCTGCTGTAAACGTGGCTGTCGCTCCGCCGCCGGCGATGACCTTGACGGAATATGGCAGCAGTTGCGGCGCCACAGCCTGTGCGTTCGCCCTTGAACCAGCAAAGACCGTAAGGGCAACTAGAGCGATGAACACATAACGACTTGCGAAACAGAGAACCTTGTCGATGATTGACACGAAGGAATGCTCCTTGACGTGAGGTAATCCAGTGTAATGAGAGGAGAGACTCGTCCCCCCTGCGGATTGTCAATTTCCCGTTCTTTCAGCAGACCGGGAGTGTAACAAAAACCACCTCGAATTCAAAAGGAAATCTGCTCAGGTGCTCAATCTTAAACGTTTCGCTGAAGAGAAGCACTTTAAGTCGTTGGAGATGTGGCGATGTGATGGTTATCACACTTGGCCGGTTCGCGCAAAGCTGCGCGGCCAAGCGGCGGCCCTCGCGAAGTAGTACAGAGCCGGATCGCCTGCGGCTACCGCAAGGAGGCAGCACGAACCGGAGTCACTTCAGACGGGCATACTCGGCGCGCGCTTGTTTGAGAAGGAGCAGGTCTTTGTCTGCGTCCTTCCATGCGGCGAAGAGTTCTTCATATTCGCTTCGGCTGCTGGGATCGTCGTGCTTGAGCGCCAGCACGCGGGCCAGGCGCAAGTGGGAGAGGGTGGAATTGGGCCAGATCGGGTCAAGGCCGGGATTGTCGAGGATCAGCCTGTAATCGGTAGCAGCGGCATCCAACATGCCGGCCTCAGTCTCAGCTCGCGCCCGCTCGTAGAGCACGCCGATGTCGCGCATCTGGTATTTGCGCGCAGGTTCGATCTCAGCGACGGCTTTCGCCGGTTGATGCGCCTCCAGGTCCAGGAAGGCGCGCAGTTGCGGCAAATCGAAGTAGAGCTTGAGCGAACTCCTGGTTCCGTTGCTGCTGTTTTCTTCGATGTACCGCTGCGCGGGCTTGGGATCGCCCAGTTCTGCCTTGAATGAAGCATCTGTGCCGGGGTCGCCTCCGTCGCTTTTCATCTGTTTCAGGCTGGCTGCGGCGCCGGCGCGGTCGCCAAATTCCAACAGAGTGCCGGCCAGCCACATGGATTCCAGGTCGGCAAAATCGCCATCGCCGTTTTTGATCGCATCCTGACGCGCGCGTGAAAAATCATCGACAGCTTCGCGGAGTTTGCCTTCGCTGGCCGCCGCAAACCCCAGATCGACGAGCGTCTGCTGCGACTCCTGATGTGCGAATCCCCAATTGGCTTCGGTCTTCATGGCCGCCGCGTCGTGCTCGGCAAAGGCGATCTGGAAGAGGGTGCTGTGGAGATCCCATAGGTCTCTGCCATCGGCAATCGCAGCCTGGGCCACACGTTTGGCGTCGGCAAAGCGATTGGCCTTCCTATAGGCACGGGCCAGAATATCGGCTCCCATGCCGGAGCGCGGGTCAAGGCGATAGGCGTGCTCCCCGGCTGCAATGGCCCGTGCGTACTCGCCGAGCGCGGCGTACATATTGCACAGGCTGAACCAATTCGTCGCGTCATTTGGATAAACCTGGCTGTAAAGCCTCATGCTGGCGATGGCAGCTTCGAGGTCCCAGGTTCCGTAGGCGCTGTATGCGGTTTCAATGGTCAACCGTTCCCGCTCGGTGGCGCGGGCGCGCAGTTCGTAGGCCTTCGCAATCAACTGGGCAGCCTGCACGTAATCGCGGCGATTGTAATAGCTGTTGCTTAGCCCCCGGTAAGCCGAGGCAAAGTTTGGGTCCAGTGCAATGGCTCGTTCGAAAAGCGCTCTTTCCGTCTCGATGTCGCCGCGGTCGGAGGCTGCCATAGCTTGCGAATAAGCCCGCAGAGCGTCCAGAGAAGGCGTGGTGGCTTCCGCAATCGGGATCTCAAACCGCGCCAATGAAGCCGCCGATTCGCCCAACTGTTTGCGCACCCGGCCTGCAGCCTCATCGAGCGCGCGCAAAATCTCTTCTTTCGAACCAGCCTCGAATTTGGCGCCGGCGACCTGCTTGCCGTTCACGCAACTTTCGGCGGCGAGCATCACCAGGTACTTGCTGCCGAAACTGGAGATCGTGCCGTGCAGCACGGCCTGGGCATTGTTGCGCTCGCATACCTCGCGCGCCAGGTCGGAGGTCAGCGCTTCGTCTGGCCTGCGCTGCATTTGCGCGAGCGTTTCCCTGATGCCAGAACGGGGCAGCAGATTGAGGAATGGCGACTGCGCCAGGTCCATCTCCAGGGCCTGGTTGAGTGTCTGGTCAAAGGCGGCGTCGCCGGTGGTGTTGGTAAAGTCCGCCAGCACAACATCGCAGAGCTGTGGCGGATGAGCGAAGTACTTCGCGCCGAAGGTCACGGCCAAAGCAGCGAGCGCGCCGGCGAACGCCGAAAGAACAACCCAACGGCGAATTGCGCTGCGGCGGCCAGCCGATGCGCCCGGCAAAGCCGCAGCTGAGACCGGGGCGTTTTCGATGACCAAATGAGTCCGCTGGCGCACGCGCTGCACAAAAACGTCGCCGGGAAGACTCTCGGGCAGAGCGTCCACCGGATGCACCACCTGCACCGCGGCAACGAACTGGTAGCCGCGGCCGGGAATCGTGACGATGCAACCGGACTTGTCACCCAGCCCCTTGCGCAGCGCGGAGATGTGCTGGTTCAAGTTGTTTTCTTCGACGAAGGCGTCGGGCCAGACCGCCTGGAACAACTCCTCTTTGGTGATGACCTGCCCCGCGTTGAGAACCAGGTGTCCGAGCACATCCAGATTCTTCGGGGTGAGCGGAACGGTGGCGCCGTCCCGCTTCAAAACCCGTGCAAAAGTATCCAGCTCAAAACCACCAAAGCGATATAAATCGTGCGATACGGGCAACATGCAGAGCCTTCATACATCTTTCATAAGAATTCAGGCCCAGATTCAAGACGCCAACCGCCCCTTCGGACTTTAGTGGAGAACCGAAAGAGTCTTTTTAGAGCGCGACCCGCAGAACAGGAATGTATGAACATCTTACGCCGCAATCCGCCGCATGAGGATAAGGCAGCGAAAAAGCCTCCTGTGGGAAATGCCGGGGCGCAACGCATCGAGGTCACCGTTGAACAGGAGTGGGTTTCGATGTTGGTGCGACGTCCGGCGGATGCGACAGCGGCGGCAGCGCAGGCGAACCCGGAGGAACCGGCTGTTGAAAAGCACGTGGCCGGTGCAGAGCGCGGGAAATTGCCGCCTCCGCCCGGTGGCAAGTGAGCAACAAACCGCGCGGCACGGGTCGCTCTGCCGCAAAGCGGAAGGTAAACCGGGCTGGAGGCAGCGCAACGCCCAACGGCCCCGATCCGCGCGTGGTGGATTTCGAAGTAGTCGCTTCACCGGAGTTGAGGAGAGATTCTATGTTCGGTCATCATTTTCCATCCCACAGTGTCCGGCGCCCTTCCCTGCGCATTCTTGCCTCGCTGGCAGCGGTCGTTGCCCTGTTGGCGCTGCGGTCGCAGGCCATGGCGGCCCCGGCGCCCGTGGTCAGCCTCGGCGCCTCGCCGTTCAGCGTCACCCCGGTCGCCGTCAATACCCTGGGAGTCTCTTTCATCACGCTGACCAACACCGGGAACGCGGAGTTGACCGGCATCTCCTATAGCGTATCCACGATCAGTGGCACGCCCTTCTCACTTGATGGATATGGTCCGGCTCAAGGCTATGTGGCGGGCACCTGCCATGGAGTCACTACGTTGGCGCAGGGCAGCTCCTGCACCATCCAGGTCGATTTCATGCCCAAACAGCCGGGCCTGGTTGAGACTACGCTGACGGTAAGCGACAACGCCGCCAACTCGCCGCAAACCGTCACCATCCTCGGCAACGGGCTGCTCGGCCAGTTGCAGTTCTATCCGGCATGGCTCAGCCCCTTTGCGGGCGTGATCGGCCTTGGAAACGGCTGCCACGATACCGGCAACGGCGCCCCGGCCACCAGCGCCACGCTCTGCACCCCAGGGAGTGTGGCTGCCGATCCGTATGGCAACATCTACATTGTCGACACCGGCAAGAACGTAGTACGCATGGTGAACTCCTCGGGCAATATCTCTGACTTTGCGGGCTATGCTTCCACGTTTGACGCCACGAACCCATCGGCATGCGGCGATGAATCCGACATTTGGGGCGACGGCTGCCCGGCCCTCGACGCCACTCTGAACGACCCGGTCGCGGTCGCGGTGGACGCTCAAGGCAACGTCTACATCTCCGACTACGGCACCTACAGCATCCGCGTGGTCAACGCCGTGACCGGCGTCATCACCAAGTTCTACAGTAGCGGCCCGGGCGATGAAGCCTTCCTCACGCCGGGAGGACTGGCCTTCGATCCCTCCGGCAACCTCTACGTTGCAACATTCAATGAAGGCGTCGTGGTCAAGATCACCCCCTCGGGCGGTGGGTCGATCTTTGCCGGTATTCCGCCGGATTCCGGTGGCACCCACAACGGCTATAACGGCGACGGCATTCTGGCCACGGCCGCCGAACTTAACGCGCCCAACACCGTGGCCTCCGACCTATCCGGCAACATCTACATCGCCGATTCGAATAACTACCGTATTCGCATGGTCAGCGCCGCGAACGGCAAAATCTCCACCTTCGCGGGCAACGGAACGCAAGGCGATTCTGGCGATGGAGGTCCTGCCATCGATGCGGAAATCAATGCCTATAGCGTGGCCGTCGACGCGGCAGGAGAGGTGTACGTCTCCGGAAATCAAGATGTTCTGGTTCGCAAGGTGGACCTGTCGGGCAACATCACCACCATCGCCGGCGGAGGCAGCGGAAGCGTAGTGCCCGCTCAAGCCACTGGTTTTGGCTTCACCTCCTCCATCGAGTTCATCGGCATCGATCTCTACGGCGATCTGATGATTCCCTCCGGTTCCGGCGTAGTAAGTGCAGGCCCGCAGGGCGCTCTGGTCTTCGGCAGCACGAACTTAGGCTCAACCAGCCCGGCCCTGTCCGTCACCTTGATCAACACCGGCACTGTGCCGGTATATTTCTACAATCCAGCCGAAGAAGATGTCGTGCCCAGAAAGACCGGCCGCGTCGCGGTAAAAGCGCAGGGCGTGACTCCTGACGGCACTGGAATTGGCGGCGGCGTGAGTGCGATTACCGGCGACTTCGCCATCGCCGCCGGTGGAACTTGCGCCCTTACCACCAGCGGCAGCATCGCCGCGGGAGCCAGTTGCACCGTGGACGTTACCTTCACCCCCACGCAGACGGGCTCACGCACAGGAACCCTCTCCTTCGACGTTGAAGACTCCAGCAATGAGCTTTCCGCCAAGATCGTGCAGTTGTCGGGCACCGGCGCCGGCGCCGCGCTCATCGCACAGGTCATCAACTTCACTCCGCCCACCTCGCCGGTGACTTACTCCTCCGGCCTGACCATTCCGCTCGTCGCTACGGGCGGCGGCTCGGGCAATCCAGTGGTCTTCACCATGGACGGCGCCAGCACCGGCTCGGGTTCCATCACGGGCAGCACGCTGAACGTTGGCGGAGTGGGCACGTTCGTCATCGACGCCAACCAGACCGGCAGCACCACCTACTCGGCGGCCACGCAGGTGCAGCAGAGCGTGGTGGTGACCGCACCGGCTACGGCGCCGGCGGTCAGCATCAGCCCTTCTACTTACGTCTTTCCCGCAACGACCGTGGAAAGCGGCTACCAGTCGGGGAATGGAAACCCCGCGATCACGCTCACCAACACCGGAACCGGGCCGCTTGCTTTCACCGGCAGCACACCGTTCACGATTGTCAACGCAGCCGCGAGTTCGCCGATCAGCGTCTATCCGAACGGCAGTTGCACCGAGACGTATGTCGACTTTGGGACGTCTCTTCCGGCGGGCGACCCTTGCACCATCACCGTGCAGTTCTGGCCGCAGACTGCGGGCGTCTTCCAGGCCACACTCAGCGTGGCCGATAATGCCGCCGACTCACCGCAAACCGTCTTGCTCAGCGGCGTCGGTAAGATGGGCCAGTTGCAATTCGCCCCGGCGCGGCTCAACGCCTCTGCGGGCGCGATCGGCAACGGCAACGCCTGTGCCGACACCGGCAACGGCAGCGCCGCCACCAGCGCCCAGCTTTGCACGCCCAGCGCCACGGTTACCGACATGAACGGCAACATCTATATTGCCGATCCGGGCAAGAATGTTGTGCGCGTTGTGAATTCATCGGGCACGATCAGCGATTTTGCCGGCGGGAGTCTCGCGGCAGCCTGCGTCGCAACAGGCAGCGGCATCGGCGACGGCTGCGCAGCCATCAACGCAACCCTGAATCAGCCCTCGGCGGTTGCCGTGGACGGCTTCGGCAATGTCTACATCTCCGATACCGGCAACGCTCGCGTCCGCGTGGTCAACGCCGTCACCGGCATCATCGGCACCTATGCAGGCAACGGAACCACCGGCACATTCGCGGCCGGTACCGCCACCGGCGTTCCTATTGTGCCCAACGGGATTGCCCTGGATCAGTCCGACAATCTCTACATCGCCGACGCCGCTCAGAATATTGTCATCAGGGTCACCCCTGCCGAGGGTGGTGCTTCTGCCTATGCCACTGTCTTTGCCGGCGGCAAAAATGATGGCGCCCCCATGTTTCAAATCGCGCTCAGCGCTCCCAACAGCGTGGCCGTCGATCTGAACGGCGACATCTACATCGCCGACACCGGCAACAACCTGGTCCGTGAGCTCGTGAATACGGGTGACGGCTACGCCGTCGCTATCGTCGCGGGCACCGGAACGGCAGGCAACACCGGCGATGGCGGCGCCGCTACCAGCGCCGAGATCTACGCCGATGGCGTGGCTGTCGATGCGGCCGGCGATCTCTATATCTCGACCGGCACTTCGATTCGCATGGTGAACCTCTCGGGCACAATCACCACCCTTGCCGGCGGCGGAAGTGGTAGCACGCTGCCCGCTCAAGCCATTGGCGTTGGCCTCTCAGGCATCGGTCTGCCCGGCATCGATCTGGCCGGCGACGTGTTGATTCCCTCCGGCGCCGGAGTCGCCATGGCCGGCCCGCAGGGCGATCTGGTCTTCGGCAGCACGAACGTAAACTCCACCAGCTCCGCCCTGACCGTCACCTTGTTCAACACCGGAAATGCTCCCGTGTACTTCTTCAATCCAAACAACGCAGGAGTTGTTCTTGGAGCACGCGGTCGGGCTGCGTCTAACGCCAGAGAGCAGAGCGGCGCTGCCGTTGCCGAAGCCACTGGCATTGGCGGCGGCGTGGGGACGGTTACCGGCGACTTTGCCATCGCCGCCGGAGGCACCTGCAACCTGACCGCAAGCAGCAGCATCCCCGCGGGCGCCAGTTGCACAGTGAATGTGACCTTCTCTCCCACGCAATCCGGGGTGCGGACAGGGAGCATCACCCTGTACGCGGAGGGACCCTATGCGATCCCC
This sequence comes from uncultured Occallatibacter sp., assembly GCA_964569985.1. Taxonomy (GTDB): domain Bacteria; phylum Acidobacteriota; class Terriglobia; order Terriglobales; family Acidobacteriaceae; genus Telmatobacter. The sequence continues at coordinate 165,197 of CAZMWL010000003.1, forward strand.
GCCGTGATCCAGTTGTCGGGCACCGGCTTGGCGCCCATTACGTCCACGCCCACCATCAACTGGACCCCGGCGACGCCCATCACCTATGGCACGGCTCTGGGCTCGGGCGACTTTGCCGCCACGGCCACGAACAACAGCAGCAACATCAGCGCCGACGGCGTCTTCGCCTACTATGTGACTTCGGTGGGCGGAACGGCTGCTACTGCCGGCACCATCCTGCCCGGCGGCTCCAACACTTTGTGCGTGCAGTGGACGCCGTCCGGGGATTTCACCAGCGAGTACAATTCCGCGTCATTGTGCGTGCCCATCACGGTCAACGCGGCCGCAACCGCCATCAGTTGGACGCCGGCTTCGCCCATCCTCTCTCCCGCGCCGCTCGGCTCCGGGCAGTTCAACGCCGCGGCGTCAGCCGGAACCACCAACGTCAGCGCCGACGGTACCCTCGTCTACTACGTGGGGCCGGTTTCCGGCGGGGTGGTGGCCACCACCAGCACAGTGCTGCCCGTGGGCAGCGATCAACTCTGCGTGCAATGGACACCGTCGTCGAGTTACACGGCGGATTACAATGCATCGTCCCTTTGCGCGAACATCACGGTCAACGGAGCGACCTTCATCAGTTGGACGCCGGCCTCGCCCATCACCTATCCCGCAACGCTCGGCTCTGGGCAGTTCAACGCCGCGGCGTCCTCCGGCACAACCAACATCAGCTCTGACGGCACGTTCACTTACTATGTCGGCTCGGTGGGCGGCACGGTGGCTACCACCAGCACCATCCTGCCCGGCGGCAGCGACACCTTGTGCGTGCAGTGGGCGCCTTCGTCGAGCTACTCATCGCAGTACAGCTCCGCGACGTTGTGCTCGCCCATCACGGTCAACGCCGCCTCCACAGCCATCAGTTGGAGTCCCTCGTCGACCAGCATCATCGCCTCCACGGGGCCGACGGCGGGTCAGTTCGATGCCACGGCGATGGCCGGCGCGGCCAACATCACCGCCGACGGCGCGCTAACCTACCACCTCTCCACCGCCGGCGGAACGCAGATCAACGTTGGCGCCACGCTTTCCGTGGGCCCGGCAACCATCTGCGCGGTGTGGGCGCCGTCGTCCGGCTACGCGCTGGACTACAGCGGCTCTTCCGCCTGCCAGAGTTTCACGGTCATCAACACGCAGCCCACAACGACAACACTCACGGCCAACAACAACCCGGTGTTCTCCACCAACTCCGTCACCTTCACAGCCACCGTCACGCCGACCACGGGCGCCCTGGTGCCTACCGGCACGGTGACCTTCTATGACGACGGAACTCCGATCGGCACCGGAACCCTGAGCCCCTCGGGCACGGGCGCTTCGGCCATCGCCCAGTTGGCCACAGCCAGCCTGGCCACGGGTTCGCAAGCCATCACCGCCAGTTACCCTGGCGACACCAACAACCAGGCTTCCGCCGCCACGGCTCTAACCGAGCTGGTGGAAGACTTCTCGATCGTTGCGAGCGGTTCGACGTCGGGCGCCATTGAGCCCGGCACATCTGCCAGCTTCACCTTCACGGTGAGCCCGGTTGCGCCGACTACCACCTTCCCGGCGGCGATCGCCTTAACCGTCGCGGGTCTGCCCACCGGCGCCAACGCGAGCTTCTCTCCCATCTCCATCGCTTCGGGCACGGGCTCAACCACCGTCACTCTCACCGTGGCCGCGCCCATCACCACACTGGCCCGCAACCTGCCCCCGGGGCGCGCTCCGGCTCCGGCGCAGGGCGCCAAATGGCCGATGATGGCCCTGGCGCTTCTGCTGCTGCCGCTTGCCGGCAGATTCCGCCGCGCCGGCCGCGGATTGAGCCGCATGCTCTCGCTCCTGCTGCTCTTCGCCGCCGGACTCACGGCCGCGGCGGCCCTGAACGGCTGCGGCGGCATTCCATCGGGCTACTTCGGGCAGGCGTCGTCCACGTCCAGCATCACGGTTACCGCCGCCTCCGGCTTATTAAGTCACAAAGCCAGCGTTTCACTCACAGTCGAGTAACCCAATCGAGGAGAAGATCGAGATGAAAAACATTCTTCCTGTTTGCGCAATGTTGGCGATGACCCTTGGCGCCTTTTCGCTGTCTGCCGCCGGACAAACTTCCGGCGGCCCGCCGGCGCCCGCGCCCGCGGCGACCCGATTCGATGTCGCCGTGAACTTCACCTACAAGGCGGCCAAGATCGCTTCCACCACCACGCACTTCGTTCTGCCGGGCGGCTCGGTGGACGCGGCCTATGACTTCGGCGGCAGGGTGAAGGGCCTGAGCCTGGTCTTCGATCTGAATGGCGAGTCGAAGTCCAACATCGAGCCGGGCGTGAGTCTGACGCAACTCTCAGTGCTTGGCGGGGCGCGCTACACCTTCCACCTCGCCCCAAAGAACCCTCATGCCGTAGACCTGTACGGCCAATTCCTGGGCGGCGGCGTGTTCGCTTCCAACAGCCTTTTCCCGAATTCTTCCGGCGCCACCACGAGCGCCCACAGCGGTGCGTTTCAGTTGGGAGGCGGCGTCAACATCCGTCTCACGCACTGCATCGCGTTGCGGCTTCTCGAAGCCGATTTCATCACCACCAAACTGCCCAACTCCACCAATCAGAGGCAATACGACGTCCGCTTCTCCAACGGCGTGGTCTTCCGCTTCTGAGCCGGCGCTTCGTGGCGGAGCGGAGCACTCGAAGCAAGGTGACTCCTCCCGGCTCCCGCACTTTCTCTCTCTGAAATAGAAACGAAGTATTCCTCTGGCCGCGAACGCTGGATCGCACTCGCTGTGAATAGAGTGCAGATCAGCACGGCCATTGTGGACCATGTGCTCGCAGTTGAGTCCCAAGAAACGCCGCGGCGCTTGCCGGCTGGGCAGGGACGCAAAGCGGCCTCAGCGTGGCGCTCATGGATGAGGGCGAGCGGACCGGCATGGGTAGAAGTGCATGCCTCCCGACACCCGAAAACCGAACGTTTCCAGTCCGGCAGGCAAGATTCATCCCCGAAAACGCACCAGGATCGAGCCATCACCCCAGCCGCCTGTGCCCGGTGCGGCTCGAACCCTGTCTGGCGCAAACCCTCTCGCACAGCGCAGCTGTGCGAGAGGCAGGCGCCGTTCCACTATTGCGTCACGGTCACGGTCAACGGAACCATCTGCACGGATCCGGCCGTAACCTCGACATTGATGGTGTAGGTGCCAGCCGGTGTCTTGTTCGATCCGCCGCCACAACCGCTAATGGCCGCCCCGCAGGCTAGCCCGGCGGTCAACAGCAGCAATGCCATGGTGCGGCGCTGCCATGCGCGCAGCCTGCGGCTGCGCAGACCGAAGAACCCCGCGAGAAAGCCCGGCAGCAGGACGCAGAGCGCCGGAAGCGCCGGCAATCCGCCGTTGCGGGTGGGCAGAAGAGGCTTTGTGACCAGAGCCGAGCTTGAGTTGCCCGAGGTTGAAATGGTCAAGATGGTTGTGGCCGTAAGGCTCGTGCTGGTGAAGGTTGCCGAAGACGGGCTGAAGGAGCAGCTCATGTCAGCGGGCAAATTCGCGCAGGAGAAGGTTGCCGATCCGGTGTAACCGCCCTGAGCCGTGAGCGAAAGAGTCACGGTGCCTGTGGAGCCGCTGGTAATGGTGACCGAGCTCGGCGACGGCGTGGTTCCAATCCCCGGCAGAACGACCGTTTCAGTCAGCGCAGACGATGTGGAGGTGGAGTAATCCGTGCTGCCGGCGTACTCTGCGGTGATGCTGTACGATCCGGCGATTTGCGTGATGCTCGGATTGGAGACGGATGCCTGGCCGCCCGACAGCGAGGGTGAACCGATGAGCGTTGTGCCTGCGTAGAAATTCACCGTTCCGGTGGGTGTGCCTGTTGTCGTGGAGGTAACCGTAGCCGTAAAGGTTACGTTGCCACTCAAATCCACGTTGGCATTCGTCGTGGAGACCCCGGTGGTGGTTGTCGCCTGAGTCACGGTGAGCGTGCCCGCAGTCACCGCGCCAAGCGTGTAGTTGCCGGCGGCGGATCCGGTCAAGCCCGTCGCCGTAATGGAATAGGTTCCGATGGCGGAGGTGGGCGTGGCGGAGGTGCTGTAAACGGCCGCGACGTTGGCCGCATCTTGCGTCAACACGCCGGTGAGCGTACCGCTGAACGTGGGATTGGCCGCGCCATACTCCCTGCTTGCGCTATTCACGGTTACGGCTACAGCGGCCTGCTGGATTGTCACGATGGGCGAGCCGGTCAACGTTGCGGAGTAGTTTCCGGCCGCCGAGCCGCTGAGCGAGACGCCGTTGATGGGATAAGAGCCGGCGGGCGAGGTAGAGGTAGCGGTTGTGGTGAAGACCGGCGTAACATTGCCCACATCCTGCGCAAGTACGCCCGTGAGCGAGCCCGTAATGGCTGGGATTGCCTGGCCGTAGGTGCTGGTAATTGAAGTTGCCGTTGCCGTGATGGCTAGCTTCGTGATGGTGAGAGTGCCGGCGGTGACGGTACCCAATTTGTAGTTGCCCGCGGCGGCGCCGGTCAGGCCGGTTGCCGTGACGCTATATTGCCCCACCGGAGAAGTCGCGGTGGCCGATGTGCTGTAAACGGCGGAAACCAACGCTGTATCCTGCGCAAGAACACCGCTGAGCGTTGCCGTGAAGGTGAAGGTAGAGCCGTAGGTCTGGCTTGAGCTATTGACGGTTACGTTCACTGTCGCCGGGGCAACATTCACTGTGAGGGATGAGGCGGTAGAGGAGCCTGTGAAGCCGGCTCCGGGATTGTAAGCGGCCGAGATGGTGTGCGGCGAGCCGGTGACAGTCAGCGTTGTCAGGATGATCGAAGCAGTGCCGGTTAGCCCGCTGCCACTTACCGGCGCCGCCGGCGTTTGCTGCACTCCGTCCACGGTAAATGTCACGGTGCCCGTTGGCGTGTTGCTGCCGGAAGCCGCAGTGACCGATACGGTGGCCGTTACCGGCTGGCCATAGGTGGAACTTACAGGGCTGGAGGTTGTAAACGCCGTAGTGGTTCCGACCGAGACACGGCTGTAACTTCCGTAGATATCCCATGCAACCGATGCGAAGTTAGCGGCGTTTCCTGTAAAGACCACATCGTCGCTGAAATTGCCGTTTCCCGACGGCGTGAATTCGGCGGTTCCTCCGCATTCCGTGCCGGAGGTTAGCGTCGGGAAGTTGCACCCGTTGGTGGTCGCGGCAGTCACATCGAAATCTGTGCTGTCGGTTTGGGTGAAATAGTCGCCGCTCGTCCCAGCCTCGATATAACTTTGGTTTCCGATGCTGGTAAGCGTGCCGGACAGGGTCGCGCCGTTGGTCGTGAGAGGTGTGCTCTGATTGGACGAAATCGAACGGTTGTACGAGTACGCGCCGAGCTGCGCGTCGGCAACATAGAGATTGCCGCTGGGATCGAGCGCCACGCCCCCTGGTTCATCGAGTCCAGTGACCACCGCCACGCCGCCGCTGCCGCTCGCTGGAACCTCGACCACTTCCTTCAAAGAGCTGTCGGTGTAGTACACATCGCCCGCGGCATCGACCGCAACGCCTGAAGGCGAAGCGAAGGAAAGCAAGCTCACCTTGCTCTGCGCACCGGTGGATGGGGTGATCTTGATGATCTCCATCCAACCGATATCGAATACATAGACGTTCCCGCCGGCGTCCACGGCCACCGCGTACGGAATCTTGAAACCGCTGCCCAGCGTCTCTGGCACACCGTTGCCGTTCGGTATTTCGACCACGCGGGCATTGCCGCTATCGGCGATGTACAGGTTCCCTGCGCCATCCACGGCAACGCCCGTAGGGCCGGAGAAACCTTTGCCCAGCGCGCCGGTGTACGTGGTGGCGGGAGTGGAGATAACGGACGTGGTCGTGGCCGCCGCAGCGTACTCCGCGATGCGGTTATTGATGCCGCCATCGGCTACGTAGACATTGCCTGTGCCGTCGACCGCAATCTGATGGGGATTAGTGAACCCGGAGATGATCTCAACCGGAGTGCCGCCACCGGCGGCAACGCGATAGACAGCACCGCTGGCATTTTCGCTCACATAGGCGTTGCCCGCCGAATCCGTGGCAACGCCGAGCGGCTGCGTGCTGGCGGCGACCAACTGCGTCGAGCTGCCGGGATCGATAGCGATCTCCGGCGCATTGCCAACCCCGCTCAGATAGGTTGTGTTCAGCACCTGCGCAGCGCCGCTATTGATGCTGGCGCTGATTTCGAGCGCGCCGGGGCGCAGCCCGGCCCTGGCAGGGGTGAACGTGACCGGGACGACGCAGGTGCTGTTGCCCTGGGTGCCCGCATTGTTGGGAAAGCCCACCAGCGTTGTGGAACCGGTGCAGGTGTCGCCCGTGCCGGGATCGACGAACTCGGTGTTTGCGGTTCCCTGCGTGACGACGGATGCGGTGATGCTGCTCGCGGCTTCGCTGGAGCTGCCCGTTACGAGCGAAAAGGCCAGTGACCGCGTGGCAGCAGCGGCGCCCACCGTGGTTGCGGGGAAGCTCGAAAAGCTCAGCTTGCGGATCAGGCCGTCGCTGTTATCGGCAAAATAGAGGTCGCCCGAGGCGTCGAAGGAAATATTGCCCTCAGCGTGGTGGGCGCTGCCTTGCGTCCCCGGGCAGCCGTCGCCGTAACTGTCGGTCATTTGGGGGCCGGTCGACCCGCCGGAGCAATAGTCGCCGCTGCCGAGGGTTGAAACCGAGCCGCCGGAGATGAAGTACAGATAGCCGTTGGACGCGTTCACCTCGGCGACGGACATATCGTTCGCGCCGTTGTAGTCGGCGATGTAGAGATTGCCGCGGCTGTCGAGCCCAAGACCGTAGGGCCTGTCGAGGCCGACCGTGCTGGCCGTCGCCAGGCTGCCGTTGCCCACAGAAGTGCTTCCGCCCGTGGCATGCCCGGCAATGGTGTACACATAGCCTGCGGTCGGCGAACTGACGCTGGTTTCAAGGTCGATGAGGTTGGCGACCGGGTTGCCCGTTCCGCCGGCGTAGATGACGCGCACGGTTGCGGGCGCGCCGGCCGAATCGCAGTTATCGCCCACATAGACGTTGCCGTAGGCGTCGACGGCGATGCCCGCCGGGTCAACAAATGCCGCGCCGATGGCCGCTGAGTTCGATGCTGGGGTTCCACTCAGCGCGGTGCAGGCGGAACTGGTGCAGTTGCCGGCGATGGTATGGATAAATCCGGCGGCGTAGGCCCCGCCAAGCGTCGTGGGAGAGCTGGTTGAATACGTTGGGCCGTTGATCATGCGCACGGCGTCGTTGGTGTAGTCCGCGATGTAGAGGTTGTCCTCGGCGTCGACTGCGATTCCATAAGAGTTGTGGATCTTGCCGGTGGTTGCCAGTGCGTCGTCGGCATATCCGCCGCCCGAGCCGGCGATGAGGTAGATGGCGCCGGCATAGAGATTCGACGTTGTGAGGCTGGTATTCTCCAACAGCACCAACTGGGCCGCCAGACCGGTGGTATTGGCCAGCACCACGTACGCGGCTGAGTTGCTTTCGTCGAGGATGAAAACGCTGCCGGCGGCGTCCACCGCCACGCCATACGCTTTCTTGATATAGCTTTGTGTGCCGTTGCAGCCGCTGCCATTGCCGCTTGGAGTATTTCCATTGGCGCAGGTAGAGGGAGCCGCTGCCAGACCGCCTGCAATGGTGTAGACATCGCCCGCGACGGGCGGCGTGGTCCACGAGTACGAGGGGCTGGCGGCTTCAATCATCGCCGTGGCGGGATTGGCCACACCGCCGGCGGTGACACTGCCGGCGTAGATGACGCGAACCACGCCGACCCCGGCGGTGTTTACCACCTCGCCGAAATAGATGTTGCCCCATTGGTCCGTGGCCGTGCTGTAAGTGTCGCCGGAAGGAATGGCGATCTGTGTCGCCGGGCAGCCGTCGCCGTTGACGTTGCCGTTCAGCGCGCCGGAGCAGTTGGAGGCTGCGCCGCCGGCGACGAGGCTCATGAACGGCACCTGAATCATCTGCGGCGGGGAGCTCTGGCCGTAGGCAGACAGGCAGCAGAGCGCGAGAACGGCGGCGCCAGTGATCATCCGGGCGAAGAATGTTTGCGTGGTACTCGGCGATGTATGCATGGGCACTTCTCCAATTCGGTTCAATCCAAATGCGAATTCTGTTGGCCGGACGGTACGGTCTCCCGGCCAGGCATTCCTTCACGGGCGCGTTGCTTGCATCCTGCGCATCGGCGCTACCTTGCCGGAAACGGCGCGAACCTGCCCTTGCAATCTGGAATGGCGGCTGCCGCGCCCGAGCCTTTCCTTATCGCTACGGCCGTGCCGCGCGGCATCACGCCGACCGGTCCGGGCCCCAGGGTAAATATTCCAAATTGAGCCTCGACATCGTCCGGTCGCAGGCCATCGATCTCCACGCCATTGAGCCAGATGGTGCTCAAGTGCGCCGCGTCCATGCCGTCCATTGTGACTTTGCCCGGTGTTTCGGCGCGCACGCCGCTCAATGAAATATCGCGGTACACGGGAATTCTTTCGCCCCGGATGGAGTTATGCTCGTAAAACGGATCGATGGCGATGGGATCTTTCACGTTCCTCATGCAGATATCGTGATAAGTAACTGCGTCCACCACCCCGCCGCGCGTGGCATCGCTCTTGATGCGGATGCCCGCGGTGGTTCCGTCCAGGGTCAGATCGTTCACTTCAATGTGGCTGTCGCCGGCAAATGTTTCACTGCCGATGGACATGCCGTGGCCATAGTAAAAATGGTTGTGCACGATGCTGATATTCGCCGACGGCCCCGCACCACCGGCCTTGATTGCAACATTGTCGTCGCCGTCGCGAATCCACGACTGGGTGATGGTGACGTTCTTCGAGCCTGAGGGATCGATGCCATCCGTATTGCGCGCTTCGGCCGGAGTATCGATCTTCACGCCCCAGGCGGTGAATCCGTCGGTGCGGCTGACCACCACGTGGAAGTTGGGCGAATTGCGCAGGGTGATGCGGTACAGGATGAAATGATCCGCGCGATCGGCAACGATGAGGCGAAAGCAGTTTTGCTTTCCCCCGTTGCGCGCCCGATCGGCGAGATTCCACCAGGTTTCGTGCTGCCCGAGCAGCTTGGCGCCGCCGCGCCCGTCGATCGCGCCATCGCCCATGATGGCTGCGTTCGGGCTGGCGACGGAAATCAACGGCTTGCAGCCTCCGTCCTTATCGTCCACCGTGCCGCAGGCTCCAGGCCGAGCATCGAAATCGCGCGGATTGCGCGAGGCAAACAGGGTGACGCCGCGAGCGACGAGCAGCGTAACGCCGCGGGAGATCACCAGCGGACCGCTTAGAAACGCATCTTTCCCGCCGCCTGAGACGAGCTCAACCGCCTGGCCTGGCTGGCAGTCATCCAGGGCGTTTTGAATGCGCTCCGTGTCGGGCTTCGATTCGTCGCTTTCCGCAAGCCCGCCGTGCACGGACGTGAGATGGGCAGCCAGCGTCTGGCAGACCGCGGGAATCACCGGTTCGGTCACGTTGCGCGTGTCCTGCGCGCCGGCGCACAGACACACGAATAAGTACGTGCCGGAAAACGCCCAAACCCGCGCTAATTGCCAGGGCAGTTTGTAAGTCGATCGTAGGAGCCTATCGTGATTCATCTAAATCAACTGGACTCAAATGAGGATCCGCGCGTTGACGGCTTTGAGGAAATGCACAACCGGTCGCACCTGACCTAATAACGAAGTACGAGTGAAAGCTGCAGCTTGCGCGAGCCGGTGGTCAGGGCCGCATTCGCTCCCACAGCGCTCTCCACCTGCGCGAAGTGGCTGGTTGAGCCTTGGGAAGTGCAAGCCACCAGCGCAGTGGTGCTTGAACAATCGAACTCCCCGTTTGGCGGTCCAAGATTCGGCGTATTCCAGACGTTGAACGCATCCGCCCTGAAGGCCAGGCTTGTGCCCTCGTGAAAATCGAGCGGGAAAGTGCGGCCCAGCGTGAAGTTGGTCTGCATGAATGCGGGGCCAACGATGAAATTGCGCGGGAGCGGGCTGTAGGTTCCGGCGGTGGGATATGCGAAGGCTGCGGTATTAAAATACTCGACAATCTTGGCGGCGCGCGAGCGGTTGCTGGGCAGCAAGGGGTTGACGCCTGGAAGCAGCGCCGGCCGCTGGTTGGGCTCTCCGGTCAGTGCCTGATCGTTGTTCAATGTGAGATTGACCGGCACACCGGTGCGCGCCTGATAGGTTCCATTGAATTGCCAATTGCTCAGAATGCTGCGTTCGAGGGGGCTCCCCCGGCGAAGCCTGGGCAGATAGTAAACCCAACCGGCAGTGACGTTGTACTTCACGTTGTAGTCCGATGGGCCGTACTCGCTCTTGATGTTATAGACATCGGGGATTTCGTTGTTATTGTTCTGCCCATTGGTGTCCATATCCAGCGATTTCGAGTAAGTAAAGGTCGAAATCATCGTAAGTGACTTGCTGGCGCGCTGGTTGAAGAGAACCTGCAAGGCGTTATAGTTGGAGGTTCCAAGACTTGAGAAGGCGACCAGCCCCTGTCCGCCATAGTTATAGTTCTGATAGCGGACGCGCTCCTCGTACGACCCGGCGGTGATCGCGGCGGTGGCTCCCGGGCAGTAGACCGAAGGATTGGCCTGATAGTACGCGCCGCTGCAGTCGTAGATGGCGGGATTCTGATCGTAGGGAACGGTTTGATGGCGGCCGAACTTGGCTACCCAATCCACCTCAATGTTGGAGTTTCTTGTAATCTGCCGCTTGATGCCGAAGTTAGCGGCCATGACATAAGGAGTTTTGAAGTTCTTATCCGGGAAATACAGGGAAAACGGCGGGACAAAAACGGGCGCACTGGGATTGTAAGTCGTGGGCACCGCGGTGATCGACGGACAAGGCGAAGCGCCGGTCAACATGGGCTCCGACGCGCCGCCGCAGGGAGTGGCATAATCAAAGCGATCGTAAAAGGGCTCGCCCACGCCAATCACATTGGCGTTGACCGCGTCGTTGAACATGCCGAATCCGCCGCGTAACGCCGTCTTGCCGTTGCCGAACATATCCCACGAAAAGCCGATGCGCGGCACGATGCTGGTGAAGTCGGTGCCGATGAGGCCGCGCGGTATGCCTTTGTCGCCCACATAGGCCAGGCCCGCCGGCGCAGCCGGAAAGACCTGCGACTGGTAGCCGGGAATGAAGGTGTCGCTTTGCCGGTCCGGCTGATACCAGACAAAAGGAATCTCATAGCGCACGCCCAGGTTGAGGGTAAGCCGCGGCGTGGCGCGCCAATCGTCCTGCACGAAGAAGAACACTTCGTGCTCGATGCCGGCCTGGTTATCCTCATTGGCCACGTACAGTTCATTCAGCAATCCCGCCATGCTGTCGGCAAATGTTTCACCGGTAAATGTTGTGCTGAACTGCAGATATCCCGGATATTGAGCCCTGTTCAGATACTGCAGGCGCAACCAGCTCACGCCGCCTTTCAGGTTGTGCGCGCCGTGCGTCCAGGAAAGCGCGTCGTCCACTTCGATGTTCTCGTTGAGCTTGTCCTGATAGGCCTGACTGGTGCTGCCGGCCGAGAATACATTGAAATTGAAATCCGGCAGGGTGGGCACGCCAAAGCTCTGAATGATGCCGCCGAGCTGATTGAGGGTTGTCGGGTCAGTGGGAACAATGCTGTTGACATAGCGCTTGTAGGCCAGGTTCAAAACATTCAGCATGTTCGGGCTGAGCGTCCACGTATCCTGAATGCTGGTGAAATTGTTGACACCGCTATTGGCAAGTATCTCGACGTTGGCCAGTCCCTGATTCGTCGTGCTGCTCACACCGTTGCCGGACCTGTCCCAGTTATCGGCGATGTAATAACGGGCGCTGATGGAGTGCTTCGGAAGGTTGTAATCCACGCGCATCAGCCCGTCGTACTCCATGCGCGGATATGGCACGATGGAGTAAGTTTCCTCGCCTCCTGCCGCCTCCGCAGTGGGGTTAGGCAGCGGCACGTACTTATTGAGCACATTGAGGATCACAGGATTAAAGCAAACTGAAGGCAATTCCGCATAGGGCAAGTATTCGCCGTAGGTGTTCAATGCTGCGTTCAGCTCGGTAAGGCACGGAGAAGTGCCGTTACCTCCGGCTACCCGATACGACGTGTTCAGGTCGCTGGTCACAATCGGCGTGTAGGACGTGTTATACAGTGGATTCTTCATAAACTGCGACGAGGTTTTTCCGCTGGGCGTATCGGCGGCGAAGCTGGCGCAGTTCTGCCCCGGGAATGCCCCCAGGGAGTTGCAGGCAAGCGGCGCCCCGGTAGGCGCCAGGCCGCGCTCGGCGTAACTCGGCACATAGGCGTAGCCGATATTTGCCGTGGCCTCGCGAATGTTCTGAAAGGTGCCGAGGAAGAAGAGCTTGTTCTTGATGATGGGCCCACCCACCATGCCGCCGAACTGGTTGGAAACCAGCGGCGGCTTTTCAGGCAGCTTGGGGATGTAATCCTCGGCGGCCGTCTGATACGAATAGGGCCACGCATTCAGCGCGGCATTCTCGAAATACTCCCACAACGCGCCGTGATACTGGTTGCTGCCCGATGCGGTGATCACATTGAAGACACTGCCCGCGTTCCGGCCGTACTCCGCCTTGAAGTTGTTGAGCTGAATGCTCACTTCCTGCAGCCCCTGGCGCGGCGGAAAATTGAGGCCCGTATTGTAAAACAGGTTATTCCACATGGAACCGTCGAGCAGCATGAGGTTCTGCGTGTTGCGCGACCCCGAGACGCTGAACGTGGGCCCGCCACGCTCGCTGGTGAAGGTCGTGGGAGCATTCATACCCACCACGCCGGGCAACAGGCCGGCCAGCGCCACGGTATTGCCGCCGTCCAGGGGCAAGTCGCTGACCAATTGTTGGCTCACCAGTTCGCCCAGCGTGCCCGACTGCTCATCGATGGTGCTCCCCGAGGTATCGACCACCGTGATCGAAGCCGAAACCGAACCCACCTTCAGCGCCACGTCGACCCGCGTGTTCTGGTCGGCATCCACCAAAACGCCATTGGCCTTGAATTCCCCAAAGCCCTCGGCGGAGACGGCGATCGAGTAGGTCCCCACAGGAACGGAGTTAAAAACATACTCGCCGCTGGCATTGGAAGAGGCCGTGCGCGTCAATCCCTGGTCGAGCGAGGTCAGCGTGACTTGTGCTTTTGGAACCACCGCACCCTGGTCGTCGGTGACATTTCCGGAGATGCTGCCCGTGTTCACGCCCTGCGCCAGCAATTGCGGCACCGCGGGGAGGATGAGCAGAAAGCAGGCCGCCACGGCCTGCGCGACGCGACTGCGCCGTGTGCCAGCGCCACCGTTTGCACGCATTTCCCGTGGCCAATTTCGAATCTGTCTCTTATCTGAAAGATCGACGGGCCGGCGTCTGGCTTGCCACAAAAAACGGCTCAACATCTAACACCTCTAGGAATCATTACGCAAAACTGGTATGACCACGTGAAACAGGTGCGTATTATCAAGATCCAATCGCAGTGCTGTCAAGAAATTTTTCGCCGCCTCGCGCTGCGCGCGCGAATTCACTACTGATGCTTCAGTTCCGAATCATACGGAGCGAGCAATCATCGAACAAGCAATAAAAACACCCACGCACGAGAACCGCGTGATTTAGCTCACGGGCGTTGCTTAGTGGCAGTTTGCGGTGCGTTTGAGCGAGCGGCGCGCAGAAGTTTTCGCTGCTTTCGCAAAGCAAACAGGAATCATGGTTGATCTTGCAATCGAGCGGAAAACGCTTGACAATCATGGCGTACGGAGACGATGATACTCCGGTTCCGTGGTATGACCACCGCAATTTTCTAACTTCAAAATGGACCAGCCGAAGCTAAATCCTGTCCCGTTCATCAGCGACGGTGAAACACCCCGACTGAGGTTTCAAATGAAGAGAAGTTTTTATTTGCCCGTTGACGCAAAAAGATTCCTCTGCTGGATCACTGTAGTCGCGGGAATGATCGCCTTTGTCTCATCTACCTGGTCTCAGAGCTCGACAACGCCGCCCATTGCCATTCCTTACACCATCACTACGGTGGCCGGCAGCGGCACCGGCGGTTCAAGCGGCAATGGCGGGCCGGCGACTTCAGCCCAGATCTCCAGCGACCTGCGTGGCGTGGCTGTGGATGCCCAGGGCGACATCTACTTCACCGATACGGGAAACAGCGAAATCCGAAAGGTGAATGCACAAACCGGCATCATCTCTCTTGTTGCGGGCGGAGCCTCCGAGAGCACTTGCACAACCGGTTACGATAAGGCCGGCGACGGCTGTCTGGCGGCCTCGGGAACCACCCCGACAACCTATCTGGACGACCCGCGCGGTATCGCGCTGGATAAAGCAGGCAATATCTACATTGCGGGCTACAACGACCAATTGGTGCACATCGTCTACAACAGCGGCAGCCAGGCCGCGGCGCTCATTACCCTGGAGAATCCCAGCATTACCAGCCCGCAAATCGGCTACATGTACCTGATTGCCGGCGATCTGACCGGTGTAAGCGGCACCTGCACCCACGCGTATTCGTGCGCATCAGGGTCGGGCGGCTACTCCGGCGACGGCGGCCTCGCAACTTCCGCGGCGCTCAACAAGCCGCGCGGCATGAATGTGGATGACAACGGCAATCTGTGGATTTGCGACACCGGCAACAACGTGATGCGGGAAATCAACGTGAAAACCGGCATCATCACCACCGTGGTGGGCAGTGCGAGCAACAGCGGAGCATCGGGATACTCCGGCGACGGCAGCCAGGCCAACAGTTCCAGCGTGAAGCTGGACGAACCCACGGATGTGGTCTTCGACAGCGCTAACAATGCTTATATCGTGGATTTTGGAAACAAGGTGATCCGCGAGGTCAACGCTTCCACCGGGGTGATCGAGACCATCGTCGGAGGCTCCAACAATACCGCTGCAAGCACTTCCGCTACCGCGCCTTCATGGCCGGCCTCGGCAACCGGCACTGGGCTCGGAAGCCCCACCAAGATCGCCATCGATAGCTATGGCAACCTTTATTTCGCTGACACCGGGGAGAGCGTGATTTATTTCTACGACGCCACGGCGCAGACCATCACGCCCATCGCCGGCGAATACGGATATGCGGGAACTCCGGGCGGCAGCTACACGGTTTGCAGTAACAATACCGATTCGGCGGGCGACGGATGCCCTGCCCTCCAGGCGCTTTTCTATCAGGGAAGCAGCGCGTTGGGTGTCGCCATCGACGGCCTGAATAATCTTTACATCAGCGACCCTGTGGATGAACGCATCCGAAAGGTCTCCACAAATCTGAACTTTGCGTCAACGGCCAACGGCGGAAGCCTCGCCCAGACCGTGGAAATTCACTTCACGGTGGGCGACACGGCCGCAGCCGGCAACGGCATCGTGGTTGGAACCAGCCAGGGCGATTTCACTGCATCGGCGTCGCCTTCCTGCACCACCAACAGCGACAACACGGCCAACTGCACCACGCAGGTCAAGTTCTCGCCGCTGTATCCGGGCATGCGCGGCGCGCCGCTGGCGGTTACGGGCGCGCACACGCACCGCAACTTCCCCTTGACCGGCGTGGGTCAGACGGCGCTCACCGGCGTCGACCCGGGAACCGTTTCGCTGCGGGGAAGCGGACTTTCCGGGCCGCTTGGCGCGGCGGTGGATGCCGGCGGCAATCTTTATATCGCGGACACCGGTAACAACCGCGTGGTGGAGATCAGCGCGCAAAACCAGCAGCAAACGGTCATCGCAGGCACCGGAACTGCCGGAGACACCGGCAATGGCGGGCCGGCTGCAGCGGCTGAACTCAATGCGCCCACAGCCGTGGCCGTCTCAGCCGCGGGATACATTTACATCGCCGACACCGGCAACAACGTGGTGCGGGTCATCGATCCGGCGACCAGCGACATCGCGACGTTTGCCGGCGGCGCCACCTCGGTTTGCACCTCGGCCGGCGACACCGAGGGCGATGTTTGCCCGGCCACGCAGGCCATCCTCTTTTCGCCCAGCGGGCTGGCCGTGGATCTTATCGGCAACGTGTACATCGCGGACACGGGACACAACCTGATCCGGCGCGTCGATCAAGTATCGGGTTACATCAACCTCGACGCGGGCGGCGCAAGCACGGTGTGCTCCGCAGCGGCAGACTCCTGGGGCGACAACTGTCCGCCGCTCCAGGCCACTTTCAAGGCTCCGCATGGGCTGGCCCTGGACGCATCAGGCAACTTGTATGTTGCCGACACCGCAAACAACGAAGCGCGTGAAATCAATCTGGGAGCGGGAACGATTGCCGCGGCCGCCGGAAATGGAGTCGCCACTTTTTCCGGCGATAACGACACCGCCACTTCTGCTTCGTTGAATGCTCCGCAAGCCCTTGCCGTGGATGGCGCCGGCGATATCTATATCGCGGATACCGGCAATGACGCGGTACGCGTAGTGAGTGCTTCCACTCTCGATATTTCCACGCTCATTGGCACGGGTGGCACTGCGGGGTTGGCTGGTGGCTCCGGTCCGGCCACGCAATTGGAACTCTCTTCGCCCGGCGGCATTGCCCTGGACGCCCGAGGCGACGTCTACGCCAGCGATACGGCAAACAATCGAGCGCTCTACGACAACCGCAATCTGGCCGATCTCGCTTTTGGCAATGGCAACGACACGCCGCCCACCGCGTCACTGCCGCAAACCGCGGATGTCTCCAATCTGGGTAATGTGACGCTAACCTTCACCGATTCGCCGGCCTACTCGCCGAGCGCGGTCACCGGATATACGTTTTCCACCTCGGCTGCAAACGGCTGCCAGGGCGACGGAAGCCTGACGGCAGGATCCGCCTGCACTCTGAGCGTGATCTTCGAGCCGACGGCCACTCAGGCGTATAACGGCGCGCTCACGTTTCCCAGCAATGCGGTCAACTCCGTCACTGCCTCCATTCAGCTTTCCGGCTCGGGAGTGAGCCTTGCAGCCACCACGGTTTCGCTTGCGCTGACGTCCCCGGCCAGCGGAACTCTTCAGTACGGTGAGACCGGCGTTGTCACCGCGACCGTAAGTCCCGCTTCGGGTACGGGCGCCACGCCGGCCGGCGAGATCATCTTCTCGATCGACGGAACCCAGCAGCCCGAGGTCGCGCTGACCTCGGGGTCCGCTACTCTCAACATCAATCTCGCGGTGGGCAATCACACCATTAGCGCGGAATATCTCGGCAGCGCTACCTATGCAGCCAACAACAGCAGTCTTCCCATCACGGTTTCGAAGGCTGCCACCACGACCACGCTCAAGGCATCTCCTGCCGCGGCCATTCAAGGGCAAACCGCCATCGTCCTCACGGCAACCGTCACGTCGATTGGTGGAACTCCCGGCGGGACGGTGAGTTTCTACTCCGGGGGCACAACGCTGCTGGGAACGGTCAACCTGAGCTATTCGCAAAGTCAGGACCTGGCAACCCTGAGCGTGAACAACTCTGCCATCCCGCTCGCCGTCGGCGCCTACCAGATCACCGCAGAGTATAACGGGAGTTCAAACTACGGCTCATCCACTTCTTCGCCGCCGACAGCCGTTACGGTCGAGCCCATTCCACCCGACTTCTCCGTCGCGGCAACCTCGGCGACTCTGACCGTGCCGCAGGGCGGTAACGTGCAGACCATTCTCACCGTCACACCCCAGGGAGGAATCTCGGGAACCATTGCTTTGAGCTGCACGGGGCTTCCCGCCAATGCGCTCTGCACCTTCTACCCAACCACGATTCCTCTAAGCGGAACCAACGCTCAGGTCACCACTGCGCTCACCATCTACACCAACACCACTCCGCTGGCGCAGCAGTCACGATTGGATCCGGCAGCCGCGGGCAAAACGCAGCGCGCTTTGCTCGCGGCCGCACTGCTGCCCTGCGTGCTCTTCGGCTTCGGCGGATGGGTCGGCTTCCGGCGCCGCCACTGGAGCCGCTTCCTCATGCTGATGGTCGGCGCACTGTTCTTCAGCAGTCTGCTTTACCTGTCGGGATGCACGTCGAATGCCACGCAACAGGCGGCCGGCGTAACTCCCACGGGAACGAGCACTGTGAACGTGGTGCTGACAGGACCGGATAGCGTCACGCAGACGATACCGATCACGCTGGTGGTGACTGCGGGCGGCGCACTCTAAGCGAAACCTGCCGGAAAAAGCCCTGTCGCCGAGTCGGTGGCAGGGCTTTTTCCGGCAGCTCATTGCATCGTCGCCAGCCTGGCTGCGGCTCTGTGCGTGATTCTAGCGATTCACGCGCGGATCGAAATCTGCCGTTCCCACCTTGCCACTGGCGGCATCGCGCGCCACAAAGCGCACGCGCACGGCATCAGCAGGAAACTTTTCAGTGATGGTAAAGTCTATCGTCGCAGGCGACCCGGATCCGTCAGCCAGGCGCGCGCGCGCCGTGCGTTCCTCAACGGCATGCGCGAGTATTTTATTTTGTTTGCTGAAGCCGGCCACGGCCAGCGTCACCTCGGCCTGGCTGCCGCCGTTCGGCATATCGCGCCAGACCAGGGCGTGCGCGTCGATATGCACCACAAAGGCATCGGCCTTTCCTGCAACGCGGGTCACCGTGAGAGGCAGACCGGTATAGGCCAGGTTGCTGTTGACGGCGCTCCCTAAATCGAAGGCCAGCCTGGCACGCAGGTCCTTTGCATCCTGCCGGGTAGTCGGAGGAGCCGGCGGCGCGGTCTGCAAGTAATAACCATTGCGCGTAAGAGCGGTGAGCCCAGGGCGATCGACGCTCACACTGATGCGGCGATAGGGCTGTGCCAGATCGCTGCCGTTGCTGGGCGAGTAGCTGAGAGTGTAGTAATTGTCCCCATCGCGCAGAGTTTCGCCGATCTCCGCATCGACATCGTTGCGCGAGAAGTAGACCCGCCCTCCGGTCGCCGGAGCCACAAGTTGAAAATTCACATCGCCTTGAAATGGATCGTTGCCGTTCTCGTCCTCGGCGGCGTCCAGATCGTCGGGGGTTTCGATCAGGACCGTGTCGGTTGCATCGATAGTGGGATCGATCGAGGTGAGAGTAATGCGCGCATCGCGCAATACGTCGATGACCCTTTGCACGGCGTTTTGTATCGTCGCGGCTTCCTTATCCGTCGATTCATTCGTGTTGACCGCCGGAAAGCCGCGACCCACCCAGATAAGGTTCTTGCGCCCGGGATGTCCCGCTGTGGCCTGCGCAATCTGCTCCAACGATCCCAGAGACATCGCCAGCCGTTCTGCCGCCCCAGGGCCGCCCTTGCCGCTCTGCATCAGTGTCCATGGGTACTGGGGAAAATGCTTGTCAAGCGCGGTCACGATCGCCTGGCGGTCGCGTGTGTAATCCACCAGGACCTGGAACCTGGTGTTGCTGGCTACTAGCAGCGTCGTCGGCTCTGGCAGGACGGCGGGCTCCGACAGCAGGTATTTTTTCAGCTCCTGGCGCGCGTAGCTCATGTCTTGAAAATTGCTGTTAAGCTCGTCGAGCACCAGAACCGTCACCGGAGTTTGCGGCGCTTTCTTCAGGTCCGCAGTCGATTCGATCTTCACATCCGGCGCCAGGTGATGCTGATCAGGCGCTTCAAAAGAGCGAATGGTCTGCGGCTGCTTATCTTCATAGACGGTAAAGTCCTTTTGCGTCAGGTCAGTCACAGCGTGGCCCGCTTTGTCGGTCACAACCACATCCAGAACCACAAGCCGTGTGTTGACCAGGAAGGTGGGCGCTTGACTCATAGGCGATGGAGAAGAATTCTGCGGGCCGGGAGCTTGCGCAGCGCCACAGATTGCGCAGGCCGGAACCACCACGGCAAGCATGCGGAGAAACCCATCTGGAAAACGCAACGACACAGCACCCTCCCCGGCACGCATGCCGATCTTGACGGGCCTTCGATCGATGATGAAGGCGGGCCGCAAAACTTTCAGCCTGGCTCCACAACCATCATATAGATGCACTGTGCGCCTACTGTTCAGACCACGCATTGTCCGTTGAGGAATACATTTGAGGGGGGGTCCGCGGCGCACGTCAGGCCCTGGGCTGCTGCTGCTTCGCTCACCGCGTCAAATCCCGCAGAACCATTGACTGTGCACGATCCGCGGCCAGCCTGGAAAGAGCGCGGCCTTGCGGACCGCTTCCCGTCTTGTTTTTTCGATTTCTTTCTCTTTTCATGTGGTCAGACCATGAATTGGGAATTACTATTGCAATTGCTAGTTCACGAATCCACGATGATGAGCGCGCCAGATTCCACTCTTCTTCACCCCGGAGATTCTTCACCGTCTATGACCCGCTGTAAATCATTTCAATACCCTGGATGCCTGTCGTTTCTTTTCGCGCTCTTGTGGATCGGCGCCCATCAACCTGCCGGGGCGCAGGATACCCGGACGGTCACAGAGCCGGCATTTCCTCCCGTCTGCACCACGCTTACGGCACAATTGCAGCAAACCGGAAACACCCTGCCCTCCGGGGACGAGACCAGCTTCGACACGGCCCGCATTCAGGATGCATTGAACGCCTGCACCAGCGGCGACGCGGTGGAATTGGCCCTCGGCAGCGCATCCGGCGACAATGCTTATCTCATACAGCCCATCACGATTCCCAGCGGCGTCACGCTGCTGGTGGATGCCGGCGTCACAGTTTACGGGTCGCGCAATCCCGCCGATTACGCCATTGCTTCCGGCTCCTGCGGCATTGTGGCCTCCTCCTCCCAGGGATGCAACGCGCTGATTACGATGAACGCGGCGAATGCGGGCATCATGGGCTACGGCGTCATTGATGGCCGCGGCG
Source organism: uncultured Occallatibacter sp. (assembly GCA_964569985.1). Taxonomy (GTDB): domain Bacteria; phylum Acidobacteriota; class Terriglobia; order Terriglobales; family Acidobacteriaceae; genus Telmatobacter. The sequence goes on from CAZMWL010000003.1 coordinate 185,879, forward strand.
GGCAAACACTGACCAGCGGAGCAAACGCGGGCCAAACCTGGTGGCAGCTTGCCCATCAGGCGCAGCAGAAAAGCGAGAATCAATACAATCCGCAGTTGCTCAAGATCAACGCGTCGAACATCACTCTTTTCAAGATCACCCTCGAGAACTCGCCGTTCTTTCATGTCACCTATGAAGGCACGGGCTTTACCGCATGGGACGTGAAAGTCATCGCGCCCGGCGATGCGCGCAACACCGACGGCATCGACCCGGGGCCCGCGCAGAATGTAACCATCACCAACTCCTACATCGGCGATGGGGACGACAATATCTGCCTCAAGCCCAGCGAATCTCCCGGCGGCGGCGCAGCCGCGAACATGAGCATTACCAATAACCAGTTTTATGTTGGCCACGGCATGTCCATCGGCAGCCAAACCGCCGGCGGAGCTTCGAACGTTCTGGTCCAGAACCTGAACATCGATGGCGACCCGACCAACAGCAACGATACCGGCATCCGCATCAAATCGGAGTCAAGCAACGGCGGCACGATCAGCAACGTGACTTACGAAAATGTGTGCATGCAAAATGTCGCCTCTCCCATCCAGTTCAATCCGTTTTACGATTCCACAACGGGCACGGATTACCCCCAGTTTCAAAGCGTCACTTTGTCGAATGTAACGGTGCTGACGGCCGGCAAGGTGCTGCTGGAGGGATACAGCGCCACCTATCCGCTTGGCCTGACCCTCAACAACGTGAACTTCTCCACGATCGCAAGCAGCAATGTGAGCGCGGAGAATGCGAACGTCACGCTTGGTCCCGGCCCGGTCAATTTTTCCTCTTACATTACCGGCAGCAATGTGAACGTGACCAACGACGTCGCCAATTCCGAAGCGCCTTACAGTTGCTCGAGCTCTTCGTTTTCGCTGCTGGCGCCGGAGCTTTTCGGCAGCGCAGCGCAGGCCACGCCCGAACAGACCCTCACATTGACTGCCATTCTCGAGCCGGCGCGCGAGCCCAATTGGGAGGGTTCGACGGCGGGGCAGTATTCGTCGATCACCGCTTACTATCCTGTGGAACCGACGGGAACGGTCACGTTCAATGACGGATCGAACCAGGTCGGCCAGGTGACGCTCAGCGGCTCCAGCGACATTGCGACGCTCACGCTCAGCAGCGAATCCGCAGGAACGCACAACTACACTGCCGTTTACTCCGGCGACTCGAACTACGCCGGCATCACGACGCCCGCTTTTCCCGTCGCGGTCGCCTATCTGCCCTCGGCAACGTCGCTGGGTGTCTCGGCCACGCAGATCGCGCAGGGGAGTTCCGTCAACTTGACTGCCACGGTCACTTCCACCGCCGGGGGCACGCCCACCGGCACGGTGGAGTTCTTCGATGGCACATCGGAAATCGGGACAGGACAGTTGAATGCGGGCGGGATAGCGACTCTGAGCACCAGCAGCCTGCCCAACGGCGCAGATTCCTTGACGGCCCAATACGAGAGCGACGGCAATTACGCTTCATCCACATCGTCGGCGCAAACCGTGAATGTGGGCGCATTCAGCACCACCACGACGCTTATGTCTTCCGTCGCCACCGCAAATTTCGGACAATCCATCACCTTGACCGCAACGCTTGCTTCGTCGGGAGGCACGCCTACGGGGACCGTGACCTTTATGGACGGGACAACAACATTGGGCGCCGTCACATTGAGCAGCGGTGCTGCCACGTATCAGACGACTTCGCTCCCAGCCGGCAGCCAGAGCATCACGGCTTCGTACATTCCCTCCGGCAACTTTGCGCCTTCCGTCTCCACCCCGGTCACGATCGAGGTGCAGAACTTCACCATTTCGTTGAGCGCAAGCACCCTCAACATTGCGCCGGGCAGCAGCGCCAGCACCACGTTTACCTTTACCGGGGCCGGCGGCGTGACGGGCACAATCAGCTCCGTGTGCGGCGGACTGCCCGCTTACATCACCTGCAGCTTCAGCCCGCCCACAGCGACGTTAAGCGGCAATACCGCAACCACCGTACTCACGGTCTCGGTGGCTTCCACACTGAGTGGTTGGCTGCTGCCGATTCTGCCTCTTATGGCGTTTGTGCCGCGAAGAAAAAAGCGCCGCTGGCATAAGGCCATGTTGGCCATCGTCATCGCAGCGGCCGGACTGGCGTTGATGACAAGCTGCGGCGGCGGTGGTTCCGGTTCGGGCGGCGGCGGCACATCCCAGACGCCCCCTGCCGGCCAGCAGACCATTACGATCACCTCCACGACAACCACCGCGCAGGGAACTTTAAGCAATACCGCGCAGCTCACAGTGAACGTGCAGTAGCGGAACAGCGGTACGAAGATTTGGCATTCAAAGGTATGCGGCCTGTCCACTTACGGCATTTTCAGAAATACCGTGAAGCCTTGACAGCCGTGGATGTGGGTTTTTCTTAAGGAAAAATCCACTCAGCAACCGCGGCTTCGGTCTACACCATTTCCGAAAATGCGATAGCCTGTTAACCGTCAACCGAGGATCGCGCCCGAAGGAAGCGGCGGGCACTCACTGGCTTCGCCCCCAAAAAAGTCGAGACGAGATCGCTCCAGCACCAAGTTGTTCCTCAACGAGTAACTGACGAATGGGCAGGCCATGCTTCTGTGGCACTTTGTTAGAGTGCGAGGCGCCGAAGCAAGTGTCCATGACACAACTTACGCCAACGCATTGAGGAAGATCTTCGGTCGCGCAGCTTTTCAGAACGTACGATCCGCCACTACACCCATACGGTTGCTGAGTTTGCAAGTGCTTTGACTTAAGGAAAAAGCAAACACTGTCCGCACTACCGGGACCACCTCTTCAGCACCGGGCCGGCCGCATCCGGCCCGGTGTTGAATCACACGCCCGTTAGTACACCGTGCCATTCAGGCCGGTCGCCAGCCCCGCTGCAATTGGAGTCACGGTGGGAGCCGCTGCTCCCACAATCTCCGTGATGCTGCCGGCGCCGCTGCTGCTGCTGTTCCCGACCCACACATTACCGGCGGGGTCAATCGCAATGCCTTGTGAACCGCTCAGGCCGCTGTGGCGGAATCCAAGTGCGTCGAAAGTTCCTGTCGATCCTTTCAGCGGCGAAATTAAGGTTCCGAGGCTGGGCGGCGTGGCTCCGAAAGCATACGTGGTGGTGGGTATAGCTCCTCCAGAGAGCTCAGAGACTCCACCCGTGCCGTTGTTTGACGCCCAGACATTGCCGAATCCGTCTACGGCAACATACTCGGGTTTATCGAGCATAGTACCGGAGGTCCCGCCATAGGCGGTTCCGGTGGTGGAACCAACAGCTCCGGTCAAATAGGTGAGGGTGCCGTCGGTAACGGCGTTCGCCACCCATATCGAGCCCGAAGGCCCTGCCGCCATACCGTAAGGCGTGCTGAGCGAGCCCGCGGTCACCGGCGTATAGGTGGCGCTGGACTCACTGGTAGTGCAGGTAGGATAGGTGCAGCCGGTGATGTTGATGCTGGACATCTCCAGCACGTTCGATCCGCCTTCGGCCGACGACCAGACGTTACCGGACGTATCGACCACGATATACTTCGGCGTCACAGAGGTAGAGTCGCCGGAGAATTCCACTTCGTTGGCAGTGGTCATGCCGTTCACGGGGGCATCGGTGAACTCATAATAGACAGGGTTGGTGCCAGTTGTTGCACTCGACTCCGCAAAGAAAACGTCATTGTTTTCATCGACAGCTGGGCTGTAGGTGCCCTTGCCAAGACCCAGTGCGACAGGGGTTCCGTAGCCTGCGGGCTGCTCAAAGGCATAGGCTGAACTGGAACTGGTTGCGATAAAGACGTCGTTACTGGTGTCGATGGCAATGCCGCGAGGCGTTGCTCCCAGAAGTGTTTGCCCACTGCCGGACAAAACCGACTCAAATAACGGAAAACCGGTCGGGCTGAGCTCAACCAAGTCACCATCGGCTTGCGTTGAGCCGTTCGTGTATTGATTAATTGTCCAGATATTGCCCAGGCTGTCAACAGCAAGACCGAAAGGAGAAGTTATGAGCGGCGTAGCTCCTGTGTATTGAATGCCGAGAGTCCAATCCAAAGGCTGCGAGCTAACGCCGGGAAACGGCGACTGCGCCGTCTGCAATCCATACAAGGCCACCAAATTGCCCGGATATGGGTTGGTAGCCGTGACACTGGTTGGATTCAAGCTCATATTCACGGCGGCTTGCAGGGTATCGGCCACCGGAGCGCCCGAATAGGCTACATCGGCCAAAAGCGTTGTGCACGCTGTGGAGCCGCCTACTCCCAGAGGATCCGACTGCACACAGGCTGCCAGTATATTGGCGGTTGTGGCCAGTTTCGTTGCCTCCGGCGTGACCGTGATTTGGTCGCCGGTAACTGTGCTTGCGGTTCCGGTATAAGTGATCGTCGACACCGGGGCGCCGGTCGGCGTCGAACATGCGGAACTCGTGACGGAGCACGACAGGCTCATCGCGGTTGCCATGGCGTTGGTGATGCCGGTGTAGGCCTGCCCCGAACTGCTGCTGGTGCCAAAACCATCGCCGTTGGGGTTGTCGGTGCTGTCGGCGGTGGATTTGACGCCGAAGAACTGCCCCAGCGCATAGGCGGCGGCAGCTGTGGAAACTTCGTTAATCACGATGTCTGTGCTGGATGTCAAATTACCGCAACTCCCCAGCGCTACCGCCAGCTCGGCATCCGGGTTTAGGTCGCTATCGCCATTTCCAGGGTTGCCGCTGTACGCTGTCATGTACCACTGCGTGCTGCCGGCGGAACAGGCGCTGGTGATGGAGTGGGCCGTGTAGTTGCCGGAGGCGATCGTAAAGCTGCCGTCGCTCCCAGTCGTTACCGCACCGGAGGTCAGCAAAGGGGTAGCCGCGGAGCCAGAGCCGGTGGTTCCCACTGCCCAAATCTGAATGTGCGCTCCACTGATGGGATTGTCTCCGCCATGCACAATGCCCTGCAGTGCCGCGGAGGACACTTGCAGCGCGTTGTCGGAGTTAGGTGCATTGAGCCCAACACTGCAGCCTGTTGTTGCAACCGCAATTACTATTGCTGCCGTGTAGGTGACAACTTTCGCTGCAGTAGCCGCCTTGGCAGAGACATCCTCAAAAAACCGTTTCATCGCAAGTGCCTCCGTGGTCACACAGAACCAATCTCTATTCAGTGATGGAATTGGGTGTCCCTAATGAACTGACTTCCCAGACGGGAGAATTCTACACTGAAAATCACTCGTGTCAAGGCCAAGTTGTTCCGCTACCGGTTCTACCATTTATGCGAGTCTTGAAGTTAAAGGTTAGACCAAAATGTGCTCGCAATTGCGGGAAGTACTGTCCTGCACAGCTCGCGTGCTATTCCTTGTCTGATCATCACTGCATGAGGTCAGACCACATGGCATGAGCTTTTGAAACGGGTAACTAAGGTCGGACCTCATTGCGGAAAAGCCATTTACCGAATCGAGCCAGGCTTCTTATTGAGGCTTGCCTTGTATTTTCCCTTTACGGAGCCTGCGGCGGACCCAGCATGGGAGTCTTCACCGGCACTGCCAGCCCGATGAACTCGGTGATCGATCCATTGGAACTGCTTCCGTAGTTCGCGACCCAAAGGTTGCCGCTCGCATCGATAGCCACTGCAAGCGGCCACAGCATGCCGGCGTCCGGCGCCCAGCCCGCGCTGGGTGACAGGACGGTCCCCGGCGAACTCGCATTCGCTCCAGCGATCTCCGACAGCGACGGTGCCAGCACATTCGCGGTCCACACAGTACCAGCGCCGTCCACTGCAATCCCCTGCGGATGGATGATGCCTCCGCCTGTGATGTTGCTATTGATCACCGTGCCGCTGCTCGAGACAAAGCTCACGCTGTTGCCATAGTAGTTGGCTACCCACACGTTGTTCTGTGCGTCCACCGCGATGCCGCCGGCGCCATTGCAGCAGTCGATACCTGTAATAGATGACCCATCCGGGCTTACCTTCGCAATCTCCGTGCTGCCCTGGTTGGCAAGATAGCCGTTGCGATTGGAATCGACTGCAACCGCTACCGGGAACGAGAAAATGCTGGAGCTATATCCCGACGCGCCGGAGAGAGGCGAACCGTTGCTCGCCAACAGCGTCAAGTGGCTATTGCCATAGTCCACCACCCAGAGGCTTCCGCTGGTATCGATCGCAATGGAAACCGGGTAGTCAATCCCGCCCGCCGTATCGTCCGCAATCGCGCTGCCGCTGGAAGTGAACTCGGAGACGCTGCTCTGCGTGCCCGGCTCATTCGTCACCCACACATTGTCACTGGCGTCGATTGCCAATCCATACGAGGTGCCCAGCCCATTTCCAGTCACTCCACTGGCGAACATGGGTATGCCAGTGGTTGAAAACGCACTGACCACGCCGAAATAGCTGGCAACCCAGATATTGCCCTTCGAGTCCACGGCCAGGGTCGTCGGCGTGTTCATGCCGCCGCCGCTGTAGGTGGCGTACAGCGTCCAGTCCGGCGGCGCCGCGGTGATGGCCGGGGCAAACACGCCGGAGTTTTCCGCCAGCGCATACAGGCCACTCACGTTGTTGCCCGGGTGCAACGCGATGTTGCGCGCCGCCTCCAGCACATTCGCAGGAGCGCTTCCGCCGCTGGCAGTTGCCTGGGTAAACAGACTGGCGCATGCTGTCGCGCTCGCGCTGGCGGCGGTGGTGCAGGTATTCAGCAGGTTGGCGAGGGTATTCAAGCGTGCCGCCGGCGCTGTTCCGGTTGCGGGAAAATTGGCTCCAGGTGCTGTACCGGCGCTTGGATTCACCAGATTATTTACCGATGCCACCGCATTGGCGATACCGATCGTATTTGTCGCCGTCGCACCCATGTTCGCTCCGGCGGAGAGAAACTGGGCCATGGCCCATGCTGTCGCTGCGGTCGTCACTTCATTCAACTCGACGCTGGTTGAACTGGTAATCGCGTTGCATGTTCCCAGGGGCGCTATCAGTGTGATCGCGCTGTTACTCGCCGTGCCTGATGCCAGGTGTCCGCCTCGCGCCACGGCGTATACCTGCGAAGTGGACGCCGGGCAGGTATATCCGGAGGGCACGCTGAAATTTCCGCTGTTATCGGTGGTCAGCGGTGAGCTCAGAAGAGCGCTTCCTGCCGATCCTGAGCCTGTGGTCCCCGCTGCGTAGACCTGAACCGCCGCACCCACGATTGCCGCCTGGCCTGCGCGTACTCGCCCGCTGAAGGCGCTGCCGGCATATGTAGTTGTCCCCGTGTTTCCACCGCCTTGACCCGCCGATACGGACCCTCCGCAACCGGCGATCGAAACGCTCGCAGCCAGCAGCAGCGCCGGCAATACTGCGCCACCGCCTTGCGGGAAAATCAGATCCACTGTCGAATGCCACACATGGAGACTTCCACCAGGAAGAACCGGGCCTTGCCCCGCGCGTGCCGAACTCGCATGGATGTTCAACGGTGATTGTCCTGCAATGAATCCTATTGGGTTCGCAGGATCGATGTCTACGATATGAAGTGATCGTTGACTTCGGAACGTGCTCTCAGAGCATCGTGCGCACCCGGCATCGCCGCCAGGTTTCCTTTTCAAAAAATGAGGAAGCACTCCTTGATTCCGTCGTGTAGTGCCTTCATAGCGCCGTTAACTTGGCTTGCCGCAGCCTCGCAGAGGCGGTGAGCAAATCTTCCTGCGAACAGGTTGGGGCGCTCCGGGGTAGCCTCGTCTTGAAAAACGCCGTAGCGTTCGCCATTCAGATCAGCGATACATGGGCCCCTAGCGTCGTAGAAACAGGACAGGCCCCGCATGCGGAGCCTGTCCTTGTCCTTGAACACGGTGCCCAACCTTCCAATCAGGGCCGAGATGCTTGACTTGTACCTTTGTGTACCTCGATGTCACATGCCAGAAAGGACCTAAATCCTTTTGAATGTGGCGGGGACGACGGGGCTCGAACCCGCGACCTCTGCCGTGACAGGGCAGCGCTCTAACCAACTGAGCTACGTCCCCAGAAACTCTGGGATGCCAGGAAAACCCGGCCCGAAAGGCCCGCTCTTTCCTCGCCACGAAGGGCTTTCCGCTTGGCGCCCGCTTCCGAATTCTGCCCGGAAAAGCGGCTCGCGCACGCGGCGGCAACATCATTGAGTGTAACAGAAACGCGGGCAATTCTGGATGCGGCGGCTGCGCGCGTGGAGCAGACTAGAATTGCAGTACCGGAGAACGCACGACTTGAGATCTGCTTCGCATCGCGCCATGGCGCTGGTGGTCCTGCTGGGGGCACACCTGACGGCGCTGGCGCAGGTGACGCCGCAGGCCACAGGATCGGGGCCATCGCGCTCGGAGGAACTGGAGAACGTGCCGCGCGTCCCCGGCGTGAGCACGCTCTTGGCCGGCTTCAACGCGGGCGTCAGCTTCTTTGGCGTCCACAACTCCGCCATCGGATGGTTCGAAGTCGCTTCGCCGGCCGTGAACTACACTTTTTCTCCACGCTTTTCGGTCGACGCTAGCACACCGGTCTATCTGCGGCGCTATGTCGAGAAATCGCCCGTACCACCGCAAACGGTGGGCACACTGGTGCTCGATGCCGACGACGCGGGCGACACGTTGATGGGCTTCCACGCCAACTTTAATCCGGACAAGTTGATCTACACGGCAACCGCATCGATGACCGCACCCACGGGCAACCGCGCGGTGGGATTCGGAGCGGGCAAGCCCACCTTCGACTTCGACAACCATCTGCAGCGCTACGCCGGGCAGGCGGCATTCCTGCTCGACCTCGGCATCGGCGACTCCTCTACGCTGATCAACAACCTGGTGACCCAGAACTACACCTCCGTTGGCAAGCTGGCGCATTTCCAAATGGGCGCGATGGTGTGGATCTTCAGGCGCTATTCGCTGCAATCCGTGGCCTATGAGGAGCTACCCTTCGGCAGCCAGACCGTTTACACGGTGGTGAATCCGGACAACCGCGCCGCCCCGCCTGGGCCGGGCGGATTGCCCAGCAACGTGAGCACCAGCGCCGGCGCAAGCGAGGATAACGGCTTTACGACCTCGGCCGGCATTCCTCTCGCATCGCACCTGACTTTGTCGGGGTATTACAACCGCAGCCTGCGCCGGCACGAAGACACGGTTTCGATGGGGTTGACGTACGTGCTGCGGGGAACGCCCATCAACAAAAAGTTGTCGGAGATTGACCGCGCGCTGCGTGCGGCGGCGGGGCTGCGCGGGAAGTAGCGGCGCTCTTCGGCGGCGCGGGCCTGGGTCCCCGCACGACGGCCGGTCTTCCACCCCAGCGAGCAAGAACCGCTCGCCGGGAACCCCGGTCCGGAGACCGGCGCTTCGAAACCTACTGCAGCTTTTCCACCTTCACTACTTGTTCCGGAGTCATCTGCTGGCGGATCTGCAGGTACGTCTGCGCAACAATTTTTTCCAAGGCGGCGCGCGCCTGATTCACGTCATCGATCGCCGCGAAGGTCTGCGACTTGTCGGCCTTGGGATCCTTGCTGATGGTCTCCAGCCTGGCTTGCTGCTTCTGAAGCTCGCGGAACGCAGCGAGGATGGCAGGCTTGCTCGCGTCGAAGATGGCGTCCATCTGCTTTTTCTGCTGGCTGCTCAGGCCCACGGCCTTGACGACGGTTTTGTCATCCCACCAGCGGCCAACGGGACCAAATTGCACGCCTGAACCCGCGGCTGCGGCTGGACCCTGCGATTTTCCGCCCGGCGGAGGCGGCGGAGGCGGGCCGCCGTGATTGCCGGGTGCGCCCGGTGCGCCGGGACCGCCGAGAGGCGGGCCCATGGGCGGCCCTCCAGGCCCCCTGCCCTGCGCATGCAGGCTGGATCCTGCCGCCGCGATGAGGCTGGCGCTGATACATAAACTCGCAAAGACTCGGGCTTTCATTGAAATCCTCATTGCGGCAGGCGCCTGTGGCGAGGATGCGGCCTACCAGAAAGATCGTACTCCTTGAGCGGCGACATCTCATCCGGATTGATGGCCGCATTGACTGCTTTCAGCAGTTCGTTATCTTGTGCGATCTGGGCTTCGGAATCCTCCTGCGGGGCGACGACCGCCGTCGCGTGATGCGTGCCAAATAAATCGCTCTCCCGTCCGGCAGGAATCGCAATGGCGATGAGAGCCAAAGCGGCCAGGGCCCAGCCCAGAGCAGCCAGCGGCGGACGACGCCGCGCGGGACGGAGCTGCATCACGCCGGCCCGTTCGGCCCTGGCTTCGCTCCAATTGAGCGCGGCCACGTTCCACGCGCCAACATCGGACTGGAAATCCTCCACCTTGCCGCGGCAAATCGGGCACTCGGCGAGATGCAACTCGGCATCCGCAGAGCCCATGCCGATCAAAACGTCGTTCAGGGCCTCGTCCGTCAAATGTTCGCGCGTCATAATGTTGCTCCCATCCGGCTGCGCACGGAACTCAGGGCGCGATGCAGATGCGTCCTTACCGTGTTCACAGGCATGCCCAGAACCTGGCTGATCTCGTTGACGGGCATTTCCTCAACAAACTTCATTAGAAATACGGTTCTCTGGTTGGGCGACAGATCGGCAACCGCCTCGGACAGCTCCCTGACCTTCTCCTTCGCCAACACTTGCCGCTCGGGACTCGAGCCCTCGGCAGGAAAGTAAGCGGCCATTTCGTGCACATCCAGCGCCGTCGAGCTGGCTTGCTTCCAGAACCTGAACTTCGCCGAGCGCAAGTGATCGCGCGTGACATTGATCGCGATGCCGGTCAGCCACGTCTTCACGCTGCAATCGCCGCGGAATTTTTCGCGGCCTATCCAGGCCTTGAGGAGCGTGTCCTGCGTAATGGTCTCTGCAAGGTCGGGATCGCCCGTCGAATAGGTGACGAAGCGAAGAATCCTGGCACGGTAATTCCTTACCAAGCCATCGATATCGTCGAGCTCGTCAATGGCTCTGGCCCTCCGCGCGCAGCGCAATTCTAACCGGGCTCCGGGAACCATGTCTATGAATTCGGTGCTGGCATATGCGCCCATCCGGCAGCGTTCCCTTCCCTGGCTCAGAACCCTTCTATGGACTTTAGTGGCGATTTTTCGCCGGAATGATTACAGCGCCGGCGGTAATTTTCCACACCAGCCCCTTCCCCGCCCTGCCACAAATAATTTCGCTGCCTGTAATTGGAATTTGCGCGCGGCGCGTCATAAGTGTCGCAGTCTACCAAACTGCGGCAGCGAAGGCGGCGGTTCACCCTGCGCTTTCCAGCCTATGATCGTGGGGGCATCCCCACCAACCGCTTCAAGGAGAGATCATGATCATGCGCAAACTCGAAATCGGCAAATCGGCGCTTCCGCTGCTGGCTGTCGCCGCGCTCGCGGTGGCACTGGTGGTGGTGGGTTGCACTGCGGGACTGGGCAACAGCGCCGTCACCACCGTGGCTTCAACTTCCAAAACACTGGTTCCTGTTTCCATCACCGACGCGCCCAGCGACCAGGTGGTTGCGGCCAGCCTCACCATCAACTCGGTCGTGTTGACCGATTCGAGCGGCGCCACGGCAAGCGTGCTCTCCGCGCCCTTCACCTTTGAGGCCGCGCACCTCGACGCGATTCAGGAGCCGCTGTTCACGCCGTCGATTCCCGAAGATACCTACGTGAGCGTTACCCTCACTTACTCCAATGCCCAGGTGGCCTACATCGATCCCTCCACCAACAAGATTGTGCTGGCCACCGGGACCCTCGCCAACACCTCGCAAACCGTCACCTTCTCGAGCCCCATCACGGTGAACAACACCACAACGGGCCTGCTGATCGATTACCTGGTCGCGAATTCCGTCACCATTTCAGGCTCGACCGTGGACGTGACTCCGCAATTCAATGTCTCCGCGGTTCCCATTGCCGCGCAGCCGACGAACGGCCTGAACGGATTGCAGTGCGGCATCAACGGCCAGGTGACGGCGCTGGGATCGGACAGCTTTACACTGCAGACGCCCGAGGGCACCTCACTGACGATTTACGTCAATTCGAGCACCGTGTATCAGGGACTCAGCGGATTCTCCGCGCTCGCGGTCGATGCCTTCGTACAGGTGGACACGCAAACTGAGACCAATGGCGACTTGCTGGCCGTGCGCATCGCCGAACAGGGACCGCCGCCGGCAAACGGCATGTTGCTGGTCGGGCCTGTCACAGCGGTTACCGGTTCGCCGGCAACCTCCTTCACCGAGGTGGTACGCCAGCAGGTCGGCCCCGGCGCTACTGCCAACCCAATCCAGGTGGATACCATCGCCATCACCGGATCGACCACCTTCCAACTGCCCTTCCAGCTCAACAATCTCTCTGGCGGAACGCTGCCGTTTACTGCCACCTTCTCCGCCGCAACCATGTTCGCCGGCCAGAATGTGGCTGTGGCCACCAGCGGCGTCACCAGCAATGCAGCAACGGCCATCAACGTCGCACTGGCTCCGCAGACCGTGGACGGAACCATCGCCAGCATGACCGCCGGTTCCGGCGGCGATGTCTACACGCTCACATTGAACTCGAGCGGCTGGCTCGCCAAGCTCACCGGCCTGTCGACGGTGACGGTCTACACCAACGGCAACTTGCAGCAGGTTGGCCCCACGGCGCCTATCGTCGGGTCGACAATCCGCTTCAATGGCTTCCTGTTCAAGTCGAATGGAGCTTTGGTGCTGCTGGCCGGTGTGCAGGGGCCCCCGCCAGGCCAGCCCATGATGTAAATGCCGGTTTTACCGCCAAACTTCGCGAGGCGCACCTCCCGTTGCGCCTCGCATTTTTTTGCGCAAGGAAATGCGGCGCCCTGGTTGCGCGGTGAGTGTAGAGAGTTGGATTGACGTTCATGCTCTCCCACCCCAAACGCCAACTGCGCGTTGAGGATGGGGCATCCCATGCTGCGTGGTTCGTCAGGCCGAAATTGCCGTGCGCGCGCCGCGTCCGGCGGGCATGTAGCCCATGTCCATCGAAATGCCGCGTACACACTGCAGCAGATGATTGGCGATCGCGGGCAGCTTTTGCGCGGTCACGCGAAACGAAGGCCCCGAGACGCTGACTGCGGCCACCGGCAGCCGCTGCGCATCCAGAATCGGCACCGCAATGCAGCGCAAACCTTCTTCGAGCTCCTCGTCGTCCACAGCGTAGCCGCGACGCCGCGTCTTCTCGAGCTCCGCGCGCAGCGCTTCGGGTGTGGCGATCGTCCGGGAGGTCATGCGTTCAAAGCGCACGCGCTTCAGAATTTCCGCCGCCCGTTCCGGGGGCAGAAAGGCAAGAATGGCCTTGCCCACCGAGGTGCAGTGCACCGGGTTGCTGGCGCCGATGCGCGTAATCATGCGCACCGAGCGGGAGGGCTCGATCTTATCGATGTAGATCACGCGCGCCGCCTCCAGCAAGGCCAGGTGTGCGGTCTCTTCGGTCTCGGCAACCAGCCGCCGCAGGTGCGGCTGCGCGCGGTCGCGAAGGTCGTATTGCTCAATCGCGCGGTTGCCGAAGTCAAACAGGCGCAGGCCCAGGCGGAACTTGCCGTTCGTGGTCCGCTCCACCATGCGGTGCCGCTCCAGCACCATCAGAAAGCGGTGCGCCGTGCTCTTGTGCAGTTGCAGCGAAGCGGCCACTTGCGCCAGGCCGAGCGGCGTTTCACTCTCACCCAGCAGATCCAGTACGGCAAAAGCCCGGTCGAGGGCTTGAACTTTGTAGGTGCCTTGAGGGGCTGCGTCTCGCATGTTGATCCTTAGTTCCGTCTTTTGGGTCCATATCCAGATTCTCACATGATGGGACGCGCGTCAACTGGTGGAACGCTGGCAGGGCTTCGGCTCGCCGCCAATTCATGGGCTGAAGCCGTTGGGTAGGCGGCACAGCCTCAGGAATCACATGCCGTTCAGTCTGGCCTCTGCGAGGCCGCCGCGCAGATTCGCGACATTTTCAAAGCCGCTTCCCTGCAGGGCGCAGACGGCGAGATAGCCGCGCTGGCCCTTTTGGCAATAGACGAGAATTTTGCGATCGTTCGGCAACTCGCCGAGGCGGTCGCGGAGTTCACCCAGCGGAATATGCACGGCATTCGGGAGAACGCCGGTATCGGCCACTTCGCTGTTTTCGCGCACGTCGAGAAGGAATTCGCCGTTCGGCTTCCAATCCTCGGGTGAGATGGTGGCTAAGTCGCCGCGCACGATGTGATCGGCAACAAATCCCGCGGTGTTGACGGGATCGTTGGCCGAGCCGAACGGTGGCGCGTACGCCAGGTCGAGGCTCTCAAGGTCGAAGACGGTCATTTTGCCGGCAATGGCCGTGGCAAAAACGTCGGTGCGCTTATCGACGCCGTCTTCGCCCACAATTTGCGCGCCGAGGAGACGCCCCGTGCCTTCTTCGGCGAGAATCTTGATCCGTATCGGCCTTGAGCCGGGATAGTAGCCCGCGTGGTTGGGGTCAATGGTGACGCTCGAGAAAAAGCTGAATCCCGCTTTGGCAGCCTGCGCACTGTTAAGGCCGGTGAATCCCGCAGTCATCTGCAGGACGCGAACGATGGAGGTTCCAAGGGCGCCGGCATAAAGAAAGTGCCCGCCCGCCGCATTGGCTCCTGCGATGCGGCCCTGGCGATTGGCAGGCCCGGCCAGGGGAATGCGCGTGCGCGCGCCGGTGAGCATGTGGGTAGTCTCGGCGGCATCGCCCACGGCGTAGATTTCAGGATCCGAGGACTCCATGCGGGCGTTCACCTTGACGCCGCCAGTGACGCCGATATCAAGCCCGGCGTGTTTGGCCAGGTCGACCTCGGCGCGAACCCCCACACTCAGCAGGATCAGCTCCGCCGGAATGAATGCGCCATCGGCCAATTCCACGCCATCCGGGCTGAAGGATTTTGCTTCCGTACCGGTCATGACGGCGAAATCCTTGCCGCGCACGCGGTTCTCGAGATGCGCGGCCATATCGTGGTCGAGCAGCGGGAAGATGTGGGGGAGTTTCTCGATCACGGTCACGTGCATGCCCCGGCGATGAAACGCCTCGGCCATTTCGAGGCCGATAAATCCCCCGCCAATGACGGCGGCTGTCCGCGGCTTATGCGAGTCGGCGAAGGCGATGATCCGATCCATGTCGGGCACGTCGCGGAGGGTAAAGACGTTGCGCAGGTCCGCGCCGGGAATGGGAGGTACGATGGGCTTTGCGCCCTGGCTGAGAATGAGCTTGTCGTAAGGGAAATCTTCCTGCGAACCATCGTCACGGCGGACCCGAATGGTCTTGCCGGAGCGGTCGATGGAGAGGACCTCGTGGTTCACGTGCACCTGGACGCGCGAGCGGGCCCACATTTTTTCCGGCGTCATGATCAAAAGCTTGGAGCGGTCCTGAATCTCGCCGGCGATGTGATAGGGCAGGCCGCAATTGGCGAAGGAGATGTGCGGGCCGCGCTCGAAGATGACGATTTCGGCCGATTCATCGACGCGCCGCGCGCGGGCGGCGGCGGAAGCTCCGCCGGCCACGCCGCCGACGATGAGGATCTTGCGTGCAGTTTTCATCAATTACTCCGAAGTCCAGCAGTCACAGGAAGTTTCTTGTCCACGATTCCAGGGCATCCTGGCGAGCAAGAGGGCCATTCCGCAGGTACCGGAGATGCCGGCGAAAAGAAGCCCGCAACCGATGATGAGAGGAAGGACCGCGAACCACCGATTCACGGTGAGCGTCAGGATTGCGCCAACCGCTGCAAGACTGCCGACGGCGATTTGAACCTGCCGCATGAGCGGGAGCACTTTGCGGACGCCGCGGTGGAGCGGAAGTCCCGCGTCGCTCCAGGCCTGCGTGCCGCCCTCGACCAGGACGCAATCGTCACACCCGGCACGCTCGAACTGCCCGATGGCCTTGGACGCTCGCGCGCCCGCCTGGCAAAGAACGTAGATGGGCCTGCCCGGCTTGTGCTGCGCGAGAAAAGTATCGACCCTGAGTTGGTCGAGCGGGATGAGTCTTGCACCCGGCACGTGCGCGTTGGCATACTCGGGAGGCGTGCGCACATCCAGCAATTCAAGGCAATTGCCGGGGCCGAGACAGGCCGCGAGGGCGGCGGGCGAAATGCTTCTGGACTTGATTTCAATCATGCTTATATGTGAATATATGATCATTCGGTGATATATGTCAAATGCCAAAATATCGCGAGAGCTGACCGACGCCGAACTGGAAAATGTGGCCGTACAATTCCGCCTGCTGGGTGAGCCCATGCGCCTGAAGATTCTGCAGGCGATATGCGTGAAACCGCTTACGGTGGGCGAAATTGTGGCCGCGACGGGCGCAACGCAGTCGAATATCTCAAAGCATCTTTCGCTGCTGGCGTCGGCGGGGGTCATCACGCGCCAAAAGGGCGGCCAGTTTGTCTACTACGGAATGAGTCATCCGCTGACCATGAAGCTTTGCGAACTGGTGCACAAGGAACTGCTGAAGCTATCGTGAGCGCGCACAGAATTTGCCGGACCGACCGGCAGCGTTCGCGCGGCTACTCTTCCACTTCTTCGTCCTCTTCAATCTTGTCGCCTTCGCCGGGGGCGAGAAACAGGTTGGCTTCGAGGCCGTGCTGGCGGGTGTAGAGGTCGTGGTAGCGGCCTCTCAGCGCAAACAGCTCGGCATGGTTGCCGCGCTCGACAATCAGGCCCTGCTCCACCACAAGAATCTGATCGGCGCGGCGAATGGTCGACAAGCGGTGCGCAATGACGAACGTGGTCCGCCCGTGCATGAGCTCGGCCAACCCGCTCTGGATCATGGCTTCGGATTCGGAATCGAGCGAGCTGGTGGCCTCGTCGAGAATGAGAATGCGCGGCGCGGCCAATAACGCCCGCGCAATTGACAGGCGTTGGCGCTGCCCGCCCGAGAGCTTCACGCCGCGCTCGCCCACCACGGTGTCGTAGCCCTCGGGAAAGCGTTCCGCGAACTCGTCCACATTCGCGGTGTGGCAAGCGAAGAGAAACTGCTCTTCCGTTGCGTCGGGACGCGAGAACAGGATGTTTTCGCGGATGGTACCGTCGAAGAGAAACGATTCCTGCAGCACCACGCCCAGTTGCGAGCGATAAGTGTTCAGGTCGACCCTCGACAGGTCGAAACCATCCACCAAAACCTTGCCCTCCGATGGCGTGTGGAAGGCGCAGAGCAAGCTGATGATCGTGGATTTGCCCGAGCCGGAAGAGCCTACCAAAGCCGTAACCGTGCCGGGGTGGGACTCAAAGCTGATGCCGTGAAGGACCGGCTTGCCGGGCTCATAGGAAAACTCTACATTCTCGAATCTCACGTCGCCCACGATTTCGCCTAGCTTGACCGACCGCGCCGGATCCGTGAATTCGTCTTTCTCCGAAAGAATCTCCATGGTGCGATCGATTCCCGCCACCGCCTCGGTCAGTTGCGTGCCGATATTCACCACCTGAATCACCGGCGCAATCATGAATGCCAGGAACATGGTGTATTGAATGTAGGTGCCGTCGTCCATCTGATTGTGCAAAGCAAGGCGCCCGCTGAGCAGCATGACCATCGCGCCCACAATGCCCAGCACCGTGGTCGCCGCCATCGACATCAAGCTGGTCGCGGTCAGCGACTTCATCACGTTATCCAGAAGACGCATCACGCCAACGCGGAACACACTCGCCTCCCGCTCTTCAGCGTGATAACCCTTGATGACGCGCACGCCCCCGAGCGATTCGGTCAGGCGGCCGGTGACCTCCGCGTTGATCTTGCCGCGTTCCCGGAAGATGGGGCGAATGGTCTTGAAGGCGTATTGCAGGATGAAGACAAACACTCCGACCACCGCGAACACGATCAGCGTCATCCTGGGGCTGCGATGCATCAGGAAGACAAACGCCATCGCCGCAGTCAGCAGGCCGCCCACAAATTCCACCAGGCCTGTGCCGATCAGGTTGCGCACGCCTTCCACATCGCTCATGATGCGCGATACCAGCACTCCGGTGCGGTTCGCGTCGTAGAAACTGACCGCGAGACGTCCCACGTGCCGCTGCACCTGCTGGCGCAAATCGGCAATCATGCGCTGCGCGGCTTTCGATAGTAATTGCGTGTTGGAGAATGACGTGATGGCCTGAATGATGGTCGCAACGAACACCGCGATCACCATCGGCATCAGCTTGGCGCCCTGATGCCCGCGGATCACCAGATTGACAAACGGCCTGGCTACGAACGGCAGCGTCAGGCCGGCAACGCGATTGATGGCCACCAGCACCAGGCCCAGCAGCAGCAGCCATTTTCGCGGCCGCACCAGGCGCCAGATCTCCGGCAACGCCTTGCGGAAATCGGTCTTCTTCTTCGTCAGGTCGGCCTGCGCGGCGCGTGCGCTCCGTCCGTGCGGCGAGCGCTCGGCACGCATCCCCATCCCGAGTCCTCCGCCGCGAAATCCACCCATGCTTATCCCTGCCGTGATCTACGTACTTGGATGAAGGAGCGTACGCAAAGATTCACATAGACCAGCAACAGAACGGCCATACTCAATTGCGCCGCCAGCGCTTTCAAGTCGGGATCGATGCCGAGCGACCGCGCGTGTCCGTAGCCGTGCAGGGCCGAAGCAATGGCGCCGATCAAGCCCACGAGGCCAACAGTCACATTGATGTGCATGAAGAGTTTGCGGCGGCTTTCGCTGGGGCTGACGGCGAGAAATCCGCCGACGACCAGCGCCAGGCCAAACCACACGGGGATCAGCGCCGTGGGATGGACGCTGCCGGTGCCGAAGTATCCCACCAGACCTACAAGGATCAGCAAAACGCCGAAAACATACGTCACTTTTGCCATGCGGACCTCCAAACTCGGTGCATGGCAAGGATAGCAGTTGGAAGTGTGCGCCGGACAGTGAGCGGACAGCGGCAGCTACGGGGCGGCAGCGATCAATCGCATGGACTGAAAATCGATAGTGATTGGAATGGCCTGAGAGATCAGATCGAAACCAAGATTTCCTGCCGCCCATTCGCTGGCGTCGCTCGTCCTCTTCAGAAAAACCGTCGCCTGAGCGAGCGTGACCGTCTTGCCCAACGACAGATTCACCGCAGGCAGCACCACAGACTCGTGAGCCTTGCTCCCGGAGAAACCGGTCATTGTGCTGCTCTGCGTGCTGCCTTCGCGCATCAGTTCCGGAAACTCCGCGGCAAAGGGCAGATACAGGTACGTGCGGTCCGCTCCCGTATCAAAGGTGAAGCTCAGCGGCTTCCCGCTCACCTCTACGCGAGTCACCGGCATTGCCTCATCGAAGGCCAGCGGAGCGCTGCCTGTCGGCGCCTCCGCTGGCGCCGGCAAAATCTCCACGCGATTGCCGCTGTCAATTCGGAATTTTCCAAGCGCGATCAGCACGGAGATTCCGAGAACGCCCTTGTGCCCTTCGGGAAGCTCGACAAATGGCTCATTTGCGTCGGAAACCACATCGAAGGCTACATGCTTAAGATGCGTTTTGCCAATCCAGAGGTCGGGCGCTTCCGTCACACGCATGGGTATGGCGGCCGGCGTTCCGCTGATATCGGACATTTTGGTCGTTGTTGCCGTGAGCTTCAGGCCCAGGCGCCGCGCCTCCGATTCGCAAAGAACCGATATATTCGCGCCGGTATCAGCAATGTAAGTTCCGCTCACGCCGTTGATCGTCACCGGCACGAACAGGTTATTGTCGATGGTCTCGCTACGCACGGTTGAGGGCCGGTTCTTCGCCACTTTCTGCTCAGGATATTGCGCCAGAACAGCGAATAAGGAATGCACGGCTCCGGCATCCTCCGCATGGGGTTTTTCGGCGAGCATTTGTTCCAGTTGGGTATTGGCTCTCTGGTATTGGCCGTCCCTGAAGTACATCCATGTGAGAGCTTCGTGCGCTCGATACGAGCTGCTGCTGCGCGGCATTTGCCGAATGACCGATTTCAGCTCTCCTTCCGCCCTGGCCCGCTTTCCGATGCTGGCATCCGCGATCCCCTGGCAGAGCTTCGACAAGCTGCTTGTGCCCGGATGCTCCTGCCAATGAAATGGATCGCCCGCAACGCAGGCGTCTGTGTTGTCTTCGGCATGAAGCGGCACGAAAGCACAAGCCAACAGAACCGATCCAAGCAAGATCCTCATAATGAGCATGCCACTCCTCACTAGACGAAAGTTCCCGCTTTCATGCCGTTCCTCAAGGCACTGCCAGCCTGGCAATCGTAAAGTCAATGCGAAGCTACCGCTGAATTCTCGCCGAGCCGCCCTTGGCAAACGCCTTCACCTGATCGAGCGTCGCCATGGTGGTGTCGCCGATGAACGTGGTGAGCAATGCGCCATGCGCCCAGCCCAGCTTCAGCGCCGTCTCGGGATCTTCGCCTTTGAGCAGTCCGTAGATGAATCCCGCCGCAAAGCCGTCGCCGCCGCCTACGCGATCGATGACGTCCAGCTCCGCCGTCGGCGCCACATGCGTCTTGCCGTCGATCCACGCCACCGCGCTCCAACTGTGCCGGTTGGTCGAGTGCACTTCGCGCAGCGTCGTCGCCACGATCTTTACGTGCGGATGCTTCTTGACCACGTTGTCGATCATGCCGAAGAAGACGCTGGGATCGAGCTTCGACTTCGAGTGAACGTCGGGGCCGGGAATGCCGAGGCCCTTCTGCAGATCTTCCTCGTTGCCGATCAGCACGTCGACATTTTTGACGATGGTCGCAATGGTCTCGACGGCTTTTTCGGCGCCGCCCGAGATCTTCCACAGCTTCTCGCGGAAGTTGAGATCGAAGGACGTGATGGCGCCCGCCGCCTTGGCCTCTTTCATCATCTCCGCAACCAGCGGCGCAGTGGTGGGCGAGAGCGCCGCAAAAATGCCGCCCGAGTGCACCCAGCGCACGCCGCCCGCAAAAATCTTCTTCCAATCGAAGTCGCCGGGCTTGAGCATGGCGCCCGCTTCGTTGGCGCGGTTATAGAACACCACGGGAGGCCGCACGCCCGCGCCGCGATCGCTATAGACGGTGGCCATGTTCGGGCCTGTCGCGCCGTTGTGCTCAAAGTGCTTGTAGATGGGCTTCACGCCCATGGCGAGCACACGCTCGGCAATCAGGTCGCCGATGGGATAATCCACCATGGCCGACGCCACCGCGGTTTTCATCTTGAAGCAGTCCGACAGGTTGGCGGCCACGTTGAACTCGCCGCCGCTGACGTGAATCAGGCACTGCGTCGCTTTGCGGAAGGGTATGATGCCCGGATCCAGCCGGTGTACCAACGCTCCCAACGACAGAAAATCAAACTCGCCGCTCTCGACAATATTCAAACCGTATTTCATCGTCCTCTCCTTGCCTTCCTTCGAAGAATTGCACCCAACTTGAAATTCAAACCCCTGCGCGCCGTTTCCGCTTCCCTGCCAATCCGGCCTCACATCCCGCCTCTGCTTGAATTCAACAGCCCGTAGGAGCACAAAATAGCTAGCAGCTGGAAGCTAGGAGCTAGAAGCTGTCTTTCTCACGTCCGCAACCACCTGGTCCGGCGTCCACTCGTTGCCCGGATAAAACTGCGCCACTTTGCCGTGGGCATCGATCAGCGTAGTGGAAAGCGTGTGCGTAATCGTGTCATCGGCCCCGTGCGTAATGCCCACATCGAAAAACTTCGCCATCTCCATCAGTTCCGGCTGCGACGGCACGGCAAAATCCCAATGCACAAATGCGTCGCTGCCGATGTATTCGGCGCCGTAGGCACGCAGCCGCGCCGGCGTATCGTGCTCCGGATCGAAGCTGACACAGAGCAGGTGGGTTTTGGCGTAGAGCGCCGGGTTCGCCGCCAACTGCCGGTCGATCACTGCAAAGTTGTGCGTCACCAGCGGGCAAAAATTCGGCGACGGGCAACGCGTATAGATGAAGGTGACGAGCAGTGTCTTGCCGCGAAACTGGGCGAGATGAAGGGCGCGCCCATCCTGGTTATGCAGCTTGAAATCCGGAACCGCGTCGCCGGGCGCGGGCACGTGATAGAACACCGCGGGCTTGTAATCCGGCTTGCCCTGCGCGATGACCACAATATGATCGAGCAAAATGTCCGCATCGGGATTCTGCGAAACCAGCACGTCGGCAGTGATGGTGTCGCCGGGATGCAGCTCGCTCAGGATGCTGGGATCCTTGAGCTTGTAGGGCATGGTCATCGCGTCCATGAAGCCGGGGATGGCCTCATGATCCACTGTGACTTCGCCTGTAGCGGGATTGGTCGAAACCACCTTGCCGCGCAGTTTGTATACCTTGAAGGACGGCGCGGCGGAGCCCTGCGATTCGGGCTTCGGGCTGGAATGGCATCCCGCAACAACAGCTACGGCAAGCAGGGTGCTGGCGAGGAGAATTCGCATCGTTTCCAGTGTACAACCAGTGGACTGACCACCGGAAATGCAGGGATTCGTGGTGAGTGGCTAGTGCTTTGCAGCCGGCGACACGGCCGTCTCCGCCACGCGAGGCAGGCCTTGGCGGAGCGGTATCCTTGGGCATAGGATTTCCACCTGTGAACCGTGAACTACGAGCTGTGAACTGTGAGCATTGAACTGGCCAGCATCGACGTGTGGCTGCGCGGCGGCGGAATCGTGGTCACTGCCAGCGAACGCGCCGCGCGCTCCCTCGCCGCTGCCTTTCATCGCGCCCGCCGTGCCGAAGGACTGACTGCGTGGCCCACGCCCAACATTCAGGATTGGCAAAGCTTCGCTCGCGCGGCCTGGGATGAGCGCGTTCTCGACGGCCGCGTGGTGCTGAGCCCGCTCCAGGAGCAATCGCTTTGGGCGCGGATCGTGGCCCATGCCGCGCCCGACGCCGTGCAACTGGCCGGCGCGGGCGATCGCCTGGCCGCGCTCGCCATGGATGCGCACCGTCTGCTCTGCGACTACGCCCCGCAGCTTCTCAAAGACAACGTGCGCATCGGCTGGGATCAGGATGCGGGAGCGTTCAGCGGCTGGCTCGCCGCATTCAACGAACTCTGCCGTGATGGACAGTTCATCAGCGCAGCGCGTCTTCCGCTCGAACTCATCGCCGAGCTCCAAGCTGACTCCGCGGAGCGCCCGCCGCTTCTGCTTGCCGGCTTCGACCGCATTCTGCCCACGCAGCAAACACTGTTCGCAGCATGGTGCGCTGACCATGGTGTGCGCGAGGTTTCGCTCCCAGCCACGGCGGAGCAAGTCGAATTCCACCTTGCGACCGATCCTTCCGCGGAACTCGCGGCTTGTGCGCTTTGGTCGAAGGCCCGGCTCGCGGCCCAGCCCCACGCGCGCCTGCTCGTGATCACTCAGGACGCGCGCAAACGTCGCGGCGAGATCGAACGAGGGTTTTTCCGCTATCTGGGCGTGAGCGAAACTTCATCAGACGCCGCGAACCTGCTGGAGTTTTCGCTCGGCGTTCCACTCGGCCAGGTTGCGCTCGCGCGCGGAGCACAGTTGCTGCTCCGCTGGCTCAGCGACGACCTCGACGAAAACGAGCTTGACTGGCTGCTCGCGACGGACCAGATCGCTGCTTCGCCCGAGGAAGCGCGCGCGCTCAGGGCGTTCATGCGCGCCCTGCGCCGCCGCGGCCTCGAGCGTCCTCGCTGGACGCTCGCAGAATTCCTGCGCCAGCGTCCGCGCGCGGAGCTGCCCGCCGAATGGAGCGCGCGCATGACGCAAGCCCACCAGCGCCTCGAGGAATTCGCGCGCCGCATGCAAACTCCGCTCGCCTGGGCTGAAATTCTGCCGCAGTTGCTCGAGATGGCGGGCTGGCCCGGCGCGCGCCCGCTCGCGAGCGCCGAATTTCAGGCGCTCCGCCGCTGGCAACAGACTGTGGAGGCCTGCGCTTCGCTCGGTTTCGATGGCCGCCGCATCGCGTGGAGCGATTTTCTTGCCGCACTCGATCGCGCAGTGAATGAAACGCTGTTTGCGCCCGAGTCGCAGGACGCGCCCATCCTGATTGCAGGCCCCGCGGAGTCCGCAGGCCTGACTGCCGACGGCGTATGGTTCCTCGGCGCCAGTGAAGAGGCGTGGCCCACGGCCGGCGCCACACATCCTCTCATTCCGCTGCCCGTGCAGCGCGAGGCAGGAATGCCGCACGCCTCGGCAAAACTCGATTGGGATCTTGCCCATGCCATGACGCGCCGTGTGCTCGCCTCCGCGCCCGAGATTCACTTCAGCTACGCGCGGCAGAGCGACGGGGTGGAAGCGCGCCCGTCGCGGCTCGTCGCGCAATTCGCCGGGCCGCCGCAGCCGTTGCCTGCTGAGCTTACCGCCCCTGCATTGCCCGGCCCGATCACCATCGAGTTCAAAGATGCAACTCAGCTTCCCTACCCTCCTCGCGAGGTCTCCGGCGGAGCCATCGTTCTCACCACGCAGTCGCGGTGCGCCTTCCAAGCCTTCGCTACGGCGCGGCTCGATGCGAAGAAGTGGGACGCGGCGGAATCCGGACTGACTGCTTCAGAGCGCGGCCTTCTGCTGCATGAAGTGCTGCACTCCATCTGGGCCGGCCCTCCCAACGGCATTCGCACCCACGCGGAGCTAATGGCTCTCACCGATCTTGCCGCGTTTGTCGAAAGCCACGTGCGCCGCGTGCTGCAGGACAAAATGCCCGCCCGCGCGCGCGAGCAGATGCCGCAAAGGTACCTCGAGCTCGAAGGCGAGCGTCTTGTCGTGCTGATCGCGGATTGGTTGCGCTTCGAGCAAGGCCGGCTGTCATTCGCCGTGCTTGAAACCGAGAAGAAAACCAATGTCTCCATTGCGGGCCTGCCGCTCCATTTGCGCCTCGACCGCGTGGATCGCCTGAACGACGGCTCGCTGCTCGTGATCGACTACAAGACCGGCGACGCGAAGGCGAAGTCCTGGGACCTGCCGCGCCCCGATGACGTGCAACTGCCTCTTTACGCCGGCTTCGCGCTGGAGGGTGAAGTGGGCGGCCTGGTCTTCGCCAAACTCCGCGCGGGGGAAAACGGTTTCGAGGGCCGCGTGAAGGCGGCGAAGCAAACGCTGAAGGCAGTTCTGAGCGGCAACTCCAACCTGGTGCGCAAGCCTCTTACGCAGCAAGACATCGCTGCATGGCGCGACGAGATCAACCTGCTCGCGAAGGCATTTCTCGCGGGGCGCGCCGAGGTGAATCCCCGCGACTATCCAGAGACATGCAAGAATTGCGGGCTGCAGTCACTGTGCCGCATTCAGGAGATCCAGGACGGCGCAGAAGCAAGCGACGACTCTGATGGCGAGGAGGCTGCCGGTGAGTAAGAGTCACGCAACATCGCCGCCGCCCGATCAGGCGCAGCGCGACAAAGCGCTCGACCCAACGCGCTCCATTCTCGTCAGGGCTCCTGCCGGCTCAGGCAAAACCACTCTGCTAGCCGAGCGATTCCTGCGCTTGCTTGCGGAGGTGGAAGAGCCGGGCCAGGTGGTGGCAATCACCTTTACGAACGCCGCCGCCGCGGAGATGCGCAATCGCATTCTCGATGAGCTGCGCAAGGACGACCCCAGCCCGCTGGCGCAACGCGCACTCGAGCACTCGCAGCGCCTCGGTTGGAACCTCCTCGATCTTCCCGCGCAACTGCGCATCTCCACCATCGACTCCTTCTGCCGCGATCTCGCGCTGCAACAGCCGATCATTTCCGGTCTTGGCGGCAGCCTGGAAATTGCAGAGCAGCCCAACGAACTCTACCGCCGCGCGGCTCGCCGCACGCTCGATGAGGTGGGGGATGCAGCTTCGCCCGCGGGCGCGGCGGCTGAAACGCTTCTGCTCTGGCGCGACAACAACTGGAAGGAGATGGAGGAGCTGCTGGTGAACATGCTCGGCGAGCGCGACCACTGGATGCATGCCTTTGTTTTGACCGGCAGCCAGAATTGGGATGAGCTTCGAGAGCGTTTGGAAATGTCGCTCGCACGCGCGGCGACGGATGCATCCGAGTGCGGCTATAGCGAGAAGGAATGGGACATCGTGCGCGCCTGCTTTACGCTGCTTCGCCGGGCCGCCGCTTATCTCCGCATTACTTTTGCCGAAGCGGGCGTAGTTGATTTTATCGAGGTCGCGCAGATTGCCCTCAGCGTGCTGAGAGACGAAGATAACCAGCCCACGGAAGCCGCCCTCGCCGTTGCCGACCGCATCCGCCATCTGCTGGTTGACGAATTCCAGGACACCAGCCGCCGCCAGCACGAGTTGCTTGGCCGCTTGATTGCCGCGTGGCCCCAGCCCGAAGGCCGCACCTGCTTCGTGGTGGGCGATCCGATGCAGTCCATCTACTTTTTCCGCGGCGCCGACGCCGAACTCTTTCCGCGCGTCGAAAACATCGGGCTTGACATCCCCAACGAACCGGCGCTGCGCTTCGATTCGGTGCATCTCACCGCCAACTTTCGCACGACGCCGCCGCTTGTCGAACGCCTGAATGAAATCTTCGCCCAGGTCTTCGCCGTCGACGACGGCAGCGGCATCGAGTTTGCGCAAGCGTTGCCGGCCCGCGAAACTTCCGCACCACCCGGCCCGCATCCTGTTGTGGATTCGCCGCCGGGCATGTGGTTGCATCTCGAGTTCATTCCGCAAGGCCTGCGCGCAAATGCGCGTGGCTACACCCGCGAGCGGAAAGCGGAGACTCAGGCGCAACGCGATGCCGCGCTCGACAAACAGAAGCAAGAGATCCTCGCTTTGATCCGCGGCCATCTGCCACGCATGGAGAAAGCTCGCGCGGCCGGCGACAAATACCGCATCGCCGTGCTTGGCCGCACTCGGAAAGCGCTTGTGTCCGTGGCGCAGGCACTGCGTGAAGCGCAAATTCCTTTCCGCGCCATCGAACTCGAGCCCTTGCAGGATCGGCCTGAGATTATCGACGCTCTGGCGCTGGCTCGCGCGCTGCTCCATCGCGAAAACCGTGTGGCCTGGCTGGGCGTTCTGCGCGCGCCGTGGTGCGGCCTTTCGCTCGCCGATCTGCACACTCTCACGAGTGCGGACGACGAGCAATTGAAGTTCCGCCCGGTACCGGAACTGCTCGCCGAACGCACGCAACTTCTCAGTCAGGAAGGTCGTGCGGCCGCGGAGCGCGTGCTGCGCGCCATCCAATACTCCGAGCGCCTGCGCTCGACTCAGCCCACGGCCACGCCTGGAACCTGGCTGGAGCAGGTGTGGCTGCGTCTGGGTGGAGCGCGTTGTGTGGACGCGGCGGCGCGCGCCAATCTCGATCTCCTTTGGCGTTGTCTCGACGATTTGCCGCAGGGAGAGCAGGATTTTCTCGGCCCCGCGCTCGATGCGGCCCTCGCAAAACTCAACGCGCTGCCCGATCCCGCCGCCAGCAGCGACTGCGGCGTGCAGTTGATGACCATCCACAAGTCGAAGGGGCTGGAATTTGAGGTCGTGATCGTGCCCGACTTGCAGGCCAACGCGGGCCGCGGCGGCCGGAAACTGCTTTCCTGGCTGGAGCGCGGTCTGGCGCCGGAGGCTGACGCAATCGACGAAGACAGCGCCGGCGCGATTACAGAATTTCTTGTAGCGCCGCTCCAACCGAAGGGCGCGGAAAGCGGTTCGGCAAAGTCGCTGGTCGATAAGGCCCGTCGCGAGCGCGAGTCGCAGGAGACACGCCGGCTGCTCTATGTGGCCGCCACACGCGCCCGCGAAGAACTGCATCTATTCGCTCGCCCGGAGTTCAAAACAGCGGACAATCAGTCACTCGCTCTGGTTCCACCCACGGGCAGTTTGCTTGCCACTGCGTGGCCCGGTTTGCGCGAAGAAGTCGAACACAGCTTCGCGGAATGGTGCGCCGATCGATCTGCTCAAGCCGCACAAACCGGCGAATCGCAAACCATCGATTCTCTTGCAGCCTCGGCAGAGAACGTGCTCGCCATGCCTGCGCCGCCTGATGCATTAGCGCCCACGCCGACACCGCTTCGCCGCTTGCCGCCGAGTGATCAACCCGCATGTGCCGAGCTCCCATCCGCGGCCGAGGAGCCGCTGGCCGGCGTGGGCCGTCTTTATGAGCGCCATGAGGGCGGCCTGATTTCGCGCGCGCTGGGCAAAGCTGTTCACGAGCTGTTTCAGCATCTCGCGCAACTTCTCGCCATGGATACGACTGAAGTTGCACGGCAGTCGCTTGCCCTCATGCAACCACGCATCGCCGCAAACCTCCGCGCGTTCGGCATCGAAGCCGGCCATGCCGATCGCATCGCCGCACAGGCGCTGGAGATGGTTCTCCGCGCCGCCGATGACCCGCAAGCGCAATGGATTCTCGCTGCGCACGCCGATGCCGCCAGCGAGGCGCGCTGGACGGGTGTAGTTTCCGGCGGTGTGCGCACCGTGCAGGTCGATCGCGTCTTCCGCGCCGGTCCCACGCCGCAATACACCGGCGACAACTCCACCTGGTGGATCGTTGATTACAAGACCGCGCACGAGGACGGCCTCGATCCAAAGGCCGCGCTGCCCGCATTGCGCCGCATGTTCGCGCCGCAAATTGAGGCTTACGCAAAAGTGCTGCGCAACCTGCACGGCGCAGAGGCGGCGGTGCGCGGCGGCTTGTACTATCCGCGCATGGCGCTGTTCGATTGGTGGGAGTTGTAGCCGATCCCGGCCCGCGGCCGTTCTTGGCGCTCCTCGCTTACCAGGCTGTTACGAAACTCAAAATCGAGGCCACATTTTGGGTGCGATCATCTTGCCGAACCCAACATCTTGTGGTGAATTTTGAAATTCCTCGAGTTTCGTAACAGCCTGTTACGCCTTGCAGAGCTCTTCCGCGAACACATCGCGTGCGGCAAGAATGAGCCGCTCGGCATTGCGCAACATGAGCGCGTACGCAAAGACCGCGGCGACGGCAAGGGGCGCGAAGATCCACACCGCCAGCCACGGCGTCTCGAAGTAGCCGGACGCGATGGCGACGGGAATCTGCAGCAACATACTTCCAAACAGCACCGCCAGAACCAGCAGCGCGCTGGTGCGGTTGGTGGGCGTGGCGCCTCGCGGCTGCCGCGCCTGCCCAGGAATGAATTTCCGCGGCGCCTGGATCGAGCGCAGCGTTCCAATGGCCAGATTCAAAGCCACCACGAAGACCGTCCAAAACACGGTAGAGATTTGTGTCGAAACCGGAATCGGCGCTCGCGCCAGCACGCAAATAATGGTCCAGGCCAGCCCCACCTGAACAACAATCAGCGTCAGGCTCATCAGATTCTTGGCCACAACCACGTCGAGCAACCGAATGGGCGCAAGCAGATACAACTGCACGCCGCGGCCGTCCGCGCCAAACATGTTGTAGAGCGAACTGAGCGAGGCGATGAGCACATAGGCAATCGCCAAAGGAAGAAAATACTTCGAAGAGAAGGACGAAAATGCCCGGTTCATGCTGAAGATGACAACAAACAAAAGCGGCGTGAGCAAGCCGATCAGTTGCGTTCCATTGCTGCGCAAAATGAGCCATTCCTTGCGCATGCACGCGGCTACAGTGGGAGAAAGAATGGCGCCGAACACTGTGGGTGCAGACCGGGCAGCGGGTTGCGGCTCCGGCGCTTTTACGCGTGGTGCCGATGGCGCCGGCGCGCTGCGGCTTACGCCCTCGCTCAGGTACTCGCCAAGAAACTGTTTGTGCAGCCGGATGGCAAACACCGCGGCGAACAGCGCGGTGCTGGCCAGCAATCCTGCAAATTGCGCGAGCGCCGCCAGAGGATGCTTCACCAGCAGGATGGTTTGCGCCGCAAATCCCGACGGCAACCAGTATTGATAGGATCCTGAGCTGTGCAGAATGTTGAGCAGCCAACTGCTGCGGACGCGGCGTCCGTGCATCGGGGTCTGGTGCAGGTTCAGGAACTGGATGCCGACGGCAAACAGCGCCATCAACATGCTGAAAATCTCGCGGAAGCGGCGGTTCGCCAGCCAGCGATCCATCCATGCGCCGATCATGCGCGTAAGATAAATGTTCATCAACGCATAGACCGCCATCACCAGCAGCGCGGGCAGCGCCAGCGATGCATCTGCCACGCCGATTCCCACCGCGGCGGCCAGCAGAGCCAGGCAACCCACGATGGTGCTGGGCGTCATGAGACCCAGAAGCGAGCGCAACACGAAATAGCGGCCGAAGCGCAGAGGAAAGCGCACCAGCGACTCGGGATCGAAGCTCTGAATCGTGGCCGCGATGCTGAGGCCGTTGATGCTCACGAATTGCCAGAGCAGCGCGATGCCGAGCAGCAGCGACGCTAGGTAGCGGGGATGGCCCTCAGAGATCGCCGTCCACGCAAAATAACCGCTGGCCCCAACCGGACCGACGACAAGCATTGCGAGCATGGGCCAGACGATAAGGCGCAGGAGAACGACGAATACCAGTCCGGCCACCTGGCGCGTGCCCTTGGGCTGCTTGCGCGACATGCCATTGACAAAAATGCGCCAGCGCAGCCACGCGACGGCCAACAACTGCGCGCTCGCGGGAATGGGCGGCATGGAACCAGAGACACTCTCCGGGCCCTTTAGCTCAGCCATGAGAGCTCCTGCTCGGGCGCTGTCGCAGCGGGATTGCCTTCGCGATCCGCGCCCACAATGGCGAGAAAGATCTGCTCCAGGCTGCGCTTGTCCGGGCTGCCCTCGTTCAGGCCAAGTGCGGCGTCATCCGGGATTCCGGCTTGTGCGATGCGCGCGGTTCCGGCGCGCAACTCGTCAAGCGAGCCCTGCGCCACCAGTTGCCCGCGATGAATGATGGCGATGTGCGTGCACAGCCGCTCCACAATCTCCAGCACGTGCGAGGTGAGGAAGATGGTCGCGCCGCGCGCAATCATTCTCAGCAGCATGGCCTTGAGTGTGCCCGCCGCCACCGCGTCCACGCCCTCAAAGGGCTCGTCGAGAAACAGCACCTTGGGCCCGTGAATGACCGCGGCCGCCAGGGCCAGCTTCTTCTGCATGCCATGCGAAAAGTCGGTGATCAGCTTCTTTTGCTCGCCGGCCAGTTGCATAAACTCCAGCAGCTCCCGCGTGCGATTGAGCGTGGTGGCGCGGTCCAGGCCGTACATGCGCCCCACAAATTGCAGAAATTCATCGGCAGTGAGGCGGCCAAAGAGCGCCAGGCCCTCCGGCACCACGCCGATCTGCCGCTTGATCTCCGCGGAATTGGCTTGCAGGTCGCCACCGAGGATGCGGATGCTGCCGGATGTGGGCGCCAGCAGACCCGTCAACATCTTGATGGTGGTGGATTTGCCGGCTCCGTTGGGGCCAAGAAATCCGAAGAATTGCCCGGCCTCGACGCGCAGGTTTACGTTCTCGACGGCGGTGAAGTCGCCAAAGCGGCGGGTGAGCGCAGTGGTATCGATGGCTGGGATGGTCATGGCTTCTTGCTTTCAATCACGATACACGCTGCCCCCGCGGCCACTGTGAAAAATCATGGCAATTCGCGGCCTCGCATTGATTCGGCTATGGTTCGCCCGGAGTTTACACTCATGGTTCCACGCATCGACTTCGCCTAAAAAGCGCAGCAAGTGTTGGCTATTCTCTTTATAGTTAGCCGATTTTTACCCTTCATCCTCAGGAGGAACGTCTTATGGCAAAGTCCACGAAGAAACCAGGCGCCGCTCCGAAAGCTGCCGCAAAACCGCGCAAGTCCGCCGCCAAAATGGCCGGCGTGCCCGCAAAGGTGACTCCGATTTCGATTTCGCACGAGACCGTGGCAGAGCTGGCGCATCGCTTGTGGGCCGAGCGCGGCGGCGCGCACGGACACCACGAAGAGGATTGGTTCCGCGCCGAGCAGGAACTGCGCGGCAAAGCGTCCTAAGCGCAGCCTTCGCACCCACCGCAACGCAACGCCTCTCCGCGGGCGAAGAGATTTCTATTGCATCGATCCTTTTGCGCCCTGCGCTACTGCAAGTTCGCCATCAGGGCTTCCAGCGCGGACTTGGGCGGGCGCGTCAGGGACTCGGGCAGCGTGGCCAGCGGCTCGTCCACCACATTCAATTGATCGATGAACGTCGGCTTTTGCGTATTGATATAGAAGACGCCGGTCAGGACTTCGTCCTTTTCCTGCGCTTCCATCAGCGTACGCACCGCATTGGCTTTGTCGGTGGGGTCGTAATCTTCAAGCAGTTTGCGCAGGCGCAACTGCGAGCCGTCGTGCATTTCCACGTCGTAGACCTCGCCGGAATTGTAGTCCACCTCGATATCGTCGAAGCTGGCCACAAAACCGATCTCGTTGATCGGCTCGTCGTGATCCTGCAGGAACTTGTAGCTCTTGGTCGAGCCCTCATGATCGTTAAACGTGACACAGGGGCTGATCACGTCGAGCATTACGGTGCCCTTGTGCGCAATGGCCGCCTTCAGCATGGAAAGCAACTGCTTCTTGTCGCCAGAGAACGAGCGGCCGACGAATGTCGCGCCCAATTGAATGGCGAGAGCGCAGGTATCGATAGGCGGAAGATCGTTGATCACGCCGGTTTTCAGCTTGGAGCCGAGGTCCGCCGTGGCCGAGAACTGGCCCTTCGTCAAGCCGTACACACCGTTGTCTTCGATGATGTAAATCATCGGCAGGTTGCGCCGCATGAGGTGCACAAACTGGCCCATGCCGATCGAGGCCGTGTCGCCGTCGCCGGAAACGCCCAGCGCCGTCATGGTCCGGTTGGCCAGCACGGCGCCGGTGGTTACGCTCGGCATGCGCCCGTGCACGCTGTTGAAGCTGAACGAGCGGTTCATGAAGTAGGCGGGGCTCTTCGACGAGCAGCCGATGCCGCTCATCTTCATCACGCGCTCCGGCTCCACGCCCATCTCGAACATGGCGTCGATAATGCGCTCCGAGATCGCGTTGTGACCGCAGCCGGCGCACAGCGTGGACCTGCCGCCGCGATACTCCACAATCGGCAGCCCAATATGATTCAGCTTCGGGCCTTTGGCCCCACTAGCAGTTGCGGTGGCCATTACAAGCCCTCCTTGGTTGCGAATTCGTCCGTGATCGTGCGCGCGTCGATGGGCAACCCGTTGTAGTGCAGAATGCTGCGCAGCTTCACCACCTGCTCGGCGGGAAGATCCAGCTTCAGCAGGCTGGCCAGCTGCGCATCGCGGTTCTGTTCCACCACGTACACGCGCTCATGGCTGGCCACAAAGTCGTGAATCTCGTGCGCGAACGGAAACGCGCGGATGCGCATGTAGTCCACGCTCAGGCCGTGCTCCTTCTCGATCTGGTCGAGGCCCTCGCGCAGCGCGAAATCGGTGGAACCAAAAGCCAGGAAGCCGATTTTCGATTTGCCGTTGCGATACGTCACCGGCGCCGGGACCAGCGTGCGCGCGTTTTCGAACTTCCGCGCCAGCCGTTCCATTACGGCTTGATACTCCTCGGGGCGCTCGGTGTAGCCCGCCGCATCGTTATGTCCCGAGCCGCGCGTAAAGTACGCCGCCTTGGCATGCATGGTGCCAGGCAGCGTGCGCCAGCCGATGGCGTCGCCGTCCACGTCGCGGTAGCGCGCGAAACTGCCCAACTTTTCGATCTCTTCGGCAGTCAGCACCTTGCCGCGATCCAGCGGCTTCTCAGGGTACGCAAACTGTTCCGACATCCAGTTGTTCATACCCAGATCGAGATCGGTGAGCACGAAGACCGGCGTCTGCAAACGCTCCGCCACATCGAAGGCCGCATAGCCAAACTCGAAACACTCTTTCACGCTGCCCGGCAGCAAAACGGGGTGCTTGGTGTCGCCGTGCGAAAGCAACGCCGTTGAAAGCAGATCGGCCTGCTGCGTGCGTGTCGGCATACCCGTCGAAGGCCCGGTGCGCTGCACGTCGAAGATCACGCCGGGAATCTCCGCGTAGTAACCGAGTCCGGAAAATTCCGCCATCAGCGAAACGCCCGGTCCCGAGGTCGAGGTCATGGACCGCGCGCCGGCCCAGCCCGCGCCCAGCACCATGCCGATCGCCGCCAGCTCGTCTTCAGCCTGCACCACCGCAAACGTGGCCTTGCCCTCCGGCGTCACGCGAAACTTCTTCAACAGATCCGTCGTGGCCTCAATCAGCGAGGTCGACGGCGTGATCGGGTACCACGCCACCACCGTTACGCCCGCGAACACCGCGCCCATGCCGCAAGCCGCGTTGCCGTCGATGATGATTTTGCCCTGCGTTTGGCTCATCGGCTCGATCAAGTACGGGTCCTGCTTGGTAAAGTTGGTCCGGGCGTACTCGTAGCCGGTTTCAACCGCGCCGAAGTTCAGCTCAAAGACCTTCTGCTTCTTGGCAAACTGCTTCTGTACGCACTTTTCCACCACGCCCAGGTCGAGGTGGAGCAGTTGCGCCACCACGCCTACGTACACCATGTTCTTCACCAGCTTGCGCAGCTTGGCTTCAGGGCACAGCGCCGCGGTGAGCTTGTCGAACGGAACCGGATAGCAGGCCACGTCGTCGCGATACTGCTTCAGGTTGAAGTTTTCTTCGTAGATGGCGACGCCGCCCGCAGGCAGCGCGAGCATGTCTTCGCGCGCCGTCTCGGCATTCAGCGCCACCAGCACGTCAGACTCGCGCTTGCGCGCCACATAGCCGTCTTTGCTGGCGCGGATGGTGAACCACGTCGGCAATCCCGCAATGTTCGACGGGAACAGATTCTTCCCGCTCACGGGAACGCCCATCCCGAAGATGCTCTTCAGCAGGATGCTGTTGGCAGACTGCGAGCCCGACCCGTTGACCGTGGCTACATTGATGGTGAAGTCGTTGACGATGCGCGGACGCGCGCTGCTTTCGCCCTGTTCTTGACCCAGGGCCAGGTTTCCAGTCGCCATGTGGCGGGATTCCCTTCCGAAAAATCGTGAGCGATTTGAAGCGCCCCAGGAGCGCTGGACCACCCTCGATGAGGATGCCGGACCATCTCGCTCCAATATGTGATTATAGTCACTTCTCAGCGTCGCCGTATCGTAGTGCGCCCCAAGAGTAACCCCTTCGTATCGGGCCCGGGCCGGAGCCGCCCATTTGGGCGATGATTGCAAGCAACCTGCCTGTTTTCAATGTTGAAGCAGCAAAGCCTTCTTAGGCGCCGT
Source organism: uncultured Occallatibacter sp. (assembly GCA_964569985.1). Classification (GTDB taxonomy): domain Bacteria; phylum Acidobacteriota; class Terriglobia; order Terriglobales; family Acidobacteriaceae; genus Telmatobacter. The sequence continues at coordinate 220,643 of CAZMWL010000003.1, forward strand.
CTACTTAGCACGAAAATGCTGGTAGCTAGAAGCTCGCGGCGAAAACCTGCCGCCCCGCATCGCGCCGCCAGCGCAACAGCAGCGCCAGGGCAATCACGATCAGCGCCAGCGTGAGCCCGATCCAAAGCCCGTAGATCCCCCACTTCAATCCAAAGCAAAGAAAGAAGCCGAGCGGCAGCCCCAGCACCCAGTAGCCCACCAGGTTGGCCCACATCGGCGCATGGGTTTCGCCCAGTCCCCGCAGCGCGCCCGTCGACACGGTCTGGATGCCGTCAAAAATTTCAAAGGCCGCCACAATGCCCAGCAGTCCCGGGCCAACGGCCAGCACGCGCGGATCGCGAGAAAACAATTCGATAAGCGGCCGCGGCCAAAGCAAAAACATCAGCGCCGCCAGCAGCATAAAACTCGTTCCCAGTCCCAGCGCCATCCATCCCGCGCGCCTCGCCCGTGCCGCATCGCCCGCGCCCACCGCGTGGCCCACGCTCACTGCGGCCGCGGCTGAAATCCCCAGCGGCACCATGTAGGTAACGCTCGCGTAGTTCAGCACAATCTGGTGCGTAGCCAGCGCCACCGGCGTCAGATATCCGGCCGAAAGCGTGGCCAGATTCCATGCGCCCACCTCGAGCAGAATTTGCCCTGCCGCCGGCGCGCCCAGTTGCAGCAGCCGCTTGAGCCGCGCGGACTGCGGCTGAGCCCAGTGCTGAAACAGCGGATGACCGCGCCCGCGCTCGTAGCGCCAGGCAAAGCCGAGCAGCGCCGCGGCCATAATCACTCGCGAAAATGCAGTGGAGATCGCCGATCCGTTCACGCCCAGCGCGGGAAAGCCCAGCTTGCCGTAGATCAGCACCCAGTTCAGGAACCAGTTGATCAGGTTGGCCAGCACATAGGTCACGGTAATGACGCGCACCTGGCCCACGCCTTGCAGGTAGCGCCGCGTGGCCCCGTAGAGCAGCAGCGGCAAGGTGCCCCAGTTCAGCAGCCGCAGATATTCGCTCGCCGGCACGGCAACCACAGCCGCAATGCCGAAGTGGGTGAATCCCAGGCTCGCCAGCCAAATTCCCACCATGATGGGCACGGCGGCAATCGACGCCAGATACACGCCCTGCGCCAGCCAGCGATGGCATTCATCGTGATCCTTGCGCCCGTAGGCCTGCGCCACCAGCGTATCCAGCCCCAGCATCAGCCCCACGCCAAAAATGGAAGGCGTATAGCAGATGGCGTTGCCCAGAGCCACAGCGCCGATCGCCGCCGGCCCCAGGCGCCCCACCATAATGGTGTCCACGACGCCCATCGCCATCCAGCCCAGCTCGCTCAGCACCACCGGCACGGCCAGCGTCACCATGGCGCCGAGTTCCCGGCTCAAATTGGCCCGTTCCTGTTCCACTTCTCCACTCTAATTGCGCAGGCTCGGTCGGTATGGGACACCCGCAGCAGAGTTTTACCGTAGTGCATCACAAACTCAGCTTCTGCGTGGAGAATCCGCAGCATCGCTTCGGATCGATGCCGTCATTGCGCGAAATGCGTCCACCTTGAAGCGCGCAAATCGCCCCAGGTCTTCTCGGTCCCTTGTTCCCTTGTTCCCTCGGTCCCTGTCTTCACACCGCCCGCCGTGGTTGTCATCCCGAGCATTCATGGGCCTTCGCCCACGAAAGGAGACGAAAATCGGGCGAGGTGTCGTCGCCTTTCGCTCCCGGAGGGAGCGCCGGGAATAGCCCAGGGTGCAGTCCGCGCAGCCGGGGCCCCAACGACAGGTCTTCGTCGTTGGGGTGGAGCAGCGGACGTAACCCTGGGAGAGCAAGCCCCAACCGTCTCCGCCCCGTAGGGTCGGTCGATTTCCAGGCAATGATTTTCGAGAGGGCGCAGACCGCCAGGCAATCGAAGTCGAACGCGAACCCGCGGCTGCCTTTCGTCGGCGTGAAAGGGCACGACTTCACAGCTTGCTGAAAAGCTCGGTTTTTCGTAGGCCGGAGGGAGCGGGAGGCTTTAGCCTCCCGAATAAAGGTCCCCGCTTCTCCGTTCCCTGGCTCCCTCGCTCCCTCCTTTCCTGTCAAGTCCGCACCCCTCAACCAGCACATCCTAAAGTCCACCTAACTCGCTGACCCCAAACCTGATCTCGCGCACAAAATTCTCTTGCCGGACGGTTCCGGTTATTTCCTGCACTTGGTGCATACTGGTTTCGGCAGCAGAACAATCCTCGAACGCGGCGGACCTTTGTCCGCCGCGTTCGCATTTTGGGACAAATATTCCTCGACATGAACCGGGGGCGCACTCAAACCCCTTTGTCGTGAGGACTTTTGCTCCAATCTCATCAATCGAGGGACATTACGGCGGCCGCGCAGCGCAATTGACCGCGTTGGAGCACCTTGCAAGAAGAATCAATCAGATAGAGCTAGGGGGTAGGGCAATGAGCGGTAACGAATCTAAAACGACAGGCGCAGGCAAGTACCAGGAATGCCGATTCATCAAGACGAACGGTCTCAAGTGTCAGTCGCCGGCCATGCGCGGCTCACAATTCTGCTATTACCACGGACGCACCCGCATTTATGTCGCGCGCCCGCGCACCAGGAGCAAGCCGCTTGAGCTTCCTCCGCTTCAGGACCAGGCCGCTATCCACGCCGCGTTAGAACAGGTTTTCCAGGCGCTCGCCTCCGGCGACCTCGACTCGAAACGCGCCGCCAATCTTCTCCATGCCCTGCAGTTGGCGCAGCATACCGTCCACGCTGCAACGTCCTTCCGGCCCACCCCGCAGCCGCAACTGACCACTGACCACTGACCACTGATCACTGATCACTGATCACTGCTTTTACGCCGTTGGCCGCAGCGTCACCTGCTTCGTTGTGATCACGATCTTCGCCGGCTCCATGGTCACGTGCCGCACGTTCACCTCGGCCACAATCTCCATCGTCCCGGCGGTCTTCGTCGCTTGCACGATCACCTGCGCCAGCCCGCTGAAGAGCGAGCGCCGCGGCTCCTTGTCGCTTTCCTGGCAATTGGGATCGCCGTTGCCCACGCCGATCAGTGCGCCCTCGCCCGTCACCTTGAAATCGACCAGCACGTCGGCCGTGGGCACGGCGCGGCCCTGGCTGTCCACTACCGACACCGTCAGAATTGCCACGTCCTCGCCGTCGGCATCGATCTCCGTCCGCTCTGCCGCGAGCCGCAACGCCACGCCGAGTCCCGTGGTCGTGCGCTCTTCCGTCAGCAGCAGCTTTCCGTCCTTCCAGCCGTGCGCGGTAACCGTGCCCGGCTCGTAGCGCACCTTCCAGTCCACGTGGCCGAGCCGCGGAACCTTCTGCCGTCCCTGGCTCTTGCCGTTCAGCAATAATTCAACTTCGTCGAGGTTCGAATGCACCCACACCGGAATCTCATCGCCTTCCCTGCCCTCCCAGCTCCAGTGCGGGAACAGGTGCAGCACCGGCTGCTTCGTCCACCGCGCCTTGTAGTAGAAAAAGTTGTCCTTGGGAAATCCGCATGTGTCCACGATGCCGAAATTCGAGTTGATCGACGGCCATCCGTAAGGCGTGGGTTCGCCGCGATAGTCAAAGCCGGTCCACGCAAAGCCGCCGGCCAGCCACTCGCGCGTGCCGTAAAACGTCCACCACTCCTCGGCAAGCTCGCTCCAGTCGGTGTGATTCACGTCGTAGGCGCTCAAGGTATTGCGCAGCGGATCGGTCTGATACACGCCGCGCGTTGAAATCGTGCTTGCCGTCTCCGATCCAAACACCGGCTTCGTGGGATGCAGCTTATGGAAGTCGTCGGGAAGGGGAAGATGGTAGTTGAAGCCAATGATGTCGAGCGCATCCGACACGCCCTTGGAGTTGTCGCCGTTCACCGCCGCGGAAACCACGCGCGTGGGATCGAGCTCGTGGCAGCGCTGCACCATGGTCGCCGCAATCTTCGCGCCCTGCTCGGCCATGTCGTTCTGCAGGTGATTTTCCTCGTTGCCGATCGACCATAGAATGATCGACGGCGAGTTCCGGTAGCGCTTGATCATGGTCTCAAGCTGCGCCAATCCTTCGGGACTCGAGCTCATCTGCCGCGTCTCGCACATCATCATCATGCCCATGCGGTCGCACGCCGCAACCAGTTCGGGCGTGGGCATATTGTGCGAGGTGCGAACGGCATTGCAGCCCATTTGCTGCAGCACTCCGATGCGGAAGGCCTGCAATCGGTCCGGCAACGCCGCGCCCACGCCCGCATGATCCTGGTGATTGCAGGTTCCCTGGATCTTGAGCGGCTGGCCATTGAGAAAGAAACCGCGATCAGCGTCGAATTTCGTGGATCGAACGCCGAAGGTGATGCGCTCGGAATCGCGGACCTTGCCATCGGATTCCACGCTTACAACGGCGGTGTAAAGATGCGGTTCCTCAGTGGACCAGAGCACAGGATTCACAATCCGCGCAGCAGCAGCAAACCCCGAGCAGGCATCATGATCAATGCGCTTTTCCGGCGTGTCGGCCGTGGCGACGACCTTGCCGCCCGCATCGAGGATTTGCCAGCGAACCCGCGCGCCGGTTGCCTCCTTGCCCTCATTCCGGACAATGGTTGCAAGCGACAATTCGGTCGGGTTGCCGTTGACCACAGTACGCACACAGCTCTCCCATCGCGCCAGATGCAGCGCATCGGTCTTGGTGAGCCAAACGTGCCGGTAGATTCCCGCGCCCTCGTAGAACCAGCCGTCGCCGAAGCTCGCGTCCACGCGCGCCACGATGCAGTTCTTCGCTCCGACGGCGAGAAAATCCGCGATGTCGAAGAGGAAGGGCGCGTAGCCGTTGTCGTTGCGGCCGACGAAGCAGCCGTTCACGAAGAGCATCACATCGCGAAAGGCCCCGTCGAATTCAATCGCGACGCGGCGCCCCGCGTCGCTCGCCGGAATCTCGAACTCCTTCCGGTACCAGCCCACGCTGGTCTCCGGATAGCGCCTTCCCAGCGGCTTGTACCCGTGCGACTGCAGCGCTTCATCGCGCACGAACGGCAACTCCACCGCCCAGTCGTGCGGCAGGTTGAGCGCGCGCCACTTCGAGTCGTCGTATCCGACCTTGGCAAACTTGAAGTCGCCGGTTTTGGCAAAGTCTTCCTGGTTTTTGCCGAATCCGAGATCGCGAGCGGGATCACTGCCATGCCCGAAGGTGAACTTCCATCCAAAATCGAGGAGGAATTGCTCGCGCGGAGCCGTTGCGGCCGCAGTTGGCGCGGAGTCTTGCCTGGCGGCATGCGCGTCCTGAGCAAACAACGCGGCCGTGCGCGCCCATGCAGTGCGCGCCATCAGGCTGGAGGTGGAAAGCGCCAATCCTGAACCAAGCAGATCGCGGCGGGAGATGCGGGGCATGGAAGACCTCTTTCAACAATGAGAGTTGCGCCGTGCAGCGAGAATTTGCAGGCCGCGCGCCCAGCTTCAGCGAAGAATTCGCACTGCATGCAGCCGATCTCTGCTGATCATTTGCTCGGCGTGCGCCCCAATCTCTGAGAAGCGGGGCAACAAGGCACTATAAATGAGCCAGCATCTTGTGGTAAACGCTTTCATCTGCGCCCCAGAGTTCACTTACCTGCAACCGCGGCGCGCTCCAGGCTATCCACCGGCGGCCCGGTTCACTCCAGAGTTCAACTCACGCGAGCGCAGCTCCTGCCACACCGTCGAAGCGCCGACGCGCGGGTATACTAGAAAAGAACCGGCAACTGTTCTCGTACCTTTCTTCCGCGGAGAGATGGCCGAGCGGTTTAAGGCGCACGCTTGGAAAGCGTGTGTACTTTAACGAGTACCGTGGGTTCGAATCCCACTCTCTCCGCCATTGCATGGAGCAGACGCGCGCTATCAGCTCGCACAGGGACCGAACTGATTCCCAAATCCTGCATGCGTGCAGCAGGCACCCGCGGTGCGGAAACCGCTGGGGGCCGGCGGGACAGGCTGGTTATGAACGCGTAGTCGGTATCTTCCCTCTTTAGTGCTGCAGGAAGGCGTAGCGGCAATCACACAATTGCTCTAAATAGCCATCCGATTCCTGCGGGCTCATCACAACTGAATTCCAGACGGCTGGACGGGGTGCATGCGGTTCACAATTGCAGACATCGTGTGTTGGACGCAGCCATGGCGTAGCCACCGAAGATCTTGAGAGATTCAGCAGGCAGTCCCTATTACCGGACCTTCTCTCGGCCATCCGCGCACTCTCCCACATCCGCGCAGCTGCAACGCTTCCTGCGCCTCATCATCCAGCCGATCACCGCTCCAGCCCCAATGCCAGCCGCGAAGGTCACCGCAACGGTCTCAAGCGGATGCCGCTGCACTCGCTTTCTCGTGTCATCAATGAGCTCAGTGGCGGCATGGCTGCCCTGCTTTGTAACACGCCGTGCTGCTTCGCCGCCGTCCTCAAGCGCATCCGCAACGGCAGATGCCGCCCGCGAAGCCTTGCGCGCTGTCTCGTCAATCTGTTCGCCCATCTGTTCCAACACTGATTGCGTCATGCTCTCTTGACCTTTCTCGTCTCTGAGTTCGATGCTGGTGCGCTTAGCTTCCAACGACCTTTTCAATCTTGCCGATAATGTTTTGCACTTTTCCGGCGTTCTTTTCAGCCTTGCCATCAGCCGCCAGGTTGGGATTGCCTGTAAGTTCGCCGGCCTTTTGCCGGATTGCGCCTTTGACTTCGTGAAGTTTGCCTTCTGACTTATCTTGCGTGCTCGGTTTCATCGTGACTCTCTCCTCTATTCGGTGGCTGCTGTCGGTTCGTGAAGATCCATGGACGGTCATTTGCATCATGACTGTTTGCGACTAGGCAAGGCCTTCTTGGGGAAAGTTTCCTTGCCCGATGTTGAGCCTTGTATCAGCCAGTATCCAATGATGCGATTGCTGAATGCTGGTCGAAATTGCTCGCTGCGTAGCGCGCAGAGCGGCGGGCCGGCCCAGACTTGGGAAACGTCTGTCGCGACGCACCAGCTTATGGCATCGATGAGCGGCTGAGCTGATTGACACGCGGGAATCGGCGACGGAAGCGATTTCTCAATCACTAGGCCGTGAGCAGGCCCTTGCACCGAAGGTCTTCCATCTCAATCGCCGCGATCCTGCACCCAGGGTCTTCTCTGCCGATCGCTCAACCTGCCTTATCCGCGAATTGCCTCTTCTTCGAGGTGGTCCAAATTGGGCAGACGGCCGTCTGCCGCGATCTTAGAATCATGAGCATTGAAGGCGTGCGACGCGATCCCGGCTCTATCGATAAATGCAGGTTGTTTTGAAGCTCGGGCAGGCCCAGGGTTCAGTTCGGCAAGTAAACGATTCATCTATCGCTCAGGGAAGGATTTCATGACGAAGAAGAAGAGCCGGATTCAAATCGAGAGCCAGATCATTGCCCAAGTCAAGAGAGAGATGGAGAAGCCGCGATTGACGGAGTCGGTCCGCAACGCTATATCGCTCCAAGCTGGTTCAAGCAAGAGAGAGCCACCAGTTCCGATTGCGAGGGCATGACACCTGTATCACCAAGATTGTGAGCAAAACTGCACAGTATGCAGGGCGGAAGCTCCCTAGTCTCAAACCAAAGAGGTATCTACGATCACCCCCGCGCAGTAAGCAGTTTGCCGCAGTTCCCCTATTCCTTCACACCATGCCTGACGCCGCTTTAGCTTTGCCCTCCCAAATGCCTCTTGAGCGGGTTCGCCGGAAGGCGAACCCACTTCTCTCCATGCCCGCTGCAGAAAGCAGCACGACTACGAAGCCAAGCGCAAAGAAAGGGGCGCGGAGCAGGTTGACTCGGTGAACGTCTTTCGAGACGCGGGACTCGCGCCGCAACACAACCGTGCCGCAGTGGACCGGCTTGTGCCCGACGCAAAGCCTCATCTGACGTCGAAGAAGGATGCGAGCGTGGTCAAACATGAAAATGAACTAGCTACTCAATCGGTCACCAGCCGTGAACGACTTCGCGCAACGAGCGCAGAAAATCAGATCAACTCATCTTAGATAAGCAGGTTACAAATCGTAGCCCTGTAGCTCAGGTCGATTGCGCGGGAGTTTCCTAAGGATTCTAGACGTTTCATTCTCAATACCTTAGATATAAGTAAGGTGGCCTAAAATGACCGAAAAAAGCTCTTCTCGACAGTTTCGGTGGCCCCAACTGTGAATCAATTTTCCCATGAAACCAGTCGGACTCAACGCGCAACTGCCGACGCGCAATCTCCGTCACGCGCTTAATGTCCGACCCATTGCGCCGATGAAATCAGCCGAAGCGTTGATTGAAGGGTACTGCATCCGTCTGCAGAGCCTGCCTTTTAGGAAGGCTGAAGATGTTCGCACTCTTCGGCATTTTCATCTTTTTCGCGCCTGTCCTCGGCATCAAGAAGAACCAGAGGAGAGTGAACTTTCAGTGAGCCTGCGTGACAGAGCGGCTGGTGCCCCTCACGCCATAGCGATCCATCGACGCGGTTGTTACCGGAACCGGAAAACAATGCCGGTGCCGAGGCTGACATTGTTCTGCGCGTTATTTGTGGAATTGGGCAGTTGCGTGCGCAGCCAGTTGGCCTCGAAGGCGCGCAGGGCGATGTGCGGCGAGAGCGCGATGTTCAAGCCACCGCCGGAGTTGACGGCCAAACTGTAGCTGGTCGTATTGGCGCCGGTCACGGAAGGAAAGACGCTGTTGAAGCCAAACGCCTCACCCACCAGCGCCTGGCCGAAGAGCGCGTATCTGCGATGTGTGGGCGACCAGGTGTAGCGCGGGCCGAAGGTGGCTGTGACCAAGTTCAGGTCCACGCCCGAAGAGTCGATATTGGCAGCGTGCATTCCGGCAACATCGGCCACCACGCCTATGCCGCCATAGAACCGGCCATGCACTTCCACGCCGCCGCCCTGCATCCAGAAATCCTTGCTGGTGATGAGGTCGGACAACGTTGCGTTGTAAGTGAAGGCTACTTCGAGCGGGTACTTGGACTGCGCGTTCAGATTCGGCCCCGCCATCGGCACGGCCACCGCCATGATCGCCGCTCCGCAAAGGAGCACACTGCTGAGTCGTCTTTGCATCGTATGTCTCCTTGAGCGTTACTGCACGTTGAGCGTCACGCCGGTTGAGCGTTGCAGCGAGCCGCTGGTGGCTGTGATGGTGATGGAATAGTTCTGCGGCGCCTGGGCAAAGAAGCCGTTGGGCGCGCCGCAGCCGTTCAGCGAGAGCGTCATCGCCGCGCCTCCGGCGAGCAGCACCAACACGCAGAAGAACCGCTTGATCGCGCGCCGCTGCTTGCGCAACGCGCCCAGGCCCAGCAGCCCGAGCAGCGCCAGCGCCAAGGGCGCGGGCGCCGCGGGGCGGCCCGATGACGGCGGAGGAGGACGCTGCGCCGTGGCGCTTGCCGGAGCGGTCAGGATGGTGACGGTGATGGTCTGCGGCCCGCCATTGGCGGCGATGCTCGTCGGCGAGAAGGTGGCCGTTGCGCCCGTCGGCAAGCCGCTGGCGGCAAAGTACACCGTGCCCGCGTAGCTGCCGTACATGGGCGTCACGTTCACCTGATAGACGATGCTCTGGCCCGGAATCACGGTGCCGCTGGCCGGCCCGCTTATGGTCACGCTGAAGTCCAACGGCGCCACCGTGATGTTGGTTGAGGCGCTCGCCGCGTAACTGCTGCCAGTAAAGTTCGGGTCGCCCGAGTAGGTGGCCGTGATGGTGTGCGTCACGCCTGGCGCCAGCGTCGCGGTCGCACACGTGGCCACGCCCCCCGAAAGCGTTGCCGGAGTTGCATTCAACAGCGTTCCCCCGTCGTAGAAGTTCACCGTCCCGGTGGGCGTGCCCGTACTGCCGGGACTGACGTCGCTCACCGTGGCCGTCAGCGTCTCGTTCTGCCCCGGCGTAATCGATGTGCTGCTGACTCCAAGCGCCGTGGCGCTCGCGGCTTGCGTGACGGTGAGCGTGCCGTCGGTGATGGTCTGCGTGTAGTCAGAGAGATCGGTTCCCGTCGCTGAAGGCACGATGGCGTAGGTGCTCACCGGCGAAGATCCCGTCGCCGTGGTCGAGAAGCTCTCCGTAAAGCTGTTGCCGTTCACCGCCCCGTTCACGCTGCCCGTGAATGTGGGGTTCGCCGTGCCGTACACCTTCGTCGCGTTGTTGGCTGTGATGGTCAGCGTGGCCTGGTTAACGGTGACCGAGACGGTCGTTGTCGCGGTGGTGTAGTCGGTGGTGTTGGTTGGCGTGAAGGTGACCGCTTCCGATTGATTTGCCCCGGCGCTGAGCACCGTGCCTGCCGCCGACGTGAAAGTGAACGTGCCGGGCACGGATACTGAGTTGAAACTGGCAGTCCCGGCGAGCTGCGAGTTGCTGAGCGCCGTGCCGTAGGTGATGGAGTAGGCATTGGCGCTCACTGTGGGCACGGCCTGGTTGACGGTGATCGAGACGGTCGTTGTCGCGGTGGTGTAATCAGTGGTGTTGGTGGGCGTGAAGGTGACCGCTTCCGATTGATTCGCGCCGGGGCTCAGCACCGTGCCTGCCGCCGATGTGAAGGTGAATGTGCCGGGCACGGATACTGAGTTGAAACTGGCGTTCCCGGCGAGCTGCGAGTTGCTGAGCGCGGTGCCGTAGGTGATGGAGTAGGCATTGGCGCTCACTGTGGGCACGGCCTGGTTGACGGTGATCGAGACGGTCGTTGTCGCGGTGGTGTAATCAGTGGTGTTGGCGGGCGTGAAGGTGACCGCTTCCGATTGATTCGCCCCGGCGCTCAGCATTGTGCCTGCCGCGGACGTGAAAGTGAACGTGCCCGGCACGGCTACGGAATTGACCGTGGCAGTCCCAGAGAGCTGCGAGTTATTGAGCACCGTGCCGTAGGTGATGGAGTAAGCATTGGCGCTCACCGTGGGCGTGGCCTGGTTGACGGTCAGCGTCCAGCTGCCGCTGCTGCCGGCGAAGTTGGTCGATCCGCTGTAGACGGCCTGAACCGTGTAGCTGCCCGCTGCCGTTCCGGCCGGCAGCGGGTAATTGACCGAAGCGCTCCCGTTGGAAACCGCACCGGAAGTCGTGGCCGTGCCGACCGGGGTTCCGCCGTTGAGCATCGTGAAGGTGACGGTGCCGGCGTTCACCGTGCCCGCCGCGCTGGTCACTGTCGCCGAAAGCGTCACGCTCTGGCTGCTGTTGCTGAACGTCGCCGTCTGGTTGGACGCGCCGGTGGTGGTCGCGGCCACGTACGTGAACTGGTCCGCGGCGCTGATGGCGCTGGTTCCGTTCGGGGTGGTTACCGTCACGTCCACCGTGCCCGCTCCGGACGGAGAGGTAGCCGTAACGGATGTGGCGCTGTTGACGGTGAAGCTGACTGCGGCCGCGCCGCCAAAATCCACCGCCGTTGCGCCGGTAAGATTCGTTCCGGTAATCGTCACCACCGTGCTGCCGGCCGCCGGACCTGAGGTCGGACTCACTCCGGTCACCGTGGGCGTGGAGGCCGTCACGTCGAAGTGGTTGCTCGGGAGCGCGCCAAGTGTCGTTCCAGAGCCAAGAGTGGTCACCACGATGGCGCTGGTAGAGAGCGTGAAGCCGGTTCCAAGTGTGTTCGGGTCGAGGCCGCCAAAGGTTGCGCCGTTGAGCGTGGCCGTTCCCACCATCGTGGGCGCGGAGGTTGCGGTGAGGTTCGCCGGAGTGGCGATCTCGACGGAGCCGCCACTGTAGGTGAGCGGAACCGAGATGCCGCTCACCCCGTCGGTCGCGCTGGTGCTCGCATTGGCTTCCTCCACTTCCAGCACCGGGGCCGGCGTAATGGCCGTATTCACCACCGTATCCGTTGGCTGCTGCGCCCACGCGACCGAGGTGTAATTAGTCTGCACCGCGCCCGCGTCTACGCAGGGGCTGGACGAAGAGAAGCCGGCGTAGGAGGTATTGGTGTTGGGATAGCCGCGCTCGTCGGTGGTGACGCCTGTAGGAATATTGCTCTGCTTGCCCGAGCAGATGGCCACGCTGCCGGGCAGTGGGATCAACGTCTGGACCGTCGCGCCGATGCCGTTCAACTGCAAGCCGCTCAAGCCGGGATTGACGTTCGATGTGCCGGTGCCGCTGGTGCCGTACAGGTTGCCGCCGTCATCGGCGATCGTGTCGTTGATGTCGGCGTTCCCAGCGACGCCGCTGCCTGGGGCGCTGGCGCTGTTCCCGGCCACAATGCTGTTGGCCAGCGTCACTGTGCCGCTCGGAACGAAGATGCCGCCGCCGAAGGCGCCGCAGCCAGAGCTGCCGCACGTGACGGAGTTGCCGGTGACGGTGCTGCCGGTGAGCGTGAAGGAGTTTGAGCTAAAGATGCCGCCGCCGTTGGTCCCGCCGACGTTGTTGGCCTGATTGCCGTAGATGGTGCTCTCCGTCACCGTCAGCGGGCCGCTGCTGGCGATGCCGCCGCCGTTGACCCCGGTATTGCCGGAGATGGTGCTGCCGGTCACCTTCAGCGCGCCGTTGAAGTTGTAGATACCGCCGCCGTCGTTGCTCGCGGTATTGCCCGAGACTGCGCCGTCCAGCACCGTCAGCGTGCCGGAGTTAGAAATGCCGCCGCCCTCGATGTTGATTCCGTCGGCGACCGTTAGCCCGTAGAGCGCCGCCGTGGCGCTGGAGTTGACCGTGAACACGCTGCCCACGTTCGTATCTTTGTTCCCCGAGATGGTCAACTGGTGGGCGCCGGGGCCGAAGATGTTGACCTGCCCGGTGATGGTCAGCGTGGCGCGTGTCCCCGCCGGGTTGGCGCTTATGCCCAGGTTGACGGTTCCGGGGGTGGTGACTGGAGGCGTGCCGGAGACGAACAGCCCCGGCGCGAAGGTGATGTCGCCGCCCGTCCCGTCGTTCGTGGTTTCGGCGTTGGCCGCCGTGATGGCGTCGCGCAGCGAGCAGGTTGCGCCGTTGGTGCAGGTGGCGCCGCTGCCCGATTTGTCCGTCAGCGTGGTGACCACGTACTGGTTGGTCTGCACCGCTCCCGCATCCACCGAGCCCGCCGTGCAAGTGGGATCGAGTGCAAACCCGCGCTGGTCGACGGTGGGCAGCACGATCTGATTGCCGTTCGCGCCGTCGCCCGGCGGTGTCGTCCCCGCGCAAATGGCCGGGCTGCCCGGCAGCAGCGCCATGGTCTCGGTCGGCCCGCCGTAGTTGCCCAGCGGAGCCAGTTGCGGGTTCAGCGGAGATGCGGATGTCCCTGCCAGCACGCCGTGGACTCCATTTGTGAGTCCCGTTTCCCCGTCGCCGTCGCCTATAACGTCAAACCCGCCGGTGACTGCGCCGGAGATATCTGGACCTGCCGGCGCCGTGTTGCCGGCGATGATGCTGTTGGTCAGCGTCAGCGTGCCGCTGGCGTTCGCAATGCCGGCGCCGGTGAGGGCGAGATTGCTGGAGAAGGTGCTGTTGGTCACCGTCACCGTGCCGGCATTGGCGATGCCGCCGCCGCCGCCGGCGGGCGCGGAGTTTCCGGAGAAGGTGCTGTTGGTCACCGTCAGCGTGCTGGCTTGGTTGCTGTAGATGCCGCCGCCGCTGCTGGCGGAGTTTCCGGCGAAGGTGCTGCCGGTCACCGTCAGCGTGCCGCCGTTGTTGAAGATGCCGCCACCGCCGGCGAGTGCGGAGTTTCCGGAGAAGGTGCTGTCGGTCACCGTCAGCGTGCCGCCGTTGTTGAAGATGCCGCCGCCGAAGCCGCTGAGGATCATCCCGTCGGCGATGGTCAGCCCGGAGATCGTCACCGTGCCGGAAGAGATAAAGAAGACCCGATAGGAGCCAGCGCCGGAGACGGTGAGCTGGCTGGCGCCGGGGCCGGTGATGGTGACACTCTTCGTGATCTGCGGCAGGCCGCTGGTGAGCGTGATGGTGCCTGCGGCGGTGATGGAGATGGTGTCGCCCGCGGAATAATTGTTGAGGCAATAGCGCAGCGTGCCGTTGCTATTCGTATCCGCGGTCGAGGTGACCGTGCAGGTCGCCGCCCGCGCGGCGGTTGCGCCCAGGCACACGAACAGGCACGCCGCGGCGCAGGCTGAAATCGCTCGCCGCCAGAACCGCGCCGGGTTGAATGTGCTTGAAGACCGGGAAGACAGCGAACCAACGCAGTGTACAAGGTCGAACATGGCGCACACCTCTGCCGCTGCCTTCAGCGGCGCGCTGCTTGCATCTTCGCTTGGCCCAAGTGAATCGAATCCAGCTCAAGCGTAGCCCAAGTAAAATGAATCACTCTATCGTCTGCCGGCGGGGGGACTGGCATCGGATTTCAACGCGCGCTGGAATGATAGCGGTAAATCGCCGCAACCTTAACAGCGGCGTTTTGATCATTCAGTGACAGCTATCACGGTCTCCGTCGTTCGGCGATTCCGCCCGCAGATCTCACCCCTGAAAAAAGCAATAAGTCAGCAAACGAAAATGAAGGGTGGCGTGCTTGTCCGCGCTTGCCGGTGCGGAGACACCTACGTGACTCGTCGCGCCTTAACGACGTTTGGCTAGCCAAACCAGCTTCGGCGACGAGATCCGCCGTCTTGGGGAGTTCCCAATGATATTCAGGCACTAATCCCGAGTCAGGAATTCCGCATTGCCGGTTCCACGGAGATGCGAAAACATCTCTGCTGCCGATGCGCGCTCTCTCCTGCTCAATATCAGTCGCCGTCGCCGGCTGGATGATCACGGCTGGGCGCGAACGATCACCGGATACTCACCCACAGCCGTATGCGGCGCGTCATTTGTGCAAACGACAAAAAGGAAACGCGCATCTTCAGGGGACTTGGCAAAAACACCGGGAGCCAAATCAAACTCCGCTACAAGGTTACCGCCGATTTTATGCAGATTCCGCCGTTGCGCGATCGTCTTGAGAACGACCCCTTCCCTTGTAACCGATAGAGTGAACGCCCGCGCAGTCACGCCATCGGGAACTACCCACTGCACGCGCACCAACTGCGTCGAGGGGTTCAGTTCAAGCACGGAGGATGTTCCGCCCCGCGCAACCGCCGGTTGCAGGAGTAGAACCGCCAGCAACTGGTTGGAACTGTGCGTCGCCGTCGAGGAACCGGAGGACGCAATGGGCGTTGCGGAGGAAGGCTGCGGGCCGGGCTTTTCCGCGGAATAAGTAGCAGAGACTGGCGCCGTCGCTTTATGCAGATGAATGAATAGAAGGAGCAAACCCATCGACAGGCATGCCAGGGAGGCAATGCCCAATGGGAACCAGCGCAGTCTGGCCGGAGCCGGCTTCTTCGGTGACTCGAACCAACGGTCCGAGCCGCTCTGGAGTTCTGCCCGCGAGAATGCCTTTTCCACGCGTCGGCGTTGCGCATGCGCAAGCCGGCCGGCGCGGTAGTCATCGAGCACGTCATACGCCGCCTCCGCGATTTGATCGGAAAAAACCTGATCGCAGATGATGCGCGCATCAAGCTGTTCACGGTCTTCTGGGGACAGCTCTCCCAGCCTATAAGCGAGCAGAAGCTGACGGAGATCGGTAAGATCCTTCATGCGAGCGTGCTCTTTCTATCAGTGGCGTTTTCCGCCGATTTATCACGCCGCCTATCTCTTTCCAGACAGCGGGCCGTGCAGTTTTCAAGCGAGCCGCGAAGCCGGAGGGCCCGGTTACGCAGGGCATTCATGGCAATCCCCAGTTGAGCTGCGAGCGCTTGGCGGTTGCGGATTCTGTCGCCGCCGTCGCCAGAGTAGTAGCGCTCGAGCAATTGCCTGTTGTCGCTTGTCAGGCAGCCGAGGCAGTGGCTCAACGCATCATCGTAAAGCTGCTTTTCCTCGTCGCTTTGACCGCGATGCTCGTGAAACCACGATAGCCAGAGCAGCATCCTCTTTTCACGGGTCTGTTTGGCGCGCTGCTCCAGTAGCAGCATGCGGGCAATGCCGGTAACAAATCGCGCCGGAAAAAGAATCGGTTCCGCACCGCGGGAGAGCTTGTCCGCCAGACGGTCGAGCGCGATGTCAGAAAGCTCCTCGGGAAATGGGCACTGATTCCATCGGAAAAACCGGATCAAACGCTCGCGCAGACCCTCGTAGGCCGCGCCGGCTTCGGCCGGAGTGGGCCCGAGGGCATCGAGAAGGGCGTGCAGCGCAGTCTTGTCAAGATCCTGGGTCATCGGGGAGCAGGGGAAACAAAAAGAGCTAATGAACAGGCGGAGCGGTTCCAATCCGCCAATTGCCTTCGACGATGTAGCCGGCCCAATCGTACGGCGGACTACCGGCCGCCAGCATCTTCAACTGCGCGGCGCGCAGCGCGCCGGAGACGCTTAGATGTTGGTCCAACATGGCCTGATAGAACCATGGGACCATTTTACCGGCCGCGGCATCGTCGACCGTCCACAACGATCCGACAACCGCGGAAGCGCCCGAAGACAGGAAGGCCTGAGCCAATCCTGAAATCCCCTCGCCCGGTATCGCGGTTCCACCCGCAGTGCGGCAGCCGCTCAGCACCACGAGCGGAAGCGGCATGGGCGTGCGATAGATATCGTGCAGCCACAGAATCCCATTCTGTGGCGAGCCATCCTTGCCGAGAGTGGAAAGAACAATCCCGGAGAGCTCCGGCCGCGCGGAATCTACTACCGCGTGCGTGGCAAAATGCGCGATGAAATAACGGCTCCAATCGGTCTCAATCACCGCGGCAGGCGTGGCTTGAAACCCGAGATACAAATGCACGCGGTCGGCTCCGGAGATAGAGGCGATCGCCTTTGCCTCTTCGTCAGATGCCCTGAGGCGCGGCAGGGCGCTGAGATCAAGATCGGCGTCGGAACGCAGGACGGGGGCGGGGACTTGCGGATGGGCTGAGGCCGCGGACCCCGGATTCGCGACGATCCGCACGGCCGAAGCACCGCTGCGGGCTTTCGCGAGCCGGGGATCGAGGAGGTTGTACACGGGATCGGCGAAAACGGCGATAGCTTCCCGCTTGGGCAACGCCGCCGGCCGCGACAACAGCTCCATGGCAACGGCCGCGGAAGGCTCTTCGGTTACTTCGTAGCTCTGGATCAGGAAGCCGCTGCCGGGTCCGAAACGCAGCGCGGAGAAAGGCACGGACGCGATAATGTTGTCCGGGATCACCACCAGGCGATGAATCCCGGAGGAAGGATGAAGAGGCAAAAGCAGGCCACCCAGCTTTGCGGCCTGCACCTTCAGCTCGCGGTCCGCGTGTGCAATGCGCGCCTCACGGGCTGGCAGGTCCTCACCGGGCGGGTTCTCTTCGCGCGCCAGCAGCGCCTTCCGGTATGCACTGACTGCGACCGTCAATTGCGGCGAACTGCAAAGCCGTACGGCCCGCATGGATCGGGATGTGATGAGCCAGAGCCAGGCATTTCGCGCGCCGACCCAATACTCAATAAGCTGCGTATCCGGCGCCAGCAGCGCCGCGCGCAAGTCATCCAGAGACGGAGGCCGGCGTGCGGCGCCAAACAGAGAGGGCGCGATGGCCTCGCGCTCCTTGGCTTCTGCCTCTTCGGCATCGAGAACCAGCGTGTGGAGCTGGTCTTCCGCCCGGTGCAGAGCGGCACGATTGACGCCGCCCGTGCGCAGCATGGAGATCGTCCGCTGCGTTTCGCCGATGCGGTCTTCAATGCCCGCGCTTTGCTCTGCGAGGGCCGGCGGCACATCGTGCGCAGAGAACGGAGTGGAGCTCCGCACCGCGTCCATCATGGAGCGTGCTCTGGCCCGCTCGGCAATCTGCCACGCCTCCAGGACGGCGCCGGAATCTGCTCTGTTCGGGCGCATCTCAATTTCAACGGCGAGATCGTAAAAGTCATGAACCGATGCGAAGAACGATTCCCGGAGCGAGCTGCTCGCAATGTTCCGGCGAGAAGCCTCAAATCCGTCCAGGGCGAGCAGAATATCGTCGTGCGCCCGAGCGTCTTGTCCCGAACGGAACTCAAGTCGGGCCATGCTGGCGCGCGCCAGCGCGGCATGCTCCGGATTGGGAATGGCCGACCAGGCCGACTCCGCCTTGCGATAGGCAATCATGGCAGCCGGCGCATCGCCGAGACGTGCATGCAAGTCACCCTCTTGCTGAAGAAGCAGGGCGGAAGTGAACACTTCGCCGGCCTGGACGGCGCGCGTTTGCCCGGAGTCTGCCGCAGCCAGAGCCTGCGAAACCTCGTGCTCCGCGGCCAGGAGCTCGGCCTTGCCCAGCCAGGCCATCGCCTCTTCCCTGCGCAGGATGTGGGTCTGTGCGATGCGCATCGACTGCTGCAGCGAAACAGCAGCCTCCCGGCTTCGGCCCTCTCGCAGATCGAGGATGCTGAGATCTTCGAGAGCGGTGCTCTCGCTCGCCGTGTCCCCGCTTTGGCGAACGAGCGGCAGCGATCGTTCGAGAGCGTCGCGCTCGCGTTCGAAGTCGTTGAGCTCGTCGTAAATCTCTGCAAGGTTGAGCCAGACCTGGCCCTCCTCATCCGGATACGGCTTGATACGTGTTTCTTCAAGAGCGGCTTCGTCGGCGTCGAACGCTGCCTGGTACTCGCCGCGCCACAAGTGGATGGCGGCAATGGTGGCCTGCGAGAAAGTAATGCCGTCGTCATCCGAAAGCTTGCGCGCTATGGCGAGCGCGTCCTCGGCCGAAGACAGCGCGTGTTGCATATCTCCGGTCTCCGCGTAGACGCTGGCAATGTTGCCTTCCAGAATTCCCTGCCAGTAAAGATCGCCGATCTTGACGTACAGCGCGAGCGAACGGTTGGTGGCGTCGATCATCTCCGGATACCGCGCCAGAAAGTAGTACCCCGACGAGAGAAACTTCCAGGCGAACGCATCGTCGGCAGCGTTTTCAAGCGAATCGGCACTGTCGAGACTGGGGATCAAGGCCGTCGCAGCCTGGGCGGCTTTCAGGCCGGCGAGGTAGTCGCCCTCGCGATAAATATACACGCGCGCTTTGCCCGCGAGCGCCAGTTGCTCAAGCCGGACGCTGCCGATTTTCTGTGCAAGATCAATGGTCGCGTTGTAGGCGGCGATGGCCTTGGGAGCATCGTCCGCGGCCAGTGAGCGGCGCAGCAACTCTGCGCGGGCCAGCGCCTGATTCGCCGCAATCGCATCGTTGTCCGCGGCCTGCGCCGGCCGCGGCTCGGTCATCGTCAGCCGGACCGACGCCGGATTCGTCGCAGCGGCGCGGATTTCCAGACGGTACGCGGCATCCGCCGTCGCAACAAAGGGAAGTCTGACTACAGAGTGGATGCCGGCATCCGACGCGTGATTCAGCGGATCGGCGACCCCCGGACCACTCAACTTGGCGTTAATCATCCAGTGAAGCTGCTCGATTTCTACCTCGACGAAGCACCCGGAACATGCCGTGAAGGAGACGGTGCGCGTCCCGCCGGCAGGGATCTCCAATGGAAGCGCCGGTCCGGGCTGAAGGGTAACCGCCGGCTCTGTTGCCGGATCGGGTGCTCCGGCGCCGAGCG
This sequence comes from uncultured Occallatibacter sp., assembly GCA_964569985.1. Classification (GTDB taxonomy): domain Bacteria; phylum Acidobacteriota; class Terriglobia; order Terriglobales; family Acidobacteriaceae; genus Telmatobacter. The sequence goes on from CAZMWL010000003.1 coordinate 239,937, forward strand.
CGGCCCTGGCTGAACCCGTGAGAAGGCAGCAGAAACCCAGACAAAGCCGAAGAAGCGAACAGACCTTTCGTGCGGAACCCTTCTTTGTGCGACAAAACGCCACCGGCCATTGTTGCTGGCACAGTCTTGTCACGAAAAGTGCAGACCCAATAAATATGTCGCGGTCCATTGGCTGTCGTTTTGAGGTTCCGCACAGGGAAGTCGGGAGCTTTATTATGCCTTGCGGCAACGCGGCGAGGCAAGGGTGGGTTTATGAAGTGACAGGCATAAAAAAGCCCGGCAGCGCAGTCGCTGCCGGGCTGAACGGTCGGGACTGGACCCGCCGAACCTTTTGGAAGGGCTGGTTGGCGCGTCTCCCGGCCGGCGTCGTGCTTCGCACCGGCCGGAAGGCGTTTGCTTAATTACGGGTTGAACACGGAAATCCAGTCCGCGCCCAAGCCGACTCCTGTGCCCAAAGAGTAAGGCGAGGTTGACAACTGGGTCAGCGTGCCGTCGGTGGCGCTGATCGCGAACACCGAGATGTTGCCCGGGCTCACCGCGCTGGCGACATAAAGGTACTGTCCCGAGGGGTCCAGGGCCAGTCCGCCCTCCCCAGTGAGGCCGGTCATGTCCGGGTTGTTGATGGAGTACGTGTTAATCTCCGTCAAAGCACCGGATGTTTGGTTGATGGAATACGCCTCGATGGATTGCGCACCGGAATTGTAGACATAGAGGTAGTGGCCGGTCGGCTCAACCACCGGGGTGGTGGGGTTGCTCCCTGCAGGAAACGGCGAATTCGTCACAGGTGTTAGCGGTTCAGGATTTCCTGACAGCATGGCGTTGGGGGTAATCGCGTAAGCGGAAACGTCCCCTGACCCGGCATTGGGGGCATAAAGGAATTTTCCGTTAGGGGTGATGGCCAGGCCGTCCACGTTGACATTCGCCGCAGTATTGGCGATGAATGTCAACGCTCCATTGGTACCAACCGAGTAGGCGCCCACCACCCAGTCGGTCACGTCTGCGAGGTAGAGGGTCTGGTCCGCCGCGTCGTAGAGCATCGGGCCTGGATTATTGTCGTTCACGCAGAAGGCTCCGGAACATATCACTGGAAACGGCGAGCCCGCAATCGGCGTAAGAGTTCCGGAGGACGGGGTAACGGTATAAGCCGCAATGGTGCCGCTGGCGTAACTGGCTGCGTAGAGAACAGTGCCCGAGGGACCGATGGCGAGCGTTGTGGGCACGTTCGTGGTCGTGACAGAGTTGGTAGTGAGGGCCAGGGCTCCCGTGGACGGACTCACTGTCAGCGCGTAAATAGAGCCGGTTCCTTGATAGCTGCTAACGAACATGAGGTTCAGAGCCTGGTCCAGCACCATACTGTTGCTGTCAGTAATGTTGGGCTTGTAGGGAGAAGCGGGCAGCAGGTACAAGTCTCCACCGGTCTGCGCCTCTGAGAATTCGGCCAGCGTTCCATCGCCATCCAGGGTGTAGATGTACGCCGCCGCGGGCGGGGGATTGACGGTCAACGTTGCCGATTGGGTGGTGCTGCCACCCGCCCCGGTGCAGTCAAGCGTGTACGTGACAGTCCCTGTGGTCGAAGGCATCACCGATTCGCTGCCGCTGGTCGGTTCCGAGCCAGACCAACTTCCGCTGGCCGTGCAGGACGTGGCGTTGGTCGACGACCATGTGAGCGTGGAACTGGCGCCGAGCGTGATCGATGTGGGGCTAAAGGAGATGCTGACTGTGGGTGCGGGCGGCGTGTTGACCGTAAGAGTTGCCGCGTTGCTGCCCGTTCCGCCCGCGCCGGTGCAGCTCAAGGTGTAGGTGTCGCTCCCGACGGCGGTTGGCGTCTCCGTCGCCGTGCCGCTTGTCGCTTCCGTCCCGCTCCAGGCGCCACTGGCCGTGCACGATGTGGCGTTGGTCGACGACCATGTGAGTGTCGCGCTCGAGCCCAGGATGATCGGGCTAGGCGATACCGCGATCGTCACTGTGGGCGCGGCGGGCGCATTGACTGTAAGCGTGGCCGAGGCGCTGCCGCTGCCGCCGCTGCCGGTGCAGGTCAAAGTGTATGTATCGGATCCGGCGATTGTAGGTGTCTCTGCCGCCGTGCCGCTTGTCGCTTCCGTCCCGCTCCAGGCCCCGCTCGCCGTGCACGTGGTGGCATTGGTCGATGACCAGGTCAATGTCGCGCTGGAGCCGAGAGTAATGGAGGTGGAGCTTAAGGATAAGGCGACAGTCGGTTGAGGAGTGCTCGCGCCTCCCCCGCATCCAGCTAACATGCCGCCCAGTGCGGCACATCCCAGCAGTAGCCATCGGCCCTGGGGGAAGTTCCGGGGCCATGAGTTGTGGTTACGAGTTTCCGCAATCATTCCACGGGTTGGCGAAGCGGCTTGCCTTCCGGTTACCTGCGCGTCCATCAATGCGTTCCTCCTCCCGCAAAGGGCTTTGCTGCCTAGTGAGGAAACACGCTGAAACATCACGCACTTTTTGTGGGCCGATCCCGAAGGCCGGTATAACCTCGTGCCGCGTCAACACTCTACCCGAGGCTTAAGTTCATCAGTTCTTTGCCGCTTAGAGTAGGCCAACCGGGCCGAGCCGTCTTTGCAGATGCGAGGAGACTTTCGAGCTTCTCTCCATGGCGGAGTTCACTTCTGCCACAATCCCGCAGCCGATGCATACGGTGGAACGAGAACCTGAATAACAATACTGCTTTCTTCCCGCTACAAGTTCTCCCCAGGTTGACTTCTCAAATGTCGACAAGCCGGGCGGGATTTACGGAGATCCCTGCTCGTCCAGTTCCAGCCTAATCCGATCATTCACCGCATTACGGAAACGCTGTTTGCAGCCAAAATCCGGAACCGGGATGGTTCGTAGATGGGCGCCCTTGCCGACAAGATCGGCGATGACTCCGTGCTCGTCTCTATGCTGTATGTCTTCAACGCGCATCGCGGTCATTAGTGAACCAATGGCCAACGGGCACGCCCAGCCGTTTTGCGCCCTTTACCCGGTGAATGGCAGCAGGCAGGGGCGAATCGGCAAATCCGGTAAGATGCAGTTCCGCAAGATGTGTTCGCTGCGTTGGTTGGTGGAGTGTTCACGGCCCGGCATATGCTCACTCTTATAGAGGTCGATGATGGCACTGAAAGCGGCGTCCACCTTCGATCGCACGGCTTCCCGGTTCTGCTGAATTACTGCGAATCCAATCGCTTTGCGGACGTCCGATTCGTTTCGATATTCGGCTCCGCTGCACGTCATTGGATTCTGAACGCGCTTTCCGCCTACCCGCTCAGAGAACCTGACTCGCCACGCGAAGCCGTGGGAGCGGGAATCCTGGTGATGCTACCATTTTGATAGCGTGCATTCATCAACTTCATTCCGCGCTGCCGCTCCGACGATTTGGGGAATGAAGTCATTTTGTCACTCGGGAAACCTGCTCACCACGAGTCAGGCCATGTGGTCGCAGATTACATGTATGGCTTCACGCCGAAGAGCATCAATGGAGCACTTGCCGAGCATGATAGACGTGGAACAGCATTCTTCCGGAGCCGGGCTCTCAGAGTTGTATTCTTTCGCCGCCGGACAAGCAAAATGGAAATGCCAGCTAATAAGTTTTCAAAGGAGCCATCACGATGAGCGCATTTGCTGAAATCCCTGAAATCATCGCCAATGCGCCGGTAAAAAAGCGCGCGGTCACCAACCGCAACGTTCTGAATGAGGCCTTCGCTTACGCCAAGCCCAGCTCATTCTCGCGCGGCATGAGAATCGATCTCAACGGGCTCACGATTCTCCTGATCTCCGGCACGGCCTCCATCGACGAGAACGGCCAGAGCGTACACATCGGCGATTTTCGCGCGCAGATGCGGCGCACGCTGGCCAACATCACCGGATTGCTGACCAGCGAAGGCTGCACATGGCGCGACATTGTACGCACCACCTGCTACCTGCGCGATATCGAGCGCGATTACGAAGCGTTCAACGAAGAGCGCACCGCGTTCTACAAGGAACAGGGGCTCGATCCGCTGCCCGCGTCCACCGGCATCCAGGCCATTCTTTGCCGGCCCGAGCTGCTCATCGAGATCGAGGCCATTGCCATGTTTCGCATGGAGAAAAGCAGCTCCTAGGCTTTTGCCAGGGCCTGTTCGAGGCGGAAAGAAGCGTGATGCGCAAAGGTTGGTTGACGTGACTTCCTCTTAACGGTTAAGACAATGCGGAGAGGCGCAGATTAGGGCTCTGGAGGCCTTGTAGCTATCTTAAAGAAAACACAGTGAGCACTGTCCGAATAGAATTCTGGCGATGAACACCCGATTCTGGGAGCAAGGGTCTGGAGCCGGCGTACAGATCATTGATGACGGTCGGCCAATGCGACGATTTCGTTTACAAGTTTGCCACATTCGCCCCGTTGTCGAGGCTGTGCCGGTTACTGCCGAATCGGAGTCCTGTTTTGGTAGAGCGCAAGACGCGCATTGAGTTTCTGCGCGAGTGCAGGATTGCCTTGTTGCGTCGCCAGGTCGGTTGCGCGCAGCTCTAACTCGATTGCCTTGTCGAAGTTGCCGGTTTCGGCGTACACGGCCGCGAGCGTGCCCAGAATCGCCGGCACACGCGCCGAAGTGAGCTCGACCGCGTGTTCGGCCAGCGGCATTGCCGCATTGCCGTTCCGAATTGCGTCGTCGCTCGAAGTGGCAAGCACCCATGCGGCATCGTTCAGCACCCGCAGGTTGTCAGGATCCTTGTTCAACGCCTGCCTCCAATACGCGAGGCCCTCCCGGCCCCGGCCTGTCGCGACCAGCGCCTTGCCCAGGTAGTAGTAAGCGTCCACTGCGTCCGGCGAAAGTGCGAGCGCCCTTTCAAAATGCGGAATGGCGTCGGCCAACTGTCCTTTCGTGGCGAGAGCAATGCCGAGGTTGGTGTGGTATTCAGCAGCTTCCGGGCCGAGATCCAGAGCTCTCTTTAAATGTGGAATCGCATCATCCACTTTTCCCTTCTCCATCAACGCGCGACCCAGGTTACCTTCGGCCGCGGCATTGGCCGGAGCCAGTTCGACTACCTTGCTGAAGTTCGAGATTGCTTCGTCGAGATTTCCCCGCGTGGCCAGCACAAAGCCCAGATTGTTGTAGGCCGGCGCATAACCGGGATCAATCCGGATGGCCTTGCGATACTCATCGAGCGCCTCATCGACCTTACCCTGCGCGGCATAGGCGTAGCCGAGATTGTTATGAGCCTCGGCGAAATCAGGATTGTCTTCGATCGCGGATTTGAATTCGAGCACAGCTTCGGGAAGGTGGTGTTCTCTGGAGAGCGCACAGCCCAGGTTGTTGTGCGCTTCGGCATACTCGGGATAATCTTCAAGCGCAAGGTGAAATTGCTCGATCGATTCCGCCTCTTGCCCAGTCTGGGCCAGCGCACCTCCCAGCCCATTATGCGCTTCAGCGTAGTGCGGGTCCAGGCGGATGGATTCGCGAAGCTGCGCAATGGCATCGTTGGTCTTGCCTGCGTGAAACAGCGTTTGACCCAAACCGTAGTGGGCGCGCGCGTCGTCGGGTTGCAGGGCCAAAGCCTTGTCCCATTCCGCAATCGATTCGTCGTATTGGCCCTTCTTGGTCAGGTCGGACGCCAGATCGAGTTGCTTGTAAAAGTCCACTGCGGGTGTGGCGATGTGTTCGATGCCGCTGGGTTTCATGTTGACGAACTCGGGAATGTTTACGGCGCGATTTGCAGCCGTTGAGTTCTCGATGAGAATCGCCGGCGAGTCATTACCGTTGTCATCGATGTGCGTCAAAAACATTTGTGTGTATGGTGATCGGCTCTTTGATGAGAAAACCATCCAGCGCCCGTTGGGCGAAAAACTATGCCATGAATTCATCAGCGGAGTGTTGCAGTTCATCAGACGCGCTTTGCCCCCCGCCGCCGGCACGATATAGAGCTTTCCGTCTGGGCGCATCAGTTGGCCATTATGCGCCTGCACAAATACGATCCACTTGCCGTCCGGCGAGACCTTTGGAAAACTGTTGCTCATTCCATTTTGCGAGGCACCGGCGATCAGCTCAGGCGTGCCTCCTTGGCCGCCGTTAAAAGGAATGCGATAGAGGTCATACTGGATCGGCACCTCGGCGGGATCGTTTGCGTATGTAGCCATCTTTCCATCGGGCGGGTTCGGGTCTTTGGCCGCAGCGCGCACAAATACCAAGTACTTGCCGTCGGGACTCCACACGGCGCTGGCCTGCACCAGTTTCGGATCGTCAGCGCCTGGCAGCGGCAGCAGCTTTTTTGCTTTTCGGTCATACCAGGCCAGGATTCCGCGCGTGGGGTAGAAGACCTGCAGGAACCGGTAATCGAGGAAGTTGGCCACGTAGTAGAAATTCGGGCTCTTCGTTCCCGGCGGCTTGATCGTGGTCACCACATACCTGCCGTCCGGCGAAACTTGCGACATGAATCCCAGTCGCAGTTGCGGATCCACTTCGCCGCTGAATGACGCCCACGAGATCATGTCCTGCGTGCGCACGGTCATTTGTTGGGCAACGGGCACCAGCGCGTAAAGCCCCTTGTCATTTTGCGGGCCGTCCATATCCAGGCCGAGTGTTTTTCCGTCACGGCTGAAGGAGTGGCAGTTGGCGCAGGAGTGCAAGTCAGTCATCACAACGTGGCTTGAGGGCTGCGAAATATCGCGCATGCGCCATTCGATCAACGGAATTGCGCTGGAAGCCAGCGGCTTGATGACACCTCTCTCCGTCGCCGAAGGCATCAGTGGAACGTCTCGATAAAAAATCGGGGCTCCAACAGGATCGCGCGAAACGGTGAGTTGCATCGCCCCACGCGAGAGCGGTTGTCTTTCATCTCCATCCGCGTAACCGGTAATGGTGATAGTGGCCGGTTGACCGACCGCATGTTTGCGGATCGCGTCCCACGCTATTTCGTCTGGCTTCCAGGTGTGGGCGGCTGCTTGTTCAGAGGTCAAAGTGGGCAGCTTGTTGCTGGTCGAAACGCAACGCTGGTCGATCTCGCCGATCTTCAAGCCTTCACCCTTCGATGACATGTGCAGGGCTGTTGAACCATCTCCAAACGTGACGTCAATTTGCCAAACGACGGCGCTTTCTATCGGATCACGCCACTGAAATGTGGGGGCGGCCATATCGGGAGGAAAGATCGAACCATTGAGAGGGTAATCGACGGTGATGTTGGCGAGCGAATTCGCTGCTCCGGCAACTGTCTTGCCTAGCCCGGTCAACCATGCCGCGCAAAGAATAAACCAGACGGCGAGGGCAATGCTTAGCGCGCGGGCTGATTGGGTCGAACCGCTTACGCCACCATCTCTGTGGCTCGCGACGGCCGTTAAAAGTCCGTTCGGTCCACGCGGCTGATCACCGCGCTCTTTCACAAGGCTCATTGTGCGATCCTCAGAGTGGATTCACAATTCATGTGTCCTTTCAGGCACTCTCCAAGGCCGCTCTTTCTTAAAGAAAAAGCCACTTAGCGATGCTGCTTCGGGATACAACCATTATGAAACCGCTGTAGTCTTCGAAAAGTATCCGATCAGATGAACCCTGGAGGCGCAGGTACTTCCCGTCAGGCGAAGTATACTCCTGCGCAAGAACGCCGGCCACCAGCGATTCGCGAGTCCGCTTGCGCTGGTTCCCGCACGCCTGCCCCAAAGCCGGCCCCTAAACGGCGCGGCACACGAGGTGTGCCTCGCCAAGATTCTATCCGGACGTGAACTGCGCCTGATCTTAACCGTTGAGATCACGAAACGCGGATGCACAGGCAAGAGTTCTTGGTTGGGAGAAGGGCGTTTGCTGGGAACCGCGCGGCAAGAACTTTGACTGCTTCAATCGTCACATGTCCTTTGCCGATGGGGCTCTTCCACGCAGTTGCCCTCGAAAGCACGTGGTCGAACCGATCATCGCAATTTTCTCCGTCGTCAGAATAGCCGCCACCACAGAAAGCGTATAGCGAGTCATAGCGGATGCGGATGCGCCGGCCCTGACCCTCATCAAAGTGGACCTCAGAGACGAGCCACTCAAGGAGCTCCGGACGTCCATCGCGGGACCGGTGTTGTGAAGAACATAGTCGATTTCGACTTTGGCGCGGTTACGACCAGCGGCGTCACTTCGCGGATTGGCGAGTCGGCAAATCTGGGTGAGATGTATTTTCGCAGGATGTACGTGCCTAGTTCATTGGTGGAGTGTTCACGGCCCGGCATGTGCTCATTCTTATAGAGGTCGATGATGGCACTGAAAGCGGCATCCACCTTCGACCGCACGGCTTCCCGGTTCTGCTGAATCAACGCGAATTCAATCGCTTTGCGGACGTCCGACTCGTTTCGATACTCCGCTTCGCTCCGGCCTTGACACGGATGCTCCACGGCCAAGAAATCTCTACCTAAGAAAGAAAAGCAGAAAAATACGGGTCATGAATTCATACACCGAACTGGACGGAAAACGGGGTCAGGTCAGAGTTTTGATCATGGACATCGCCAAAAACCCGCAATGCTTTCCGTCACATTTTTCAGAGCGGGGTTTCCTGCCGGCTCATCACTGCTGCGGATGATTCTGCTCGTCCTGCTGCTGGTCGATCTTCTGCTGATGCTGCAGGATGTCCTGCATGAACTGCTGCGGGTCAGTCGTCTTCACGTCATTGCCTTGGGCGAACTGTTGTTGAACCGTCGGAGGACGCGGTGGCTCGACAGGTTCGTCGGGATGCGGAGGGGGATCGTCCTCCGTCGTGTTGCGGTTTGCGGCGGTCTGCGGGCTGGCAGGGGATTTGGCGCTCAAAACGATCTCAAGCGGCGCTTCGGTCTCACGGCCCCCAATCATGAGCACGTTGTATCCGGAGCCGTCGAGGAGTTTCAAGAGCACGTCACGCTTCGGGCCGGGACCGTAGCTGCCGAAGATGCGCTGGTCCCGGGTGAGTCCTTCGAATTTGGCGCCCGTTTCGGCAGCGACCTGATGCAGAATCTGGTTGAGGCTGGAATTGGACGCTTCGATTTCGAGGCCGCGGCCGTCCCAACTCACCCTGGCCTGGTTGGGAGGCTGGTTGGCGGGCCAGATTGGAGCCGGCGGGACGGGTGGCGGAGCGGCTATCGATTCCGGAGAGGGCTGGCCCTGCGCCGCAGCAATATGTGCGCCCTCGGCAATACGGCGGCGCGCCTGCGCTGGCTTAACGGCGGTGCTTTGCTGCTGCGCCGGCTCCGTGACCCGCGGGGCCTCAGTCTGCGCGGAAAGGCTGTTTCCGTCCAGAACTGCAGGCACGACACAAAGCGCGAGAACCGAAAGCGCAAGTCCCGCAACCGGCATTTCAACAAATCCCCGGCGTTGCAAGCGCGAAGGCTCTGGTTGGGGATTCATCGTTGTTGGTCGTGGCTGCATCATCCGTTGCATCGCAATCTACCGCCGAGCGGCATCGGGAATGTCACTGTGCCGCCATCTCGCATAAGCTCATTCGCACATACGCACTGCAAAGGGCGGCATCAGATAAACGAAGGCGAAGGGAGGCGTATCAGGGTTTCATCGAGTGCATCGCAAGCAGCGACTTATTCTCCGGCGACAACTGCGATTTCTCCGCGGGTGCCTTGGCGCCTTCTTCGCTATACGGCATCAAACCCAGTATCCAGGAAAAATCCTGCAACGTGGAATTTGGAATCGCTGGCGTGCAATTTCCGTTCTGGTTTTGGTTGCAGGCGTACCCAATGCTGGGCCACCCGGGCGGCGGAATTCCGAAATGGTCTTCAGGTACCCCATGCGGAGGCCGCTTGCCATCGAAAAACGCATATTTGTGGCAGGTGATGCACGAAGATTTGCCGGGCGGCACTCCCTGGTTGAACTCCACGAAAGAATTGCCCAACTGAGTCGGTTTTCCATCGTTGTTAACGAATTCAGTCTGCACCCCCGTAAGGAAGTAATTGTTAAACGCCGGATTCAGGTGCGCCTCCGCCATGGCCTGTCGCAACTCCGGACTTTGCTCCACCGTTTGTCCCTTTCCATAGGGTTGGATCGATGTGGTTCCCCATCGATCCAAGCAAGCGCCGTAGAGCCTGGGATCGCAGCGATTGGGATTGGTCACATTGTTGTTGGGCTCGAACGTCGCCCACAGCCAATTGAGCATTACTTTGGCAGAAATGTGAATGCCCACCAGGGCAAAGCACGTGCCATTGATCGTCTCCGTGTACAGACGGCTGGTTGGATCGGGACAGGTAAAGGTTGGATTGTTGAAGGAAGTCGCCGGCGCCCAGTCGAGCTTCACTTCCAGGGAGTCAACATCAACACGAGGATCGTTTTGGGCGGTTCCTGGAAAGTTGATTGTCAAGCCGTGCGTGCTGCCGTAAGCTTGCTGGCCGGTGAGCGTAGTGAGGCCCGACCTCTTCAGGAAGTCCGCTTCCACAGGGTTCACGTAAACCTCTTCGCAGAACATGGCGTTCCGTGCCAGATTGGAAGGAGCCGGATATCCCACGATCGGTGTCGTGGTCATCGGGCTGCATTCACCAGCTGGAAATTTCTGGGTCCCGGCCAATGGGCTTCCGTGCAGCATGCGCACCTTGCCATTGCCTCCCGCTTTCACGGCGGCCGCCATGCTCGCTCCGCTGGGGCATCCAATCACATTAGGATTCAGTTGACATTGCTCCGTCCAGCTCTCAAAGGTCGGGGAACCGTTGGCAGGCGCCATGGCGTCCAGGAAGAGAGTCCAGGCGACAGAGGCGAAACTGGGACCATACAGCGCGTCGCCCTCACCCGGGTCCGCTTGGGCGCTGCTGTTGACTACCGGCTGCCGAGAGACCGCAGCAGATCTGTCGGATTCCTGTGGAAGGGTTGTAGCCTCCACGCGGTCTTTAGAGTAAACGCCAAAACCAACGGCAACAGCTACGATCGAGATCAAACTGGCGCAAAGCCTGATGTGATTTTTCACGTAAATATCCCCACTTTCCGCCTTATGTTGCACCGAAGACAATGACGCTGCCCAGCGGACCGGCAAGCTGAGAGTTAGACTTCTTTTCTTCGTGCCAGAAAGCCGCGGTCATTTCCCGCCGAAGTCAAGGACTACGCCGGCGCTGATGCTGAGGTTGTTCTGCTGGTCGTTACCTCCGCTGTCGAATGTAGGGCGTTTCCTGTTACTGGACCGTGAGCTGCACCGTGGTGAATTGGGTTTGACCGCCGCCGGTGGCCCAAATGGTGACGGTGTAGGCCTGGGGCGAATTGGGTATTGTAGTTGCGCTACTGCAACCGGCGAGCGTTGCAACCGCGTTGAGCAATGCGATTGTGAGCACACACATCGCGAGCGCCCGTCTTCGCCGCTTGCCAGGCAGGAAGAATAGCCCGATAACTCCCAGCCCCGACAGAGCCAGCGGCCAGTGGGAGTTCTTGGTGGATGCCGTTGTTGATGCTGTCTGAATCGTCAGCGTCGAAGTTGCCGGCGAACTGCCTGGTGTCATCGAGTTTGGCGAGAAAGTAGCCGTGGCGCCCGCGGGAAGGCTCGCTGCCGAAAGCGCAACCGCGCTCGTAAATGCGCCGTTCTGCGGAGTCACGGTGACGGTGTAAGTCGCAGTTCCGCCGGCTGTGGTCGTCTGCGCGCCCGTTGACGAACTCACCGTGAAGCTTGGAGCCACAACGGCCGTCACCGTCACCGAGTTCGATCCCGACGCACTGGTATAGATCGGGGAACTGGACGAATCCGGCGCGTAACTTGCCTTCAGTGTGTCGACCCCGGTTGCCAGCGAGCCTGCGGGAACGCTGACCGAGGCGCTGCCATTGCTGAGAGTGGCCGGCGCCGACGTGTAGCTGCTGCTGGTGAGCACCACCGACCCGGTCGGTGTTGGGGTGCCGCTGACGGCGACAGTTACCGACAGTCCCTGGCTAGTGGTTATGCTGGACGGAGAAGGAGTGACTGTCACTGCCGGAGCGGTTGGAGCGGTTACCGTAACGGTGTTTGACCCTGTGGCGCTTGTGTAAACCAGGTAACTTGTCGAATCCGGCGTGTAGGTAGCCGTTAGCGTTTCGGTTCCTTTTGCGAGGGATCCGGTAGCGATACTGAACGTTGCGCTGCCGCTGCTCAAAACAGTCGCCGGGGACGTGTAGATGCCGCCGGTGAGCACAATCCATCCGGTTGGTATCGGAGTTCCGCTGACGGCGACAGTTACCGACAGTCCCTGGGCAGTGGTAATGCTCGACGGAGAAGGAGTCACTGTCACTGCCGGCGCGGTTGGGGTGGTCACAGTAGCGGTGTTCGATCCCGTGGAGCTTGTGTAGATTGAGGAACTTGATGGGTCCGGCGTGTAGGTGGCCGTTAGCGTGTCGATTCCCTTTGCGAGGGATCCTGCGGAAACGCTGATCGTAGCGCTGCCGCTGCTCAAAGTGGTCGACGTGGAAGTGTAACTGCCGCTGGTGAGCACAACTGACCCGGTTGGCGTTGGAGTTCCGCTGACGGCAACAGTTACCGACAGTCCTTCGGAGGTAGTAATGCTGGACGGAGATGGAGTGACTGTCACTGTCGGCGCGGTGAGAGCGGTTACCGTAACGGTGTTCGATCCTATGGCGCTTGTGTAAGCTAAAGAGCTTGCCAAGTCCGGCGTGTAGGTGGCTGTCAGTGTGTCGGTTCCTTTTGCGAGGGTACCCGCGGGAATGCTGATCGTGGCGCTGCCGCTGCTCAAAGTAGCCGCCGCGGAAGTGTAGCTGCCGCTGGTGAGCATCACCGACCCGGTTGGCGTCGGGGTGCCGCTGACGGCGACAGTTACCGACAAGGATTGAGTAGTGGCAACGCTGGACGGAGAAGGAGTGACTGTCATTGCCGGCGGACCCACAACAGTCTCCATCGCTGTTCCAGTCGCCGGGGTATAGATAAATGAGCTTGGCACGTCCGGCCCGTAAGTAGCCGTCAGAGTGTCCGTCCCACTCGCCAACGCCCCCGCTGGAACTGTGATGGTTGCGCTGCCGTTGCTGAGAGTGGCTGCTGCCGAAGTGTAGCTGCCGCTGGTGAGCGTTACCGCCCCGGTTGGCGTTGGGGTGCCACTCACGGAGACGGTTACCGATGTTCCCGCGGCAGTGGTAATGCTGGACGGAGAAGGAGTCACTGTCACCGTCGGCGTACTCACAACGTCAATCGGCACCGTCGCCGTCGCGATCGTTTCGTATTCGTATGCGTTCGAGGCTGACGTGTTGCTTTGCATGATGGTGCCCGTGGCTGGCGTGAAGGTTACCGTGAGCGTTTGCACACCAGGACTCAGCACCGTTCCTGCGGGAGGATTGTAGGTCCACGTGCCCGCGATCGGCACTGTCGTATACAAGCCGGTGCCGGCGGCGGGGGTGCCGGAGACGTTCAGCCCTGCAATCTCCGTTTCCGAGGCCGTTGCATTCAACTGCGTGGCGCTGAGCGCTGTGCCGGAAGTGATGCTGGCCGGCGCTGTCCAGGTGATGGTCGGCGTAATCGGGCACCCGTTGGGCGTGCACGAGTACGGGTTCTGATAGTTTACGGTTGTCCACGGCGCCAATGTGCCACCCTGGCCATTGGTAGTGTCGGTGACGCTGAACGTCACTTGGAGCGGGTCGGTCTGAGCGGCTAGCTGTACGCCATCCGTCGTCTCGAAACCCTCTTCTCCGGGGTTACCCGAGCCGGGGTTTGGCAGTCCCACGGCGAAGAAGTAGGTGCCCGTCGTTTGACCCGGTTGCCCGTTATCGCATCCAGGGTTCGTCACTGAGTACACAGCCGATGGATATGTGGAGTTGCTGGTCGCCGGGATCGTGTAGGTATGGTTGTTTACCTGAAAGCCCGAGCTGTTTGCAGCCGGAACCGTAAGTGTGTACGAAGTGCCATCGGTGCAGGCGATGTCAACCTCGCTGAACGCGGTCGGGACCCTGACTGACGCTGCCTTGTGCGTGCCGGGCATCATCAATTGATATTGTGTCGTAATGGTGTCGTTCGTATTGACGGTTATGTTCTGGTTCAATGGCAACATTAAGTCTCCGCCCCAGTTCCAAACTTCTCCGGGCGGAAATGCCGGAGTACCGGTTCCCCACCACGCAGTCCAAAAATTGGGATCGTAGGTAGGTTGAGCGCCGGGTTGCAGAGCGTCTGCAAATAGCCAGGATTGCTGAGGAATTGCCGGGGCATTCGGACCAGTCGTCGTACCGAACAGGAATCTGTTGATAGTCGGCTGCGTGGCGTTCTGCTGGTAGGCTGGGACGACGCAGTGGGCGTGGACCGTATCGACATAATAGCCAAACCGGTCGCCTATGCCATAGTTGTTGTAGACCGCCGCCGTAGCCAATGAATCGAAGGTTGCGGATCGATCTCCCAGCCAGTAATATGCGCTGTCGCCGGTTTGCAGCAAAGCTCTGGGCGCCACCATGGCCATCAACTCAAAATGATCCTCCGGCATTTTGTAGACAGGGCCGGCGTTGTAGGTAGCGCCGCCGCTATAGGACAACAGCGTTGAATCGAACCAGTCATAATCCGTGTCACCGATGTCCTCGACGCTGCCCTGGGTTTCAATCTCATGCGAAATGCGCCATGATGGGGCGCCGCCGCCGCCGTTTTCCTGGGAAAGGACAAGGGCAATCCGCTCGTCGAGAGCGCCGGTCCACAACGCCATCTTTCCCGCGTAGGAGCATCCCGTTGTTGCCGAGTGCGTTATATCGAGCGGGAGGGGCGTATTGGAGGCGCACGCTCCCAAGTTGGCATTGCAGTAGGCCGGGGATGAAATGTCTTCCAGACCGTCAACGATCCGGCTCAGTGCAAAAGCCCATGCAGCGTATTCCCCCGAGTTACTCCCATTGGGGAAGCCATCGCTGGTGTCGCAGGCACCTGCTCCGGGACTCGTCTGGCCGGCGCAAAGAGTGGGATAAAGCTTGTAGAACCCGTCTGCGTTGTGAACCCCATCGCTAGTGGCATATGCGCCAAAGGCCGAATACGCGGTGGAGAAATTGACGGTCGCCGCACAGCCGGTTGGGGATACTGTGACGTTAGCCCCCCCTGCAGTCGCTGTGGTGAACGCGGAGGCTGGCCAACTTCCGGTAGGCCCCGTCATGCCGATGACGATCGGCCACCCATTGGCAGGTACGGGACCACAGCTTCCAGCGGTGGACCCTGTTGATGGCGTAAATGTTGCTGAAGCGGTTGGCAGGACAATTGAAGCCGTCGTCGTGAGCGTTTTCGTCGTAGGCGTGGAGTTCAATGCCGAAGTCGGCCCAACCACCGTCACGGTGATCGACAAGGTGTAAGTCGTGCCCGAGGCGTGGGTATAGGACGCAGTCACCGAGCAGGAATAGGTGGCGCCCAAAACGTTATCTGCCGAGGTTCCCGTACAGGCGGGCTTTGGACCTACCTCGGATAGCGTAACCGCATTCATCCATTCCTGGCGGTGTTGCTCTTCGGAGGCCCAGGTGGTGTCGCGAGTTCCGTTGCGGAACACAAACGGATCGGGAAATTGCCGAATGATCGGCGCCTGAGCCATCGAGGGGAGGGTCCCCGTCAGTGGCAGGCTTGCGCCCGTATTCTCAACGGTATAGACGAGCGGCGGCTGTTGTGCCTGGACAAGCGAGCTGGCAGCGCAAAGAAGCAGCACTGCCGCTAACCCAAGAGATATCCGGGTGAGATGCAAATTCCCGAGAAGCTTACCCATGATGTCACTCTTTTCCTTCAGTTGGTGTGAATGCGAACGGTAATGCGCCAGGAGGCCATACGACGATCAGTCGAACGAATATCCCGCACTTCATCCTGTTTTCCTTCTTCTCGAAGTTCTCCGAGCTGTACTGTAGCCAAAACCACCGGGGAACACGTTTGATCGAGTGCGGCTAAAGCCTGGAGGCATCTCTGACTTGCCCCTTCAGAGGGGCTGAGCAACGGAGTTCAGGGCTTGCAGGTTTCGGGGAATCAGTGTGCAAGGCTGGCCCACGGTAACGCGCAGGAAAGTTACCGTAGAATCCAGCATTGATTCGTGACCCGAACTATAGGCGCGCCTGAAAATCATTGTCAAGAACAAATGCGTTTTGTTTAAAAGGGAAGACTCAGGAGAAAGCGATCTACCAAGATGAGGCTGTATTTCTCTAATTTCCGGGTGAAGCTGAGCTCTATCTCCCTAGCTCTATCATTACTGTTTGCTTCAGTTTATGTCGCGAAAAATCTAGCGTCCGCGGCTTGAAATGCTGTACTACTGAATAATCAGCAGGAACTCTCGCCGAGGCTTCGTCTGGGAAGTGTCGGCGACGATGCATTCGGAACCTCGCCGTAGACGATTTTGTAGCTGTCAAATCATCCAAGAGCCACGGAGATCAATAATGATCGACGGCTAAATGATAAGCTTTTCAATCAGCACTTATTTTTCGCTCCATTTCAACAGGCTTCTGACCTGCCCCCGATTTCTCAACCACTCATAACTGGAGCTTCTCGTTGGTTTGGATGGTTGTGGTTGGCGAAGGGAGCCGGGCCATGGCCCGGCTCCCTTCGAGGGCAAGCTTGAACTCCTGGGGCGTGCGGTAGTCGAGCGAGCTGTGGGGCCGCTCGCAGTTGTACTCCTCGCGCCACGTTGCCAGAGTACACCGGACATCGTTCAGTGTTCTAAACCAGGTTGCGT
>CAZMWL010000004.1:0-157777 GCA_964569985.1 uncultured Occallatibacter sp.
GCCGCGATTGGATCACTCGACCCGCTAAATAGTTTCGTAACAGCCTGTTCAGCCGGGCCGATAAAGTCCGCAGAATGAGTCGGGCTTCAGCCCCTGCCAATCTCTCCCTTGCCGAATTCGCTCTTTCTCCGGACTTTTTCCGCAGCCTGTCCACACCGGGGTCCCCGCGGACAGGTCCTCGTCGGTGGAGTGGCAGACCGGGGTCCCCGCAGACAGGTCCTCGTCGCTGGGGTGGCAGACCGGCTGTCGTGCGGGGCTCCCGACCCGCACTTTTTGCTTCCAGGGTGCGGCGTTTGGTTAAGTTCAGCAAAATCAATCTAAATGTTCGTTTTTGAGGGACCCAAGAGGGGCCAGATGTTCGCTTAAGTGGTACCTTTTGCCCCCGTAATGTTCGCTCAGAGTTTCGCGATTCTTTGAGACAAATTAACGAGAATTTCGCGCTTGAGCAGCAAGTGTGAATAGAGAATTTCGCGAAGTTGAGCTCGGGTTGGCAGAGAATTTCGCATAAACACATCAAAACAGGGTCTGGAGCGCACTCTTGCGCAAGTTTTGCGCGTGTTTTCGCGCATTTTGCACGCGAATTTGAGGGTAAACTCGTGCCCAATTCCAGCTGTCACCCTCGGCGGAGGGAGCAGGGGCCTTCAGGCCCCTGAAGGAAAGCCCGCATAAAAGTGGCTTTAGCCACGGACGTTTCGTTTATGCTTCCGATGTGCGACTCGCACCGCAAGAAACTCGAACGTATCTTGTCACCGCTGTAACCGCCCAACGCCACAGTCTTTTTCAGGTCACGGCCACCGCGGAACTACTCCTGCAAACCATCCTTGACTATCGCAGCCAGGGAAGGTTCCTGTTGCACGCATTCGTCATCATGCCCGACCATTTCCACGCTTTGATCACGCCCGCGCCCGAAGTGTCGCTTGAAAAGGCCATGCAGTTCATCAAAGGCGGTTTCTCTTTCCGCTTCAAGAGCAAGGCAGATGTGTGGATGCGCAGCTTCAACGAGAGCCAGATCATGACCAAAACGAAGTTCATGAACTGTGTGCAGTACATCGAGGAGAATCCCGTACGCCGAGGGCTTGCCTCGACGCCGCAAGCCCATCCCTTCAGCTCCGCCGCGCTTGCCCCATTGGACCCCATGTCTTCTCATTTGCAAGGCTGAGCCTGCAAAAGGACCATGAGGCCCGAGCCTGAAGGCCGCCCCATTGAGCCGCTCGATCCAGGGGCCTGAAGGCCCCTGCTCCCTCCGCCCCGGCCGCGCATCCATCAAACCCTGCGTAGGACCTGAACACATCTCCAAGTTGCGTCGCCCTGCCCGGTGTCCCATTCTGGCTCCGCCAGGCCCGGATCGAAACGGAGCGTGGGGCTTCAGCCCCACGAAATCCTGCCCGGTTCTCGAGAAATCGAGTACGCGGCGAAGCCGCGCACAAGTTCTCGCGCCCGCCACAAAGCGGGGTTGCCCCATCCGTCGCTTTTTTCCAGCGAAGGGTGGGAAACCACAATCACCACACGGAGGGAGCGTGGGGCCTCAGCCCCACGAAACCGCCCACAATTTTTCGAGAAATCAGGTACGCGGCGAAGCCGCGCCCAAATCTCGCCGCCGCTCCCTCCGCCTTCATCGAACGGACTTCCGGAACACCACGCCCGGAAACAAGAAAGCGAACCGTCGGCGTGGCCCTTCGCAGGCGATAAGCTAATTTTCGGGATGAATCCAGATCGGCAGCAGCCTACGGGTGCGGCGCATTCGATGCTAGACCCAATGCGCCGTCGCAGCCAACTAGGACACGTGGAGTTATTTCCTGCTGTTCGTCAACTGTCCGTCTTAGAGCACAAGCCTGAGGGAAGAGAGCGGGTCATTGACCTGGCAACCTAGAATCAGACAGTGACGTCCACGGCTCTGACGACGCGTTCAATCTGATCCCCGACATAAGTGAGGTCTGCCCGGGAGATTGGCCACGGTTCCCTAGGCGCGGATTGCTGAAGGTCGCCTTCGTGGGCGATTGAATTTCGGCGTCTAATCAAGAGGGAGAGTTGAGTTTTGAGGTTCTTTGCCTCATCTGCCTTCGTGGCAGGAGTCGCGCCAAGTGCGAGGGCTACCTCATTCCACAACTCAACAGTGGAGCAGAGCCTGATTCCGTCTGCTATATCTTCTGGGAACTGAAACGTGACGCGACTCAGGTGGGTTCGCACGAAGAGATCAAATGCAGCGCCTGCCTCAGACGGAGTCGCCGCTGCGCGTATTCGATTCAGGGTCTCTGTCGAAACATGAAACTTAAGGTATGCTGCGGTCGGCGGGCGCCTCCCTTCGAAGATTTCAAGCATACGCTGCGCGACGAGTTCGTGGACGTAAAGATCAAGAGCGCAGACCCGCGCAACCCACTCAGCGCGAAGCAACTCGTCTGGCTGCAAGATGCCAGTAACGTTGCTTTCGAGGAAAGCGTGCAGAGTAGCCAATTGAGAGCACCTACTCCACACCGCTTCAAAATGCGCTAAAGGGGTCGTCATAACTTACGCAGTAAGGACGAAAACTTTCTCTGCACAATCCGAGAAAGCCCGCTCATAAACGCCCATGCTCTCTACTGTTTGGTCCCACACAGCGCCCGCCTGGCCAGTTTGTTTTGAAGTTAGCGCATAGACAGGAACTTGATGTTCTTGGGACAGGGCAATCAGACTGTTGAAATCCGCAACCTCAAGCAATGGCCTCCACGGTTCGACACCCAGCCGGTCAACAAACCTTTTGCGGTCGACCATACCTACCGCCTCAAGCGCAGGAACCAACGTATCCCTGAGGCCATCTGTAAGCTGGTCGATCCATCTCTGGAAAGCCTTGCTCGCATGCCCAAGGCGCGGCCTGTACTTTTGAACGGCTGCGCCAATGAAGGAAATTTTCGGCTCTGGGAAAGGGTAGTCCGCCGCTTTGAGGGCGTCAATTTCGAAGGCCGTGCTCGCCCAGGACCTCCATCTAGGGAGCACCTTGGCGAGCGAACTTAGCGCCATTGATGAAAAGTAGTCGGGGTGCAACGGTACGAGGAAATAGTCACTTGTCGTGAGGAGATTCTGATTCAGCGGGCCGAGGCTGGGGCTCATATCGACGAGCACATAATCTGCCTTGTACTTGTCAGCAGTGTGATCCAAAAGAAAGCGAATTGAACCCGGAAGGTTGCGCAGGGCCAGCAATGAGCCGCTAAGCTCCTGTGCAATACCTAGCGTAGTCTCGTATTCCGCAAGTCCGATGTGACCCGGCAGCAAAAGAAGCCGATCGTTTCCCTCAACCTCCACGCACTCCACGGGTACAATTTGGCGCGGCTGCGACTCGAAGGCAGGGGCGAGGCCGTCTTTGATGTTGTTGGGCGGCGTGCCGGCATAAATAGCCGCAAGGTCATCTACCCCCTTGAAGCCCATGACCATGCCAGTCAGATTGCACTGGGGATCGAAGTCAGCAAGCAGAACCCTCTTGCCCTTTAGTGCCATCATCCAACCGAGATTAAAGGCCGTTGTTGTCTTGCTGACGCCGCCCTTGTGATTAAACAAGCAGATAATCTTCGCCATTGCTCGCTCTCTGAAGACAAACTGACGCGAATTATACGCTTTCGAATGAACCCCTGGCCCACGCTGCGGCTGGCTCGCGGGCCGGATTTGCATCATCGCATTCTGCCTTCGCAAAAATCGCCGACGCATGAGCCAAGCTGCTCAGTAAATCAAAACAGGAAGGGCAGCCAAGGCCAGCCGCCGTGCGACAGGGCCGGCACCGCCCAGCCGTTCCGTAGGCCTGCATAGTGGCGCGTCGGCATCGCCTCTACATTTTAAAATCACTGTACATTATTCCGGATCATATAGTATCATTTTGTATTAGGGAGATCGGTACATGGCGACAAAGAAGGATCTAGTTCGGGAGTTGCGACTAAACAAGAGGCTAACGCAGGAGGAAGTGGCTGCAAAAATGAGAATCAGCCAGGGCTCATACTCGGCCATCGAGCGCGGACAGAAGCCGCGAGCCGTGGACGAGGCGCTGGCGACGATAAATCGAATGCGCACACGTACCGATCGAACCGACGGCGGGGCCGAGAAGACGGGCAGGCTTAAGGACTGAGGGCCGGGCAGAAATCGAATCAGCGCGGGACAGCGCGATCTTGCCGTCTATCCGCTGAGACGAGTTCGCGGCCGCGCACTCACAGGAGGAAAGATGGCCAAGAAAACGGTCGAATTCGATGCACGCAAGAAAGTAAAAGTGCCGGTAAGGGTCAAATTTAAGACAAGCTCTGGGAAGCCGGTGAGTTTTCCGGCCCACAAGCCCGTAAAGAAAAAGGTCCACGTGAAGTTTAGAGCGAAGTCTTCAGGTAGATAAGGACACCAGCTTCCCCCGGGGCCGGATTGACCGTCAGCTGGCGATCGCGGCACATTTCGCTCAATGAGAGCCGGCGAATTTGGCTGCAATTCAGGTCAGTCCGCATAAACGCCCATCCCGCGCCCAAACCACACCACCCCACCATCCCCACCCCAAAACTTCCCTCCCGCCGTTTGCACATAATTTCCCCCTCCCGGCGCACAATGAAAACAGGGATCAGAGATCAGGGGCCAGGGATCAGTTGGCCGGGGCCGTAGCCCACGGACCACGGCCTCGGCCACCTAAGTCGTTTGCGATGAAGACTTTTCGGAAGCCCCTCTATTAGAATCAGGAAGATACAGAGACCCCCCACCGCCTAACCCCTTTTCCGTGATGACTTTAGGCTCAAAGTAGGGGGTAGGGTAGGGTGGGGGGGGTGGGGGGTACTGAAAGATAAACACCCGCCGCCAAGCCAGCAGCCAGGCCCAGGCCCGCGGTCCCGAGGTCCGGCAGCCCCCGCATGCCCTGGCCCCTGTTTTTCTGATCCCTGATCCCTGATCCCCGACCCCCGACCCCTGACCCCTGATTGCCGCCTAGTTCGATGCGGAGCCGGAGCCGGCAGCGATCCCGTGCTGCAGCTTTCTCGACAGGAGGATGCTCGAGACGCAGAATCCAATGAACAGGTAATAGCCGGGCAGGATCTTTGAAGCATCCGTCGGGATCAGGACCTGTTGCACGTTGGGCACGGAGCGCAGGCCGTCGAACGCGCTGCCGATGACGCCGTTAAACGCGACAAACGACATGAAGATCGCGAGCACCATGACATCGGCCATGGACCACTTGGATAGTTCGAACGCCAGCAGCTTGACGAAGCGGTTGGTGCGCAACAGCGCCGGCCGGAAGAGACCGGCCACGAGCGCCAGCATCTTCAGCGTCGGAAACACCACGCTGAACAGGATCACCAGCACGCCCACCACCTTCATCTCCGGCCGGTTCATTTCGATCAATGTCTGGAACACCTCGAACACGGTCTTGCTGCGGTAGTAGAGCGACTGCTGTTGAAACTCAATGGGCGTGCCGAGCAGGGTCGCGTCAATTTTTGTGACGCGAACTTCCACCTCGAGCATGGGGCTGAGCACGCCGCCGGCCAGCATGGCAATGCAGAACAGCATCAGCACTACAACGGCGGCGCGCGAAAGCGTCGGCCTGCCAACCATCAACAGGAGGAACGCAAGCGCCGCCGATGCTAGCACGGTGAGATAGCAGCGATTCAGCTGCGTGTCCGCCGCCGCGATTTTCGTGCCAAGAACCTGCTCGCAAGCCGCGCCACTTGAGCACCCGTAGTGCTTCAGGATGGCGTTATAGGTGGTCATGTCCGTGTTGCCGAACGTGTTCGCGACCGCGTTGTTCAGCACGCCGCGAATGGAATCCTTGAAGCTTTTCTGCGTTCCCTGGTTAACCAGTTGCGCCATCACCACGTCGGTATATTCAGGCACCTTCGGACGCAGCGACTCAATCATCTTGGACACCATCATGCCCTGCAATCCGCCGGGCTTGGTCGCATCGATCTTGTCCAGCAGTGCATTCAGCGCCCGTTGCACCTGCGGCCTGAGGTTTTTGCTCTGTCCCTTGAAATCGAGATGATCGATTTGCGCGTTGAGCATGGGGCCGATGATGGTGCGCCATTGGTCGGCGCTCAGGATTCCGTAGCGCACGTTTTCGATCTCGGCCAGATCGGTACGGATGCTGCGGCGCGCCTCCAGCCCATCCACAGTCTTCCAACTGAACCAGATCGCCGGCAGGAGCAAAATCGCGGCCGCGGCCAAGCGGAAACCGTACCAGCGTGCATGCCCGCTGGTTGATGGAATCGCGAGTGTGCTTGCATTTTCCAAGACGGTCATAACGAGTATAAACACGCATTCCAGCGTTCGCCGGTTCTCGCCGGTAACCCGCGAGTCGTGGACACTGGCATTCTGAAGTTTCACCATCCCGGAGCGTGCGCATGCCGCGGGATTCCGGCGGTCAAAAATGCGTATGTCCCACGCGTATCCGGGAGAGATACGGCATCAACCCGAACACGTTCAGCAGCCAAATGACCACAAAGATCACCACAATGCTATTCAGTATGGATTTGATTGTCCCTTGCATGGGGATCAGATTGACGAGCCACAAAAGGACCCCCACCACTAATAAAGTCAGCAAGACTTGAATCAGAGGCATTGCGCACCTCCTCGGTGATCACTCCAACCGAAATAGATGCGGGCTTCGCCGGTCGAGGGTGTATCCAAAACGAGTATTTAAGGAAACAGAACAAATAGTTAGAGATGAACGGGTTCCGGCCGGTGAAGAATTCAGTCGCAAAGAGCCGGAAGTCAGCAGCTGGCAGCCGCGGGCCGTCTTTTCGTTCCCTCGGTCCGTGCCTTATTTGATCCACATCTCCGGTTGGCTCGTCGATACTGCGCTCAATCCCTGCTCGAGAAGCGCTTCCACTTCCTTCATGTTCGAGATCAGTCCGCCGCCCACAACGGGCAGGTCTGCGTTGATAGCCCGCACCCGCTCCAGCATCTTGGGCGCGACCAGCGCCGGCAGAATCTCCAGCGCATGCACGGGCGTGTTGCGCAACTGATTCGAGATGGTGTCCATAGCGCCGGAGTCGAGCAGAAAGGTGCGCTGGATGCCGTAGAGCCCGATGGCCAGCGCGTGCCGCAGCGGGTCGAGGTGCGTAGAGATGATGCCGCCCGCGCCCACGCGCTTCAGGTAATTCACCGCGTACTTGTCGCGCGAGAAGCCGTTGAGCAGGTCGAGATTCACAATCGGCACTTTGCCCGCGGCCGTAATCTTCTGGATCATCAGCTCCACATTTTCCGGATCGCCGGTGAGCAGATAAATCAGCCGGCTCCGCGACGCGATCGCAAGCTCCACAAGATCCGGCTTACGAATGGCGGGGATGATCGGCGTCTCCGCGCAGTACACGCGCAGCGGAGTCAGCGGCGCCGGCGTTCCGTTTCTGGGGCCTGCATCACCCATGGTGCCCGTCCCGTTTCGATGCTTTTCCCGTTGATCCTCTTACAATCAATTCCGCCTCCACTTTCACTTGCACAACCGACTCCTGTCCCGACATCAGCTTGAACAGATTTTCCATCGCCAACTGTCCCAAGCGCCGCATGGGCTGGCGCACCGTGGTCAGCGTCGGCGTCAGGTAGGCCGCAAAGAACAGATCGTCGAATCCCGTCACCGACACATCCTCGGGTACCTTGAGCCCCCGCGCGCGGACCGCCCGCATCGCGCCCAGCGCTGTCATGTCGTTGTAGCAGACGACCGCGGTGGGCGGATGTTTTAACTGCAAGAGCGCGTCCATCGCCCTGCCCGCCGCTTCCGGCCGGCTGTCGCCCTCCACTGCCAGCTCCGGCGCAAAACCGATCCCCGCTCCCGCCAGCGCCTCTTTGTAGCCCGCCAGCCGCTCCGCATCTGACTGGTATCCGCCGCGGTCGCCGAGATACGCAATCCTCCGGTGCCCCAGCTCGATCAGGTGCTCCGTTGCGGCGCGGGTTCCTTCCTGGTTCGTGATCATGACCGAGTGCACAAACTCGCCGGAAGCCTGGTCGTTCACCAGCACGATGGGAACGCCCAACTCCTTGAGCAGCGGCATGTACAACGCGCCTACCCGCGACGATGTCACAACGATCCCGTCCACGCGCCGCTCGGCAAATTCCTGCACCACTTTTCGCTCCCGCTCGGGATCGGCGTGGGAATTGGCCAGAAACACCGCGTACCCGTGATCGTTGGCGATTTCCTCAATGCCGCACGCCACTTCGCTGGCAAAGGGATCGTCGACGGTGGTCACTACAAGCCCGATGGTCCGCGTCCGCCGCGTCACCAGGCCGCGCGCTACCGCACTGGCGCGATACCCGGCATCTTCAGCGATCTTGCGGATCTTTGCTGCCGTCTCCGCGTTCACCAGGGGACTGTTCTGCAGGGCGCGCGAAACCGTGGGGTGCGAAACCCGCGCCAGCCGCGCAATGTCCTTGATGGAAGGCTGCCGCGAGGGTTGCCTCAGCGCGCGCTTCATGCCTGCGTGCGGAGCCCCGGCCGACTTGCCCCCGTCCCTCTCTACCATTCCGCGAAACTCCGTATGCACACGTGTACGACAGCCCCCAGTCTCCTCGAACCTACGCACACTCGTCAATGCCTTTCGCTGCGTCCTAGTAATCTGAATACGGGCCGTTTCATGCTCCCATCTACCTCAACCTCCGCCGACCACCTCTTCGGGCACGCGCCGCTCGCCGGCGATTCGGGAGGGTTGCAGCGCCGCATCGGCCTGCGCTCCGCAGTCCTCTTCAACATGTTGGAGATGATTGGCGTCGGCCCCTTCATTACGCTCCCGCTGGTCATCGCCGCCGCGGGCTATCGTCTGTCCGTCTGGGCGTGGGTGCTGGGCGCAGCCATCGCCGTCGCCGACGGCCTCGTCTGGGCGGAGCTGGGCGCAGCCTTCCCGCGCGCTGGCGGGTCGTATGCATTTCTGCGGGAGATTTATGGCCCGGAGGGTCCCGGCAACTGGCTGAGCTTTCTCTATGTCTGGCAGGTTGGCTTTACTGCGCCGCTCTCCATCGCCTCCGGCTGCATCGGACTCTCGGGATTTCTCGCGGTCTTCTGGCCCGGCCTCGACGCCGCACCGATCGCCGCACTGCCCGCGGTCCACTTTGCCAACTTTGCTGCCGCCGCCGCGTGCCTTCTCGTCACCGTGCTTCTCTATCGCAACATCAGTACCGTGGCGCGCATGGCCTGGGTGCTGTTTGCCGGCGTCATGGCCGCGCTCACCGGCGTCATCGTTTCCGGATTCGCCCACGCCGCGGCAACCGGCGGCTGGCATATGCCCGAGGCACCCGCGCTGACCACCGCGCTCGGGGCAGTTGGGGCGGTGGGGGGAGCACTTGGTGGCCTCGCCCAGGCCACGCTTCTCGCCACTTACTGCTACTGGGGCTACTACAACATCTGCTTTCTCGCAGGCGAGGTCCGCCGTCCCGAGCGCACCATCCCCCGCGCCATCCTGCTCTCTGTCCTGTTTGTTGCCGCGCTATATGTTTTGATGAATCTGGCCGTGCTGCCATCGCTTGGCGCCGCCACATCGCACGCCGGCCAGTCCGCGGTCCTGCGTTTCCCACTCGTCGCTGACATCGTGCGCTCCTCATTCGGCCTCTGGGCCGGTTACACCATCGCCGCGCTCATCGTCTGGACCGCCTTCGCCAGCGTCTTCTCACTGCAACTCGGCTACTCGCGCGTGCCCTACGCCGCCGCCCGCGACGGCAACTACTTCCGATCTCTCGCCGCGCTGCACCCCAGGCTCGGCATTCCCCACCGCTCGCTGGTCGCTCTCGGCCTCACGGGAGCGTTCTTCTGCTTCTTCTCGCTCACTCAGGTCATCACCATGCTCGTCATCACGCGCATCCTGCTGCAGTTCTTCCTGCAGCAATTCGGCGTCATCTATCTACGCGTGCGCAAACCCGATCTCCCGCGTCCCTTCCGCATGCCGCTCTATCCGTTGCCGCCGCTCTTCGCCATGGCCGGCTTCGGATTTCTCCTTGTCTACCGCGTTCATGCTGTCAAAGAGCTGGCCGTCGCCGCGGGAATCGCCGCCTCGGGAACGCTCCTCTATCTAAACCGCGCTCATCGCCTGCGCCAATGGCCGTTCGCATCCGCGCAGGTCGTGGATCCTCAGCCCTGATTTCCGCATCCAAGTTGATGAGCCGACCTTCGCATATGGACACTTCTCAACACGACGCCGAGATTCTCGACCAATTCACGCGCCAGGCTGAACCTTTCGCGCAACGCCACGGCTATCAGAACGACCCGCTCCTTGATCTCATGGCCGATTGCGCCCAGGTCAAATCCGGCGATACGGTGCTCGACGTGGCCTGTGGCCCCGGCATCGTCTCCTGTTCCTTCGCCCGGCGTGCCGGTCACGTCACTGGCATCGACTTCGTTCCCGCCATGCTGGAGCGTGCGCGACGCTACCAGGCCGAGCATCAGCTCAAGAATCTAACCTGGCAGCTCGGCTCCTGCACCGATCTCCCGTTTGCCGACGCCGCCTTCGATTGCGTTGTCACGCGCTTCTCGTTTCATCATTTTTTGGAGCCCGCGGCCGCGCTTCGCGAAATGAAGCGCGTCGCAAAGCCCGGGGGCGTCGTCCTCGTCTGCGATGTTGTGCCCACGCCCGAAACCCAGGCCTCGTTTAACCACTGGGAGATTCTGCGCGACCCGTCGCACACGCACGCCCTCACGCAAGCTGAATTCGCGCCGCTGGGAGAAGAAGCGGGCCTCGTTCTTGATCGCCACGCTGACTACCGCATGGATCGGGACCTCGAAGACATCCTCGACGGCTCGTTTCCGAAGCCCGGCGACGCCGAACGCATTCGCGCACTCTTCGATACCGATATTCGCGCCCACGCCGACACTCTGGGCGTGGCAGCGCGGCGGCAAGATGGCGCCGTTCGCATCACTTACCCGATCGCGGTCTTTGCCTGGCGTAAGCCGGCGTGAAGCGGGCAGGCTCCAGGTGGAGTTAGAACTTCTTTCCGCAACTCAGGCAAGTCATCACGGTCGAGCCGCTTCCCACATATCCGGCGTACCACTTCCAGCCCCTCTTTCCTGCTTGCACTTGAGTGGAATGGCAGAAAGGACACATTACGGCCGGGCCCTGGGGAGCCGAGCCGTACGCCAGTTGGGAATTCTGTGGTTGTACTGCGGGCGCTGACGGGGCTAGACCCTGCAGCGGTTGCCCACAAGCGCCGCAAAAGCTGGACGGGAGGTTTACCGCTGCTCCACAATGCGTGCAGTAGACAATAGAAGGTTCGTTCACGTCGTTCTCCTCAGTGCATATGGTTTGACCTGCTCGGAAGTGCTGCCAAAATTCCTAAGCAAAAAGCCCGAAAATCATTGCAGCCGCAATGAACGATGCCGCACATTGCAATGCATCCTTGTCTGCGCCGATCTTTTCGAAGATGTCCCCGACCCGATTGGCTGGGTTTTTCCGTGTCGTGTGCGCAATTATATCCGGCACTGCCGTCCTTATCGGCGCCTGTTTTTCTGTAACTTTTGCCCCTTCACGGTGTCTAATGACTGCAGCAGGCCTTCCCCAAGCGAGGTCATCCATGCTCATCGGCAAGCCATCCGATATTCCTTCGTCGGAAATCACTTCTCGCGAAGATTATTTCCGCTATCTTTCGCGCCGCCGCTTTCTGAAAGGCGCGGCTGCCACCGGCGTCGCAGCCTTCACCGCCGGCCGGTTTATCGCGCCGCGCGCCGTTCACGCGGGCACCAAGCTGCAAACCGTGCAAAGTCCGCTCACCACCACCGGCGAGCAACTCACCAGCTACGACGACATCACGCACTACAACAACTTTTACGAGTTTGGTGTCGACAAGGGCGACCCCGCCAAGAACGCCGGCGGCCTGCCCACCCGCCCCTGGACCGTCAAGGTTGAGGGAAAAGTCGCCAAGCCCCTCACCTTCGACATCGACGACCTGCTCAAGTTGCACCCGCTGGAGGACCGCGTCTACCGCCATCGCTGCGTTGAGGCTTGGAGCATGGTGATTCCCTGGGTCGGCTACTCGCTTTCTGAATTCATCAAGCAGTGCAATCCGCTGCCCAGCGCCAAGTACGTGCAGTTCCTCTCCTACTACAACACCAAGGTGGAGAAATGGACTTACGAAGACGCCACCATCTCCTGGCCCTACTCCGAAGGTCTGCGCATGGATGAGGCCATGAATCCGCTCACGCTGCTCACTTTCGGCCTCTACGGTGAAACCCTGCCCAACCAGGACGGCGCGCCGGTGCGCGTGGTGTTGCCGTGGAAGTACGGCTTCAAATCAGCCAAGTCCATCGTGACCGTGCGCTTCGTCGACAAGCAGCCGCCCACCACGTGGAACGATCAGGCGCCGAGCGAGTACGGCTTCTACTCCAACGTGAACCCCAACGTCGACCACCCGCGCTGGAGCCAGAAAACCGAGCGCCGCATCGGCCTGCCTTTCTACGCGCAGCGCCGCACCACGCTCATGTTCAACGGCTATACAGACCAGGTGGCCTCTCTGTATAACGGAATGGACCTGCGCAGGAACTTTTGAAAGAGCTTCCAGCATCCAGAAAGCGAATGTCATCCTGAGCGAGTCCCGGCGCGCCGGGACGAGTCGAAGGACCTGCGGTTGCTTTGAACGGGCTTCAATTCCACAACAGTAGGCAACAGGGAAGGGAGCATAATGAAAATCTTTTTCCTCTTCCTAACGCCGGTTTGCTAACCTTCTGCCTTGATCGCCATGAAACGTTCGACACTTATCGTACTCAAAACGCTCACCTGGATCGCGTGCCTATCGATCACGGCACGTCTCGTTTGGGGCATGGTCTCGAACGACCTCGGACCCGATCCCTCGGCCGCCATCGCGTTCGCCACGGGCAAAACGACAATCTGGTTGCTCGCCATCACTCTCGCCATCACGCCCCTTCGCCGCCTTTCGCCGCGGCTCAATTGGCTGATTAAGTTCCGCCGCCTCTTCGGCCTCTTCGCCTTTTTCTACGCCACGCTGCACATGCTAACCTACGTGGCGCTCTATTCCGGCTTCGACCTGGCGGCCATGGAGTCCGACATCGCCAGGCGCCGCTTTATCACCATGGGCGTCGCCGCGTACCTTCTGCTGCTGCCGCTTGCGCTCACGTCCACCACGTGGGCCATTCGCAAGCTCGGCGGCAAAAACTGGAATCGCCTGCACAAGCTCGTCTACGCCGCTGCTATTTGTGGAGTGATTCACTACTGGTGGCAGGTCAAGACCGGCGTCATCACCCCGCTCACCATCACCCTCGTTCTCGCGGCACTTTTTCTGGCGCGACCTGTGACCAGTTGGCTGCAACGCCGCAAGAAGCGCGCCGCGGTCGCAGCATAACGTAGTGCAGAAGTGTGCGGGTCTGGAGACCCGCACGACAGCCGGTCAGGAGACCGGCGGTACAAAAGCCGGCTTGCTGCCTCATTCAAACAGCATTCTCTGCGCCACCGGACCAAAGCTCTTGCGGTGCAGCGGTGTTGGTCCCAGTCTCCTCAGCGCCTCCAGGTGCTCCGCCACGCAGTAGCCCTTGTGCCGCGCCAGCCCGTAGCCGGGATAGATTGCGTCGAACTCGACCAACAGGCGGTCGCGAAACACCTTGGCCAGCACGCTTGCCGCCGCAATCGAAACGCTCCGCGCATCGCCCTGCACCACCGCCTGCTGGGGGCACGGCCAGTCAATCGTATCCCGCCCGTCAATCAGCAGATAGTCCGGCAGCAGATCATCCGGCGCCTTCGCCAGTTGCTCCACGGCCATGCGCATGGCCAGCAGCGACGCGCGCCGGATGTTGATGCGGTCGATCGTCTCCACGTCCACCACCGCAACCGCCCACGCCACGGCGCAGTCGCGAATCGCCGCGTCAAATGCGTTTCTTTGCTTTTCCGTCAGTTGCTTGGAGTCCGTGAGACCTTGCAGGCGGCAGCTCTTGGGAAGAATGACTGCGGCTGCGACCACCGGCCCGAACATCGGCCCGCGTCCCACCTCGTCTAGTCCGGCAATGCGCAGTGCGCCGCATCGCCGCGCGGCATTCTCCAGCTTCCATCCGCACACCGGAGCCGTGGTCATGCTGAAAGTATAAGAATGGGCAGGGAACTGCGAGGTGGAAAAGCCGGCTGCAATTGCATTCACACGCATACGAGTCCGTAGTCGCGTTCCACCCGGCAAATGCGCACCTTGAACTCCTCATACCAGGTGTCGCGTCCGTGCCGCTGCGCTATCAGGTGCCTGGCGTTCGCCTTCCATGCCGCAATCGATTCCAGGCTCTCCCAATAAGAAACCGTAATTCCCAGCCCATCGCGCGCCGATTCAATGCCGAGAAACCCCGGCTGCGTCGCGGCCAGCGATTCCATCGTCTCGGCCATCTTCCCGTATCCGTTATCGCCCTCGGTGCGCAGGGAAGTGAAGATCACCGCGTAATAAGGCGGCGCGGGAGTCGTCGCAATGGTCATCGGAGACCTCCAGAAGCCGGCTTCGTGCCTGACTTCCACGCGCTCCCCGGCCGCGCCACGGCATACATCTCCGTCGCAATCGTGTTGAGCAGGCCCCCACGGTCTTCCTTGCCGATCACCTGCATCACGTACAGATCGAAGTGCGTGCGGCTGGGAATGTAGGTGAAATGCGCGTCGGCATTGAGCCCCTGCAACACCGCATCCAGCTTGTGCGCCGGTCCATCCAGATAGAACGTGTCCGCGGTACCCACAATCACATGAATCTTGCCGCGCAGCAGCGGTCCGCGCTGCGCCCATGTTGTGGCCACAATGTGCGCCAGGTCGTAGTGGTCGCGCCAGTAGGCCATGACCGCCGGGTCAATATCGCCCGTCGCGCGGTTGAACATGGGCAAGGGCCGCCCATCGCTGCCGCGCGGCGAAAACACCCATTCGAACGACGTAAGCTGGCCGCCGTAAGCTCCGAGCACCGTCTCGTCCTGCGCGAACTGCTGCATCGTTCCCAATACCTTGTCGTGGTCGCGGACGAGCGGATACGGCGTGCCGTCGGCGCGGTGATACATGTTGGCATGCGGCGCGTACAGATCGATGCCGGTGAAGTCGTGAAAGTCGCTCGGGTCGGGCGACGTCGACCACGTGCCGCCGAATACCTCCGGGTAATTGATCTGCAACTGCAGCGTGGCCCAGCCGCCCGAAGAGTGTCCCTGCAAAAATCGTCCGCTCGGGCGTGCGTCCATCCGGTATTTCTTTTCGAGAGATGGAATGAATTCTGTCGTCAGCGCCTTGCCCCACGGTCCATTGTTCGCGGAGTCGGCAAATTCGTGCGTGCCGGTTGTCCACGACTCGTCGAGCATCACCCAGATCATCGGCGGCATCAGGCCCCGCACCATTCGCTGGTAGATCGAGAGGCCGTTCAGTTCCGCGAAGTCAAGGTTGCCACCGAATCCGTGCGTCCAGTACACGGTGGGGTAGTGAGTCTTGGCATGCTCGTCGTAGTCTGGCGGCAGCACCACCCACGCGCGCACGTGCACGGGCCGGGCAAAAAACGCGCTCAGCGCTGGGCTTGTAAAGTCCTCAAGGTGCGCGTGGGCCACGAACTCTGGCGCAAGCTGTGGAGCCGGGCCTTCGGGCACCGTGGTGTTCAGCACCAGCACTGGCTCGGGGCCGCCGCCAGGGTGGTACGCCGCGAGCGGAACCACATCGCTGACCAGGTCGCCGGGCGCGCGTCCCGCGTAGGCGTACGTGTGGCCCACATCGAGTACCGCCTGCGCCTGGTAGTCGCCGGGCTTGAGCGACGAGAAGCCTTCCGGAAAGGCGATGTCGTCGGTGTCCACGTCAACCGACGCGCCAGGCGTCAGGTATGGCACCTCCTTGGCTGCGATATAAACCGATTCCGGATGGAAGGGACTGTCGTCGATCTTCTCGGCCCCGCTTCCGGCCGTGACAAAGATGAGCACGCGGCCGGTAACTGGCGCCGTGAACTGCGGCCCCAGCGTGACGCGGAAGAAGAGATGCTGCGGCGGCTGCGCCTGACTGCTGGCCGCACACAAGACCACTGCAAGAACTGTGAGAAACCATCGGGAAATCCGCATGGAGAGAGTGTATAAGGGTTGTCGGCAAGGCAGGGAATGCGGAACTTGAAGACACCGGAGCTGTGGATCTTGCCTTAAAGAAAAACCCCAGCCGAAGCCGGGGCTATTGACTTTCGCTCAACGATCTCTGCTGGTCGTTAACCACTCACCACTGTTTTACGCCCGCACTTTGCCGGTCGCGCGATCCACTTCTCTCAGGCGGGCAGCCTTGCCGCGCAGTCCGCGCAGGTAGAACAGCTTGGCACGCCGCACTTTGTAGCTGCGTACCAGGTCCACCTTGTCGACGACCCCGGAGTTGAAGGGGAAGATGCGCTCCACCCCCTGCCCAAAGCTCATCTTGCGCACGGTAAACGTGCCCTGAGGGCCTTTGTTGATGGCGATCACCAGGCCCTCAAAGGCCTGCAACCTCTCTTTATCGCCTTCCTTGATCTTCACTTGCACGCGAATCTGGTCGCCGGGCACAAACGCCGGCAAATCGGTGCGCTTCAGCTTGTCAGCCAGGCGCTGCATTACGGGATGGATAGACATGGGTTCTTCCTGCGATGGACTTTCTGTAAGTGTTTCTGCGAAGGAATGCAGAATAACTAGTTTATCAAAGAATCCCGGCTGAGCCTAATCCCTCTGCTCTCAATCCAAAGGGTCATCTGCCGGGCGGTTTTCAGGAGCGCATTTTCCATCCCCATGTGCTCCCATCTGCGCTATATTTATCGCATGGACTCGCAGTCCGACCTGCTCCGCCACACCCTCGCCACTCTCGCCTACCGCACTACGCGAGCCCTCGAAAACGCGCCCGCGTCCTTCGCCGATTTCGACGGCGCCGGCCGCCACCCCATCCAGATCCTTGCCCACATGGGCGACCTGTTCGATTGGGCACTCTCCATGGCGCAAGGCAATCCCTCCTGGCACAATTCCCAGCCGCTCGCCTGGCCCGAGGAGCAGCAACGATTTTTCTCCGCCCTCGGCGCCTTCGATGCCTTCCTCGCGGCCAACTCGGAGTTAAGCGCCCCCATCGAGCGCCTCTTCCAGGGCCCCATCGCAGACGCCCTCACCCACACCGGCCAACTCGCCATGCTCCGCCGCCTTGCCGGTGCTCCCATCCGCGGCGAAAGTTACTACGTTGCCTCGATCGCCACAGGCCAGGTCAGCGCCGCGCAACCCACTCCGGTTCAGCCCTTCAAATAGCACTTCGCCGCTTTGTCCAACCCATCCTCGGCCCGATTTCCGCCTCATTTGTGTCTTGGAGGAGGTCCCGCCCGCGCCTCCGCAATCCTGCGCAAGAATTCCTCGTATTTTCACAGTCCCGTTGAAAATCTTGATTTCGAAAAGCTTAATTCTTTAAGAATCAACGAACTCTATTTTCATCTTGACAATCGTATATTGTGTGGATAAAAATGATGACGGTGACTATCGTCGCCATGGAGGTTTCATATGCGTCGTATACTCGTAGCCAGTCTTCTGCTCCCCTCGCTGTTCCTTCCCGCAGCGGCAAAAGCCAGCACGCCCGTGGCCGACGCTTCTGCCCCCACCCCGGTTCGCATTAGCACCGGCGTCACCGCTCCAGTTCTACTCGGCTCCCCCGTGCTCTCCCTCCCCATGGGCCTCTCCTTCGATCTCATCCCCTCGGACGCCCAGGTCCAGCTCTCCCTCACCGTAAACGCCAAAGGCGAACCCGAGAACATCCAGGTCGTCAAGTCATTCAGCCCGTTTGTTGACGCACGCGTCGTCGAAACCGTCAGCCAGTTCCACTTCCGTCCCGGCACCATCGACAACCAACCCACGGCCCTCGATCTAAACCTGACCGTGAACGTCACTCGCTAACCCGCTCGTTTACCCTCCCCGGAACCACCGGATGCTGTGCTCTCGAGGGCGCAGCATCCCCCTTCACCGGGCGGCTCACGCCCGGTAAATTTCACGTCTTCCCCACGCTTCTCTATTTGGATGGCGCCGCCCCACCGCATCTCAGTCCTGCGCGCTTCTCAAGGTCTCCAGCAATTTGCGGTCTTCGGCGCTCAACGCTGCCCGCTCAAGCAGATCCGGGCGGTTTCTCAGTGTCTTCTTCAGTTGCTGTTCGCGCCGCCAGCGCCGAATCTGGGCATGATCCCCATTCATCAGGACCTGCGGAGTCTCAAGTCCGCCAAACTCCGCCGGCCGTGTGTAATGCGGATAGTCCAGCAACCCTCCCGCTCCATGCTGCGACCGCGGAACTCCCTCTACGTCCACGTCAATCTCCGCGTCCGCCGCGCCAAAGCTTTCAAACTCGCCTGAGGCCTCGTTGCCCAGCACGCCCGGAATCAGCCGCATGGTCGCGTCCACTACCACCGCCGCCGCCGGCTCGCCTCCGCTCAACACATAATCTCCAATCGAAAGCTCCATGTCGCAGTAGAGCTCGTTGATCCGCTCGTCCACGCCCTCGTAGCGCCCGCAGATCAGTACTACGCGCTCCAATCCGGCCAGCTCCCGCGCCACCGCCTGCGTAAAGACCCTCCCCTGCGCCGACAGCAGGATCACTCGCGTTTTCTGTTCCCTGTTCCCTGATCCCTGTTCCCTTGTCTTTATCCCCAGCTTCTCCAGCGCCTCCGCCAGCGGCTCCGGCTTCAGCACCATCCCCTCGCCGCCTCCAAATGGGCGATCGTCAACCGTGCGGTGCCGGTCGTGCGTAAATTCGCGCAAATCGTGCAGCCGGATCTCGACCAACCCCGCAGTCTGCGCGCGGCGCACGATCCCCTGCGCAAAAACGCTCTCAAAGAAACCGGGAAAGATGGTCACGATTTCGAATCGCATACTCTCTGATGATAGAAGGCCGCGGCCGGCCGCGCGGTGAGTCTCGGGTCCATTCACGCATATGGGCGCCAACGGCGGGAAGAACGCCGCATTGACAAAGCACTGCAAAAGGGGGAAGATTTCCGCAATTGTCCGGGCATGTTTGCGGGAGCAGATTGACGGCGCAATGTTGCGCGTGCGTGGGCACGTGCGATGCTGCCCTTCCGGCAAACGGCGCCGGAGAGATGGGGCAATCGCAGGGCTCGCCGAGCGCGCGCCATGCAGTTGGACGTTGCGCATTGAGGTGAACGTATGAACGCCAGAAAAACCATTGCAGTTGTGATCTCGATGGTTGCGATGATGGCCATCACGGTGAAAGTGGCAGCGCAGACGGATCTAAGTTCGATTCCTCTTGACCCGGCCGCGAGGATTCTGCAGCAGGGAACGGTCGTTGTACCCGCCAACGCAGGGTCGAGCGCGGTGGTCTCGGTTCCCGGCAGAGGCATCTTCTCGATCGACTTCGCCGTGCAGCCGGGGCAGCAGCTCTTGCTAATGCTTTTAACCGACGCCCAGTACAAAGCGGTGCTGGCCGGGCAAACGCCGCAAGGGGATCCGCTGATCAAGCAATACGTCAGCGGGGTTGCCTCGGTGAATTACACGCTGGATCCGGGAGTGTACGACATCTTCTTTATCAGCAGCGCTCCGACCGGCATTCAGGTCACGTATCGAGGGACCTGGCGGCCCTTGTAGTTGCGCGTTCTGCGGCCTGGCGTTGCGATCAGCCGGATCGTTGCGCAATCCCCCGGCCTGCGCGCGGCGCACGATTCCCTGCGCAAATACGCTCTCAAAGAAGCCGGAAAAAATGGCCGCGATATCAAATCGCATACTCTCTGATGATTGAGGCCCCATCGCCCCACGCTCCGCACAACCCCAGCCAAAAGCTAGAAGCTGATGGCTGCCTTTCGCGTCCACAGCCGCGCGGTCCCCACTCCAAAAAGAAAGCCCCCCACGTGCGCGAGATACGCCACGCCTCCACCCTGAACTGCCGCCCAGGGCCCCACCACATTCAGCAGTTGGATCAGGAACCACACCCCGATCAGCAGCGCCGCGGGGATGTAGGTCACGCGGATAATAATCAGGATCCAGACCAGCGACCGGATTCTGTTGCGCGGAAACATGACGATAAATGCGCCCATCACCGCCGCAATCGCCCCGCTCGCGCCCAGGCAGGGAACGTGCGAGCCGGGACTTCCCGCCACCTGCGCCAGCATGGCCACCACACCGCCCGTCAGGTAGAACACCAGGTAGCGCGCGCGGCCCATGGCGTCCTCAATGCTGGGCCCAAATGCCCACAGGAACACCATGTTGCCCAGGATGTGCAGCCATCCCGCGTGCAAAAACGTGCCGGTCACCAGCGTGATCAAGTGCTGGCCGTGATCGATGCGCGTGGGAATCACCGCCCAGCGCCGCACGAACGCGTTGCCTTCGATCAACTCGCGCAGAAAAACATACACGTTGGTCAGGATGATCAGCAACGTGACCACGGCAAAGTGGCGCGGCCGTCGCGACACGTCTCCGAGCGGGATCAGCGTTGCCATATCTCTCCGTAGACTATCCTGCCCGCGCCGCTGAAGCATTTCTCCATCGGATGTGCCTCGAAGCCGCGGCTGCCGAGTTGCGATTTCCCCAAGAAATCGCAACCCTCCACACCCTCTGAGAACGCCACGTTTGAAGGAGAAATGCCGTACTTTTAGGCCGGCTGAGAGTGAGCACGCCGCGCCGCCAGCACCCCGAGGCGCGACACACCGCTGAAGATCATGCTGACTCCAATCACGGTTCCGATGATCCACTCGCTATTCGCTGGCCAAGTCCTCCAGATAAGAATGGAGAAAATCAGCGTCACCACGCCATCGAAAAACAGCCACCCCGATCCCCCTGCAGGCCGTAGTTTCCACGCCAGACCAAATTCCAGAATCGCTTCCGCAAAGAGGTATGCTCCCAGCGCAAGCGTTAGCACGGCCAATCCGGCCACGGGATGAAGCAGTATGTAAATCCCCGCGATCAAATAGGCAAGCCCCAGAAGAATTCCCCAAACTAATCCGCCCACTTCGCGCGTATGCCAGCCGAACGCAAAGTGCGCCACACCTGCGAACACCAGCAACCAGCCGATCAGAATCGTTGCCGCGATTCCCGCCGCCGGGGGCACAGCGATGGCCAGGGCTCCCGCCAGAATGATCAGAGCGCTCATTGCTTTCGACCAGGTTATCGAATGTTTCCCCATGGTCGCGATGGAATTGACACTCATATTCGATCTCCTTGAATGGGTTACCGCATCGGGCCTTGCAGCGTTGCCCCAGCCGCACATTGCGGCGTCGAACGCAATCCGCTGGAAAACGGAATCGGGGCCCCGAATCGGCGTAGCCGTATTCTACCCTTTCCTCGCACAGATCAGCTTTCGTATTGTTCGTCGCTCACGTGTTCCATCCAGTCCACCACCTTGCCGTCGAGCTTTTCCTGAATGGCGATGTGCGTCATGGCCGTTGAGAACGCGGCGCCGTGCCAGTGTTTTTCCTGCGGCGCGAACCACACCACGTCGCCCGGCCGGATCTCTTCCACCGGCCCGCCCCAGCGCTGCGCCCGGCCATAGCCGGCCGTCACAATCAGCGTCTGCCCCAGCGGATGCGTGTGCCACGCTGTGCGCGCGCCCGGCTCGAAGGTCACGCTTGCGCCCTGCACGCGCGCCGGCTCCGGCGCTGCCAACAGCGGATCGATGCGCACCGTCCCCGTAAACCAATCCGCCGGCCCCTTGCCGGAAGGTGTTGTACCGGCTCGCTTGATCTCCATGATGTTGCCCTCCCTTGGGCCTGAATGCCCGCCGCTTAGCGGCCGGTCATCTGCTCCAGTTTCTCAGGGTAACGCGCACCCTCGACCGTAATCTTTGCAGCCGCCTCGCCGATCTCGCTGAGGTCGTCCGCCGTTAGCTCCACGGCAACCGATCCAATATTTTCTTCAAGGCGCGATAGCTTTGTTGTACCCGGGATGGGCACGATCCACGGCTTTTGCGCCAGCAGCCACGCCAGTGCGATCTGCGCCGGGGTTGCGTTCTTCTTTTTCCCTATCGCATTCAGCAGGTCGACGACAGCCTGATTCGCCTTCATCGCATCTGGCTGGAAGCGTGGAAGCGTGCTGCGGAAATCGTTGCTGCCCAGCTTCGTGTTCTCATCGATCTTCCCCGTCAGAAATCCCTTGCCCAGCGGACTGTACGGAACCAGTCCGATGCCAAGCTCCTCGAGCGTCGGAATCACTTCCGCTTCCGGCCTCCGCCACCACAAGGAGTATTCGTTTTGCACCGCGGTAACGGGCTGCACGGCGTGTGCGCGGCGAATGGTTTGCACGCCCGGCTCCGAGAGACCGAAGTGCTTCACCTTTCCCGCGGCAATCAGATCCTTCACCGCGCCCGCCACATCTTCAATCGGCACTTCAGGGTCGACGCGGTGCTGGTAGAACAAGTCGATCACATCGGTCTGCAGCCGCTTGAGCGACGCGTCGGCC
Organism: uncultured Occallatibacter sp.; assembly: GCA_964569985.1. Taxonomy (GTDB): domain Bacteria; phylum Acidobacteriota; class Terriglobia; order Terriglobales; family Acidobacteriaceae; genus Telmatobacter. The sequence continues at coordinate 22,259 of CAZMWL010000004.1, forward strand.
ACCTGCTTGATGTGCTCGGGCCGGCTGTTCAAGGCCTGCGCTCCCGGCTTGCTGTCGCCACCGGTATTGAAGCCAAATTTGGTGGCAATCACCACCTTGTCGCGCACCGGCGCCAGGGCCTCGCCCACAAGCTCCTCGTTGGTGTACGGCCCGTAGACCTCTGCGGTGTCGAACAATGTGATGCCGCGATCCACGGCCGCGCGGATCAGCGCGATCATCTCCTTCGTGTCTTTCGGTGCGCCGTAACTAAAGCTCATGCCCATGCAACCCAGGCCGAGCGCCGAAACTTCAAGTCCGTTTTTTCCCAATGTGCGTTTTTGCATAAGCATCCTTTTCTATTTCGAGTGCCGGTTCGGGGCCGTGGCCGCTCGCTGGCGCGATTTCCTGCGGCCCGGCCGCTATTCCGCTTTGAGCGACGCCATGTCGATCGAGAAGCGGTACTTCACGTCTGACTTCACCAGCCGCTGATAGGCTTCGTTGATCTTCTGAATCGGGATCACTTCGACATCGGCAACGATGTTGTGCTCGGAGCAGAAGTCCAGCATCTCCTGGGTCTCCGCAATGCCGCCGATGCACGAACCGGAGAAACTGCGGCGGCGCATGATCAGGCCGAAGACCCCGACGGGCAGCGGCTTGTCCGGCGCGCCCACCATGGTGATGTTGCCGTCGCGGGCCAGCATGTTGATGTACGCGTTGATGTCGTGCTGCGCCGCCACGGCGTCCAGAATAAAGTCGAAGCTGCCCGCGTGTTTGGCCATCTCGTTGGCATCTCTTGACAGCACGACTTCATCGGCGCCCAGTCGCAGCGCGTCGTCTTTTTTGCCGGGCGAAGTGGTAAAGACCACCGTGTGCGCGCCCAAAGCGTGCGCAAACTTCACGCCCATGTGGCCCAGTCCCCCCAATCCCACCACGCCCACCTTTTTGCCTTTGGTCACGCCCCAATGGCGCAGCGGCGAGTAGGTGGTAATGCCCGCGCATAGCAGCGGCGCGGCGCCCGCCAGGTCAAGGTTCTTGGGAACCCGCAGCACAAAATGCTCCTTGACCACGATGCTGTCGGAGTAGCCGCCGTAGGTCACGCCGCCGAGGTGCTTGTCGGGGAAGTTGTAGGTGAAGGTCGGATGCGGGCAGAACTGCTCCATGCCCGCCTTGCACTCGGGACAGGCGCCGTCGGAGTCGACCATGCAGCCGACCGCGGCCAGGTCGCCTACCTTGAACTTCGTCACCGACGGCCCCACTTTGGTCACGCGGCCCACAATCTCATGACCGGGAACGCAGGGGTAGACAGTGGGCATCACGTCGTTCCACTCGTTGCGCACCTGGTGAAGATCGGAGTGGCAGACGCCGCAGAAGAGAATCTCGATCGCGACGTCGTCTGCGGTGGGATCGCGCCGCGCGATCGTGGTGGAAGCAAGCGGCGATGTGGCGCTGGCTGCGGAATATGCTTTGACTTTGTTCATGAAATGACCTCGGGCTTTCTAAGAATTCCTTTTCAGATGCAGGATGCGCGGCAGAAGGAGCAGCCGCAGCGGTTTCTTCATCAAAAGATTACGCAAGAAGCGCAATGGAGCGGTATCCCGATCCTGCTTCTTTCTTGCCTATTTCTGCCGCCACATAGATTTTTATGCACAATCGTACGGTTTTCGGCGTACGCTGAAAATTGGGAAAAAGGGTTGAGGATGAGCAAGCAAAAGCATGCCGGCCAACACGAACGTGTTGAAGGCCAGCGCGTACCCGAAGGCGATCGCATCTCCGAAGGGAGCCGTATTCTCGACGCGCGAGCCGCGCTGGCCCGCAAGATTGCCGCGCACTGCGGTGAAGGCGTGTCGGAAACCATCGTGCCCGGTTTGAGTCTTTACCGGCAATCTACGCCCACTGCCTGCAATTCCGCCGCCTACGATCCGCGGCTGGTCGTCTTTCTTCAGGGCCAGAAGTGCATCAACGTCGGCGCCACATCGTATCTCTGCGATGGATCGTCGTTCCTGCTCTCGACCATCGATCTGCCGGTCGTGAGCCAGGTGGTGGCGGCGACGCCGGAGAAGCCCATGCTCGGCCTGCTGATCCGCCTGGACATGCCCGCGGTGCGCAGCATCCTGAGCCAGGAGGAGTTCCTGTTGTCCTCAACTTCAGAGCCGGCCGGCGCGCGCGGCATGGCCGTCGGCGTCACGTCTCTGGAAATGTTGAACGCCTGTTTGCGGCTCATCGATCTGCTCGACGCGCCTCAGGATGTCGCCTTCCTCAGCGGCCTCATCCATCGCGAAATCATCTACCGCCTGCTGCGCAGCCCACAAGGGAAGCATCTGCGCGCCATCGCCACGCTGGGCGAGCAGAGCCATCGCACGGCCAAGGCCATCACCTGGCTGCGCACGAACTTTGCCAAGCCCCTGCGCGTGAATGAACTCGCGGCCATGGCGCAGATGGGCGTCTCCACGCTGCATCACCACTTCCGCTCGCTCACTTCCATGAGCCCCATTCAGTACCAGAAGCAGTTGCGCCTGCATGTTGCGCGTGAGCGCATGCTCAATGAGGGCCTGGATGCTGCCAGCGCCGCCTTCGAAGTGGGCTACGAAAGCGCCAGCCAGTTCAATCGCGAGTACAGCCGCTTCTTCGGTCAGCCCCCCATGCGCGATGTGAAGACGCGCCGCCACACCTTCGCCGCCATAGCGAGCGACTGACGTGAACGCCCGGAATCAGCGGCTGTCATTGCCTCCTTGCTCTTGTTGTCTCGCTCCCCTGACTCTCGCTTTCGTCCCGGCCACTGCCGCCTACTCACCTCACGAGCCAAAAGCTAAGAGCTAAAAGCCAGTAGCTGCTTTTCGTCCCCTTGCTCTCTTGTTCCCTCGGATCCTATCATGGTGCGCAACTGCCATGCACGACATCGAATCGCTGCTGACACGCTGGCAATCGGTCGGCGTCCTCGATGCGGACACCGCTGCCCGCATTCGCGCCCTTGAATCGCATAGCGCTGCGCAACCTGCCGCTCAGGCTGCCGTGCCTTCCGCCAACCCCGCGGGTCTCAAGTGGCTGGTGGTCACGGGGCTCATTCTCGGCGCCATTCTTCTCGCCTGCGGCGTGGTGCTCTTTGTATCCGCGCATTGGGACCAGCTCGCTCCAGGCGAGCGCTACCTGCTCGTCATCGCCATGGTCGCCGTCTTCCACATTGCCGGCGGCCTCACGCGGTCGAGCTTTGAAGGCTTCTCAATCGCGCTCCACGCCGTGGGAACCATCTCGACCGGCGCGGCCATCGCGCTGGTCGGCCAGATCTTCAACATTCAGGAACACTGGCCGGCCGCGGTGCTGCTCTGGGCGCTGGCCGCCTACGCCGGCTGGGCATTGCTCCGAGACCAGGCGCAGCAAACGCTCGCCCTCCTGCTGCTACCCGCATGGATCTTCTCGGAACTCGCCTTCCGCATCGGCAGCCGCACCGGCGACTTCATCTATATGGGGCGGCTCTGTTTTGTCTGGGCCATCCTCTACCTCACCTTCTTTGCCGGCTCGCGGCGCAAGGCGGTGCAGGGAATCCTTTTCGCGGTCAGCGCCATCGCAGCCGTTTACGGCATCCTCTTCATGCTTGCCGGCTGGGTCTCCGTATCCTCCGATCCAGCCTTCCTCCCCTTCGGTACGCGCGTCTGGGCCTGGGTCGCAATCGCCGCCGTGCCGCTCCTCATCGCCGCATTCCACGGTCACAAGGGTCTCGTGCCCATCGCCGCGGTTATTGCGTTTGTGATTGCGCTGCCGTGGTGCCACTCCACCACAACCGAGTCCTATAACAACGGCGGAGCGCAGATGACCTACACCAGCACAAATCCCAACCTGCTCGCCCACGCCTTGGTGGCTACCTTTGCCGTCTTTCTCTGCTGGTGGGGAGTGCGCCTGCTTTCGCGCGCGCTGGTCAACCTGGGCATTGTGGGTTTCGCCGCCGCCGTGCTCTGGTTCTACTTCAGCGACATTTATAACGACCATGAGCGCGCCCTGGGACTCATCGGCCTCGGCGTGCTCTTCCTGGCCGGCGGATGGGCGCTCGAAAAGATGCGACGCCGCATTCTGGCGCGCATGGCTCCGCCGCCGCAACCTGCCGCAGCAGCAATAGGAGGCGCGCAATGAAGATCGGCCGATTCACACTCCCTGCTGCCTCGCTCGTGCTGCTCATCGTGCAGTTGGCGCTGGTCTCCACCGTCGCGGCCAAGTATTTGTACCAGCGCTGGACGTGCCCGCGCGTCTGGACCCGCGCCGTCGCCATCGATCCCCAATTGCCCATGCGCGGCCGCTATCTGGCGCTCGACCTTACCGTCGATGGCTGCCAAAGCACGCTGCCCTCGGCCAAAGACGCAACCTTCCCGCGCGACGTGAATGGCGCCGTCAAACCGGGGCCCTATGTTCTGCGCCCGCAGACCATCGACTTCCACGCCAATTTGAAGGTCGTCAACAACACCCTCGTCGCCGTGCGCATTGAGGGCGCGGAGGACATGACCGCTGGAGAAGAAGTGGTGGGCACTGCCAGCTCGCCCTGCAACCAGATGCAGCTCGCGTCCTCGACCGACTTCTTTATCGCCGGCACGGCGCAAAGCCCGTTGCCGCTCAAGCCCGGCCAGGAGCTCTGGATCGAAGTCACCGTCCCTCCCAAAGGCCCGCCGCGGCCCATGCAACTGGCCCTCAAGGACAACGGAGCGTGGAAGCCGCTGAATTTGCGGTAGGAACCAATGAGCGAGTCATCGGGCAAGCAAGTTAACCAATCAGCTGACCGGCACGTTATACATTCAGATGCGACGTGAGTAAGAGGACTTCTTCAATGACCGGCAGCAAGCGACCCTCAATGCCAATTCTTCTTTACGCGGCGACGGCAGCCGCGTTGCTCATACAAAATCCGGCCTCGATTCTGGGCCAAAATTCCAGCGTCGCACCGGCTGCCGGAGCGGTGCTGCAGCTCGAATTTGAAGTCGCGTCGGTGAAGCCGTCCGCGCCGGATGCGAGCACGAAAGGCAACGATCTTCTCATCCCGTTCGGCAATGCCCAGCCGAAGAGCGGACTATTGTCAGCCAATATGCCCCTTGCGATCTACATGATGTTCGCCTATGACATTGAGGATCCCGGCCAGATTCAGTCACTCTCTACGCAACTTCCCGACTGGGCGATGAGGGAAAGATTCGACATTGAGGCGCGCGCCGAGGGCGTCCCCACCCGCGAGCAAATGCGGCTGATGTTGCAATCACTGCTCAGGGACCGCTTCAAGTTGGCCATTCACTACGAGACCCATCAGGGCGCAGTCAACGCCCTGGTGCTGGATCGCCCGGGAGTCCTGGGGCCCAAGCTCCGGATTCATCCAGAAAATGCCCCGTGCCAGCTGCGGCCGGAGGATGTGACGCCGCAGGACCCGCATGCGGACCGCCCAGCCTATTGTGGAATCGATGTGTGGCGAGCAGACGGGTTACTGCATATTCGCCTGATCGACGCGAGCATGGGAGATACCGCCAAGCTCCTCGATGCCGCTGGCGGGCTGGTTGGCGAACGAGATGTTCGCCCCATTGAGGATAAGACTGCGCTCGTGGCCAAATACGATGTCGAAATCGAATTTGCGCCGTCGACGGGCGTAGGGGAAGACTCCGGCGGCGGACCGACCTTTACAGCTGCGCTCCGGGATCAGCTCGGGCTAAAGCTTGTGAAGGACACCGGGCCAGTGCAGACGCTGGTAATCGACCACGTCGAGAGGCCTTCTGCTGATTGACGGGTAGATTTCGAAAAGGGCTTTCACTGGTTCCAAGGAGAGCGGGCGCCGAATTGGTAACTATCTGACCTGCTGACTGGCTAAACTGCGTTCAAATCCACCAGCCCCTCCGGCAGCGCCATCTCCACGCGCTTGCCTTCAAGGTCGATGCGGCGCAGATAGCTTTTGGCAAATGGAATCAGAACCTCGCCGCGCGCCCCGCGCACCACCAGCAGCGGTGCGGCCCCGCCCGAGCGGTCCACGCTCTCAATCTCGCCCACGTTCACCGCGTCCGCGCCGGCCACATCCACCAGCACGCACCCGATCAGGTCGCCGATGTAGGTTTCATCTGCGGCGAGCGGCGCTCGTTCCGCTTGCGGAACGGCCACAACCATCCCCTTCAGCTCTTCTGCTGCAGAAATGGAGGTCACGCCCGCGAAGTGCAGCACGATGCCGCCCTTGTGCAGCCAGTGGTTGGCCAGCTCCACGGGACAAGCTTGCGGAGAAACGGGCTTGGTTTCCCTGGTTCCCAAATGCGAGGGATCCCCACCCCAGCGACGAAGACCTGTTGCCGGGGACCCCGGACCCGGGGCACCCGCGCCGACACCCGGCAGCAGCCACAACTGCTTTCGTTCCGCAAATTTTTCAGGGAAATCGGTGAGAATCTCGGCGAAGACTTCGCCTTTGCGGCCCTGCGGGCGACGAATCCGCGCCAGCCAAACCCAGTTTCCAGGCGCTACCGGCACGGCTACCTCCGCCTCCGGAAGATGATTCCGCCGCGGGCTCCGACGACCTTAGACCTCGTCGTCCTCTTCCAGGATGTCGAGCGTGTAGCGGTGGTGCAGCTTCATGCTGACCGCGCCCAGGATGGTGCGTACCGAGCGTGCGGTCCGTCCCTGCTTGCCGATGACCTTGCCCACGTCCTGCGCCGCCACGCGAAGCCGGAGCACCGTATTCTCTTCGCGGTTCACGGCTTCCACTTCAACGGCCTGCGGTTCATCCACCAGGGCCCGCGCGATTTCGCGGACCAGCTCGTCGACTTGCACTATTTCAGCTTGGGTCATGATCTTGCACCTGACCTTTTTGAGTTCTGAGATTGGTTACTCTGAAACCGTGCGCGAAGAATAGCACGCATACCCTCTCGGAGCAAGGACTTACGCGCCGCCCCGGACCGGTTCGCCGCAGGCAGCACAAAAGTGGAGGTAAGATCAGGCTGCGGCCGGATCCGAAACAGCGGGCACGGGCGTCTCTTGATCCGCCGGCGCGGCCGGGGGGTTCTTCGCCACCAGCTTTTGCATGATGGGCGAGAGTGTGGCGCCCACGCTGCGCCAGTAGGCGATCCGCTCGTGCTTCAGGTTCACCGTCGTCGGGTTGGTGCGCGGATTGTAGGTGCCGACCACCTCAATCGAACGGCCGTTACGGGCGCGGTCTTTCTCGATGACGACGATACGGTAATACGGTTGCTTGGGGGCGCCAACGCGCGCCAGACGGATCATAACCACGGTGGGTACATTTCCTTTCCAGTTTGAAAGCATTTCGTGCGTTTTTGGGGAATCTCCCCGCCGAATCATCACCCGCACTCGGGGTCCGCCCGGCAATCGGCGGCAGGTCTCTGGCAGAATAACGGCCGGACAGATGCGCCCGGCCGCACACATCACAACACCTAAGTATCGCCGAAACCGGGCCTTCGAGGCAAATCCTATCCCGACCGGCCGAACGAACCTGTTCCCTCGTGCACCACCAATTGGCTGAGCTCAGCTCTTCCTCTCGGAAGGAGGAGTGGATAATAGCCCAGGATGGAGTCGCCGCAACGACGAAATCCAGGGAAAGCGATGTAAAGCTGACCCAGCCAAAGAGGAGCGGCGCGAACCGCTCCACTGTTCCTTCCTCCCGCGCGACCCCGCGCCGCACTCGCTTATCCTGACAAAGCAGGCTTTCCTCTTTCTGTGGAATCCGGGGGGCGCGAACCATGAACCGGGAATATCACGAAAGTCAGTCCAGCCGCCTCGGCCGCTCCATGGAGCTGCTCGTCTTTGGCCACGCCGGCATGCCCATCCTGGTTTTCCCCACCTCTGGCGGCCGCTTTTTCCAGTTTGAGGACTTCGGCATGGTCGCTGTCCTGGCCCCCAGGATCAATGGCGGAGAGCTTCAGCTCTTTTGCGTCGATTCCGTCGATCGCGAGAGCTGGTACAACCGCCAGGTTTCTCCGCGTCGCCGCATCGCCCGCCACATGGACTACGAGGCCTATCTTCTCCACGAAGTCCTGCCCTTCATCCGCGAGAAAAATCGCGATCCGCGCCTGCTGGCGCTTGGCTGCAGCTTCGGCGGCTACCACGCGGTCAACATCGCCCTGCGTCATCCCGACCTCTTCAGCGGATTCTTCTCCATGTCCGGCGCCTTCGACCTCACCGTCTTTCTTGACGGCTACTACGACGAGGATTGCTACTTCCATCTGCCCACGCATTACCTGCCGCGGCTCGAAGACCCGTGGTTCCTCGATCGCATGCGCGCCCATTCGTACGTGCTGGCTACCGGATGGGATGACCAATGCCTCGCGCAGAATCAGCAACTTGATCGCATCCTGAGCGAGAAAGGAATTCCGCATCGGTTCCACATGTGGGATGCGCCCAACACTCACGATTGGCCCACATGGCAGCGCATAGTGCAGGATAATCTCTAAGCAAGAGACAGTGTGAGTGAGTGCTCCACTCGCACTCGCACTGACCGGAGGCATTGCCATGAGCCAGACGAACCCATACGAGAAGTTTCTTGACGGCCGGCCGCTCGAGTCCATTCTGGCCGTAACAGCGGATGCCATCGCCGAATACCTTGAGATGATTGGTGCGCATCGGGCGAAAGTTCCGCCGGCTCCCAACAAGTGGAGCGCCGCCGAAATCGTCTGTCACCTGGCCGATTGCGAGATTGTCTTCGCCTTCCGTCTACGCCAGACTTTGGCCGAGGACGCGCCGACCATCCAGCCCTTCGATCAAGACAAGTGGGCAGTGCAGTACCATGGCATTTCATCTGTCCTGGCGCTTGAAACCTTCAGCGCGTTGCGCAAATGGAACCTGCGGCTCATCCAAGCCGTGATGCCCGCCGCCGCAGGCAGAACCGTGACCCATCCTGAGCGCGGCGCCATGACCTTCCAGACGCTGGTCGAAACCATGGCCGGCCACGACCTGAATCACCTCGCGCAATTGCGCCGCATCGCCGAGTTGCCCGCGTGAGGAGCGGGCTTATGGCCGCCGGACCCAGCACAATCTCGGGGTTCCCCGGGTCTCGACTTTGAGACCTGGGATGCCGGAATGCTCGATTACAGACTCATCCGGTCAGAAACCTAACCCGCCGTCTTCTTTAGCAGCCAGGCCATGTTTTGCCCCAGCGTTTTCATGGTCCGGATGCCTTCTTCATCCTTCTCTACGTCGCCGATCTCGCGGCCAATGCCAATGTTCCAATACGACGAACCGGGGACGATCATTTCACCGATCAGGAAAAAGTGATTGAGCGTATCGAAGGCGTGCAGCGCGCCGGCGCGTCGCACCGCGACCACCGCGGCCCCCACCTTGCGGCGGAACATGCCGCCATTGGCCTTCGACACCAGGCAGGCGCGGTCCATCAGCGCCTTCATCTCTGGCGATACGTCGGCCACATACGTCGGCGAACCCAGCAGGATGCCGTCCGCCTGCTCCATCTTCTCGATGTATGCGTTGCCCGTATCGTTTTTCTGTGCGCAGCGACGGTCTTTTTTCTTCGAACACTCGCGGCACGCCAGGCACCCGTGAATCGTTGCGTCGCTCATTTCAATGAGTTCGGTGCCGATCCCTTCCTTTTCCAACTCCTTCAGCACGTAGCGCAGCAGAATCGCCGTATTTCCGCCCTTGCGCGCGCTGCCATTCAGCGCCACAACCTTCAATCCAGTTGCTCCCATTTGCTCCGTCTTCCTTTCTTTCTCGAGTGACCGAAAAATCCGATAAAGAAAACCCCGTGTCCCACACGACTCTGCCGTCCTGAGTGAGATTGCCTCGGGGACCGAGTCGAAGGACCTGCATTTCGCGGTGTCGGCTTATGTTGCCAACTTCGGGGACACCCCGCTAGCTCCGCCGACCCTTTCGAACCCTCCATTGTCCTCCCCATGGTCCGGCCTGTCTGTGACGGGGAGAACTTCGGCATGCGGCCGGATTGATGGGAATCGGCGTCAAGGGCCGTTTACGAATTGCATGAGAAATTCGCCGGCAGCCGCACCGCAGGTGCAGCGTTTGTTAGCTCCGCGCTTCAGCGTGGGGGAGCTAACTGACCACTGACCACTGTCTCGCGTCGTACACTATTGCCGTGCGTAAAGCGGCACATTTCCTGCGCCGCCGCTCAACGGAGGACTAGCGCATGAAAAAAATCGGCATCCTGTTCGGCGTGGAGAACAGTTTTCCGAGCGCGCTGGTGGAGCAAATCAACGCCCGCAATCCCGCCGGTATGCAGGCGGAATTTGTCCTCACCGGCGCCGTCGCGCTTCATCAAACTCCGCACTACGCCGTCATCCTCGATCGCATCTCCCACGGCGTCCCGTTCTACCGCGCATTCCTCAAGCATGCGGCGCTCAACGGCACGATCGTCATCAACAATCCCTTCTGGGCATCGGCCGACGACAAGTTTTTCAACTACGCGCTGGCCCGCAGCCTCGGCGTGGCCGTGCCGTCCACCGTGCTCCTGCCGCACAAGGAACTTCCCAATGGCACCTCGGAAAAATCGCTACGCAACCTGGAGTTTCCCCTCGACTGGGACGGTGTCTTTTCCGCCGTCGGCGAGCACGGATTCCTCAAGCCCATCGATGGCGGAGGCTGGCGCGACGTGCACGAAGTGCACAGCCTCGACGAGTTCTTCCGCGCCTTCGACCAGTCCCGCGACCTGTGCATGGTCTTTCAAAAGGCCGTCGACTACACGGAGTACTTCCGCTGTTTTGTGGTGGGGCAGAAGAAGGTCCGCATCATGCCCTACGATCCGCGCCGGCCGCACGCCGAGCGCTACCTGAAAGACGCCGCGCGGCCCCGAACTCTCCACGCGCGGCTGCTTTACAGGAAGATGGAAGAGGATGCCATCAAGCTTTGCCGCGCGCTTGGCTACGACCTGAACAGCGTCGAGTTTGCGGTGAAAGAGGGAACTCCCTATGCGATCGACTTCATGAATCCAGTGCCGGATGCCGATGTGCACTCCGTTGGCGAAGCGCATTTTGCCTGGATTGTCGATGCGGTTGCGGAATTTGCGATCGCCCGCGCCAGGTCGGCGCCGCGCGCCGCGGGGCAACAAGGGCCGGCGTATCTGGGCACAGCGCCCGCCAAAAGCGGCTCGCGCAAACGCCCCCCAGCGAAAAAGCGGCCCGCTGCTAACAAACCCTGATCACCCGCCGGAGCCAATCTAACTCCGCTTTCTCCGCTTGTTCCCGATCACGCCAGCTCCACTTTCAGCGTAATGCCGATATTGGAGAACTTTTCCGCCGGCATCTCCACCTTCAATCCGCTCTCGTCCTGCTTCCACTTCAGTTGGCCGCCGTAGCCCAGCAGCGCTACGTGGCGAATCTTGCCGGGATTCTGCGGCCCATTTTTTGCCAGCGCGCGCACTAGCGCCGCTTTTGCCGGCCAGCCCATCACAAAGGCATAGAGCGTCGAGCCCTTGCTGGTAAAGCGCACATCCTCGGCCGTAAAATCGCCGCGCTTATCTTCGTTGAACCCGCCGGACTTAATGGCCACCTGCGTGGAAGGCCCTTCGCCGTAAATCTTCCACGGACGCGTGGCATAAATGCCTTCGCTGTTCACCGCCATCCAGCCCGTAATGCCATCGAGGACCGTCATCTCCTCGGGGTCGAGTTCGCCGGAGTTGGGCAGCGGGAAATTCAGCAGCAGGTTCCCGTTCTTGCTCACAATATCGGTGAGCAAATCGATCACTTTTTTTGCGGTCTTGTACTTCTGGCCGCGTTTGTAGTGCCACTGCCCGATGCAGGTGTCGGTCTGCCACGGATTCTCGGAAATCAAATCCGACACGCCCCGCTCGTGATCGAGCAGGCACGTGCCCACCGCGCAATCCGAAGGCTCCTTGCTGGTATACACCGCTTCCACCGCGCCGCCGTGCAGTTGCGCGCTCACGTTGTAAAGGTGTGCCACCATCTTCAGTCCGTATTCCTCGAAGGGCAGATGGCCGTCAGTGTAAAGCAGGTCGGGCTGATACTTATCGATCAGGTCGGTCATACGGTCGAGATAGTGCTTGCGCCACGAGTCGGGAATGCCGGCGTCGCTCCAATCGACCTTCGGGCCGGCAAATTGCACGCAGCCCGCGTCGTGATAGAGATCGGCATACTGCGGATCGACGCCGTCGTAAGGAACGCCGGCGAGAGGGCCAGTGGCGTCGGACGTATGGCTCACGGAGAACCACTTGTAGCTGATCCACAAGTGCTCGCTCACGCCAAAAGGCAGCCCGTGCTTGCGCGCCGCGTCGCGCCATGCGCCCACCACGTCCCGCTGCGGCCCCATATTCACGGCGTTCCAGCGCGTGTACTTCGAATTCCACAGATCGAAGTTGTCGTGGTGCACGCCCATGCTCACGAAATACTTTGCGCCCGCCTTCTTATACAAGCCCATCAAATACTCAGGATCCCACTTTGTAGCCTTCCAAATGCCAACCAGGTCCTTGTATCCGACCTTGGACGGATGCCCGTAGTGATCGAGTTGAAATTGGTACTGATCCGTTCCCTGGATGTACATCTTGCGTGCGTACCAGTCGCCGTCTTCGATGGCCGATTGCGGGCCCCAGTGCGACCAGATGCCGAACTTTGCGTTGCGGAACCACGCGGGAATCCGGTAGGCGCGCAGAGACTCGCGCGTGCCCGCGAAGGGCGCGGCCATGGCGGACGATTGCGGCGAGGCAATCCGGGAGAACGCCAGCGCAGAGCACGCGCCGCCCATGGTTTTCAGCAATTTCCGGCGGTTCATCTTCATCACGAGATTTCCATTCGTGCGACCGCAAGTAAGTACCGCCGGCCCCCCGGCCGGCTGTCGTGCGGGCCTCCCGACCCGCACGTTGCCCTAGGCGGCGTGGTCGCCGTAAATTTTCGGCTTAGCCTTCACTTTGTGCCCGCTGCAGTCATCTCCTTGCGCATGTGGTTCTCCGCATCACTAGGCCAGTACGCGCAGCCGAGTTCGAAGAAGACCGTGGTGTAAGGAATGGTCAGTTCCGTCTTGATGATGAGCACGCGGAAGACCTGTGACACCTGGTCGAGTTTGGCGATGATCTCCTCGTGAGGAAGGGTGGCTGCGTGGGCATCCGCGAGCAGGACTTCGAGTTGTTGCCGATACTCTGTCACGCCGGGCGCATCATCCGGGGAGACGAACTTCAGCTCCTTGTCGAGGTAAACAATGGCGCGCACGTGCCGGCTGGCGTTGATGGCGTCGAGTACCTTGCGCGCCACTTCAATCTGCCCGGCGCCGGAAACGATCGTCTCAATGCCCGGTTTGGATTGCGCGGGAAATGCGGAATCCGCCACTACGATCCAGTTGCGGTGCCCGTAGAGCGGCAGCAGGGTGTGCAGTTCGCGTTCCCAATCGGATCTCGTCAGTCTCGGCGCGTCGGCCATAATGTCCTCGCTTGCCCAACAACTATTTCAGTTCTTCATCCGCACACACGGCCACTTTGCCGCATTTGCCTGAAGCCATCAACGCATACGCGTCGCCGGCGCGCTTCAGCGGAAACCGGTGCGTAATAATGCCGGCCGGATGTAGGTTCCAGCGCACTAGCCGCTCTACCAGTTCTTCCATCAGCCACGTCGAAGTGACCCACGAGCCGTACAAGGTTTTCTGGTCGTGAATCATGTCGGGCGAGGGATTGAACTCGACGCGCCCGCCTTCGCCCAGAAAAACGATCCTGCCCCACTTGCGCGTGGCGCGAATCGCCGCGGCGCGTGCGGCGTCGTTCGCGGAGCAGTCGACGGCGCGCTCCACGCCCATGCCTGCCGTCAGCCGCTTCACCGCGGCCACGTTGTCCGGGCCCGACATGAGAACCTCGTCGCACAGGCCGAGATCCATCGCAATCTTCATCCGCTCCGGTACCACATCAATGCCGATGATCTTTTGCGCACCCAGTTTGCGGCACAACGCTCCCGTGGCCAAACCCACCGGGCCGAGGCCAGTAATCAGCACCGCATGGTTGCCGTTGATTCCGATCTTCTCCAGACCCTCGTACACGGTGCCGAATCCGCAAGCTACCTGCGCGCCATCGGCGTAGCTAAGCTCACGGGGGAGCGCGATCAAATCCTTCTCCTCGGCAATCATGAACTCGGCCATGCCGCCGTCGCGTTGCCAGCCGTAGGCGCGGCGATACTTTTCGCTGGTGCAGCTGATCATGTAGCCGCGACGGCAGTCATTGCACACGCCGCAACCGGAGATGTGATAAACAATGACGCGATCGCCCGTCTTGAAGCGGCGGCAGCCCTCACCCGCGGTCACGATCTGGCCGCACGGCTCGTGACCGGCGATCACGCCCTGGTAGCCCTCCGGCCCCTTGCCAAGATGTTCGTGATAGATGCAGCGAATGTCGGAGCCGCAGATGGTCGACGCTTTCACGCGCAAAAGAACTTCCCCATGACCCGGCTCGGGCACGGGCACCGTGCGCATCTCCACCGTAGAGTCACCCGGCAGAAACGCAGCAGTCATTGTGGACGGCATGATTCGTTCTCCAGTTTCTCGAACTAGTTGTCAGCTTTTAGCCTTCAGATAATTCCGGCGACTGCTAATTCCATCATGTTTGACCGAGAAGACCAAAGGCTGTGCGGAAGAAGCTGAAGGCTGAAAGCTGACAGCTGCCTCACCGCGTGATCTCTCCGCTCAGATCCCAGAGATCCTCCCAGGTCTGGCCGTCCTTCCACAGGAAGACCTGGCCCTTGATCAAGCGGCAATTGCGGTCCAGGGCGGCGATGCCGCGCATTTCGTCGTCTGTTAAAGGGTCGCCTGCCGCGGCTGCAAGATTTTCGCGATAGTGATGCACTGAGAAGGGAATCGGTGTTTGTCCGCGTTGCACCGCCCATCGAATGCATATGGACGCAGGGTGAGTTCCATGCCGGCGGGCGATCTCCAAAATCACAGGATCCTCAGTGGGCGCGGTGTCTTCGGGAGTGCGGTCGCGCTCCGGGCGTCCCGGCGATCCGATAGGGCAATAGCCGATGGGCTCGATGCCGTTCTCCACGACGAATTTGAATAGTTCCGGCTGTTGGAAATGAGGATGCAACTCCATCTCATTGACCTCCGGCCTGATGCGCGCGTCACATAGCAGGAGTTTGAGTTTGGGAATCGTCATATTCGAGGTGCCGATGTGCCGCACCAGGCCCAGGTCCACCAACTCTTCCATCTTGCGCCACGTTTTCATGTAGTTTTCGTGGATGTAGGGGCGGGCGTCGGGCGAGCGCGAACTTACGTCGCATCCCGGCGGATGGAAGTTGGGAAACGGCCAGTGCACGAGGTAGAGATCCAGGTACTGCAACCGCAGATCCGCGAGCGACTTGCGACAAGAGGCAATCACATCGTCTTCGCCGTGCTTGTTATTCCACAGCTTTGAGGTGATCCACAGTTCCTCGCGCTTGACGCCACTGCGCAGAATCGCTTCAAACGCGGCGCCGATTTCGGCCTCGTTGCCGTAGACCGAAGCACAATCGAAATGCCGGTAGCCGGCTACCGCTGCGCCCTCGACGGCCGCGGCAATCTCAGTCGCGGAGACACTGTCGGAGCCGAACGTGCCCAGCCCAATAGCCGGCATTGTGGCGCCTGTCGAGAGTTTGCGTCGCGGAATCGCCGCCGGATCAACTGAAGCGGCTGGGGACGGATGTGCCATGCCTGAACGACCTTGCGCGAATCAGAGTTATCGCTAACTTCAGCGAGAATACCTTTTCCCATAACAAGTGTCAACTTCGATCTCGCAGTCCATCGAGAAAAGGTCATCGACGACCGCTGAAGCAGCCTTCCGTTGAACGCGGGTCCGCAATTTCGCCTGCAATGCCACTACCGCAATGCCGGCTCCGCGAACGACAATCAAAGTCATTCAAGTAAACTGACGATTGAGCACAGCCACCAATCCAGCGCACAGCCTGGGCGCGTCGCGCCCCCTGAGTATTGACTGGCGGCCCAGTGTGAACCCATGGATGGTCGCTCTCAGCGTGATGCTGTCCACCTTCATGGTGGTGCTCGACTCATCCATCGCCAACGTCGCCCTGCCGCATATCGCCGGCAGCCTCTCCGCATCCACCGATGAATCCACCTGGGTTCTCACCAGCTACCTGGTCTCGAACGGCATCATGCTGCCTGCCTCTGGCTGGCTCGCGCGGCGCATCGGCCGCAAGCGGCTGCTGATGCTCTCGATCCTGGCCTTCACCGGCGCATCCATGCTTTGCGGCATGGCGCTCAATATGCCCATGCTGATCTTTGCGCGGATCCTGCAGGGTGCGGGCGGTGGTGGCATGCAGCCGCTGGCGCAAGCCATCCTGCTCGAGAGCTTTCCCCCGGAAAAACACGGCAAGGCCATGGCCGCCTACGGAGTCGGCATCGTGGTGGCGCCGGTCATCGGTCCCACGCTGGGCGGATGGATTACCGACAGCTATTCCTGGCGCTGGATTTTCTACATCAATCTCCCCGTCGGCCTACTGGCGCTGTTCATGGCCAACCTGTTCATCGAAGATCCGCCTTACCTGCGCCACGCGCGTCGCGTGGCCATCGATGCCATGGGCTTTGCCTTGATGGCTCTTTGGCTGGGCGCTTTGCAATTGGCGCTCGACAAAGGCCAGGAAGCGGATTGGTTCGAAGCCACCTGGATTCGCTGGGTAGCCGCGATTTCCGTGGCGGCGTTTCTGGGTTTCATCGCCCGCGAACTCCTGTGCCGCGATCCCATCGTGCAGTTGCGTGCCCTCCTCGATCAAAACTTCCGCACCGGAACGCTCATCACCGGGCTCTTCGGCGTTCTGCTCTACGGCATCACGGCGTTTCTGCCTCTGTTTTTGCAGACTCTTCTGGGTTACTCGGCCATGGACAGCGGCCTGGCGGTAAGTCCGCGTGGACTGGGCTCCATGGTGGCGATGCTGGTTGTGGGTGCGCTCATCAACCGCTTTGACAGTCGCGCCCTACTGGCCGTAGGACTGCTCATCTTTGGCGTCTCCACGCTCATGTTAAGCCGCATTAACCTGGGCATCTCCATGGGCGCTGTGGTGTGGCCGAATTTTTGGAATGGTTTTGGCGGCGGTTTCGTCTTTGTTCCGCTAACCACGCTCGCCATGGGCCGCCTGCGCAAACAGGAGATGGGCAATGCGGCTGGCATCTACAACCTGGTGCGCAATATCGGCGGCAGCATCGGCATCGCCACCCTCACTGCCAACCAGGTGCGTGGCGCGCAAATCCACCAAAGCTACATGGGCGCCAACCTGACCGCGAACAACCCGGTTGCAACCAATACCCTCCAGGGACTCGCGGCCCGGTTCCAGGCCGGAGGCGCCGATGCGGTTCTGGCCCATCGCGAGGCGATGGGCGCCATGTATGGCAGCCTGCAGCAGCAAGCCGCGGTCCTGGCCTACGCTGACAATTTCCGCCTGCTCGGCTATCTCGCGCTGGGCTGCATTCCGTTGGTGTTGATGATGGCGCGCCCACACAGTGCGGCACAGGACCGTCACGAAGTGGCGGGCGAGTAACGGGCAGAGTGCGCCGCAGTCTTACGCCGGGTGCCCCATGCTAAACGCGTTTTCTTGCGTTTAGGATGGGAAAGCAAAAACCTCGATACGCTTCTCTCAACTCACCACAACTTGAGGCGCCGGGAAAGTGCGATGCCCCATTACGCTTCCGCCCGCACCAGCAAACAGGTGATATTGTCATGCCCGCCGGCCTGATTGGCGGCCTCAATCAGCCGTGCGCACAGATCCGGCAGGGGCAGATCGAGCTTCAGCACCGACTCAATGAACGGATCGGAGAGCTCGCGAGTGAGGCCGTCGGAACAAAGCAGAAAAAGATCGCCGGGTTCGGCTTCCAGCTCAAAAACGTCAGGAGTCACCGAGCTTTGCGTGCCCAGGGCGCGCGTAATCACGTTCTTGAAGGGCGAGCGTTGCGCTTCCAGCCGGTCCATGCGGCCCATGCGCACCTGCTCCTCAACCAGGGAGTGATCGAGAGTGATTTGCTCAAGATGCGAATTGCGCATGCGGTAGCCGCGGCTGTCGCCCACGTTGATCATCCAGCCGCTCTGGTCTTCAACCAACAGTGACACCAGCGTAGTGCCCATGCCGTTCAGATTTTCACTGGTCTGCGCGCGCATAAAAATGACCGCATTGGCGGAGGCAACGGCCTCTTCGGCGTCGTTTACCAGGGGGCGGCCAGCGTCGCGACTGGTGAGTAGCCGCATCATTTCGTCGACGGCCAGAGAGCTGGCGATTTCGCCCGCAGCTGCGCCGCCCATTCCGTCGCAGACCACATAGACGCCGTTCTCGACGGAAAAGCCGAAGGCATCCTCGTTGGAAGGGCGCTTGCGGCCACAATCGGTGGCCGCCGCGGCCGCATAGTGTGCAACAGCCGTGGCCAAGAAAAGAAACCCCCGTCGCTCAGTGTACATAAAAACAGGGAACAAGTGGCCAAAGGAACTAGGGAACAAGAAAACAGGGACCAAGGCGAGCAAGGGCGCGAAGAACAGCTTCTAGCTCTTAGCTATTAGCTTTTAGCTGTTCTCAGCCACTGCCGCCTACTTAACTCAACACGCTAGAAGCTGGAAGCTAGAAGCTCATTTCGCCCCCGGCACCGCTGGCGGTGCCGGCAAGTCAAAAACCTGGATGGCGCCAACGTTGAGCAGGGCGACGCGCCGCCCCGAGGGAGAGATGGCCACGTTGCCGCCGGCATCGAGAATGGGGCTGAGCGGCGAGACCAGCGCAATGTCGCCTGTGGCGCCATCGAAGACCGTAACCGACTGCTCCTTCACGTCTTCGGTGTCCATGGGAGCAAAGGTACTCACCAGCCGGCTGGTGTCGAGCGTGGTCCATGCCAAGCGCGAGCCATTGGGCGCCACGGTCAGGTGCGGCCACATCTCGGTCTCAGGCCCCTGCGCGATCCACAGGGTTTTGCCCTCCGTCGTCATGGCCACCAGCTTGCTGGCCCCATCCGGGCTGCACCCGGTAATCAAAATCTCGTTCTCGGAAAGAAACTCGTCGTCGGGGTCGCAGGCGGTGTCCACGCTGCCCAGCATCCTGCTGCCGCCGGTAAAGTAACTCAGGTTCACCACCCACTCGGTACCCCGGCCGCGGAGGTTCTCGAGATACCCCGCTGTGTTGATGGGCAAATGCACGAGGGTACGGGCGCGGCTCACCAGCATCACTTCACCCGTCGTGCGTCGCAGAATGCGCACCACCAGTTCGGACTGTCCCTTTTCGGCCGCCGCATCGTCTTCGTCCGTGGTGACCGCGGCCTGGGCCGTCGTGGGGCTGGTTACTGGACCGGACGGCAACCCCCTGGACGAAGACCCGTCCGCGGGGACGCCGGATTTCGCGGCCGCGGCAGGCTCATGCGAGTTCGTCACCAAAAACTGCTGCGCGGGGTCTAATTCCACCCAAAGCAAGGAACCTGGGAAATCAAGGAACGGCTTCAACACAAGCGTGGCGTCGCCCTGGAGGAGATTGTTGCGGTCGCGCAGAAGAAAATGACCGTTTTTCAGCGGCCACAGGTAGCGCACACGGTCGTGTACCGTCCACAACGCGTCAGCCTGGACTGTACCCTGCGGCAGCTTCAGCACCACGGCGCGAATCTCGCGCTCGTCGCTTTCTTCCCCGGTCTTCAGGTCGCGATGTTTGAGCCCGGGCACGCGAAAGGTGAACAGGAGCCGGTCTTCATCGATGAAATCGAGCGAGACGAAGGTGTTGCGCGTGCCCAGATAGGTGCTGTTCGGCGCCGTGAAGCCAAGTGCATCGAGGGGAATGCTCGCAATGGGCGCAAGCGACGGCTGCTCAGGAAAATGACTGGTGAGGAATCGCGCCTTCACCTGCGGCGCAGCAGGAGACTGGGAATCGCTGCCGCGTTGCGCTGACGCGACGGCCGTTGGAACAGTGAGAGCAGTAGCCACGGCCAAGGCCATAGCCATTCCTCGCATCTCGCGCGCCTGCCCGAATCGCCGCTGCTTCGCCATCGAAGTGTATTCTCGCCGATTCGGCCTCTGCGCTGAAAGCGCTACTTGGATTGCAGGTGATCGACTGGACGTATTCTGCTACCCAGCGAGGACCGATTCTCGTCGCGCCGGAGGCGCAGCGTTTGTTGGCCCCGCGCTTCAGCGTGGGGGAAGCTTGCCCCCAGAGAGCCGTCAGCCCCGCAGGGGCGGCGCAAATCCGCAGGAAATCGTCCTTCATCTTCATTTATGCGACTGCCCTCCGCTCGAACCGGCCCACACCTGCGTGTGCGACAGTAGAGAAGAAATGGCACAGCAGGATTCGGCAAGTGGGCAGGTCAGATTTCTTGGTTACGGCGCATGCGCCCTGGCCGGAACTTTGTGGGGCACAGGTTTCTACTGGGGGCGGATCGCCCTCAATGAGATGAACGTGGAGCACATGGTGCTCTATCGTTTTCTCTTTGCTTGCCTGGGCATGGCGCCTGTAATGCTGCGCAGCCTCGTGCGCCTCACAGCCGGGGAAACGCGCATCGTGCTGCTGGCAGCGGCCCTCGGCATTCCCATCCAGTTCCTTTTGCAATTTCACGGCCTGGCCTTGACCACGGTAAGCCACGCCTCGCTCATGGTGGGCGCCATGCCGGTACTGCTGGCCGTGGCAGCCGTGCTTTTTTCCGGCGAACGGCTCGACTGGATCGGTTGGGTGGCCCTGTGCGCATCCACGGCCGGAGCCGCCATGGTGGTTTTGGGGGGCGACCGCGCGACCACCGGGCGCGAAACGCCCTCCCTCGCCGGCGACCTGCTGGTGATTGCATCGCTCATCGTCGCCCTGGCCTGGATTCTGCTCAGCAAGAAGTTGTTGCAGACGCACAGCGCTCCGGTGGTCACTGCGTACACCATCTATTCAGGCACGTTGATGCTGGTGGCGTGGAATCTGGGCTCGTGGCTGCTCGCGCCGCTCACACACCAGAGGATTGAGCCCATGCCGTTCGTCCACATCAGCCTGACGGTCTGGATTGCGCTTGCCATCAGCGGCGTGTTTTGCACGGCCACCACCACGCTCTTGTGGAACTGGGGCATTCATCAAGTGCCGGCTTCGCGCGCCGGGGTTTTCCTCAACATCGAGCCGGTGCTCGGTTCGGTGTTAGGCGTGGAACTGCTGGGCGAGCGACTCGGTCCCTACGCGTGGCTGGGCGGAGCGCTCATCCTGGCCGCGGCCATCACCCTAACCACGCGCGGGCACGAGCCGGAGCCGGCGGTGATTCTGGAATAGGGACGGGAGCCTGCGCTAGCATCGGAGCCATGGAATCGCCCGCAGATTCGCCGCGTGCGCACAACCAGCCCATCTCCGCCCGCAGCCGTCGCCGCGACGCCCTCGAGATCGCCATCGCCTACGGCCTCATCATGGCGGTCGAATGGACGCCACGCCCTCTGCAACGCGTGCTCTGGATGGTGGCTGCGGCCGGCCTTGCCGTCATCGTGTGGAGATCGTTCGATGGCTGGCAAGCGATGGGCTTTCGCGCGGCCAACTTCGGGCGCTCGCTCTGGATCGCCGCAGCAGCGCTGGCGCTGGCTGCAGCAGCCTTTGCGGTTGCCCTCAGGATGCACACGCTCGTCGTGCCCGGCGGCGTGCGCGTTTTTCTTGCCACCTATTGCGCATATGCCCTCTGGACCGGCGTGCAGCAGTTTCTGTTGCAGGGTGTCTTTCTGTTGCGCTTTCTGCGCCTGATTCCGAAACCCGCAATGGCGGCCCTGACGGCGGCGGCGCTCTTCTCGGCAGCGCACCTGCCCAATCCCGTCCTTATGCCTATCACCCTCATCTGGGGTTTCGCGGCGTGCCTGCTCTTTCTGCGCTACCGCAACATCTATCCGCTGATGCTGGCCCACGCCATCCTGGGCATTACCGTGGCCATGACGATTCCCGGGCCGACAGACCACAACATGCGCGTCGGCCTCGGCTATCTGAGGTACGATCCGCATCGGCAAGCTCACCGGATGTACCGCTAATCGTCGGAGCGGCCTTTTCCCGCGGCGCGAGTGTGTTCGCGCACGGTTCAGCCCGCTTCAGCGGGCGTAAGAACTTAACGCAGCCATAACGACCATATGGCGTCCACCGTGGCGTGCGTGACGGCCGACGCGCCCACGCGTCGCTCGGCACGCCACGCACGCCCATAAAAGATCCCGGCCAGCGCGGCCAGCAACACATAGCGCCAGTTGAAGTGCGCAGCCCGCTTGTTGAAGTGCGCGAGGCCGAACAAACACGCCGTCAAGAACAGAGCACCGTACCGGCCCAGGCGTTTTTCCAGCAGATTTTGCAGCCACCCGCGAAAAAACAGCTCTTCGGGGACCGCGATGAAGAAGAACGTGAAAATCCACGCGCCGGCCATCCGCGCGAATCCGGGCCGCGCGCCGTGCAAATGCAGAAAGCCCAAGCTCAGGCCCAGCGCCAACGCAATCGGCGTGTAGAAGGTGGCCTCGCGCAGCCCAATGCCCAGATCCTTCAAGCGCAGGCGCAGGTCGAAGCCGGTTCCATCCAGTTGCCGGATGAGCACGAAGCCGTAGATTCCAGCATCGAGCAAAAGAATCTTGTTAAAGACCGCCAGATACGCCGGCCACGCGCCCTCAAACCAGCGCAAATCCACGGCCAGGCCCAGCACAACCAGCACCAGAAAATCGCGCCAGTTGCTGCGCTGGGCAGCATCCACACGCGCGGCCTCACTGAGGAGCAGAGCGATAGCGACCGGCAGCAGCGCATACACTGCGAACCATCCCCACCGAAAGACTCCGGCCCCACAGGCCACCAGCAAATACGAAACCGACAACGCCGCTGGGGAAACAAACCGCACCCAGGCTTGCCATGCGCGCACGCGCGCGGCCACGGAGCCGGCAAAAAACGCCACCGCCAGATACGGAACCAGGGTGAGCAGCGCGGCGATCACGTTGACGGGAGTGATCAGGGCCATCCATTCCATTGTGCGTCACCCGGTAGCCGCCCCCGCTGCAAAACCTTCGTCACCGCATGATGCCGATTGCAGGTGATGAATCACGACGGCGGTCCGATACATCTCTCAGTCATTTGTGGAGGCTCATGTGACGCTTCTCACCTGGGACCATGCCTGCAGCGTGGACGTGCGCGCCATGGACGACCAACACGGGATCCTGATGGACGCCATCAACGCGCTGCGTCTGGCGCTAGTGCGCGTAGCAGGACGCGAGAGAATCTGCGAACTGCTGGACGAGTTCATCGAATTTGCCCGCGTGCACTTCTGGAGCGAGGAGCAGTTTATGGAGCGGGCCGGCTTTGCGGGCCTTGAGGAACACCGCGCCGAGCACCACCGCATGCTGGCCGACATTCTCCAGGCCGCCCATCGTCTGCAATATGGAGAAGGCGTGCAACTGCGTCCCTTGCTCTGTGGTTTGCACCTCGTATTCCTGAATCACATCGAAACCATGGACCAAAAGTACGCTCCTTGGCTTCATGGGCACGGCGTTTCCTAGGAACTTGCTAAGAATGCGTCGTGGAACACGAGTGTCAGGGCACGACTGCGGTCGTACCGAAGGGCGGCACTTTAAGAATCAGGGCTTCAGCTCCTGAGGGTCAGCCAACCTCACAACCAGCCCTTCGCGCGCTCCTCAACTTTGCCGATGTCCTTCCGATAATCTCTTTGCCGGCATCTGCCGGCAGGAGAATCGGCGTGCCTCTTCTAACTTGGAACGACAGCTACTCCGTGGGCGTGAAAACCATCGATAAGCAACATTCCGGCTTGTTCGGAATGGTGAACGAGCTTCATGCGGACATGATGAAGGGCCAGGCGCAAAGCGTCGTCGGACCGCTGCTGGACAAGCTGGCGAAGTACACAGTGCAGCATTTCGCCCACGAGGAGCGCATGATGGACGCGGCCAAGTTTCCGGGTCTCGCGACCCACCGCGCCCACCACTCCGATCTCACCCGACAGGTGGGAGATTTCATGGCTCGCTACAAGCGCGGCGACGGTACTCTGAACATTCAATTGCTGCGGTTTTTGAGCGACTGGCTCACCCGGCACATTCAGCATGAGGACAAGGAATATGGCCGTGGCTCAACCGCCACGGCGTGCTGTGAGAGGCGAGGGCAAACTCCGAGCGCCAGGTTTTTGGAATGCAGGTTCACCACGATACGGGGTGCACCACATCTCGCTTTTGAGATATGGGATCGCACGAACTTCGGCTCTCCTCGCTCAATCAGTTCGCGGACCCTACGATTCGAACGACAACTGCGCTGAGACCCACGCGGGTGCAACGGGCTTCGGCTCTGAAGCCAGTTCGTAGACCAGCCGTTCCAGCACCAGCCGCTTGTCGGGCGGCGAGGAGCGCAACTCCAGATCAGCGCGGGCCACGAGGCGCAGCGCCCGTGTGAGTTCACGGCGGCTCTTGTAGCGGCGCGCTTGGCAGATCAAGTCGTCGGCGGCAAACGGCGGCATGCGGAAACCCTGCCACAGCGCCTGCCAGATGGCGCGCGAGTCGCGCACGTTTTTCTCAAGGATTACCAGCATCTGCCGGAAGGTTTTGGCCAGCATGTAAAGATGGCCGATGGCAGAGTCCTCGCCGGCGTCGGAGCTATTCAGCAATCCCTGCAGCAAGGCCAGCGCGCGCACGCGATCGCGGGCGCTGATGGCATCGGTCAGCTCGTACAGGGTGCGCTGCTTGGCGCTCAGCACCATGGTTTCCACGTCGCCGAGCGTGATGCGGCCGCGCCCGGTGGCGTACAGCAAGAGTTTTTCCAGTTCCGACGAAACCAGCATCATGTCCGCGCCCAGCGCGTCCACCAGTTCGCGCGCCGCATCCGATTCCAGGCGCGCACCGGCTTCCTGCGCCGTCGCCACCGCCCAGCGCATGGCGTCTTCCTCGTTCACGCGCACCAGTTCCACCATGCCGCAGTGTTCGCCCAGGGTTTCGGTCAGCCGCTCATAGCGGTTCTTGTCGTCGAGCTCCATGCGGCGGGCGTCCGAAGGAATGCGCAGGAAATCGGCGACGAACAAAAGCAGGGCTTGTGGATTCGGCGACTGGAAATAGCGGTTGATAGCGGCGAATTCGTCCTTCTTGGCGCCGCGCGTATAAAGCTGGCGCACGTTGCGCACAAAAATCACTTGAAACGGAGCCATCAGCGACGGCGTCTGCGCGCGGTCGAGAACTTCGAAGATCGAGGTTGAGGCGAGATCGAATTCGGAAAGGCAAAAGTCACGGAGATCGGCGGGAACGAAGGCCTTGAGAACGGCAGCGCGGCAGCGGTCGAGGAGAAACAACTCGTCGCCGGCGAGCACGTAACCGGACCGCAGTTTCCCCGTGCCTGCGTGGGCGGTCTCGATCTCCCCGACGAAGCGAGCAGCCGCGGCAAAACCCGCGCCCCAGCGCGCGCCGCTCACAGGCTGGGCCTCCGGCCGTGCGAACCAATGTACATGCG
Organism: uncultured Occallatibacter sp.; assembly: GCA_964569985.1. Lineage (GTDB taxonomy): Bacteria > Acidobacteriota > Terriglobia > Terriglobales > Acidobacteriaceae > Telmatobacter. The sequence continues at coordinate 47,536 of CAZMWL010000004.1, forward strand.
GCTCCAGAATACCTTCCCCGCAGTCAACACACCAGCGCGGAAAACCGGGCAGGAATCACGGAGACATGGGGAACAAGCGGCGAAGCGGGGTGCCCCGGGTCCCTCGCATTTGGGGACCCGGGAAACCTGTGGTCTTGTTATCGCTTCGTCGCTGCCAGATACGAGACTTCAAGCTGACTCACCACTACGCTGTTGCCGAATGGAACCGATCCCGTCCACGCCACGCCCGCGCCTCCGTAATTGTTGGGCGCAATGGTTGCTTTCAGCGACAACGTCTCCGCATCCACGGTGTTCGAGCCGGTTGCGGTGAAGGTGTTGCCGGTGACGGCAAGGTTGATCGTCGCATTGGGCTTGAAGACTCCCGTCAGTTGCTGCTGGCCGCTCGCCGGATGCCCGACGCCGTTGACAATCTGGTAGAGCTGGAACATGCACTTGTCTGAAGCCTGGATGGTCCGCCAGAAGCGCAGCGCGTAGCCGTTGCGCGTGCGCGGATCGTATTTGATAAAGATGTCGGCCTTCTGGTTGCGCGGTCCGGCCGCGTCGTCCGGCGAACCCGCGATGCCGAATCCTTGGCCGGCGGTCTTTTCCGGCGTCATCACGATTTTCACCCGCATGTCGCCCGTGGGCTTATCGTTCTCGTACAAAAGCTGCGCACCCTGCGAGGCAATGCGCAATCCGTAGCCGTTCACGAGATTGTCGCCCACTGAAGAGGTCCACGTCCCGAGCACCGTCCACATCCCGCTTACAAAATCTGTGTCCGGCGTCTCCACAAAGTTGCGGAAGTTGGGATTGATGTTTTTCCTGGCCTCGGATGGGTGGATGGGCCGGGCAGAGATCGCCACAGTCTCCGGTCCCGGATCGCTGATGTTGTGTTTGGGCCTGATGCTGACCTCGATATATTTGTCAGCGAATCCAGGCAGCAAAGTGAGTTGGCGCAGTGGGACATTCCCCCGGCTCACCGCGACCTCGCGCCGCGTGGCGCACCCGGCATCGTCGCAAACGTACCAGTCGATGATCGACTCGTCGAAAAGTGGGATGGGGCGTCCGCCCAGATTCAGCGCATACGTCACGGCGATTTTTCCGTCAGCGGGAACGCCAATCGCCGGCTTGCGCGCAAAGGTGGGCGGATCGATGTATTTGGGTTCGACGTAAATGTGCGAAGTCACGTAGAAACCGTTCGCAGCCGCGGCGTTTACGTTCACATATTCGGCGTGATTGGTGGCATTACGGCCGGTAACGGTGATGGATTTTCCTGTATCGGCGCTCAAGGCGACAAGTCTTGAATCGCCCTTTGCTTCGATTGACCAGTGGATCACTGTGTCGGCCGCGCGCTGCGGCAGGACCGTCGCCGTCAACGTGACTCCCGGCCCGCCGGTACGAATCGACGCGTTTCCCGGCGGCTCCGTGTTGGCGAACGGATCGCCGACTGCGCCTGCAGGCCGCGCCGCCGCGCCGGGAACTACGGCCGCGAGCGCCATGCGAAACACGTCGCTGCCGTCGCTCTCATATTTCTCGCGCACGCCGGCCGGGTCCCAGTCGTCCACTTTTCCGTCTGGTGTTGCGCGCAGCATGTTCCAGGGATTGAAGGCGCGCGCCTGCTCCGCCGTGATCTCGCGCGAAAGCGTAAATGCATGCGGGCCGACAATGCTGTCGTAAACCACCGCAGGTTTCCCGCTGGCATCTTTGGTCTCGAAAGTGAGCGCGTAAACATTTTGCCGCACCGGCGCCTTCCACACCATCCATGCCACCGGCGATTTGGGCGTATTCACAGGCATGGTGCAGCGGATGAGCGCTGCAGGATTAAAAAACCCCTTGTAGAACTCGAGGCCGCGCGCGGCCCTGAAGACCGTATTGATAAAAGCCATGCCATAGGAAGACATGACACCGTTTCCAGTGGGGAAGTAAACTTCGGAGTCTTCCCACACGCCCACCTGGCCGCCGCCTATGAAATCGTCGGTGCCTTCAATGTAGACGTGCGTGAAATAAGAGCGCGTGGTGCGGATGAACGTGGTATCGAGGCGGCTGAGCAGCGCGACATGGGAATAGACGTGCTTGTCCCCGTCGGCCTCGAGCGCAACGGCCTGCGTGATAACCGGCGAACGCATTTTGAGATTCTTCGAGGCGTCGCCGGGATACTCGTAATCGAGGTTGCAGTAGTTCACGAGCGTCAGGTTCATCATCGTGAAGCCGGTCGCGTTCACCATCAGGATGTAGCCGTTGTTCGACGCGCCTTCCTTGTTGCCGCGATTGTCGGCCAGCACCACCTTGCGCCGGTCGTCGGTGAGTCCGAGCAGAGTGATGTAGTTCTTGGTGATGGTCATGCTGGCTTCGGTATCGCCGCCGCGCAGAAAATAGACATCGGGTTTGATGCCGATGATGGTGGGGTGGTCAGCCGTGCCGGCGGGCGCGGCCGCATAAGCGGCCTGCAAGGTCTTGAACCTTTTCTGCGCGGGATCGTCCAGTTGCAGGCTGCTATCGACCAGGTAGTCGTAGGCGTAGTGCGTGGTGTCGAAGGGTTCGCCGGTGTAGCCGTGGTAGGGCGCGCCGCGCATGTTGTCCTGGGCAGGGGCAGCGGTTCCGGCCGCGATCCCAAGCAAGAAAACCGCAAGAACAACTCCCCATGAACCGCAGCGCATCTTCATCACCGGCCTCCGTTGTGTGGTCAGACCACCAGCGGGAACGATAGAAGGGCGGCACTGCGGGTGTCAATGCAAAATTGGGACAAAACTACGCGCGATGCGGCCGGAGTTCAGAGCCCCTCGAGAATATCGGCCACCAACTGCCGCGCAAATTCGCGCGAGAGGCGCTGAATGGCTGCGGGGTCTTCCTGAACGAAAGTGGGTAGGTCGGTGGTGGACTGGTACTGCTCGCGGTACACGTAATTCTTGTTCTGGTAAAGCACGCGTCCGTCGCGCGCGGTGAGCGTAACGGAAGCCACGATGGTAATGACGAAGCTGGATGACTGCTGCGTGGCCGTATTGTAGGTGAGCGGCGTAACCGCCTGCTTGAGGATGGTGCCGTGCAGCACCGCGTCGGCATCGGTTCCCGAGTCGGTTGTCACACGGAAGCGCGTGCGCGCCAGGAACTCGCGGACCACCGCCTGCGTCAATGCCGTTTCCGTGCCGTTGGACTCGGTGCGCGTGGCGAACACGGGCACTGCAAGCGTCTTTACGCCGGGAGGCAGATGCGTGGCCGCGCCCAGCGTGTGATAGCCGCACCCGCTTAGGCACAGGAAAGCGAGAGCGGCCAGGGCGGCTGTGAACGAACGCATAAGGCAATTCTATCTCGCGAGATGCGCGCGCCGAACAACTCGTAAAACCATGCGCCGTCGGGTGCGTCGGGCGCGTATGCTGATTGCCATGAATTGGACCACGAGTTGGATTGGATGGGCGTTGCTCTCCGCCGTCTTCGCCGCCGCTACGGCTTTGCTGGCCAAGGTGGGCGTGGCGCACGTTGACTCGAACCTGGCCACGGCGCTGCGTACCAGCGTGGTGGTCGTCTTTGCCTGGGGCATCGCGCTTGCGTTGGGCAAGCACGGCGAGATGCGCTCGCTCGATCGCCGTACCCTGATGTTTCTCGCGCTCTCGGGGATTGCCACGGGATTGTCGTGGCTGTGCTACTTCCGCGCCTTGCAGTTGGGTCCGGCCTCGCGGGTAGCGCCGCTCGACAAGCTCAGCGTTCCGCTGGTGATGATCTTTGCCTGGTTGTTATTGGGCGAAAAGCTGAACGCCGCGGCGCTCGTTGGCGGCGCGCTGATTACCGCCGGAGCCGTGGTGATGGTGCTCGCGTGACGAACGAGTGAAGTAAGTGAAGTAAGTGAAGCAAGTGAACGAGAACCGGCTAAACGACGGGACTCATGGATTCACTCTTTCACTTGCTTCACTTATTTCACTCTCTTCATTCCCGAAACCCTTCTCCTATACTGGAACGGATGACGGCGAGATCAGCGAGCGCGACCCCTGAAGGCGGACAAGGGACAGGCGTGCGCGCGCGGCGCATTGCGCTCACCGGTTTCATGGGCTCAGGCAAGAGCACCGTGGGGCCGCTCGTGGCGCGGCAACTGGGCTGGAAGTTCGTGGATGCGGACGACTTGATTGCAGCCGAGGCCGGCTCGACCATTCCGGAAATTTTTGCGCGGGAGGGTGAGGCCGCGTTCCGCGAGCGGGAGCGCGCCACGATTGCGCGGCTGGCCGGCGAAGATGCGCTGGTGCTGGCGCTGGGCGGCGGCGCGATTGAAGATGCGGCCACGCGCAGGCTGCTCTCGAACGCCCCGGAAACGCTGCTGGTTCACCTTGAGGTCGAGCTCGCGACGACGCTGGCGCGTTGCCGCGGCACCGAGCACTTGCGGCCCATTCTGGCCGACCAGGCGAACCTGGACCGCCGCTACCAGCGGCGTTTGCCGCTTTACCGCACGGCGCACGTGTCCATCGCAGTGGATGCGCTCACGCCGGAGCAGGTGGTCGAGGCGGTTGTCGACGCGGCGCGCCGCCGTTGATCTCGCCCATCAACTCGATGGGGCATTGCCACGAACCACTGAACACTAATCACGAACAGCTGGCTTTTGACGAGGACGGCTCTCTCGATGCACGATGGGCAGTGGTTCTTGCACGGAGGGGTGATGAACAGCAAGGAAGTCTGCAAGCGGATCAACGGCATTGGCATCGTGCCGTGCGCGCGCGTCAGGAATCCCGACCAAGTGCGATTTGCCGCGGAGACTTTATGCGCGGCGGGCATTCCGGTGCTCGAAGTACCACTGACCGTGCCCAAGGCTACCGAAGTTATCGAGGAACTGGCCAAGCGCTATCCCGAAATGATTGTTGGCGCCGGAACCGTGCTGGATGAGGCGTCGGCGCAGAGGTGCGTGGATGCCGGAGCCCGTTTTATCACCAGTCCGGGACTGGGTCCTGGCGTGGTGGCCTGCGCCAAACTGGCCGACGTATGCGTTTTTCCGGGAGCGCTGACTCCGTCGGAGGTGATTGCAGCTTGGCAGGCGGGCGCGGACTTTGTGAAAATCTTTCCGGCGTCCACCGCGGGCGGCCCCCATTACATTCGTGCGCTCGAAGTGCCTTTGCCGCAGGTTCCCCTGATCGTGACTGGCGGGGTGAATCAGCTCACCGCGTTCGATTACATCCTGGCCGGAGCGCGCGCCATTGGCGTGGGCAGCGAGCTTTTGCCGCATGAGGCGTTAGAGCAGCGGCAGGCCGATCGCATTCACGAGCTGGCGCGCCGCTTCCTGATCATGGTGAAGGAAGCGCGGGCGCAGCGCAACGGCGAGTGACGGCGTGGGCGCGGTCCGTGGACCGTGGACCGCGAACAGGGAACGGGGATCGAAAAGCTATGCCCCCGGTCTTGCTTGTCAGGCATGTAATCGGTCCGTACCCCCCCGGTACCCTCCTGTCGGATTTTTCGCGCAAAGTGCTCCAACGCGGCTGGTTGCGCCGCGGCATCGCAGTAATGTACCTCGAATGAGTTAGTTCTGGGCAAAATCGGGGTGACAAAAGGGTTATGGCACGCCCTGCTTCACGGCGCGGATTTTTGTCCCAAAATATGAACGCGGCGGACCCATGTCCGCCGCGTTCGAGGATTGTTCTGCTGCCGAAACCAGTATGCGCCAAGTGAAGGAAATAACCTGCACTGCCCGGCGGGAGAATGCGATGCACGTTATCGGGTTTTGGACCAGCGGGTTAGGTGGACTTCAGGATGTGCTGTTGAGGGTCGCGGGCTTGACAGGAATGTGGTGCGAGTGTGCGTGTGGGGTGTGAGTGTGGGGCGGGCGGCGGCGGGCGGAGTTTGTGGAGTGTTTTGGGTGGTTTATGGGGAAAATTGGCTTGGCGGGCTTGCGGAGGCGTGAGGGGTGCGCCTTCCCGGGTCCCAAAATCGGGACTGCGGGGCACCCATTTTGTGGTGAGTTTGCTTCGGAAAGAGTGGGTTAGCTGCGTAAGGCAATGATATTATACCCCGGTATGGTATCAAAAGTTTCCCTTGTTTCTGTGCTGTCCCCGGGGCAGGTTTCCCGGGAGCCGAAACTCATTGCTGAGGCAGCGGGAGGTTCCAGATCGTCGGCCGGACCAGGAACAGCATCGCCGGCGCATTTCGTTTCAGGGGGAGCTTCCGGCGCTGCTCAGGAGCCGCGGCGTGGAGCCCGACGAGTGAGCTATAGGCCGAGCGGTATATAGGTCAATGGTTCTTACGCCCACTGAAGCTGGCTTGCAGCGCGCGGCCGCTCCGTTATCCCCAGTCTTGCGACTGGGGCTGGCGTATTTCGCCCGTACCCAGAGGGTCCCCAGCGGGCTTGCGGCGGCGTGAAGGTAGTGCGCTCCCCGGTCCCCAAAAGCGAGGGACCGGGGGCACCCGCGCCAAGTGAAGGAAATAACCTGCATTGCCCGGCGGGAGAATGCGATGCACGTTATCGGGTTTTGGACCAGCGGGTTAGGTGGACTTCAGGATGTGCTGTTGAGGGTCGCGGGCTTGACAGGAATGTGGTGCGAGTGTGCGTGTGGGGTGTGAGTGTGGGGCGGGCGGCGGCGGGCGGAGTTTGTGGAGTGTTTTGGGTGGTTTATGGGGAAATTGGCTTGGCGGGCTTGCGGAGGGGTGAGGGTGGCGCTTTCCCGGGTCCTAAAGTCGAAACCCCGGGGCAGACTTCGCGGTGAGTTTGCTTCGCGAAGAGCCGGGCCAGTCGCCGAGCCTCACTCTGCAATCTGCCTGAACCTATTCCCGCGAAGAATAAAGTCCTGGGACGGGCGCTGATTCGGGTCGGGCGGCAAGAATATCTGCCGCGCGAGCGGAGCACGGAAAGTGTCAACGCCACCCGTAAGATCCAATTGCTGCAGTATATGGAGTTGGCCCTCGTTAAGGCGCATGTGTTGGTAGCCGTCAAGATAAATTAGACCCGCATCAAATGCCCGATGGTAGGTCGGAGAAAGGGCGATCCCGTTCCTCACATGATCCACGCTTCCGGCTGCTCCGACCGGCAGGATGTGCGCCGCGTCCACCAGACGAAGCTGAACGCGCGTCACGGCGCAGCGGTTGCCGTAGGCGAAAAGAACCTGTTGGCGGAAACTGGCCAAGCGGGTAAGGCGGCTCACCTCTTGGACGACGCGCCTGCGTGGCGTAGGCAGAACGTCGATCTCCTGGGCCGTAGGCTGTTGGAGACTGGAAACCTGGTTGAGCAGCCGCAAAACGTTTGCGTCCCGCCCGTAGCGGTGAAGAAGAGCGGCGTTCATGCAGTAGGCCATGAACATATCAGGACGTATGCCCACCGCAATTTCGTCGTTATCCTTCCGGTGAAAGCTCAGGCCGTCCGCTTCCGCGCGGGCGACCTCAGTCCTGTCGATCTGGACAGACGGCGAGCCTGTTGTGAACGTCCGGTGTCGGGCCAAGTCGAAGCCTGCGAACAGTCGAAGCGCCGGGTCATAACCGATGAGCACTGATGCGCCGACATCGGCAATTTGAAGAGGGGATTGGACGCCGGTCATTTGGATGCGGTACTCATTCGGCAGGCTTGGCCTCCCGCCGAATGTGAGCGTCCAGATGTAGACCGAGAGGGTGACGCTTCCTGTTGGCGTTATGGCTAGGAAGCGCCTTGGATTTGATCCGATAGCGGATACGAGCTGGCCGGTATAGCCGGACTCCCGAATCGCATCAGTTACTGCGTATACGAGTTGACTTGACGGTAGCCTGGGCATTAAGCCTGCGCTTCTTTCCCCCGTCCTCTGGCAACGGGTCCTCATGCCCGTTCCACATCAGTCCGGGATGATGGATCTTATACGTGATGTTGTCACCGCCCATATCGAACATTGATTCCTGCTCCGGCACTGCCGGACGCTCAAACCGACCCAATGCTCCGATAAGGTAGTCCTCGCGCAATTCGACACAGGTCCATTTCCGCCTCAGGCGTTCGCACACCTCGCCCGTTACGCAACTCCCGGCAAAAGGGTCAAGCACCTTGTCGCCTTCGTTTGTGAGCATCCGGACAAAAAACTCGGGCAAGGCTGCCGGGAAACGGGCGGGATGTGGCTTGATGCCGTGCTCAGTACAGTATCTGAGGTAATACGAATTGCTCTCAGTGTTGGGAATTGCAATCAGATTTGGCGCGATAGCCGCGCCGTTATCCCTTGAAAACTTGTCGCTAATGTCGTGTCCGCTTGGACGAAGCTTCGCCTTGTAACCGTTCTTAAGGAGCCCCTTCATCGCGTCGCTGTAGGGTGCCAACACTCGCCTATTGCTTGCCTTGGGCCATGGGGTTGGAGAAAGCCACCAAACGCAGTTCACTGCATCTTTCGCCCGAATCCGCCTGACGGTGACCCACTCAGCCGGGCTTGGAAGCTTAGAGGGGTTCCACCAGAAGAACTCTTGCGCAAGATAAAATCCAACTTGTCGGCAAAGCATGATCACAAGCTCGAAGTGATAAAGCGACCGGGTGGGCTGGCCCGGAATCCAAGCTCCCCCTATGTCTATAACTAGGGAGCCTGTCGGCTTCAACAACCGCTTGAATTCGGCGCCGAACTGCTTAAACCAATCCACGTATTCGTGGCTCTCAACGTTGCCGTAGTCCTTCTTACGAACCAGCCCAAACGGCGGGCTCGTCACGATAAGGTCGAGGGATTCGTCACGCAAGCCGGACATATACTCTAGCGAATCGCCGAGCATGATTGTCCCGGTTTTGGTCTTGTGGAAGGCTTTCACGAGCTCAATTGTAGCGAACCGGACGACTTCTCGTTCCGAGCGTCTTTGGAGATCGCACAGCGCCGAACCAACTTGGGACCTTCTGGAGATGACGGGGATGCGAGGCCTTCGCCGAGTGCCTCAGGTCTCGGCTTTGGGCCTTGGAATGCAACAGCTCAACTGGCCAGCGCCTCCGCCACCGCCTCTGGATGCCGGGCAAAGCCCGTGAGATAGGCTCGCGCGGCGCGATGGTAAAGGCAGGGAATAGGGAGTGGAAAGACAGGGACTAAGGGACGAAGGGCAAATGCAAAAGCAAATGCAGGTCCTTCGACTCGTGGGCCGCGCGCAGCGCGGCCCACTTCGCTCAGGATGACATGCGATTTTTGTTGGTCAGGATGATGGTGCGTAGGCGAGGTTTCATCGCGGCTTCGCCGCGTACTTAATTTCTCGGTTTTGACGGCCGGGTTCCCAGGGCTTGCGCCCTGGGCTATTTTCGTGTCCTCCCTACGGGAGGGTTTGGGCGGGGCCTCATAAGAGCAGTGAGTAGGGAGTAGAAAGACAGGGACTAAGGGGCTAAGGGACTAGGGACGAAAGGCAAATGCAAAAGCGACCGCAGGTCCCCATTCGACTCCAATTGCTTCCGCAATCTCCGCTCAGGGCAGGCTTTCGACTCGTGGTGGACTGAAAAACAAAAGCAGGTCCCTCGGCTCCGCTGAAGAACGCTTCGCTCGGGATGACACGCGCGTTTTGCTGTTCGGGGTGGTGAATGCAGGGAGTGGGGAATAGGGAATAGAAGGGCGGACTCCCAATCCTCAAAAGGTTCGCGGGTCGAGGGCGAATCGGCGCGCGGACTCCGCGCGGCTGAGGCCGGTGGCTGCCCGCCAGGTTTTATCGCGGTTTCGCCGCGTACTTAATTTCTCGAAATGAATGTGGAACGATTTGCGGCTTGGCTTAATCCAAGCCCTGATACAGACTGAGCGCGGCTTCGCCGCGTACTCAATTTCTCGAAATGTGGTGGGCGGTTTCGGCATGAGTGAACTCATGCCCTGTTACAAAGCCGTGGATGCAATCAGTTCCGGGAAAAATGCTCCCAGCCTTGGGGAGTGAGGGGCTGCGCGGCTTGCGTCCTGGCTTGCGCTCCGGCTTGCAAATTGACGAGCGCGACCTGCGGTCTGCCTTTGCGTGGGCGCAGGATGCGGCCGATGCGCACGACGGGAACACCGGCGATGCGGCGCGGCACGTGCGTGCCCGGTGAAGCCGTGAACAGCAGTTCGTAGTCTTCGCCGCCGTGGAGGGCGTGATCGAGGGTCGCGCCCGGATGAACCGGCAACGCCGCGGCGTCTACTTCAGCGGCGACAGCCGACTCCTCGCACAGGTGCGCAAGATCGGTCGATAGCCCGTCACTCAAATCAATGGCCGCGCTCGCAAGACTGCGCTGCGCCAGCCACAAGCCCTGGGCGATGCGAGGCTGCGGGTAGAGATGCGGCGCGAGCAACGATTGGAGTTTTGCGGGAATGCGCAGCGGGCGGGATTGCGTTTTCCGGCTGGCGGCGAGATCCGCCAGGCGGGCGAGGCCCGCGGCGGCGCCGCCCAGTGTGCCGGTGACGTAAAGGAGGTCGCCGGGGCGTGCGCCGGAGCGGAGCAGGGCTTTGCCACGCCGCACCGCACCCACGAGGACGATGTCGGCAACAGCAAGCGGCGATTCCGCCAGGTCGCCGCCGGCCAGTGAGGTTTGAAAGGCGCTGGCCAGCGCCAGGAATCCATCCAGAAACCGGTCTAACCAAGATTCCCTTCCGGGCCAGGGTTCGCGCCGTTTTACTTTTTGGATGAGTTCTCTGGGAAGACCAAGAGAGAGAAAAGCCGCGACGGGCCGCGCGCCCATGGCGGCCAGATCGCTTAAGCCGCGCGCCAGGGTGCGATGCCCAATGGACTCGGGAGGCTGCCAATCCAGGCGAAAGTGGCGGCCGGAGATGGAAAGGTCGGTGGTAACGGCCAGCTCCTCGCCGGGCCTGACGCGGAGCAGCGCGCAGTCGTCGCCGATGCCGAGACGCAACCCGCCGCGGGCCCCGCTGTGAGACGGCCGCGCTGCCCGCGCGCGGATCTGCTTCAAGACGGCCAGTTCGCCGAGAGCCGCTTTGCCCTGCTTGCCGCTACCGGAGTGCATGTCTTGAGGATAGGGTATCGGAGCTGCCGGGAACCGGCCCGAAGAGCGGAATCGCCGGTCTGCCGGAGGCCGCCGGGGTGGGCTGTTGTGACCGGCACAGAACCCGCTCCGCGACTGCGACCTGGTGATACAGAAAGGGTTACCGAGGATGGGAACGGCCCCGGAGAGCTAATTGCAAAATAGCACTTGGAGCACCGAAGGCCGTGACTTTTGATTGACCCTGCGTGCAAGCGTCTGCTAATCTTAACCAACGTTATCGCATCTGCCCTGTTGGGGCGTACGGTTTTTGTGTGGGCGAAGAGGCCCACGCGCGATACACTTTTTCCCCCGAATTGGAATCGACAGCGGCCGGCGGGTCGCCGGGGATCACAGGCAAGATATTGCGCAGACGCTATTACATTGTTTTTATTTCGAGGGATGAGGACGGCCACCTACGGAAGATTCCGCTTCCGCTGAGGTTCGCCTATGGCTTTGTGGTGGCTGCGATCGTGGGCGCGTTCACGATTGTGGGCCTTGCGGGATCCTACACGCGCATGCTGCTCAAGACCGAGAGTTACAACCAGGTTCGCGCGGAACGCGAGACGCTGCGCCAGAATTACCAGCGCATGGAAGAGATTGCGCACAATCGCAGCGTGCAGGTTGCGTCACTGGGCGCTCTGGCCAACGAGGTGTCGGCGCTCTACGGATTGCGGCAGAACCGCCTGGAAGCGGCCAAGCCCGCGGCTCAGGGCGGCGGGGTGGGTGGGCCTCCGGCTCCGGCCAGCCTGTTGCAATCGGGCGAAATGAGCCAGCAGCAGATTGCCAACTCCATCGATACGTTTTACGCACTGCGCAACGAGGCTCTTTCGGGGCAGATTTCGCGGGCGCTGGAGAGCGGACTGAACTCCAACTTTGCCGGCGACTGGACAGAACTGGCGGATGCGCCATCGATGTGGCCCGTGGAGGGCCGCGTGGCATCGAGCTTCGGCGAGCGTGAGGATCCGATCAACGGCGAAGGTGCGTTCCACTCCGGTGTGGATATCGATGCGCCCTACGGAACGCCGGTGCGCGCGGCGGGCGACGGCGAGGTGACCGGCGCCGAGATGGGCGCGGGATACGGACGCGCGGTAGAGCTGAACCACGGCCACGACATGCTGACGCTGTATGGGCATCTCTCGGCAGTTGCGGTGATTCCCGGGCAGCATGTAACGCGCGGCCAGGTGATTGGCTACGTGGGCCAGTCGGGCCGGGCCACCGGGCCCCACCTGCATTACGAGGTGCGCGTGCACAACGTGCCGGTGAATCCCTACAAGTACCTGCGCTTGACCTACGAGCAGGCCTCGAACCTGGAACCCGATTCGCCGCCCGGTCAATAACTGAACTTGAGCGCAAGCAAAAAGCTCCCGGCAACCGGGAGCTTTTTTGTGGGCAACGCACGCCGGAAACGCGCAACCACTTTGCGCCCGCGCCGCGCGTGATATGGTGGGCACGTGTTGGTCTCACGGAGGGTGGGAGTGCGTTTTTCTATCGGCTTCATGGTCATGGTGGTTGCGCTGGCGGCGCCGGTGGCGGCGCAGGACAGGGCGGGCGTGGACACGGCGTTTGCCCGCGCCCAGCATCTGCGGCACGGCATCAATGCTTCGGAATGGTTTGCGCAGTCGGGCGATTACTCGGCGGCGCGCATCGACCACTACACCGACGCCGAGGACATTGCGCTGATGGCGCGGCTGGGCTTCGATCACGTGCGTCTGAGCATCGATGCCGCGGCGCTGGAGCAGGATCCGCGGGCGGCCGACGGGCTGAACGGCGACTTTGTGGCGCGCCTCGATCGCGCCGTCGACACCATGCTGGCCGACGGCCTGGCGGTCGAGATCGACATGCACCCCAGCGACGCGTACAAGCAGCAATTGCGCAGCGGCGACGAAGGTGTGGAACGGTTCACCGCGCTGTGGCGCAAGCTGGCCGCGCACTATGCCAATCGCGATCCCGAGCGCGTGTTCTTCGAAATTCTGAACGAGCCGGAGGTGAGCGATCCCTACCGCTGGGCCGGGATTCAGGCGCATGTGGCGGAGGCCATCCGCCAAGTTGCGCCGCGGAATACGCTCATTGCCGCGGGCGCGAACTACTCCAGCCTGCACGACCTGCTGCAACTGGAGCCGCTGGCCGACGGCAACGTGATTTACACGTTCCATTTTTACGAGCCGCACGAGTTCACGCACCAGGGCGCGAACTGGGGCGTGGCGTGGTGGAGCGAGACGCAATCGATCCCCTATCCGGCCCCGAACTTCGCTTCGTCCGCGGACTTGCAGGCGTTTTTGCACGAGGTTCCCGACGCGGCGGACCGCGCGGAGCTGGAAAATTATTTTCTCGACGGTTGGAATGCGCGGCACATCCGGCTGCTGATTGACGAGGCGGCGGATTGGGCGCGCGCGCATCATGTGCCGCTGCTCTGCAACGAATTCGGCGCCTACCGCGCATACGCCGATCCCGTGTCGCGCGCCAACTGGATTCGCGACACGCGCACGGCGCTCGAGGCCGACGGCATCGGCTGGGCGATGTGGGATTATCGCGGCGGATTTGGCGTGGTGACCAAGCAGGACGGCCAACCCGCGCAGGTGGATGAGATGACCGTGCGCGCGCTGGGACTGCGCGGGCGGTGAGACAGTGGTCAGTGATCAGTAATCAGTGATCAGTAATCAGTGGCCGCGGGCCTGGCTACCGGCGTGCGGCGGGTGTTGTTCTTTTAGTACCCCCCGGTCTCCCCCCCCTACCCTTTTCAGGTAAAGTCGTCATTCCAGACGGGTTAGCGCCCGGGAGGGCGGATTCGGCAAGTGGTTTAAAATGAATGAGTTAGTGTAAAGTCGTGTCTCCAGGCCATTTGCGCGTCCAAGGTCTTTGCAACGTGGGTCGCGGGCCGTGGCTCGTGCTGCACGATTCCTAGACCGCGTTTCGCGGGGCGTGATTCGTGGTTTTTGAACTACGGCCCCGGCTTATTGATCTCTGATCTCCGGTTTTATTGTGCGCCGGGAGGGGGAAATTATCTGCAAAGCCGGCGGGCGGATTTTGCAGCATGTTTTGGGTGGGTTGCGGGGGAGACGGGGCTCGGTGGGCTTGCGGTTCGGTGGCGGGTGGTTTTTTTCGAATGCGGATCGGGCCGGAGGTTGGTTTCGGCCAGGGCGTTGATCGGGACTGGCCTCGCTGGACCGCGGGCTTCTTCCCGCTCATTCAGGTCCGGAGCCTCCCCGGTCCCCAAGAGCGAGGGACCGGGGGCGCCCTCGGTGTGGTTTTTGGGGTCCAGACCGAGGCCACCCGCCGAGATGGGGATGTGGCATGGGTCGGGCGCGGGGTGGGCGTTTGTTGGAATCAATCCGGAGCCTCGTCTGCTGAGGCCTCGGCCTGTTTCTCCGCAGGCAGCTCATCCGTTTTGATCAGGGATATCCCTCCGCGAGACGAAATCCTCGAATGTGCTCACCTCGAACTGGCGGCTTGGATCGGATGCAATCCACACAAAGGAGCCAACTGCGAGGTTACGGTTTGCATCCTGGCGCGAAGCCGCAGTTTTCCAGTTAAGGTAGGTTGTAGTGAACCCCACGTTTTTCTTGAGACAGCGTTTCGCCATTTTCCTTAACTGCTCAACTTTGTGGGAATCAACCTCGCCGTCGCTTGTGACGGCCTCGATACACCAAAGTTCCTCGCGTTCCGAATTCCAAAGCAAAACGTCAGGAAATGCATCCTCAAGACCGATAGAGACCCCAGCCCTTGCGAGCCTCTCGGCGTACTCGGGGGAAATCCTTCGACCGTCAGAATCGTCGATGTAGAGAACGGAAAAGCTGGGCAGGAAGTTCTTCGCATAAATCGAGATTGAAAGGTTTATGAGTTGCTCATGACCGGTGTCAACTGCCTTTTTTGACTCTTCTGCGGCTCGTGCCTGCATCTCCATGCGTCGCCGAGTTGCATCCTTGCTATTCCATCGGGAAAGCTCCCTTTCCCAACTATCTTTAGGTGCTTGCAGGATTGAGACGAATTCCTTGTTAAGTCGATACGATGAGTTCGGGGACTTTGGCTTCACGTGCCCCGAAACGAACTCCCCGTCGAAGAGTGTGACCTCCTCGATTGCGCCGATCTCTCTTAGCGGTTTAATCCAATAGTCCCGGCCTTCACGATCCAGTTTTATGTCGTTGTCACGCTGTAGAAAAGCGATATGGCAGCCCAGCTGCGCGGTCGTTGCTCCGTCAGAGAATTTGAATCCCTTGAAGCTTTCCGTGATGTTGTCCAGCAGGGCGAACACGCAACAAACGCGATCGTCGGTCTTCAGGGCGATTTTTGAGAGGACCTGCTCAACGCGCGATTTTGATACGCCTTGAAGTGACTTCGGAATGCTCGCGCCAACGAGTCTGATGCGTTCTTTGCGCAAAGCTCTAAACTGGTCGTGAATGGAAATTCGCTTTGCCATTATGAGCTAAGTTTCTCATAACGAGCGCAATGCGCATCAAAATTGGCCGTTTCACATCAGAAAACGCTCAAAAAGATCGTGAACGCCTTCATTGGCCCTGCCGCCTCCGGCCATTTTCTTATTAGGCTTTGCTAATCTGCCTAGTTCGATTAGGGTGGCTCGGCTCGGATACTTCATCATGCGGAGATCCGTCGCGTTGACCTGCGTGTGCCCATTAAATCTTCGAAAATTCTCATCAACGGCTGCTGTGTTTAGATAAGCGGCGAGTCCGTCAGCGAGCGCGTTTGGTAAGCCGCGTTTGTTCTCATGGAAAACGTTGAGATGATTTTCAAACCCGAGAACCGGTGCGTCTCCGAAGGGAGTTGGGTCCACGACGCTCGCTATAATCCTGCGCTTTTCCTCCTTCGAGGAGAAGCGGCGCACCACGCAATAGCACCCGCTTGGGTAAAGCCATTTCTCAGTTTCGCGATTCCGGCATATCGCATTGGGTTTTTTCGCCCCCAGCTTGGGCCATTCTGTTACGCCGCTCGTAAAATGTCCTGCGTACAACAAGGGGACTGTGCCTGATTCCGGGTTGTCGCGCAAGTGCTTTCGCAGTCGGAAGTCGACCACAGGCCCTGTTGACACCTGGACGCCGATCTCCTCCAAAGAGGAGCAAACTGCTGTGGAGAGCTCGATCACGGATTTGCCCGGGGTCGTGGGGACATGGATGAACCGTTCAGAGTCGTCTTCGTGGACGATTCGATCAAATGCGTGCTCGTGTGTGACAACGTCGGTGAACCGGTCGTCAGTAGAAGTGGAAATGGTGACGGAGCCTTGCTCGGCTCCGCGCTCAAGCCGAATGATGATGTTTTCCTGTAGCACATTGTCGTCCCTAAATGCGTGATTCCGGGACTCAAATAGATGCATGTGTCGGAGGGCTGCACGGCTCAGGATAAAGTCGCGGAAAGGCCTATAGTACGGACCATTGCAGAAGCTGCGCGGGATGATTGCTACAATTTGCCCGTTTGTGCTCGCTTGGGCAACTGCGAGCGCAACGAACGCAGAGTAGAGATTCACAGTCTCAATTCCGAGGTTGCGCAGGGCATGTCGATGGTCGGAGTCGCTACTGATTTTCTTATAAGGCGGATTAAGGATCGCGTGCGTGTATTCGTTGTGATCGCTCAGGAGCGGCTGGTCTGCCAACTCTATGAAATCTCCTCCGAATACATGCGACCGAACCCCGTTGTACGCGCTAAGGTTCTTGCACAAGTGGCTCCTCAGGGATTCGTCGATTTCATACGCGAATACGTCAACGGAGTCAAAGTTGAAACCGCCCTTTGTCCATCTGTCAAGGAAGGCACACGAAAGTGCGCCGATTCCAGCGCCCGCATCCAAGAGGCGGCAATTTCGCCCTGTACTTTGCGGAAACAACGAGGCCATGAAACGGGCAACGCTGGACGGGGTCATGAACTGGCCCAACTCTGTCTTACGCTTCTGGGCGATGCGCGGGGAAATCTCTCGGCGCAGGCTTTCCGCACGTTCAAGTTGCTGGAGCATGTCACCCCTCGTCGCGCGCATTTCTCGCCCTCAGTCAGATTTTAAAGGCGGGTTGATATGCGGCAGCGCCTAAAAACCATCATAGGAGAATGTACGGCGAACGTCTATCAGCGAGTGCCCCGCTCCCCTGAAATCCTGGTTCCAAAAGTTCATTGGTTTCCCAAAACAGGAGCGCACCGTTCTGGTCCTTTCACTTATGTGCACAGCGAACCTCAAAGGAATTAGCCCAGAATTCGTACCCTGATGTCGGCTTGTGTTGACCACTGCGGTTGCGAATGCTCCACTGGACGGGCGATCGGGGACGCGCTTGAGGTTTATCGCGGCTTCGCCGCGTACTTTGTTTCTCAAAAATGGGCGGGCGGGTTGCGGCTGTCGGGGATGAATCCCCGACCTACCAGCCAAGCCCTGATACAAAACGCGCGGTTGTTGCGGCGCGAGTGAACTCGCGCCCTGATACAAAGCTTAGCGGTCGTTGTGGCGTCCGATATGGGTTCAATCCGCTCGCGGCTTCGCCGCGGGCTTTGTTTCTCAAGATTGGGCGGGCGGGGTGCGGCGCGGCTGAAGGCCGCGCCCTGATACAAGACGAGGCGCGCAAGCTGGCACCCAGGACCTGCAAGCTACCGGCTGGCTGCTGACCACTGATTACCGATTACTGTTCGTGACGATGCGCTCGGAGACGGCTTCGAGGATCTGCTCGTGGACCTCGTCCATACTGAGGTCGCCCTCGATGAGGACGACGCGGGCGGGCTCACGGGCGGCGATTTCGCGGTACTTCTCCCAGACGCGGCGGAAGAAGGCGTCCTTCTCCGACTCGAAGCGGCCTTCGCTGGAGCCGGTTTCGGCCTCGACGCGATCGTTGCGGCGGCGCGCGCGGTTGAGCGACGCCTCAAAGCCGGGCAGAAGCAGGAGGGTGAGGTCGGGCTGAAGTCCGCCGCAGATGAGGCGATGCAGGTCGAGCACCACCTGCGAGCCGAGCTCGCGGCCGCCACCCTGATAGGCCTCAGTGGAATCGGTATAACGGTCGCAGATCACGATGCGGCCCGCGTCAAGAGCCGGCTGAATGACCTCGGCGATGGATTGGGCGCGGTCGGCAAACATGAGGGCCATCTCTGCCATGGGCGCCACGGCGGCGGAACGGGAGTTGAGCAGGATCTCGCGGATGCGGTCGCCGGTGGGCGTGCTGCCGGGCTGGCGCAGGAGCACGGGTTCCTGGCCGCGGCGCGTGAGCCACGCCGCCAAGCGCTTGATCTGCGTGGTTTTACCCGACCCGTCGAGGCCCTCGAGGGTGATGAAGACACCGCGCGGCATGGCCTGAGGATAACACCAGGGACTAAGGGACTAAGGGGCCAGGGAGTTAGGGAGCGAGTCGACGGGTCAGCAAGTCAGCGGGTCAGCGAGGCGGCGGGCCGGTGAGAAGGCGGGGACTGCGGAGTGCGGGTCTGGACAGGCTGCGGAAAAAGTCCGGAGAAAGAGCGAATTCGGCAAGGGAGAGATTGGCAGGGGCTGAAGCCCGACTCATTCTGCGGACTTTATCGGCCCGGCTGAAGCCGTGCCCTTGTTACAAAGCCCCTGAGTCGAGTTTTTCCGCAGCCTGTGGAGACCCGCACGACAGCCGGACTGGAGTCCGACGGTACGGACTGGCAGCAGGCGGCACGATTTCGGCTGCTGTGGCAGCGGCAGGAGACAAGTCTGTTTGAGTTGTGTTACAAGGAAGTGAATTCCCCAAAAAGCTTCGGGATTCAGGCCCGCGAGGGTCTTTGTTCTGTTGGAGTGAGATATGCGTTTGCCAGTCACGCTGAAATTTATCCTTTGCGCCCTTTTGCTGGGCGCACTGCCGGCCAGCCGGCTCACCGCGCAAAACCTAACGCTGGAGGGCCAGACGGGCGGATTTCTGACGCCGACCGCGTATGTGGTCTACGCCGAGAAGGGCCAGTTCTTTTCACATCCGGCCGTCGGGTTCCATTACATCGATGCTTCGGCGGTTATCGGCAATGTTGAAACCTTCAGCATCACCGAGAGCTTTGCCAGCCGGGCAGAGGCCGGGTACACCCGCAGTGTTCACCAGTTTGGAGACCAGCCCACCGCTACGGCCACACCGCTGGGCCTGAGCAACCTGTGGAACTACTCCGGCATGAACGTCATCCACGGCAAGGTCATCGTGATCAACGACGGTCAGTTCGGCGCGTGGATGCCGGGGATTGCGGTTGGCGGCCTGGTCCGCACCGACGACCACTTTGTTTCCGGCGCGGCCAACAAGACGCTGACAGGAACAGACAAGTCGTATACCAACGGCGACGTGTACGTGGCCGTGACCAAGACGTGGGCGAAACCTCCAGTGCCGTTCCTGGTGAACCTGGGCTGGAAGGCGACCAATGCGACGATTTTCGGGCTGGGCGGTCAGAGCACGCGCTTCGGCGGGCGGTTCTTCGGCGGTTTGGGCATTCCGCTGCCGATCGGCCATGGGATCGTCGCGGTGCCGTCGGCGGGATTTACGCAGGAGCCCAAGACCGCGGTGAATTTGAACACCCTGCTGAACGCGGCGCTCTACCAGTGCGAGGCGTTGCTGGCGTGCAATCCTGCATCGTACCCGCTGATGAGCGCGCATATCCCTACAACGCTGGACTATGCGGTGCGCGTGACGCAGAGGGATAAGCCGCACTTCGCGTTTGACATTGGCGTAGGGCAGGTGGCGGGGAACATTGGATCCATCTATGTAGCAAACCCCTACTTCAATCCCACGGTCCCCGCGGACGGGCCTCCGGTGGTTACGACGCCGGTGAACCTGCAGGCGCGGCACGTGGTGGGCCTGGGGCTCAGTTACAGGTACTAGCGAGTCGGCAGGGCGGCGAGTCGGCAGGTCAGCGGGTGGGCTAGCCAGCTAGTAAAGCTATTCGATTCAGCGAGAATTGTGGAAAAACATGCCCCTCCCGGAGCAACTTCTCCGCTTGGGAGGGGTTCCAATGACATATGCTGGATGCGCCGCCGAACGGCGGCCCCAACTGGCGAGAGGAAGCAGAATACAGGAGGTTTTTCCGTGCGAATTTTCCAGGCTGTGCGCGCGAAATCTCTGCGCGTGATGTTGCTGGCGCTTTTTCTTTGCGCGATCCCCGCATCTTCGTTTGCGGGAGTTTTCATCAGCGTGGGCTTTGCTCCGCCGGTGCTGCCGGTGTATGTGCAACCGCCCTGCCCGGAGCCGGGCTTGATGTGGACGCCGGGCTACTGGGCGTACGGCCCTGACGGCTACTACTGGGTGCCGGGGACGTGGGTGCCCGCGCCGTATGTTGGTGCACTGTGGACGCCCGGCTACTGGGGCTGGGGAGGGGGCCTGTATGTGTGGCATCCCGGATACTGGGGAGCGCACGTGGGCTACTACGGCGGCGTGAATTATGGATTCGGCTACATGGGCATCGGGTTTGCCGGCGGCGCGTGGCGCGGCGGCGTGTTTGCGTATAACACGGCGGTGATGAACGTGGGTCCTGGCATTCACAACGTCTACCGGGACACGACGATCGTCCACAACACAACCGTCATCAACAACAACCATGTGGCTTTCAGCGGCGGGCCGGGCGGCATCAATCATCCGCCAACAGCGCAAGAGAACGCCTACTCGCACGAGCAGCACATGACGCCGACGGCGGCGCAAACGCAGCATGAAACCGCGGCCCGAACCAATGTAAATGCGTACGCGAGCCACAATGGCGGGCATCCGACGAACCTGGCCACAGCCAGGCCGGGGGGCGGCAATCCGCACGGCAATACGGACAGGGCCGTCAACTACAATTCCTCGAAGTCGAATTCGGGCAACGTGACGGCGCCCCGCGGCCAGAATCGAAGTACGCCGGCGTCGAGGACGTACAACTCCTCGCACTCGAACACCAGCAATGCTCCGGCGCATACGGGAGGCGGGCAGCAGCACGGGCAGCCGGGCATGGCAGTCAAAGGCCAGGGAGTGCCGGACCATGCTCCGCATGGGAAGCCGCATCGTTGAGGAGACGCTTCAAGAAGGTTCAGCAGACAACAGCAGAACCGAAAAGGCCTACGAGAAATCGTGGGCCTTTTTGTTGCAGCGGAGGGGCGGGGGAGCGAGGCTAGCGGAGTTGCAGCAGTTTCAGAATTGCTGAACCCGGAATCTGCCTTCGTGGTGTCCCACCCTTTCCGCACAGAACGCGGAAAGGATGGGGCACGGGGGTCTATGCGAGTGGAGAGAGGAGGGTTGAGGTTTGTGCTTTCCCACCCTTTCCGCACAGAACGCGGAAAGGATGGGGCACGGCGCCCCGTTGCTCCCTGTTTCAGTTGTCCGTTGTGGGGGCGTAGTAGCCTTCGCGGGTGATCACGTTGAGGTCGGTCTTGTCGGTAGTGAGGACGATCTTGTGGAACTCGCCGTCGGTATCGACCTTGTCGGGCGTGTAGGTGAGCAGATACTGCTGGCGCAGCGATGCGGCGATCTGGTTGTAGATCTCGTCGAGATTGTCCTTCTTTTTGGCCTCGAAGAACTGTCCGCCGGTGCGTGAGGCGATCTGCTGCATGATTTTCTTGCCGTCGACTCCAGCTTGGCTTCGGGGATTGCCGCCGCGGTGTCCGCCGCCGCCGGGGTAGCCGCCGCCACCGCCGGGATAGCCTCCGCCGCCCATGCCGCCATGGTGTCCGCCGCCGCCCGGAAAGCCGTTGGAGGAATGTTCTTCTTCGCCTTTGAAGTAAATGGCAAAGACCTGCACGTTGGCGCGGTCGGCAGCATCGATGGCGTCGTTGAGGGTTTCCTTGCTGCCGCTGTCCGCGCCGTCAGAGAAAACGATGAGCGCCTTGCGCCCGTCTTTGGGCTTCATGAGCTCGTCGGAGGCGAGGTAAATCGCGTCGTAAAGCTGGGTTCCGCCGCCGTGCCCGCCGTGCTGCCCGTAGCCGCCACTTCCGCCGCGATCGTCGCCGCTGCTTTCAGGGCCCTGGTTGTTGCGCTCCTGTGAGGTTGGCCCCATGCCGTCGAGCTCGTGATGCAGCCGGTCGCGCGAGTTGGTGAAGTCTTCAAGCAGCTCGACTTCACGGTCAAAGTGAATCAGGAAGGCCTGGTCGCCCCGGACACCGGCCTTCGGATCAGTGGGGAGCATGAGGTCAATGAACTTGCCGGCGGCCTTGCGCTCGGCGTCCATGGCCGACGAGACACTGCGACTGGTGTCAACCAGCAGGCCGAGGCGGAAAGGCAGATTGCTTTGAGAGGTAAAGCTCTTGATGACCTGCGGGCGGCCATCCTCGGTCAGTGTGAAGTCCCTGGCCGCGAGGTTGGTGACCAGTGCGCCGTGCTTGTCTTCGACCACCACGGGGAGTAGAACTTCGCGCGCCTGCACCTTGATGTTGGCGATGGGCTTTTGGGCGGAGGGCTGCTGTGCTACGCCGGAGCTGCGCACTGCGAAAAACACGAGCACAGACACAGCGATGAGCGACAAAACAAGACAAAACGTCGACTTGATTTTCATGAGATCTCGCGAAAACTACACGTTCAACACCTTAGACGCTTTCATCGGGGTCTGCGATGACGTTTTTGGGGGTTGATTTTGGAGCCGTGGCGGGGCCCAAGGAGCGAGTCAGCAAGTCCGCAGGCCGGCCTTACCGCAACAAATCTTCGAGGGTCGTACTTAGGTCGGTTTTGTCGTCGCGGTATTTCACGATGGCGGGGGCGTAGAGGCTGAGACCCCAGGCTTCGCTCTGGGGATGGCCTTTGCCCTTGCCGACGGCGCGGGAGCCGGGGACGACGACGGCATTCTCGGGAACGATGAGCGGGGTTTCGGCGGCGGCGCGCAGCACTTCGCCTTTGACGAGATCGAAAAGGGGAGTTCCGCGGGTGAGAATGGTGCCGGCCGCGAGCACCGCGCCCTTGCGCACGAGGGTGCCTTCGTAGACGCCGCAGTTGCCGCCGACCAGCACATCGTCTTCAATGATGACGGGGCTGGCGTTGACCGGCTCGAGGACGCCGCCGATTTGCGCCGCGGCGCTCAGGTGCACGCGTTTGCCGATCTGGGCGCAGGAGCCGACCAGGGCGTGGGAGTCGACCATGGTTCCCTCGTCGACCCATGCGCCGGAGTTGATGTACATGGGCGGCATGCAGACGACGCCGCGCGCCACGTAAGCGCCGGCGCGCACGGAAGAGCCGCCGGGCACGACGCGCACACCGTCCGCCACGGAGAAAAGCCGCGCGGGGAAGGTGTGCTTGTCGACAAATGAGAGCGAGCCGGCGGTGGAACTTTCGAGCGCGCCGAGACGGAAGCCGAGCAGGATGCCTTGCTTGACCCAGGCGTTGACGCGCCATCCCGTGGGCGAGGCGGGGTCGGGCTGGGCGGCGCGCACTTCACCGCGTTCGAGGCTGGCACGGAGTTCCAGAAAGGCCTTCATGGCCGCCGGGTCGCCGCTCGAGGCCGCTCCCGCGGCAAAGTGCCGCACGATTTCCTGTTCGAGCTGGGTGAAGTTCATTCCAATGTGAGTGTAACAATTGCAGGGAGCAAGGGAGCAAGGGAATGAGAAAGCCAGGGCGAGGGAGAGGGATAGTCAGGCGGGGTGGATGGGAGCGAGGGTGGGCTTGATGCGGGGCCGCGTGTGCGCGCCGACGGGCTGGAGGCGGAAGCAGTTTTTGCCGGAGGGAATGAGCGCCAGAGGAATGGGCGCTTCGCCGGGACGGCCGTGGAAGTTCTTCGACTCGAGCCACGCGCAGAGGCGGGGATCGCAAATCTGCGTCTGGCCATGCCAGAAATCGGGCTTGAGGCCGAGCTGAATGAGCAGATGGTCGAGGTGCAGCTCAATGACGTTGGCTTCCCTGGGGAAGTAGCGGCGCACGTTGATGGCGCCTATCTCGACGCCGGTAAACTCGCGGCCTTTGCACTGGGTTTTGACGACCATGGAGCCCTGTCGAACAACGGAGAGAGAAGTACTTTTGGAATGAGCCCAGTCTAAGAAGAATTGCGAGGAGGGGATATGGGCGGGGAGAGAAAAGCGGCAGGCGGTTCCTGATTTGAGACGGGCGAAAGGGGAGCCCGGAATTGGGAAAGCCCGTGCGGGGCGTTGGAGCCGGGAAATGCGACGCAGGCAAGACGCGACCATCGGCCCGTATGCGATACTCGAAACGGCATGTACAAACGGATCGTATTAAAGCTATCGGGCGAGGCTCTTGCGGGGGAGCGGGGCTTCGGCCTGGATGCCGAGAAGGTGTCCGAGATTACCGGCGAGCTCGCGGAGATTCATGCGCTGGGCGTGGAAATCGGCGTGGCAGTGGGCGGCGGGAATTTTTTCCGCGGCGTGGAAGCGCAGGCCAAGGAGATGGACCGTGTGAGCGCCGACAACATGGGCATGCTCTCGACGGTGATCAACGCACTGGCCCTGCAGGACGCTCTGGAGCAGCGCGACGTGCAATGCCGGGTGATGAGCGCGGTATTCATGAACCAGATTGCGGAGCCGTACATCCGGCGGAGGGCGGTGCGGCATTTGGAAAAGGGCCGCGTGGTGATTTTTGCGGCGGGCATCGGGAATCCGTTCTTCTCCACCGACACGGCGGCCAGCCTGCGCGCCATGGAGATCAAGGCCGATGTGCTGCTGAAGGGCACCAAGGTGGAGGGCGTATATAACGCCGATCCGGTGCTGGTGAAAGACGCCGTGAAATACGACGAGATCACCTACATGGACATTCTGCGCCAGGGGCTGAAGGTGATGGACCTGACGGCGGTGAGCCTGTGCAAGGACAACAACCTGCCCATGATCATCTTCAACATGAACCGTCCGGGCAACATTCGGCGCGTGGTGCTGGGCGAAAAGGTGGGATCGCTGGTGACGGCGTAAAAGACAGGGATCAGGGAACAGAGATCAGGGATCAGAAAACCGTTCCATTCTTGCCTTTGCTTGCCGCGTTCCGGGGATCAAGTTGAGTTGTTCTGGTCCCTATTCCCCACTCCCTATTCCCTGGTTCTTCGGAGCGTCTAACTGTACGTGGAAACTCGCAAGCCAGCGCCGCTGAAGGCTTTGACAGGGCTGCGCTGCTTCGCGGCCATCAACATTGTTCTCTTCCACTTTTCCAATCCGCAGTGGTTCAACTTCAACTTTTACTTTCCCGCGCCCTTTATGGCGCGCTCGGTTCACATTCCCCTGCTGCTGGCGCCGGTGGTCAACGCCGGGTTCATCTCCGTGAGCTATTTCATCCTGCTTTCGGGATTTGTGCTCGGCTATAACTACAACGAGCGCGCACGCAACGGGGAACTGGACCGCAAGCGGTTCTGGGAGGCGCGCTTTACCCGCATCTACCCCATTTACTTTTTGAGTTTGCTGCTGAGCCTGGGGAGCCTGAAGGCGGAATACGGGACGCATACGCACGCCATGTTCTGGACGGGGGTGGTGCTGACGCCGTTGCTGCTGCAGGGGTTTGTTCCGGCTGTGGCCACGTTCCTGAACACGCCGGCGTGGACCATGTCGGCCGAAGCTTTCTACTACGTCATTTTCCCCTGGCTGGCGCGAGGGAAAAAGCCCGCGCGGGTGGGGCCGTATGTGGCAAAAATGGCGGGTGTGTGGGTGCTGGGATTGACGCCGGGCGCACTGTACATGGCCTTCAACCCGGACGGCATCGCGCATCCCGACCGCTGGAGTTACGGGCCATGGCTATGGGCGCTGAAATACACACCCTACTCGCACATTTTCAGTTTTGTGTTCGGCGTGATGCTGGCCAACCTGGATGGGCTGATTCCGCGCGCGAGCAGGGTGCGGCTGTGGCTGGGGCTGATCGGATTTGGCGGAATCTACGGCATCCTCAGCCTGGGGCCGCTGGTTCCTTACGCCATCATCCACGACGGGTTGTTGATGCCGCTGTTTGCCTTTATCGTTCTGGGATTGGCGGGGAAAAATCCGCTGGCCGCTGTTCTGGGCGTGCGGCCGCTGGTGTTTGTGGGCGAAGCCAGCTATTGTCTCTATTTGCTTCACTTCGTGTTGTGGCACCTGATTCACGATTCGCATGTGCTGGATATGGTGGGGCTGAGCCGTTTCGATCCGTGGATCAGTTACGTACTGCTGATCGCGCTGGCGCTGGTGGCGCTCTACTTCATTGAGAAGCCGGCGCAGCGCAAGCTGCGCGAGTGGATGCACGCGACGAATGTTCTGCGGGGCGGTGAGCAAGTCAGCAAGCCGGCAAGTTAGCGAGTCAGCCTATCCGGTCCTCAACGCAAAGAGCGGATTTGGATGGGCGCGCGGCGGGGCTGTGCTGTCCCACCCTTTCGCAAAAGGCGCGAGAGGATGGGGCACCGAATTTTGTGCGGGGTTTGGGAGAGGGCGGTTTGGAGTTCGTGTTTTCCCACATCTCAACCTCGAGACTTGAGCCACCCCAATTCGCGATGAGATTGCTGCAGGCATGAAAAAGCCCAGCCTTTTAGCTGGGCTTTTTGCTGTTTCACTTCTTCACTCAGTTCACTTACTCAATCACGATTCACGGTTCCTATGGAGTGATGGATTGCGTGGCATGGTTGCCATGGGGAACCGCGAGGACCGCCGTGGGAAGCGCGCCAGTGGGGTAGGGCGTGGCCTGCGTGGCCTCCAAAGCGCCGGTATTGGGATTGAGCCTGAAGCCGGAGATGGAGTTGTCGAGATGGTTGGCAGTGTAGACGAAGCGGCCCAGCGAAGGCTCGACGGTAACAGCTACCGGTTCGGTGTTGGTGGTGTTTCCGGACGTGGCGCCCGAGCCGACGATGGTGGAAGGCGTGCCGGTGGGCAGAGCGATCGAGTAGGACGACAACGTGTTATCCAGCGAGTTGGTGACGTACATATAAATGCCGCGCGGATCGATGGTGATGGAGGTGGGCTCGTCGCCGGTTCTGAACGGTCCGTTAATCATGGAGCTGAGCACGTTGGTGGACAGCACCGAATAGCCGATGAGCTCATTGGAGGCGTAGTCGGTGACAAAAACAAAGCGGCTGGTGGGCTCAGTCGCCAGCGCGGAGGGCCTGACGCCGGCCTGATACACGTCGTAAGGCCGGTAGGTTGAAGTGGTGATCGGGCAGTTGTTCCCGGCCGAGGAGAGCGCTCCGCTGGAGCCGACGTCGAGCCCGAAGACCCAGCCGGGGTTGGCGTTGCTGCTGGTGCTTCCGCCGGGGTTATACGCCGACTGGTCATATGCCGTTACGTACACGGCGCTGTTGTTGGCGAGCACGACTACGCCCGTGGGCACGATGGTATCGGTGGGGTAGCTGGGGCTGTTCTCGGCACCGGAGCAATTCAGGCTCAAAGTCACGGTAGCCACGGCCGAGCCGATGGTGCCGTTGCTGAGGGCATATTCCGTCAGCGTTGCGGTGTTGGTGGTGCTGGAGGGCGCGTACGAGATCACGTACAGGTAGGTATTGGCGGAGTTCACCGCCATGTAAACCGGGGTATTGGCCAGGGTAACCGAGTCGGCCTGCGTGAGAGTGCCGGTATCGGAGACGGAGAAGTGCACCACGGTTTTATTGCCCTGGTTGGCGACATAGATGTTGTAGTAGTCCGAAGTCATGGCCATGGCCACGGGGCTGGTTCCACCGGAGGAGACGGTAGCCACGGCCGAGCGGATGGCGCCGGACTCGGCGTCGACGGCGTAGCCATAAATCTGGCCCGCGCTGCCGGGAGAAACGCCGGCCGAGGCGGCCACGTAAACAAAGTCGATGGTGACAAGCTGGCAGGCTGTCAGGAGTGTGGCCACCATGAGGCCAACCGCAGAGACCAGAGCGAGCTGGCTCAATTTACTGAACTTCATGCGCTTCCTTCGTCGTGGGCCCTTTGGATGCGAGCCCTCAAGAAATCTCGTTTACGTTGCCCCGTGGTTATTGTAAAAGCCGCATACGGGGTATTGCCAGAACCGGCTCGGTTGCGCGAGCCGGACGAATGCACGCTCTCACTGCGACTGGATACCGCTTCCGGTGCCGTTGTGTGGAATAGCCGCCGCAGCCACGGGCTGGACGCTGGTGGCATAGGGCGAGGACTGGGCGTCGAGCAGGGTACCCGCGGTCGCGCTCAGTTCGAAGTCGGAGACGGTATTGCCGAGGAAATTGACAGTGAAGAGAAAGTGGTTGGTCGAGGGATCGATGCCGATGGCGACGGGCTGGAGGCCGGTGGCAAAGCTGCCGTTCACAAGGCGCGCGAGCACGCCGCTCGACATGGAATAGGCCGTGACGGTGGCATCGGTCTCGTTGCTGACGTAGACATAGGCATACGTGGGATCGACGACTACGCCGCTGGGGTCGTTTCCGGCGGGGTAAGGGCTGCCGCTCAACGCGGTGAGCGCACCGGCAGTGCCGGTGGCAGAACTGACGGAATAGCCGAGCACGTCGCCGCGCACGGAGTCGGTGACGTACACATAGGAGCTTTTGGCGTCGCTGGCGATGGCGGAAGGCTGAACGCCGGCGGCAAAGGGCGAGCCGGGCACGGCCGTGAGCACGCCACCCGAACCGACAGAGAACGCGAACACATAGCCCGCGGAAGGCGTGACCGACGAGTCGTATGCAGTGACATAAACATAAGCTCCGGAGGCGAGCACATTGACCGCCGTGGGCACGATCACGTGCAATGGTGCGCTGGGGAGGGTGAGCGGCCAGTATTGGGCGCTGACCGCCGGGTTGGTGGCAGGCGTTCCCAGGCCAACCGGCGCGCTGCTGGTGGCAGCGGTGAGCGGGTAGACGGCGATGGAACCGGAGCAAGGATCGGCCGGGGAGCAGAGCGGAAGCGGCTGGTAGGTATCGACCACGAAGACGTTGGATTTGTTGGCGGCGACGGCCAGCGGGAAGATGCCGGGCGTGTTGACGGTGTTAAAGGGATAGAGCTTGCCATCGCTGCCGATGACGAACTGGACGATGGTGTTGTCGTCCTGATTGACCACGAAGAGGTTCTGGTAATCGGCGGAGACGGCGAGGGCAACGGGGTTGCGGCCTTCAGAAGGAAACGGCGAGGTGGGAATCTGGCGCATGGCGCCGGACTCGGAGTTGATCTCGAAAACGTCGATCTCGCCGTAGTTGTTGGCGCCGGCGGCTTTGTTGCTGGCCACGAAGACGAAATCCACGGTGAGGGTCTCGCAGGCGGTAATGAGCGAAGCCGCCGCGAGGCTGGCCGCGGCAACCAGCAACAGCTGGCTCGATCTAGAAAACTTCATGCGCATCTTTCGTCAGCAGGGCCACCCAAGGGCCTCAAGAAAAAATCTGGTTTCAGATCAAATCCCGGCGCGAGCAGCGAACGGCCGAGCCGGGATTTGGACGATGTTCTTGCGGACTCCGAAGCTTCCGGAACCTCCCAAGAGGCGCCGGCCAGCCCGTCGCAATCGGGTTGGCGGAGGCCGCCTGGCTTTAACCGGTGCGCCCGTCAATCAGGCACCATGACGGTTGACCCTCGAGGGTGTAGGTTTCCGTGGAGCGCATGGTATTCAGATCGCCGGTATTGGGATCGATGGTGCGTCCCGTGATGGTGGAGTCATACTCGTTGGCTTCGTAGACGAATTGATTCGAGGGGTCCTCGACGATGCACTGGGGACCCGAACCGGAGCCGAACGGCTGTTCGGGAATGAATTGCAACTCGTAGGAAGGCGAGTTGAAGATGCTGTACCCGGCGATACCGCTCTCCGGGTTATTTCCGGTGGTGTTGTTGCCCTGGTTGGCTACGTACAGCCACTTTCCGCTCCCGCCTACCAAGACCTGGATGGGATTAGCCAACGTGGCGGTGATGGGAAAAACGCCACTCGGTTCGCCCTGCAACGCGCCGCCGGTACCCGCGGTATAGGGCAGAATCTGGCCGCCGGGGTAGAGGCCGGTGGGAAACGCAGTGCCGGAAGTGATGGTGAGGGGCTCGTTGTCGAGCACGTAAATCACGCTGTTGGCATTCACAATGGCGTTGCCCTGTGCGATCGCGACCTGTGTGCCAGAGGCGGTGGTGGTGTACAGCGGCTGCACACTGTTCTGGCTGAGGGTCAACTGGCCGCTGCCCGCGGCATAGGCGTACGGCCAGACCGCGGTGCCGCCGGTGTACGGGAAGGAGGTGGGTGTCGGCGCAT
Organism: uncultured Occallatibacter sp.; assembly: GCA_964569985.1. Taxonomy (GTDB): domain Bacteria; phylum Acidobacteriota; class Terriglobia; order Terriglobales; family Acidobacteriaceae; genus Telmatobacter. The sequence continues at coordinate 77,350 of CAZMWL010000004.1, forward strand.
TGGTGAGGGTGAGGACGTATCCGCCGCTGAGAACGAAATCGACGGGGTTGGCGGGAACCGGGAAGTAGGTGAGCGCGGAGCCGCCGGCTGAAGTGACCGGGGCATTGACGACCAGCGACAAGCGGCCCGTGGTGGAGTTGATCTGGAAGACCGTAATGTCGCCGCAGGAAGTGACGCCGGTGCCAAGGGCCGCCGAGCAACTGTTGCTGGTGGCCTTCAAGCCTGTGTAGGAATTGCTGTCGGGCGCGTCGTGGTCGAGGACCATCAAATAGCTGCCCGTAGTGTCCACCATAAGCCGGAAGGGGTTGATGCCCTGGGTGTAGAAGGTCTCCTGGGGCGTCAAGATGCCATTGCCGCCGACGGCAAACTCAGTGATGTTGGCGTTATTGCAGGGATTGGCGGTGTAGCAGTCGCCATTGCCGGCGGTGTTAACGCCGCGATTGAGAACATAGAGGAACGTGCTGCCGACCGTGAGGACGGCGCGAACCGGGTTGGCGCCGCCTGAAGAGACGGGCAGGCCGTTAATGGTGGCCAGTCTGCCGGTGTTGTGGTCGATCTTATAGCCGGAGATAATGCCGTTGCTCCCGGTCGAGGCGGTCACGTTTCCCGTTACATACAAAAAGCCAACCGTATAGCTCTCAACGCAAGACGTTACGCCAAAGATGACGCCCGCCGAGAGGACGCCCATAGAAAGCGCCTTGCCGAATTTCGTGAACCTCATGCTATTCCTTCATCCTGGTCAGGCGTGCGCCGCCAAGTTTGGTCGTTCCCGAGCAGTGCTGGGTTGGGATGGAATCCCTGATGAATTGTAAAAGGCGAGGGCAGGTTATGCCTAGTTTCCGTTGGGGACAGGGCAAAAGCCGTGATTTCCAACACTTCACCGCCCTTGCTTCCGTTCCTCGGCCACTTTCGTGCCGGGCAAACCCACTCTCTGAATGTAATCGCAGTATAGACGTTCCGAGGAGTGAAATTGTCAGCGACGGTCTTGAGGAATTTTTGCCAGGGACGGAACTGAGTGCGGTTCAGGAGACCGGCGGGTGAAAAAGTGAAGGAGTGAAAGAGCGAAGGAGTGGCCCGTGGGTGGGGGAGAACGCGTAGTCTGTAGCCGGTAGATGCCAGGGTTTGTGGTTCCCGGGTCCCAGATTCGAGACCCCCGGCCCCATGTGGCGGCGATTTCGCTTTCTGAAGATTCGGGCCACCGGCCGGGAGAGAATAGGCGTATGACGAATCGATGGTTGATGGCGGTGGGGGTTCTGGCGGTGTGTTGGTTTCTCCTGGCGCGCGGCGCCGCCCATGCACAGGACGTGCACGTGCGGGTTTCGCCCGAGGTGAAGACCGGAACAGAGGGGACGACCGAGTTCCCGACCATCCAGATGGCGATGGACCACCATCCCTTTGCCGGCAAGGGGGCGGATGGCAAGCCCGGCCGCGTGTATATCGAGATTGCGCCCGGGGTTTACCACGAGCGGGTGATTGTGACGCAGAACCACACCAATATCACGCTGGTGGGCATGGGAAAGTCGCCCGCGGACGTGGTGATTACCAACAGCCTGAACGCCAAACAGGCCGGCGGGACATTTTTTACGGAGACGGTGGAGATCAACGGCGACGGCTTCGAGGCCGACAACCTGACCTTTGAAAACACCGCGGGCAACACCGGCCAGGCCGTGGCGGCGGCAGTGAGGGCGGACCGGGCGGTGTTCAAGAACTGCCGGTTTCTGGGCCACCAGGACACGCTGTTTGCCGATTACGGACGGCAGTATTATGTCGACTCCTACATTGAGGGCGGCGTGGACTTTATTTTCGGCAACGCCGCGGCGGTCTTCGACCACACGGAACTGCACGCGAATGGTCCGGGCTATTTAACCGCGCAATCGCGCACGTCACCGGAGCAGACGACGGGCTACGTGATCCTCCACAGCAAAGTGACCAGCGGCATCGCGGCCGGTGCGCCGCGCGACACTGTCGGATTGGGACGGCCGTGGCGGCCATTTGCGCGCGTGGTGTACATCGATACGGAGCTGCCCGCGGACGTCATCCCGGGGGGTTGGAGCGCGTGGGGAAGAACGAACGAGACGCCGCAGGCGTACTATGCGGAGTTCGCGTCGAAGGGGCCGGGCGCGAATGCGGCGGCGCGGGTTGCATGGTCGCACCAACTGACGGCGCGGGAGGCTGCGCAGTACGGGCCGCGGGTGTTTCTGGCGGGGAAGGACCACTGGAACCCGGAAGCAGCGGCGGCAAAGCTGCCGTAAGGTGCGGCTTTACGGGATTTGACAAACGTACAGGAAATATGTACGTTTGTGGAGAGGGTCTTTCTATGCCAACCGAGACGTCATACACGGAACTCCGTGAGAATCTGGCCTCGTATCTTGCCCGCGTGGTCGACGACCGCGAAGTCGTGGTGGTGAAGCGTCGCGGAGCGGGCGACGTGGCGCTCATCGCGCTCGATGAATTGGCGGGGTTGGAGGAGACGGCGTATCTGCTGCGTTCGCCGGCGAATGCGAGGCGGCTGCGTGAGTCGCTTGCGGAATCGAAGAGAAACGACAAGAAGGCGATTCAGGGGAAGCCTGCGGCTGTAGCTCTGAAGGAACTGCGCCGCTCCCTGGACCTGTAGTTGGATTCTGAAGTTGGAGGATTGCCCCGGCGATGAGCAAGAATGCAGAGCGGGGAGTCGACTTCTTGCCAAAGTTTCGCGAAGACCTCGCCTGGTGGATCAGAAATGACCGAAAGGCGGCGCTGAAGACGCTGGAACTGGTCGAGGCAGTCGTTGCCGATCCCTTCAGCGGCATCGGCAAGCCCGAGCCTCTGCGGCATGAGTTTACCGGTTGCTGGAGCCGAAGGGTCACCCGGGAACATCGGCTGGTGTATCGTGTCACCGCCGAGCGCATTGACTTTCTCCAGGCGCGGTATCACTACGAATAGTTCTGAGATTCGATCCACATTTCCATTCTTTACATGCTCGCCCGCGCCCTGCCACACTGGAGCGTGGACACCCAGACCGTTGTTATCCTCGATTTCGGATCGCAGTATACGCAACTGATTGCGCGCCGCATCCGCGAGCAGAATGTTTTTTCCGTGGTGCTGCCGTGCACCGCGCCGCTCGGCGAAATCGAAGCCTACAAACCTATCGGATTGATTCTTTCGGGCGGGCCGTCGTCGGTGTACGACGCCGACGCGCCGGATGCCGACCCACGCGTGCTGGCCATGGGCATTCCGACGCTGGGCGTGTGCTACGGGCTGCACTATATCGTGCATCACCTGGGCGGCAAGGTGCGCTCTGCGCCCAAACGCGAGTACGGCCACGCCGAGGTGGAGATTGAAGACCGCTCGACGGAGTTGTTTGCCGGGTTGCCGGCCACCCTTGAAGTGTGGATGAGCCACGGCGACGAGGCGCAGGAGCTGCCGGCGGGCTTTCGCCGCGTGGCCGTTACGCAAAATGCTCTGGCGGGAATTGCCAATGAGGAGCGCCGCATCTGGGCGGTGCAGTTCCATCCCGAAGTGCACCACACGCCGCTGGGCCCGCAACTGCTGGGGAACTTCCTGCGCATCTGCGGAGCGCGCGGCGACTGGACGCCGGCGCATTTCATCGAGTCGACGGTGGCCTCGATCCGCGCCCAGGTGGGCACGGGTCACGTGATCTGCGGGCTTTCCGGCGGCGTGGATTCCTCAGTGGCCGCGATGCTGGTGCACAAGGCCATCGGCAGCCAACTAACCTGCATTTTTGTGAACAACGGCGTGCTGCGCAAAAACGAATTCCAAAGCGTGCAAGACAATCTGCGCGACAAGCTGGGGTTGCATATTGTCGCCGTGAATGCCAGCGCGCGCTTTCTTGAAAAGCTCGCCGGAGTGACCGATCCGGAGACCAAGAGAAAACGCATTGGCGCGGAGTTCATCGCGGTGTTCGAGGAGGAGGCGCAGCGCATTGCCGAGGAGACGGGCGGCGTGGAGTGGCTGGTGCAGGGCACGCTCTATCCCGACGTCATCGAATCCTCGAGCGTGAAGGGTCCGAGCCAGACCATCAAGAGTCACCACAACGTGGGCGGGCTGCCGGAGCGCATGAAATTGAAATTAATTGAACCGCTGCGCGATCTTTTCAAGGATGAAGTGCGGCGCATCGGGCGCGACATGGGCATGCCGGAAGAGATCCTGAGCCGGCAGCCGTTTCCGGGGCCGGGCCTGGCGGTGCGCATCCTGGGCGAGGTGACTCCGGAGCGCGTGGCGCTGCTGCAGGAGGCTGACGAGATCGTGGTGGCCGAGATCAAGGCGGCCGGACTCTACAACAAGATCTGGCAGAGCTTTGCGGTGCTGCTGCCGGTGATGAGCGTGGGCGTGATGGGCGACCAGCGCACGTATGCATTTACCGCGGCCATCCGCGCCGTGCACTCGGAAGACGGCATGACCGCGGATTGGACGCCGCTGCCGTATGAGCTCCTCAAGCGGATGTCGAATCGGATTGTGAATGAGGTGCGCGGCATCAACCGCGTGGTGTACGACGTGACGTCGAAGCCGCCAGGCACGATCGAATGGGAGTGACTGGCCGTCACGGGCGGGCGCGGTGCTGGCCGCACGGGCGGACGCGGTGCTGGCCGCACGGGCGGACGCGCGCTTCGCGCGCCATTCGTGGAAGGGCGATGCTTGCAGCATCGCCTTTTCTATGGGCCGAAGGATATGGGTGCAATTCCTAGTGCGGGTTGGGCGCGGCTTTTGCGAAGTGGAAGATGCAGTTGACCTGGTGCGTGGCGGGGTCGGGCTTTACGTCGAAGCTGTTGATGACGGTTTGCATCCATTTTGCGAGAGAGCGGTCCTGTTTTTCTGCGCGCGCCGCAAAGGTTGAGACGTAGCTTTCGTCGAAGGGCTGGCCGGGCGCCAGTTTCCAGAGGCGCGTGAGTCGGGCGGCCATGGCATCGGGTGCGCCGTCGAATTGGACTGTACCCATCTGATAGATCGGACCGGATACGATTTCGAGGCTGTAATTCACGATGTGCGTGGCCTCGTTGAACGAGGCGTGCGAGACGATGGAGCAGTCGAGATAGCCCCGGGCATGATAGGCGTCGCGGACGGCGAGGAGGAAAAGATCGAGCGGCCTTCCGGAGCCGGCCGGATATTTGGAAAGAACCTTCTCGACGTCGGAGCGAGGAACCAGCGCTTCGGCCGGGTATGCGATAGAGCCGAGCTTGTAGACTCCGCCTTCGCGGATGGCGACCGCATAGGGGATCGCGACGGATGCGCCGGAGATCCGAGGCGGCTGGATTTGGGTGACATCGACCTGGACGGCCGCGTAACCCTGGTCCTGGTAGAGATCCTCGAAGGCGTGCCGAAGGCCGATGGCGGTATTGTCGGTATCGAATGGGTTCCCGGTTTGGCCGGCGGCAAGGAGATCGGCCTTGGCCAGCATGGCGGGCGAAACGCCGGAAAGCTGGATGGGGCCGATGCGCACCGCCGGCGAGTCGATGGTGAAGTCGATGGCAGTGATTTTTTGCGGACCCAGATCGCTGGTGAGAGCCGCTTTCACGGTGGCCTGGATGCCTTCGGCCTCCAGCATTTCTTCAAATGTTTGGCGGATGCCTTCGAGCAGGGAGCCACTGGCCGGCACCAGGCCGCGATAGAGCGGGAAGCGCGCGTGAATTCTGGCGTCAAGATCTTTGCCGGGCTGGAGCGGTAGATTATCGAGGTGCAAAGGAAAGAGCTGGCTCGAGGGCGTCAAAGAGATGAGCAGGCCCTTGCTGTCGCTGCTGAACTTGACCACCGCGAAGAGGCCGGTATCGTTGAGCTGTTTGGCGCGGGCTTTTACCTCGGCAGCCGTGAGGCGCACGCCGGGCTTGAAGCCCGCGGCGGCGAGCAATTCCTCTGGCGTGTATTGGGGCGCGCCCTGAAAGCGAATTGCGGGCGCCGGAGCCTTCCTATGCGTGGGCGAAGCCTTCTTTTGCGCGAGCGAGGAAAGAGAGCAGAGAAGGAGGACAGCGGCAATCCGTGCAGTCTGTTTGATCATGCTGCGCCAAGAGTAACAAAGGACTGGCCCCTTCGACAGGCTCAGGGCAAGCAGTCCAGGCACACGCGCGCTTCGCGCGCCATTCGTGCTCGGACACAAAGGGAAGAAAAATGGACGGAGAGCCAGCGAGGCCGGCGACTATCATTCCAGCCGAATTACGACGTTGACGTCGTGCGTGTTGGGATTGGCCGAGACGTCGAATTTGGTCTTAATGCCGGCAAGGGACCGCCGGAGGTCGGAGTCCTGCTGCTGCACCTTGAAGATGAAACTAGCCACATAGCTCTCGTCGAAGGGATCGCCGGGCATCATTTCCCAATAATGAATGAGGCGATTCCGGAGTTCGTCGCTGACGCCCTCAAATTTGACAAAGGCGAGATGGTAGACTGCGCCGGGATCGACGTCGACGGTGTAGCTGACAGTGGCGTCGGCGTCATTGAGGGAGGCGTGAGGCGTGACTTTGCAATCGAGATAGCCTTTGTTGTGATAGCGCGTTTCGATCAGAATCCAGACCGAACGTACCTTAACGCCCATGGGCTGCGGAGACGGCGAATTGAGTAGTTTTTGAATTTCGTTCTGCGTCACCAGCGATTCGGCCGGTAGATGAACTGCGGCGATTGTGTAAACCCGTCCCTCTTCAACCTGGACGGTGAAGGGCACCGTAATGGCTTCCGGCGTGGTGGAGGGATCGCCGGAGCGCGCGACCTGGACCTTGGCGGCGGCGTAGCCCTGATCGCTGTAAAACTGCTCGACCGCGCGCTCGAGGTTTGCCGCGGAGTCCATGGTGTTGAATGGATTTTTGACCGCTTCTGCGAGAACGGCCCGAATTTTGGCGTCAAAGGCGCCGGACACGCCGTCGAGATGCGTGACGCCGATGAGAACCGGCGGCGTAGTGATGGAATAGCTGACCGCAACAACCTTGTGCGTGAACTGATCGGCGGCGGTGGTGGCGGCGACCGTGGTTTGCAAGCCTTCAGCGGCGAGCATTTTTTCCAGAGCTGCGGCGACATCATCGGTCATTCCGCCATCTGCCGGAACCTTGCCATGGTAGAGCGGGATCTGGTCATGCAGTTTTGCGTCGAGGTCCTTGCCGGGCGTGAGCGGAAGATTTTCCAGGTGGACGGGAAGCAGATCGGCGGAAGGCGTGAGCAGGAAGATCAGGTCCTGGCCGTCGAACTTGAAGGCCACCGCGGAAAAGGCTCCCGTGGTCAGCAGGCGTTTGCAGTAATCCTGCATCTCGACGTAGCCAAGGATGACGCCCTTTTTGAGCCCGGCCGCGGCGAGCAACTCCGCGTCACTGTACTCCGGATCGCCCTGAAACTTGATGGACTTGGGAAGAAACTTCTGCGACACGGCGGGGCGCACGGCCACGCACACCGAGATGGCTACAAGGAGCAAACAAAGATGGCGGCGCATGACAAAAAGAGAGTAGCACGGGGAAGATCCGACGCAGAGACATTTCCCTGCTGGTCGCACAAATTCCCAGGGCCGATTGAAAAACGTCGCGCAGGGGCTAAAGCCCCAAGTTTTACACTCCTATTGCGGCACGACTGAAGTCGCGCCCTTTCAAGCCGTCACTTATGCGGTCGGTTCCATGGATGTGCGGATTCATGGCTCTGCTAGAGTGGGGATGGCACGAGCGGGAAGACTAATTTGAGGGGTAATTCTGTGGCAGAGCTGGCGCCGTTTCGCATCGAACCTCGATTCACGGCGCGGGTGTGGGGGTTCCGCGATTTGCGCCCCTGGTACGATCGCGTGGCCGAGGGCGATCCCATTGGCGAGGTGTGGCTGACGGGCGACGATTGCCTGATTGCGACCGGGGCGCACGCGGGCAAACGGCTGGCCGCGCTGTTTGCGGATGCGCATGAGGCGATCTTGGGCAAGGATGCGCCGTCGGCGGATTCGCCACTGCTGATCAAGACCATTTTCGCGCGGGAAAAGCTGAGCGTGCAGGTGCATCCCGACGACAAAATGGCGCAGAAATACGGCGATCCCCGCGGCAAGACGGAGTGCTGGTATGTGCTCGCCGCCGCACCCGGGGCAGAGGTGGCCCTGGGAGTGAAACCCGGGACCACGCTGAAGCAAATTGAGGAAGAAATTCGGGCAGGCACACTGGAAGCGAGCCTGAAAGCGGTGCCTATCGCGACGGGCGACGTGATTTATATCGATGCGGGAACGATTCACTCCATCTGGCCGGGATCGATTCTGCTGGAGACGCAGCAGAACTGCGACATCACCTATCGCATGTACGATTACGGACGCGGGCGCGAACTGCACATTGAAAAATCTCTCGAAGCAACGAAGCTTGCGACGCGCGCGGGGAAAGTTGCGCCGCAGGCGCTTGCCGATCGCCTTGTGCTGATTGATGTGGAGTATTTCCGCATCGAGCGGGTGCCCGTGGAGGGCAGCCGGACAAGCGTGAGCCTGCGCAGTGATGAGAAGCCGGGGCTGGCCTACCTGTTTGCCACCGCGGGAGCGGGACGGCTGAGCGGTCCGGGATTCGAGCCGGTGGAGTTGCCGGCGCGGGGGATTGTGGCGGTTCCCGCGGCGTCGCCGGAGTTTGTGCTGGAGGATATGGGTGCGCCGGGCGAGAAACTGGATCTGATTCGGATTACGCCGAATTGGCCGGGGTGAGACAGCTTCTAGCTACTAGCTACTAGCTCCTAGCTCGTCGAGGTTGGTGGACGGCAGAGGCTGAGCGAGGGGTTGAGGTTTTTGCGATCCCACCCTAGATGCAAAAAGCGCATTCAGGATGGGGCAACCAGCACCCAGTTGGATGGGGCATACGGCTTGGATGGGGCAGACGGCGCAGGCGGACGCGCATTTTTTGGATTCTTTGCCCTGCAACTGTCTTTTTTGAGGGAGAATCTATAGTCATATGAGCTTTCGATTCGCAATCCCATCTGAGATGCGCGGGGCCGTGGATGCGGCTACCGCCGACTGGCAAGCCAACCACAAGATCGAGCGTTTCTGGAAGAAGGACCCTTCGCTGTGGACCCGCGATGGCGAGGAGCAGTGGATGGGCTGGATCGATATTGTGGAGCGCCAGCAGAAGGACCTGGCGTCAATGGCCGAGCTGGGCGGCGACGTGCGCAGCGCGGGCTTCAAATCGGCTCTGCTGCTGGGCATGGGCGGTTCCAGCCTGTGTCCTGAGGTTCTGGCCAAGACCTTCGGCCCGCAGCCGGATTTCCCCGCATTGCACATCGTCGACTCCACCGATCCGGCGCAGGTGTTGGCGGCTTGCGAAGCGGTAGACCTGGGCGAGGCACTGGTGATCGTGGCCAGCAAATCGGGAACCACGCTCGAACCCAATATTTTGAAGCAGTTTTTTTACGAGCAGGTGCGCCGGGTAGTAGGGGCCGAAGATGTGGGCAGCCATTTTGTGGCCATTACCGATCCCGGCTCGAAGCTGGAGCAAGTGGCGAAGGACGACGGCTTCCGCTACATCTTTTATGGCGATCCCGAGATCGGGGGGCGCTACTCGGCGCTCTCGAATTTCGGCGTGGTGGCGGCTACCGTGGCCGGGCTGAAGGTGGGCAAGCTGCTCGACGAGGCCGCCAAGGGCGTGGCCAGCGCAAAAGAGCCGATCCAGAACAACCCCGGCGTGCAGCTTGGCTTGCTGCTGGGAACGGCGGCCAATGCCGGACGCGACAAGATCACGATTTTTACCTCGCCGGAGATTTACGACCTGGGCGCGTGGCTGGAGCAACTGATTGCCGAGTCGACCGGCAAACAGGGCAAGGGCATTACGCCGGTGGATCGCGAAGCCATTGGCGCGCCGGAGGTATACGGCAAGGACCGGGTGTTTGCCTACGTGCGGCTGAAAGGCACCGAGGACGCGAGCCAGGACGACAAGGTTGCGGCACTGGAGGCGGCAGGCCATCCGGTGGTGACGATCGAAATCGAAGATCGGTACGAGATTTTCGGCCAGTTCTTTACATGGGAGATTGCCACAGCGGTGGCGGGCTCGGTGATGGGCATCAATCCCTTCAACCAGCCCGACGTGGAGGCAGCGAAGATCGAGACGCGCGCCCTGACGACGGAGTACGAAAAGACGGGCAAGCTGCCGGAGCGGCAGCCGGTGCTATCGGAGGCCGGGATCGAACTGTACGCGACGGAGGCCTATGCGGCGCAACTGCGCGCCATGGCGCCCAACGATTCGTTGACCGGCTTTCTGCGCGCGCATCTGGATCAACTGCGCGCGGGCGACTACTTTGCGGCGCTGGCGTTTCTGCCCATGTTCCCCGAGCACGAGGCGACGATCCAGGCGATGCGGCACGGGGTGCGCGACGGCAAACACGTGGCGACCTGCCTGGGTTTCGGGCCGCGCTTTCTGCACTCGACCGGGCAGGATTACAAAGGCGGGCCGAACACGGGCGTGTTCCTGCAAATCACCGCAAAGCACGCCGAAGACGCGGAAATTCCGGGCCAGCGATACAGTTTTGGGGTGGTGATCGACGCCCAGGCGGCGGGGGATCTGTCGGTGCTGGAGTCGCGCGGACGACGCGCCCTACGGGTTCATCTGGGAGACGATGTGGCCGCGGGCCTGAATACTTTGAATGCGGCGGTTGCGGCGGCGCTGGGGTAGGTTTCGGACTACGTAGATTCGTACCAGTGGAGTTCGTGCTATCCCACCCATTCGCCCGAAAATCGGGCGAATGGATGGGGCACGGGGCTTTTGTGCTGAGTCGAAGGCGATGGGTTGGGGCTCGTGCTTTGCCACATTTCATCCGCTGCGGCGGACGAGATGTGAGGCACCCGGGATCTTGCTGGGTCTGGCGGTCAAAAGCGGACAACTTTTAGCCGAAAATGGGGTTATACCGGGTAACAGGCTCCGGGCCGGGCTCGTCTAACGGATTGAGCCGCGGAAAGGGCTTTGCAAGTCGTTCTCCCGCAACTTTTCAGGGTTGAGAACGATCGTATCGATAGAGGAGACATCGAAAATGAATCGCAGCTTGCTGAAGAAGGGCTTTCGACCGCTCGTGGCATGGACCGGGGTAGCCGTGCTGTGTGCCGTGGCCGCGTTTGCGCAGGACGGCGCTCCGGCAGGGCAGACGCAGAGTCAGCAGGCGGCTCAGCAGGGGCCGCGCAGCGACGGACAGATTGAGATGGATGTGGTGCACGCCCTCGACGCGTCGGCGGCACTGAAGAACGACCTGATCACGGCAGCCACGATCGAGAGTGAAGTTACGCTTTCGGGGACGGTTTCGAGCGATGCGTCGAAGCAGCTGGCGGAGTCGATCGCCGCGCACGTGAACGGCGTGACCAAGGTGCACAACAACCTGACGGTGGGCAATCCGGGTGCGGATGCGCAGAACCCGATGCCGGCTCCGGACACGCAGGAGATGCCGGACTCCGATCAGTCGCAGGCGCAACAGCAAATGGCGGGACTTCCGCCTCCGGGACCGGCTCCGGGACAGGGGCCCGATCCCGCAGCCGTGAATCAGGCGCCAGCGCCTTATCCGCAGCAGGGGGCTTATCCGCCACAGCCGCGGCCTCAGTACCAGAGCCCGCAGTCCTCGCAGTATCCGCCGCGGTACCCGCAGGCTCCGCAGTACGCGCCGGCCACGGGGCCAGTAACGCTGCCAGTGGGAACGCTGCTGCAGCTTCGCACCAGCGAGCCGGTGGATAGCAAGCGGGCCAAGGACGGCGAGCCGGTGCAGTTCCTGGTGATTCAGGACGTGACCATGGGGGGCGCGCTGGCGATTCCGCGCGGAGCCGTGGTGCACGGCGTAATTTCGGAACACAAGAACGTGGGTTCGGGCAGCATGGGCGGCAGTTCCACGCTGGCGCTCACGCTGACTTCACTCGATCTGGGTGGGCGGAATTATCCGCTCGTGAGCGACCAGTTCAAGGTGAAGGCCCCGAATAAGGCCGGCCAGACGGTGGGCAGCGCATTGACGGGCGGCGTGATCGGCACCATCATCGGCTGCGCGGTGGGCCGCGGCGCAGGTTGCGCCATCGGCGCCGGCGCCGGAGTGGCTGGCGGCACGGCATTGGGAGCGGCTTCGCCCGGCTACCGGGCCTGGATTCCGGCAGAAGCGTTGGTCACCTTCCACTTGGCGGCGCCAATTACGGTGCAGCCGGTGAGTCCGCAGGAAGCGGCAAGACTGGCACAGGGTCTGTATCCTGGCGGCCCGTCGCTTTACCGCCGTGGCTACCCCTACGGATCGCCCTATTACGGCTATGGATACGGCCCGGCGTACGGATATCCGGCGCCGTACTATCGGCCGTACTTCCTGGTGGGCGGAGCGTACTACTGGCGTTAACGCAGGGGTCAGGTTTCAGGTGTCAGGGATCAGCATCGGGCATCCGCCAAGGCGGATGCCCGATCGGTTTGTCCCAGTGGTAGTATTCTGAGACCTTCGAGGAAACAATCGTACCTTGCTGAAGAGAGCTCTTACCCCGCTGCTGGCATGCACGGGGTTGGCAGTGCTGAGTGCCGTGATAGCTCTGGGGCAGGATGCCGGCGTGGCGGCATCACGGCGCGCGCGGGCCGCGGCTGGCTGTCGTCTATAATGGCAGAGTCGCAACCAGCGAGAACTGCGCATCGCAAGGCCATCGGAATGCAGTGGAATTGGCGCTGCCGCCCGGTATGTGAGCTCGAGTGCGCGTAGAGAGTTGAAGGTCTAGATCCATCCATGATTCGTTTCCTGCAATCAGACAATCGCATCACCAAAGCGCTGTTCGTGGTCGTGATTGGCGCCGCATCGGTCGCCATGGTGGTATACCTGATCCCCGGACTAACCGGGGCCGGCGCTGCCGCGCCCGATACCTTCGCGGTCGTGTACCCGCACTGGTACAGCAAAATTCTGTCGGGTGGCGACACCGTGACGCAGACGCAAGTGCAGCAGAGGGCGGAGAACGAGCTGCGCCAGCGGGGCCCGCAGTACGCCGACAATCCGATGATCGTGCAGTTCTTTGAACAGCAAGTGGGACAGGAGATGGTGCAGCAGCAGGTGCTTTTGCAGGAAGCGCACAAGCTCGGCGTGTACGCCACGAGCGAGGATGTGCTTCAGTACCTGCGCACCGGTCCCACAGGACAGGTGCTTTATCCAGGCGGCACATTCATTGGCCCTGACGCCTATCGGCAACTGATCGACGACCGGCTGCACGAGTCGGTGGACGACTTTGAGAGCCAGATCAAGGACGAAATCACGGTGCGCCGGCTGCAGGCTCTGATTACCGCAGGTGTGACGGTGAGCGACCAGGAGGTCCGCGAAAGCTACCTCAAAGAAAACATCAAGATCAAGTTCGACTATGCGGTCATCTCTGCCGACGACCTGCGCAAGACGATCAATCCTTCGGACAGCGATCTGGAAGCGTTCTTCAAGAAGAACGCCGCGCAATACGCGCAGGCGGTGCCGGAAGAGCGCCAGATTACGTACTTCGCGTTCACGCAGGAGCAGGTTCCGGGAGGCGTTCCGCAGCCTTCGCAACAACAGATTCAGCAGTATTACAACGATCACCTGAGCGATTACCAGGTGCCCGACCAGGCGCGGTCGCGGCATATTCTGATCAGCGTGCCGGCAGGCGCGGACGCCAAGACCGACGCCGCGGCCAAGGCCAAGGCGGAGAGCGTTCTGAAGCAGTTGCAGGCGGGCGGAAGCTGGACCGAGCTGGCGAAGAAATACTCCGACGACCCGGGCAGCAAAGACCAGGGCGGCGAACTGGGATTTGCGCAGCGAGGCAAGATGGTGCCGGAGTTCGACAAGGCGATCTTTACGCAAAAGATCGGCGAGATTGACATTGTGAAGAGCAACTTCGGCTACCACATTGTGCAGGTGGAAGAGCGGCAGAGCGCGCACACGCAGCCGTTGAGCGAAGTGCAGGCCAACATTGTGGCGACGCTCACGCGCGAAGGCGGGGCACAGGCAGAGACGCGGTTTGCGCAGCAGTTGACCGCGGAGGCGGGCAAGAACGGCCTGGAGAAGACCGCGGCGGCGCATCATCTGGAGCTGGTGACTTCGCAGCCGGTGGGACACGACGGCGTGATTCCCGCGTTGCCCGACAGTTCACAGCTTTTGACCAAGGCCTTTCAAGCCAAGCAGGGCGATCCGCCGCAGGCCGCGCCGACGGGCGAAGGCTACGCGATCTTCCAGGTGACGGGCGTTGTGGCGGCGCACGCGCCGGCCTTTGCCGACTGGAAGACGCACGTGCTGGACGACTACCGCGACGAGCAGTTGCCTGCGTTGCTGAGCCAGAAGACCAAGGACCTTGCCGACAAGGCGAAAGCGATGAACGATCTTGCCAAGGCTGCCAAGGCCGTAGGCGCGACCGTGAAGACCAGCGACCTGGTGGGCCAGAGCGGACAGGTGCCGGACTTTGGCGAAGTGGGCCAAGTGGCTCCGCAGTTGTTCGAGATGAGTGTTGGCTCGTTCAGCGGCCCCATCAACGCGGGCCGTACCGGCGTGGTGGTGAAAATTCTCGACAAGCAGGAGCCGACTGCCGACGAGATCGCGAAGAACTTCGACCAGACGCGCGATGGGCTTCTGCAACAGAAGCGCAACGAGGCCTTCAGCGTGTTCATGGGCGGAGTTTGGGACGACTACAAGAAGCACAACCTGATCCGCTTCAGCGCCAAGCCGCAGCCGACGCCGGGGACGTAGAGCAGGATTGATGCAGAACGAATGAGGCCCGCAGCCGGAAGGTTTGCGGGCCTTGTTGCATCTTAGAGTTCTTCGCGGATTGGCTTGCTTCACTCATTCGGTCTTCAAGTCAGAGTTTGCGATGTTGTTACGCTAACATCGTCGTTTTCGAGTAGTTCTTCCACGCGTTCGCGCGTGAATCGCCAATGGTCAGGGATTTTGTCCACCGTGCCAGCTCCATAGGCGCGTGAAGTCCATTCTCGGTTCTCATAAAGAATAGTGTCGCCGCGCCCTTTGGCCGTTTCGTGCATGCGTTGTGCCACTTCCTTCGGAGTAGCTAAGTAAAGTCTGGGAAACAGGTCAATGGGGACGTCCGCAAATTGCACTAGACAAAACACGGTGCGAGATCCATGTCTTTCCAGCCAGATATCGATGGCGCCATGGTAATCGGTTTTCTTGCCGCTTCTCCTTGCAGCTTGCTCCAGAAAGCTCTGCGTGAGGCCCCAGCTTCCATCCTGACTGCCTTTCACCGATACTTTCAGCAGGCTAGTTCCTTTCGCAACCATCAAATCGTATTCCGGTTGGTTCGCGCCGTATTGCACCGAAACATCGAAACCGCATCGAGCGAACTGCCCTGCGGCAAATGCCTCGGCAGCGACGCCGACGTGATGAGGTGAAATCGGAACCGTTTCGCTCGCTTGATTCGGCATGAAAAGCCTCCTTCGAGTTGTTTATCGCAAGCCCTTGGCGGCGAATGGCAATCCCGTCGTGGGCCAATGGTCCGGCTGCGCGTCGACGTTCGGCGCAACAGACACTGGGCCGAATGAGGCCGGTGCTACGGTGACGTTCCATCCGTCGAGGACGATGAGCGGATCTTCTCCTTTGAAGTCGCTCTGCGCGGCCTCGATGGCGATGGTCCTGGTTTCATCGGGCAGCAGCGTGACGTAGTTGTCGCTGTAAAAGACCGGCAGGACGCGCTCGCCGGATTTTCTACGCAGTTGCACGTGCGCCATGAGGGCGATGCTGTGCGCGGGATTGTGCAGCGTGATGGCAAGCAACCGCTCGCCCGCAATTTTTCCTTCGAGTTCCACTGCCGTTGCCGTCAACGTGACCATGGGCAGGTCGTTGAGCGCCGTCAGATCGTCGGGATGATCGGGCTGGCCCAGCCAATAGAAGTTGCTTGATATGGGTTCTCCGGCAGCGCTGTGCAGGGCGAGCTTGAGAAAGTGCACCGCCGAAGGATGAGCGGGAAAATCCACGGTGCCGAGATTGGTTGCCGCATCGGGCGCGGCCGTTAGCTTGATCTCGTGCTCGTAGGCGAGCGTGCCGTCGAGATTGTAAACGTCGACGCGCGCCACGGCATCGGCGACAGGATCCGGCTGGTTATTGATGACCTGCACCTGCCCGTTGGCCTCGTTGAGCTGGATGTGCACCATCTCCGACGCGTGCATGACGGCGAAGAGCGATGCGTTGGGTTCGAGATCGTAGTGATAAAGCTGCCAGACGAAACTGGGCTGTGCGGGATCGCTCATCCATGTGATGACGGCGGTGGTGGGATGGAAGAGCTGCGCATTGCGCCCTTCGTACATGGCGCGGAAGGCCTCGTAGTTGGCTAACTGCGCCTTGCGCACAAAGTCGGCGAGATTGGCGATTTTGCCATAGCGGCCAGCGAGAATGGCCGGGTATCGATCGCCGTGTTGCGCGCCCTTGGCAAAATCGTGGGCGGCCCAGTCGTCGTCGATGGTCTCCCAGTCTTTTTTGGGCATCATGCCGTGGATGGATTCGAGCGTGGGCACGCTCATGCTGCCGGTTTCGGTTTTGAAGTAGTCGTCGGTGACGGTGTAAAAGTCGCGCGGGGCGCGCCAGGAATAAGGTCCACCCGAGCGCACGCCGGCGCCGTCGGTGGAACTGGGCTGATAGCGGCGCGTGGGCTCGAGCTCGGCGAGCACGTTGCGCAGCGCGGCGTCGATTTCCGGCGGCGGATAGCCCTCATTGCGCGCGCACCACAACGCGATGGAGGGATGGTTGCGGAAACGGAGCACCTTGTCGCGCACATTGGCGACGTAGGTGTCGATATCGGCGGGGTCGGGCCCATCTGCCGGGTTGGGCTGGAAGAATTCATCCCACACGAGGATGCCGTACTTGTCGCACAGCTGGTAGAAGTCCTCATCTGTGCTTTGGCCTACCCAGTTGCGGATCAGGTTGAGGTGCGCGAGTTGATGCATGTGAATTTGGGCGTCGAGGCGCTCACGGGGAATGCGCTTCAAGGCTTCGTCGAGGCCCCAGTCGCCGCCGCGGATGAAGACGGGCACACCGTTGACGGAGATGGTGAGCGTGTCGGTTCCCGGAACTGAATAGGTGATTTTGCGGACGCCGAAGTCCACGTCCGCGGCGTCGCTGATGGAGCGGCCGATGGTGAAGGCGAGGTGCAGCCGGTACATTGCCTGCGCGCCGTAGCCGTTGGGCCACCAGAGGCGCGGATGGTCGATGTGCAGCGCGGGCGTGGTCCTGGCGTCGAAGACGATTTGCTGCGTGCTATGCGGAGCGAGCTCGACCTGGCGCTCGAAGGCAAAGTCCTCGATGGTCCCTTCGAGCAGACCTGTCACCGGCTGATCACTCATGTTTTGAACGGTGGCCTGCACGGCAACGTCGGAGGAGTCGGTGCGCGGCAATGGCAAATCGGTGGTGACCAAAGGATCTTTGAGGACGACCGGTCCGGTTGCGGAGAGAAACACTTTTTGCCAGATGCCGGTATCGCGGTCGCGCACGGCGTTGAGCCAGTCCCAGCCGATGGTGGAAAGGAACGTGGGTCCGTCAATGGCGGTGATGCCGCCGTTTTGGCCAACGCCGTTGCGCAGCGTGTGCTCGTGGGGTATGCCGGGATGCGGTTCGGGCGCGACCAGCACGGCGACCACAGCCGGCCGGCCGGGCTTGACCTGCGCGGTGATGTCGAAGATGCCGCGGATGAATGCGCCGCGGATGGTCCCCAGTTTGACGCCGTTCACCCACACTTCGGCCGAGTAGTTGATGCCGTCGAAGTTGAGCCAGACATGATGGTCGCGGTAGGCGCGCGGGACGCGGATCACAGTCCGGTACCAGTACGAGGTGTGGCACAGGCTCTCGGGAATGATTTCGGGGCGCTCGTTCTCGCCGTACAGCGGCTCGGGATAGACGCGATCGTTGACGAGCGAGGTGAGCACGGTGCCCGGAACCGTGGCCGCGTACCAGCCCCGCGCATCGAAGCTCGTGGTTGCGACCAGAGCACCCGCTTGCGGGACTTTGGCCACGTCCTGGAGCATCCAGCCGGCGGAGAGCGTGACAGGCTGCGGAGCGGAAGCGGCCGCGGCGAGCGGGGTCGAGAGAACGGCCAGAATCGAAATCGAAGCAAAAAGGCAAAGGCGGGAGAAGGGATTGCGGATCTTCAACGGAAGCTCCCTTGACTCGGAAATCGATCAACAGGCTGCGTGGGGGCGCGCATTCCAGTGTCTCAGATTGGGCGGCATTCTGCCGGGGGCCCCATCCATCCGTAATAATGACGTTATGGAGTTTCAGCGTTCGTCGGGAGTCCTGCTGCACATCAGTTCGCTGCCTTCTTATGGCGGCATTGGCGATCTGGGTCCGGCCGCGCACGAGTTTGTGGCTTTTCTGGCGCGCGCCAAACAGCATATCTGGCAGGTTCTGCCGCTGTGCCCCACGGGATACGGCAACTCGCCTTACGCGGGGTCTTCGGCATTCGCGGGGAACCCCGCGCTGATCAGCCTGGAGGTTGTTCGCGATTGGGGTTGGATCGACGCCGAGCGCATTGCCGGATCGCACGGCGGCTCGGGAGCGGTGAATTTTGAGGAAGTGGAAGCGCGAAAATTTCCGCCGCTCTACGAGGCCGCGGGAAATTTTCTGGATCGCGCACTGGACGAGCCCGCACTGGCCGAGCAGTGGGCGGATTTTGAATCGTTTTGCCAAGACCAGGCTGCGTGGCTCGACGATTACGCGCTTTACGCGGTACTGCGCCGCGCCTACTCGACCGGCGCGTGGACGGAGTGGCCCGAGCCGCTGCGACGCCGCGATGCACAGGCTCTGGCCGCGGCCGCAGCCGAACACGGGCGCGAACGCACGATCGAGAAGGTGCTGCAATTTGCGTTTGCGCAGCAGTGGAACGTTCTCAAAGAAGTTGCCGCACGCAGCGCGATTCGGATCGTGGGCGACGTGGCGATTTTCGTGAACATGGATTCGGCCGACGTCTGGGTGCACCCGGAGATTTTCGAACTCGACAAAGACCTGAAGCCGATCCGGATTGCCGGCGTGCCGCCCGACTACTTTTCCGCCACGGGCCAGCGCTGGGGCAACCCGCTTTATCGCTGGGATGTGCTGGCCGAGCGCGGTTTCGACTGGTGGATTGAGCGCATCCGGCGCGCCGTGGAGATCTACGATATTGTGCGGCTCGACCACTTCCGCGGATTTGAAGCGTACTGGGCGATTCCTGCCGAGGAAGAGACGGCGGTGAAAGGTGAGTGGGTCAAGGCGCCGGGGCTCGCGCTTTTCCAGGCGCTGGAAGCAGCGCTGGGACCGCTGCCGCTGGTGGCTGAGGATCTGGGCCTGATCACGCCGGAAGTGGAGGCGCTGCGTCTGGAGCTGGGCATGCCAGGCATGAAGGTGCTGCAGTTCGGATTCAGCGACAAGGGCGCGCACATGCACCTGCCGCAGCAGTTTGTGCCTGCGACGGTGGCGTACACGGGCACGCACGACAACGACACTACGCAAGGCTGGTGGAATAGCGCAAATGAAAAGGAACGCGCGGCGGTGGAGGCGCTGGTGGGGCCGGTGAGTGGGCGTCCCGCGTGGCCGCTGATGCGCGCGGCGCAGGGCAGCGTGGCCGAGATCGCCATAGCGCCGGCGCAGGACCTGCTGGAACTAGGTTCGGAGGCGCGCATGAACACGCCCGCGGTTGCGCAGGGGAATTGGCGCTGGCGCGCGCCGGAAGGTTGCTGGACGGAGGAGTTGGCGGAGAGGTTGGCGGCGCTGGCGGACGTGACGGATCGGGAGAATGATCCGATGGGAAAACAGGGAGCAAGGGAGCAAGCCACCCCAGCGGCAAGGCCGCCGGGGGCCCCGGCAGGGAGCGAGGGAGCAACGGGCTAGAGCTGGTTGCATCAATGCCCTATGTCGATGGAGAATCGCGCCTCAGGGGCTAAAGCCCCCATTTTTATGCGGCCTTTGCGGTACGACTGAACAGCTTGCGGAAAAAGTGCGAATAAGAAGCGAATTCAGCCAAGGATCATTTGGCAGGGGCTGAAGCCCAACTCATTCTGCTGACTTTATCGGCCCGGCTAAACAGTCTGTTACGAAACTCGAGGAATTTCAAAATTCACCACAAGATGTTGGGTTCGGCAAGATGATCGGACCCAAAATGTGGCCTCGATTTTGAGTTTCGTAACAGCCTGTAAAGCCGTGCCCTTGTTACAAGGCCCCTTTGGTTGAGTTTTTCAGCAAGCTGTGAAGTCGTGCCCTTTCACGACACCGGTTATGCAGCCTGTTCGAGTGCAGAGAATCTGAAGCCCACGGAAAGACAGCCGCAGGTCCTTCGACTACGTCCGCCGCGGCGGACTTCGCTCAGGATGACAATTCATTTTGAACGCCAACTGTCCACTGATCACGCGACTGATCACGCGACTCGTCACACTAGCGGAAGCTGGAGTCGTCGAAGCGGCTCATGTCGATGGAGTCGTCGAGCACGGCGAGCGTTACCACGGCGAAGGTGAAGACCGTGGTCTCGGGCTCGATGTGGCCGCCGAAGGCCTTGTCGGCATTGGCGAGCACGATGTGCGGATGAATGTGGCCGTTCATGACCATGCCGCTCATGCCGATGATGTCGGCGGGCGCGGTGGGATTCTTGATGAAGATGTTCTTCGAGGGCATGTCGCGGTTCGAGACCTGATGAATCTGGTAGCCGCGCACGGAGCCGAATCCGGAAAGTATCACGGCGTTCTTGATTTTCTCCTGATCGATCATTTTTTGGAGACCGGCCAGCAGATCGGCGCCGAACTTGAAGCGCAGCACGACGATGCGTTCGAGATGCCCGCTGACGGCAAAGACATCGGGCACTTCGGGGCTGTTGGGCTTGGAATCGATGGCGGGATTTCCCGTGGCGTGCGTGACCTCGCGGCGCGTCTCCTGCGCGGGCAGGGCAAGGCAAGAGGCGAGGAGGGCGACAACGAAGATTGTTTTCATGGGGGTTCTCCGTGATGCGAGCGCTGAGGCGGGTTGGGTTCGTGCTCTCCCACCCTAAGCGCAAAGAACGCGCTTCGGATGGGGCACCCCATTTTCGTGCGGGGTTGAACAAGGTGCGTTGAGGTTCGTGCTGTCCCACCCTTTTCCGTCCGCCGCAGCGAACGGAAAAGGATGGGGCACGGCGCATCGTGCTGGGTTGGAGATGCGAGAAGCCGTTGGTTTCGCCGGTCCCTTGTTTCCTCGAGCCCTGTTTCTAGAACGGGATATCGTCGTCAGAGATTTCGGCTGACTGCGCGACGTCATCGACGCCCGCGGGTTGCCGCTGATCCATATTGGACGACGCATTCGATGAGCGGTTGTAGCCGCCGCCATCCTCACGGCCCGAAAGCAGCGACAGATCGTTCACAATGATCTCGGTGCGGTACTTCTTGACGCCGGTTTCCTTGTCGTCCCAACTGCGGGTCTGGATTTTGCCCTCGATGAAGAGCTTCGAGCCCTTCTTCACATAGTCGCGCACGATCTCTGCCAGGCGCTTGAACGCGACCAGATTGTGCCATTCCGTGCGTTCCTGCCAGTTGCCCTGAGCATCCTGAAAGCGGTCGCTGGTGGCGAGGGAAAAATTTGCCACCATGGTGCCGCCGCCGGTGGAGCGGATTTCAGGGTCCTTGCCCACATTTCCCAGAAGAAAAACTTTATTGACGCTTTTGGCCATGTTCTTGCTCTCCTGTTCCAAACCGGTCTTCGGCCGGTTGTTGCTCGAAAGATCGTCGCGCGGCGCCGCGCGTGTACTGGAAGCATCTTAATATACGGGTGCGGATTGCGTGCGGTTGGGCGCAGGGGTAGATGCGCTGGAGGGGAATGGCTGCGCCGGGGCTAAAGCCCCCTGCTCCCTCCGGAGTTGCTAATTCTCTCCGGCCAGGGGCGAGGGGACGATGGGCGGCTTGGAAGTTTCGCCGCGGACCTTTCGCACCGTGACGTCGTCGAAGAGCAGCGAGGGGACGGCCAGCGTGACGGGCGCGAAACCCTCGTCGCCGGGCGACAGGATGCTCATCAGGGACTCAGGACGAAATTCCACAGTGAGCATGTTCTGTTCCTTCGAGGCCGCGACGATGTCCTTGAATGCGGCGGCATTCAGGCCCGAAAGCTGCACGCCGTGAATCAATTCTTCGTGCCCGTCCTGGTACATTTTGAACGCCATCACCGGCTGCCCGGAGGTTCTCATGCGGCGCAGCACGATGCCGTAGTCCTTGTTCTCCTGCTTGAGCAGGGCAAGAAACTTAGCGTGGAGATCGTCCTGGCTCAAGCCGTTGTCCGCGGTGACAATCACGTTTGAGGGCGCGGCCTGGCCGTCGTGGCGGCTTCCGCTGCTGTGCTCGATGCCGCGCACCGGATCGCGCGTGGTGAGCAGCGTCTTCAAAATGCCTTTGTCGACGAGAAGGGTTTGGCGCGTGGGCACGCCGTCCTCATCCACCTTGCAGGTTCCGGCCAGCGGCTTGCCGTTCAGCTCCGCGAGCGTGGGATTGTCGGTGACGCTGAGAAAGTCCGGCAGCACGCGCCCGCCAATTTTGTCGAGGAAGGGATTATCCGCCGAAATGCCGGCGCGCGCGCCCAACGCGCTCAGCGCCGAATCCATCATGGGCCGGCGCACGCCCAGCAGGTTGGGCAAGAAGATCATCCGGAAGAGCTGCGCCGCGGCATCGCCCTCCGCCAGAACCGGGCCGTTGTAATTTTGAATTTCTGCCGACGCGCGGAGATCTTGCAGGTGCTGGCCGAGCGCACGCACGCGCGTCGCCAATGCGTCGCTGTCAGGCAGTGCATCGAGCGACGACGCGTAAAGAAACATCGAATCCTCAAGCGGAGCGCCGTCCGCAGCCTGGGTGTTGGCGTGGGCGTTGAAGGTGACGCGGGGCTCCTGTCGCGTGTACCGGGTGCCTTCGCTGTTCACATAGCGCACGTTGGAATTCACGGCGGAAAAACTGACGCTCGAGGTGTAGATATCCGGCATGGCGCGGAAGAGCGCGGAAAGATTGCGCGCCTCGGTCTCCCATTGCGCGCGATCCACGTGAATGGGCGCAGCTGTGATGGCGGTTTGCGTGGGAGTTTCCCTGGAGAAGTCGGGAATCCTATCGGTGTCGACCTTGTTTTCGAGAGCCGCGCGTTTCTTGGCGAGGTCTTCGACGGCTTTCTTGTACGCGGAATCGGTGACCAGCCAGATCTGCCGCCGCAGCTCATTGTAATCGTCGTCGAGCGGAAGCTCCGCGGTGCCGTTGAAGGCTTGCACCATGCTCGACATATTGAAGTTGAAGGAAAAGAAATTTGTGTTGTCGAGCTGGTAGCTGCCCACGCGGACTTCCACGGTGATGCGCCGCGAACGGCCCTGACTGCTGGAGTCGAGCGCGCCGAAGCTGGCCGAGACGCCTGTGCTTTCCGAATCGACCACGCGATAGGCGATGAAGTAGGGCTTTTCAAGATCTTCGAGCTGCAACTGCTTCATGGAGCGGTCGAGCTCGTCGCGCATGGCCTTCATGACGACGTCGTCCTGGGCTCGCGCGGGGAGTGCGGCGGCGAGAGCGGCGAGCAGCAGGGAAACAACGGCAATCTTCATTTGCTTCAGCATCGCGGGTCTCACTTTTGCGCAAACGGCGCGGGCAAAATGGGCGGCCGTTCCTGCGATTTCTGTTTTTTCTGCACTTCGATTTGGGAAATCAAGATGGCCGGCGAAACTGCCGAGACGGGAACGCCACCGGACTCCGCGCCGCAAATGCCGTTGAAGACCTCCGCATGATTGTCGGCGGCCTCGATCTTGCTGAAGGTGGTGAGCGGGGTGCCGATGAGGTCGACGCCGCGCACCAATTCTTCGCGCCCGTCGGGATAGATGCGGTAGACCACAAGGGGCATCACGTTGAAGGCGTTGGGCACGGTGCGTCCGGTGAAGGTGAATCCGCCGGAGATGTCGGCAAAGTAAAGGCCGTAAGGCAAACCCTGCTTCTTGACTTCTTCAATGAGCAGCTTCTTCAAATCGGGTTTGACCGAGGACTGCGCAACCTGCACGATCAGGTTCGATTGCCTTGCCACCGGCGCGAAGCCTGCCTGCGCACGCCCGTGACCGTTGGATTGCGGAATGCCTTCGATGGGCGTGCGCGACATGAGAAATGTTTTCAGCACGCCGTCATCCACCACGTCCACGCGACGCGCCTTTACGCCCTGGTTGTCATAAAGGTAGTAGCCCGCGAGCGCCGTTCCGGCCATGCGCTCGACCGTGGGATCGAAGTAGACGGAAAAATCTTTGGGCAGCACTTCCTGGCCGATCATTTTCTTGAAGGTCTGCGCCTCGTTGGCCCACTTTTGCCGATGGCCTTCGACACGATGGCCGAAGATTTCGTGGAAGAAGACGCCGCTGGCGCGCCCGGAAAGAATGGCCGGGCCCGTGTAGGGATCGGCCACGGGAGCCACA
Source organism: uncultured Occallatibacter sp. (assembly GCA_964569985.1). Lineage (GTDB taxonomy): Bacteria > Acidobacteriota > Terriglobia > Terriglobales > Acidobacteriaceae > Telmatobacter. Next base: position 101,603 of record CAZMWL010000004.1, read on the forward strand.
CGCAGCGCTTCAAGATCGCGAATCATATTCTCCACGGCTTTGAGCACGGACGCGTCGTCGGGAAGGTCCTTTTCGCTGAATCCCAGCCAGGATTCATAGCGCGGCAGCTCCATGCCGTCGTCGGCCTTGGTGCTGGCGACGAGGAACAGCCGCCAGGTGGGCTGCGAGGTTTGGATGCGCGAGCCCTCGGAGTTCACGAACCAGCGCGTCTCAGCGCTGACCTCAAGAATTGCCTGGGCGCCGTAGATATTGGAGTATTTGGCGAAGGGCGCGGTGTATTTGCGAATCTTGTCTTCCCAGGCCTTGAGGTCGACCTTCACGTCCCGCTGGGGTTCGCTGAACTGTTGCGGCTGCTCGTGGGAAAAATCATCAGACTTATCTTCGGGCGCCACTTCGACCTGTGCATTGGTCTTGACGCGCGTCAACTGCTCGACGGCGCGCTTAAAGCGCTCGTCGGTGTGGTACCAAAGCACGGCGCGAATGGCGTCCGGGTCGTTGTCGATGGGCACCGTGGTGGAGGAGAAACTGGCAAGCGAGCTGGTGGGGAGGCCGCCGCGAATCTCATGCGAATTGTCCATGGCGTAATCGCCTACGCGCATGTCGATGTCGAGCTGGCGGCGATGGCTCTCACCGCTGCGCGTGAGTTTGCCGAAGGCCGCGGTCACGGTATAGCTGTGGGTGTCGATGATTTCGTAGCTCAGGAAGTAGGGCGGGACGGGCTGCGTCTTGAGTTTTTGCATGGAGCGGTCCAGCTCGGTTTGCATGGCCTGCAAAACCGGCGAAACCGATTGGGCGGCCGCGCAAAGGCCTGCGCCCAGCACGAGCAGCAGCGTCAAAAAAGAATAGCGGCGCATCGATGGAATCCCCGGAAGGTCGTGGTCATTATATGTCAGACGCATGAGAGAGCCTTAAGGTGAGGGTTTGCGCTGGACGGGAGCGGGAGAGGACGTTTCTTGGGGGTGTTTCTTGCGCAGGGCTTCAACTCATCCGCCCCAGCTCTCGGAACTGGTGCGCAACGGCTTCAAGGAAAGTTTCCACGCTGGTTTCCGGAGGGATGGCGAGTCCGGACTTTGCGCAGAGGGCCGAGGCGATGCGACTGGCCAGCGCGCTGCGCGTCGCGAGGTCCATGTCGAGGCGGCGCGAAAAGAATCCTTCCAGGACCTCGAGGTCTGACGGTGTAAGTTTGGCCAGGGCCGGCGCGGGCAGCACCACGCGCAAATGGGGCGGAGGGATGGGCGACTGGGGGGCCAGCGCCGCGGCCGTTAACGTGCGCGAGGTGCTTTCGCCCCACATCGGCGCTTCCACCTCGCGATCGCGCACGACCAGTGTTCCCGCGACCATGTCGCCCAGCCGCTGGGATCGCGGGCTCATGAACATGGCAGCGATTCCGACCCCGTAGCAGAAGGGCAAAAAGTCGATGTAGCGGACGAGGTTGCGGGCCAGGGCTTCGACAAAATTGATGCCGCGGCCCGATTGGTGGATGACGCGAATCCTGGCCACGCGCTTGCCCAGGGTGCGTCCGTTGCCGAAGGCCTCGGATAGCGCGAAGTAGCCCCAGAACAGCAGAAAGACGATGAGCAATAAGATGCCGACGCCCCAACTTGCGGCTTTTTCACCGATGGCGCCCAGAGCCGGGATGATGTAGGCGGCAAGAAAAATGAGAAGGATGAGCGCCGAGCCGAGGACGAGAGAATCGACCATGGCGGCGATGAAGCGGCTGCCAATGCCGGCCAGCGGCAACTCGATGGACACGAGTTCCGGGGTATCGATGTTAAGCTGGTCTGCAATCGGGTCCATGGCCATCATTCTCTCCAATCAGTGGCTGCAAAAGCGCCGCCCGTACTGGGACCGTCTGAGCTGGCTCCTGAACCAGGCTGCAGAAGGCGGCGTGCGGCGGCTTTCGCGAGCGGAACTGCGCGAAACCGCGCTTCTCTACCGGCAAGCGGCCAGCGACCTGTCGACTCTGCGCCAGGACTCGACCGCGCGCGCTTACGCGGAACTCGTCAACCAGTTATTGGCTCGCGCCCACCATATCATTTATTCGAGCCGGCGCAAAGGCTTCCGACGAGTCTTCGATTTTTTGTATGACGGCTATCCGGCGATTGTGCAGCGCCAGTTCCGCTACGTAGTGCTGTCGCTTGCGATCCTGCTGGCCGGCGGGGCGCTGGGCACGGTGCTCACGCTGGCGCGTCCACAGTTTATGCGCCACATGCTGGGCCCGGCGATGGTGGACACGATCGAGCACCATAAGATGTGGACGGAGTCGATTGTGGGAGTGGAGCCGGCGGCGAGCAGCGCCATCATGACGAACAACATTACGGTGTGCTTTATCTCTTTCGCGGGCGGTATTGTGTTCGGTTTAGGCGCTATCTTGTCCATGTTCAACAATGGGATGCTGCTGGGCGTGGTGGGCGTGGCCTGTGCGCAGCACGGCATGGCGGTGGACTTGTGGAGCTTTGTGGCGCCGCACGGCTCGCTGGAGCTGCCCTCGATCGTTCTTGCCGGGGCAGCCGGCCTGCGCCTGGGACGCGGCGTGGTGTTTCCGGGCCTCTATCGCTGGCGCGACTCCATCGCCTTGGCGGGCGTGGAGGCCACACGCATGGTTGCGGGCACGATTCCGCTGCTAATTGTTGCCGGGACGCTCGAGGGATTTTTCTCGCCCTCCGCGGCGCATGTGTGGCTCAAGTTCACGGTGGGCGGGACGCTATTCACGTTGCTGCTGGTGTGGTTGTTTCGGCCGGTGGGGGGCGTCAGGCAGCCTTCGGAGTCTTTGCGGTGAGCTCGATGCCGAGAGCTCTCACAACCGCCAAGGTGGTCTTGAGTGTGGGATTTCCATCGGCGCTGAACGAACGGTAGAGCTGTTCGCGGGACAGGCCGGTCTGGCCCGCGATTTGCGACATTCCTTTGGCGCGTGCAGCTACTCCCAGGGCATGAGCGATATAGGCGGCGTCGTTGGTTTTGAGCGCTTCCGCCAGAAAGATTGCAATCGCCTCTTTCGATGTCAGATCTTCCGCCGGATCGTAGTTCTTCAGCTTCTTAGCCATCTGTTTCGCTCCATTCCTTTGCGAGGCGTTTCGCCGTTCTAATGTCACGATCCTGCGTGCTTTTGTCTCCACCGCACAACAAAATTGCGATTGTCGTTCCGCGTTGCTGGAAATAAACCCGGTAACCGGGCCGTAGTCGATCCGCAGTTCGCTGACGCCTTCGCCCGCCGGCCGCACATCGCCGGCGTTTCCAAACGCAAGCCGATCCAGGCGAGACGCGATCAACGCACGCGCGCGCTGGTCACGGAGCCTGGTTCGCCATCTACGGAAGGTTTCGGTCTGCTTAAGTTAGATCATTCGCGATCGTAGTTTATAAACTACACACTTTTGCGGATTCTGTCAACGGAGAGATTGCACAGGCCGTGGCTGTTTTCAGGGCGCTAGACCATCGCCCGCTCTTTCACCTTTAAATACTGGTTGAGGACCGCCGAGGTGAGTTGATCGGGATCGAGGTCGAGGGTGAGAGCGCCCTGATCGCGGAGCCGCGCCAATAGCAGTTCGCGGCGCATCACCAGTTCCTGGGCCGCCGACGCACGGAACATCTGCTCGACATTCTTCGGACGGCCTTTGGCAATCGCCTCTACGTCGGGCTGGGCCATGGCCACAAACAGCAACACATGACGCCGCAAGAGTTGCATGGCGCCGTCAATCACTTCGGGGCGCATGGCGGTTTCCGCCAAGTCGGTGATCCACAAAATCAGCGCGCGGCGCGGCTGCCAGCGGTTCAACGTGGCCGTGGCGCGCAGGTGATCGGCTTCGCTGGTTTCGGCACGCGCCTGGGCCAGCGCTTCGACAATGAGGCGCAAGTGCGCGGGGCCGCGGCCGGGCAATACGCGCTGCTGCACGTGCTGGCCGTAGACGAGCAGACCCACGCGATCGCCGGAGTAGAGCGCGAGTTGCGCCAGAGCGACCGCGGTGGAGCAGGCGTAATCCAGCTTCGAAAAACCGCGCCGCTCCTGGTCATCGGTGTCGCGCAGGATGCGGCCTTGCAAGAGGCGCCCGGCGTCGAGAACGATCCACACCGCCTGGCTGCGCTCGGTCTGGTAGCGACGCGTGATCAATTGCCCGCGCCGCGCGGTGGCCGTCCAGCAAATGTCGCGCAGGTCGTCGCCTTCGAGATACTCGCGGAGGCTCTCGAAGTCGCGGCCCAGCCCGCGTTCGCGCACCTGGCGCAACTGCAAATCGATTTGACGGCCGCGCGCGAGAAAGATTTCCTGATCCTCACCTTGGCGGAGCGCGGGATACACGCGCACGGTCTGCTGGAGCGGGGCCATGGCCCATTTATCGATGAGGCCGAGGACCGAACGGTAACGCAGATACACCGATCCCGTGGTGACATCGCCGCGCTGAAGCGGATCGATTTTGTAGCGCAGAGCGGCCCGCACGCGCGGGTAGGCGCGCAGACTCCTTGTAGAGGGCACGGCGACCAGCGCTTCAGGCAGGTCGTCGACGATGCGGCAATCCAGAATCGTTCCGCCGTTCTGCTTTACGGCGATTTCGATTTCGGTGGGGCTGGAGAGAGAGGGCGCGTTGCTCCAGGAGCGCTCCACGGTGATGGATTGCGGAGCGGGCAGTCGCATGCTGTCCCACAGTACGGCGAGAAGCACGAGCGCGTCCCACACCAGCATGCCGTAGGCGAGACGCGCGGAGAAGAATCCCGGCAAGGCCAGCGCCAGGCCCGCAACCAGCAGCCAGATGGTGCGCGGCGTGAGACCGAACGCAAAGCGGCCGCGCGGCTTGCAAGCCGCACGCACGGGTTCGGGATGGAGCGAAGCAGAGATCATTTAAGCAACCGAGGCCCGCGGCACCGCGACCGCCGCGACCACGTCGTTCAGCACGCGATCGGCATCGAGGCCCTCCAACTCTGCCTCCGGCTTGAGCAGGATGCGATGGCGCAGCACGGGCAACACGGCGCGTTTTACATCGTCGGGAATCACGTAGTCCCGGTCTTCAAAGGCCGCGAAGGCCTGGGCCACGCGCAACAGACAGATGGCGGCGCGGGGACTTGCGCCCAACGCCAGCATGGGCCACTCGCGCGTGCGGCGCACCAGATCGAGGATGTAGCCGTAAAGGTCCGCTTCCACGCGGATGGCGCGAATTTCGTTGCGCGCGGCCTCGAGGAGTTCGGCGGCGAGCGGCTGAATCTTTGCGTCGTCGAGCAGGTTTACGCTGGTGCCGTGATGCCGCTCCAGCATCTGCCGCTCTTCGTCCGCGGCGGGATAGCGCACCTTGATCTTGAGCAGAAAGCGGTCGAGTTGCGCTTCGGGAAGCGGATAGGTGCCCTCGAAGTCGATGGGATTTTGAGTCGCGAAGACTGTGAACCATTGGGGCAACTGCCGCGCGACGCCGTCGCTGGTCACCTGGCGCTCTTCCATGCACTCGAGCAGCGCGGCCTGGGTGCGCGGAGGCATACGGTTGATTTCGTCGACCAGCAGGAGGTCGGTGAACACCGGGCCGGCGTGAAATGTGAAGGCATCGGAGCCCGATTTCCACCCCACGGACGAAGACCCGTCCGTGGGGGCCCCGGGACGGAAGATGGTGGTGCCCAGAATGTCGGCGGGCATCAGGTCGGGGGTTCCCTGGACGCGCTGGAAGGTGAGTCCCAGGAGCCGGCCCACCGATTTCACGATCAGCGTCTTAGCAATTCCCGGCACGCCTTCGAGGAGTGCATGACCTTGCGTGAGCACGGCCACAAGCACTTCGCCGATGACTTCGCTTTGCCCGGCAATCACGCGTCCCAGCTCCGCGCGCGCACGGGTCAGCAGCTCCTGCGTGGCCTTGAGGGTTGTGCCTGGCGTCTGCGCGTCTGGTTGCAACGAATTATCTTCGCTCATTCCGATCTCCTTGCTTACTGTCCTGCTGTTCTTTCCGATTCCGGATTCATTTTCAATCGTAGATTCTCACTCTTGCCGCTCGATCCAAGGCTTCGCCGTGGCGGCTGAGAGTCTGGACCAGTGCCAGCGCTTTCCTGGGCTGCAGGGCGTCGCTGCCGATGGCTTGCTCGCACTCCGCCAAATCCTTCTCAAGCTTATCGGGAGCCTGAGGGAAGCGCCGACGCAGAGCAAAGCCCAGCTCCTCTGCGCTCATCTTCGCTCCCTGAAGTCCGCACAGGTCAGCCATGCGACGGCGGAAGCGCTCGTAGGCAAGCTCCACAGAGGTTGCCGAAGCGCGGGCCTCGGCGTAGAGCGAACCCAGCGCCTCAAGAAACTCCACGGGCGTGGCGCGCAGCGGCGCGGGCAGGTCGCGCACGGGCCCGCGCCGGCGGCTGAAGCTGAAGATCACGAGCAAGGCAATTCCGAGGAGTCCCGCTTTGAGCAGGTTCAATGCCGCGCCGCTGGCATAGAACCAGTCCGAGTAGACTTCGCCGTGCAGCGATTCATCCCAATAGACATGATGGTTCTGGGGCGCGCCGAGGGAATTCAAGAACAGATTCAGATTGTCGGCGCGTTGAATGGAGCCATTTTCAAGCGGCGTGGAGCTGGCCCACCAAATCACCTCGCCCTTGCCGCTGGTGTACTCCACCACGGCCGGCGAGCCCGCGCAGTTGTACTCGACGCGGTCGAGCGGCCGGTTCGCTCCCCAGGAGGCCTCGGGAACCATCCACACTTCGCCCGACGCGGCCAACGGATCGAGCCCCTGCGGCGTGAGCTTGCAGGCGGTCTCGAACTGAAGCGGCGGCAGGGTGTTTCCGCCGGGCGCCAAAATCCCTCCCGACCATCCGGTGAACAGCACGCGCCCGCCCTGGGCAACGATGTTCTTCACGGCTTTGAGATCTTCGGGCGAGGTGGGGTTGGGCTCGGCGAAGATCACCACGGTTTGTGCATCGGTGAGCGGCGGCAAATCGCTGAGCGGCCGCTCCCACCGCTCGATGTTGTAACCGTTGGCCTGGAGCAATTCGTAGGCGGCGCGGGCTCCATGCTTGCCCGTGCGATAGGTGCTGGGTACCGGGTTGTTGTCATGGTCTTCGTTGCGCGCAAAGATGACCGTGACCACTGCGAGCACGGCCACTGCGCACATGCAGCCGATGAGCAGCTTGCGATCGCGGGCGTCGAGTGAGGCGAAGAGCTTCATTCCGCTTTCACTCCCAGCTCCGCAGCGAGTGCCATCGCGGTATTGAAATCGGCAACCGCGGCGTCGCGGCCGCCATACCATGTGCGCTCAAAGCTGCGCGTCAGCTCTGTTAACGTGGACTTGCGCGGGTCATTGCCGCTCAGCAGACCGAGGTACTCGCGCGGCGTGCGCGCGCGGTCGGCCGGCCACAATCGACCTGATTCCAGGCGCGCAATCGAGGCCCAATACACGGAATGAATGGCCTCGCGCCACGAACTGTTTGCCGCGGCGGCCTGCGCGTCCTTCATCCACACTTGCCATTCGCGCGCTGAAGGCGCTCCCGGCCCGGGTTCGACGTCGGGAATGAGGCGCACGCGCGCGCTGCGCTCGATGCGGATGAAAAACCAGATCAGCGCGATGCAGATTCCGCCCAGCAGCAAGCCCTCGAGCAAGCGTGCAGCCCATGGCGCGCGCGCCCCCATGCCCGCGAGCTTCATCAGGATTTTGTCGAGGAGGTTTCCGAGCCATTCCAGGACGCGGTCCCTGACCGAAACCTTGGTCACGCCCTGGTATTCGCGCTGGGCCAGAATGGTATCGAGCGATTTTCGCTGGGCAGCATAGACGGGATTGGCCGCGGGCGGGCTTGCGGCCTGCTGTTCATCCATCTGGAGGCGCTGGCGCGCTTCGCTGAGTAAATCGCTGGCGCTTGGCGATTGGGTTTTTCCGCTTGCGGGTGCTTTCGCGATACGGGGCTTCGCAGCGCCACTATTTTTTCCAGCGAGGGTGAGTGCAGCCCGCAGCCAGTCGTAACGAACCTCGCGCGCTTGGGATCCCGGAGCTTGCACGCGATCGTTGGGGCCAACCCGATCGGGATCGCACGCGTTGTTGGCAGGCGCAGGTTTCTTGAGCTTGATCTGCGCCTGGCAATCGGCAACCACGCTGTCGAGGTCTTGCAGATGCTGGCGGTATTCGGCAAGATTCACATCGCGCCAGCTCGCGTTGGAAGGGAACTGCTGGGCGCGTGCATGCGGCACGACGGCCGCAAACGCGAGCAAGGCAACTGAGGCTGGCCCGCATTTCTGACGTATGTTTGGACGGTAGGGAAAATGGCTCATCCTGAACCGCCGCATGCCCCGCGGGGGTCTGGAGACCCCGGCGACAGCCGGTCTGGAGACCGGCGCTACAGGTTCGGATCGCGTCGAATTCATCGCCCTTCCACGCTATCAGGCGGCGTAACCGGCCCGAAACCTCCTGCGGCGTCGCCGGGCGATCCCGCGGACGGGGGTTGCGCGAGCCCGAGAATCGCCGCTGACCCGCTTTGGGGCTGCGGTGGCGCGAGGCCCGCGCGCTGCATCATCCACTCGATGTCGAAGCCCTCCTTGCGGATGCGCTGGTCGTAGTAGAACAGGACGGAAGCGATCATGTAGATTGGCGCCAGCAACACCTGCGAGGCAAAATCCAGCGCCACTCTCACAATCTCCATGACCACAAATGCCGCCGAAGAATGCGCGACGTTTATTCCCGCGGCGGGGAGCACTGCGACAAGGATGAGCACGGGGATGGCCAAGGCCATTCCGATGGCAACTGCCAGCGCCGCCACGAGTAGATTGGTCACGAAGATGCGGCCGCGCGTTCCCTTGCTCAGCCGCCACGAGCGGACGAGCGACTCCCAGGCAGTCTTTCTCTCCACAATGCACGCGGGCATGCCCAGCGCGTAACTATACGTCAACCAGCACACGACGCCGACGACTGCGACTAAGACCAGAAACACCAGGAAACCAAACGCAAAGCGCGACCCAATGTCATCGCCGGAACGGGACATGAGAAAGATGAGCGGCGCGACGATGGCGATGGCGATGGCCGTGGGGACGAGCGCTGCCATGATCCCCTGGAGCACCAGGTACCACAAGTAGGTCCAGAAACGGGTGTGCACGCTTTTGAGGGTGGCGCGAATAGTGGGTTTCTCGCCGAGGTACACGCTCACCGTGGCCTGCGTGATTCCGGCGTAAGAGTAAACGTACACGGCAAGGTAAACCGGCAGGACGATGAGACAAAGAAGAACGATGGCAATGATCGTCGAGGGAGTATTGTCCCAAACGCCGCGATTTGCAACGCCGGGAATTAGGAAGATGGCTCCGATGGGAATGGCGAGGGCCAGGACAAACAGCAAAGGCAGCGCCGCCGTGCCGACATACAGCCAGAAATTGCGCCGGTAGAGTTGCGCCGTGCGATCAAGAATTTCGCCGAGATTCAAAGGCCGTAACTGGTCGTCCATACCACCCCTTGTGAGCCCGGAACCTGAGGTGCATTCCGAGCTGCTGCTTCGGGAAAGGCGCTCGCCGTGAGCGGTGCCGGAAGACATTCTCCCGTTCACAATTCTGCCTAAGAGAATCAGGTCCGTGAACGCTTGCACGGATCGTAGCATAGAGCGGACCGGGGAGAGTTCGCTCTTGGCGACGCCGGGCAATTGGAAGAACGGAACCCGAATGACCCTTTGGTCCAGTTGCGCCGCCCCTACGGGGCTAGTGGCCTTTTGTTGTTCCTGGTCCCCACGCTAAAGCGCGGTGCTAACTAACTTTGCGCCCCCGGCGCGAGGGTGATCGACATCGGTTTGCTCAACAAGTTTGCTTCGTATGATGGCCCAGCTTGGCGGGTCGGCTTGACGCAGTGAAAAATATTTGGGAAACTGTTAACTAATCCTTTAGTTGTTGCGTCTAAAGGAATGCAAGAGTCAGTCCGGCCGAGACAATAGGCGATAAGAATCAATAGGTTAGAGATGCCGCCAAGAAAATCCAACACGCTCACCGAAGCCGAGCTCAGGCTGATGAAGATCCTGTGGCGGCGGGGCGAGTCGGCCGTGACCGACCTGGTGGCCGCACTGCCTGAAAGCGAGCCGCTGGCATACAACTCGGTGCTGACCACCATTCGGATCCTCGAACAGAAGGGCTATGTGGAGCACCGCCAGGAGGGCCGCGCGTTCGTGTACCGGCCGGCGGTTGCCGAGGACGAGGCGAGCCGTTCCGAGGTGCGAAACGTGCTCGGCCGATTCTTTGGCAACTCGCGCGAGCAACTGGTGTTATCGCTTTTAGGCGATGAGGAGATCGACGCCGAAGAGTTAGAGCGCCTGAAAGACGCGATTCGCAGCGCCAGTGCTGAAAAGGGGAGCGAGGAATAGATGTTCCCGATGCTCATGGCCGATGGAGTGCATGCGACGCTGGAAAGCGCCGGCGGCTGGCTGGTTGCTTTTGCCGAGAGCGCTGCTCCCGCGGCGGTTGCGGCCCTTTGGCAGGGCGCGGCGATTGCGCTGGTTCTCGGGGTTTGCCTCTGGCTGATGCAGCGCATCCATATTCATGTTGGCGCTGCGCAACGCTTTGCCATCTGGACCGCGGCCTTCGCGGTGGTTGTGGGTCTGCAGTTCCTGCCCTGGCTTGCGCGCGGCGCAGGTGCTGGATTCGCGGGCGACGCGCTGGCCGGCGCATCGGCGCCGACGCCGTGGTTCCGGCTCGATAGCCGTTGGGCCTTTGCGATTGCCGCGCTTTGGGTGGTGGCATCGCTGGCGCGGGCGGCGAGCCTTGCCGTCCATTCATTGCACCTGCGCCGGCTGTGGAATTCTGCGTCACCAGTTGAGGCCGGCGCGGATTTGCGCGCGCTGCTTGCTGCTTCCTCTCCGACGCGACGCCGCCCTTCAAGTAAAGTCGCCGAGCTTTGCACGACCGACAAGCTCGACCGTCCCAGCGTCATCGGCTTTCTGGCCCCGCGCGTCCTGATTCCCGAATGGCTCTTTGCGCGGCTCACGCCCGGCGAACTGGAGCAAGTGGTTCTGCATGAGGCCGAACACCTGCGGCGGCGCGATGACTGGACCAATCTCTTCCAGAAGCTGGCCCTGGTTCTGTTCCCGTTGAACCCCGCGCTGGCCTGGATCGAAAGCCGCCTGTGCCGCGAGCGCGAGATGGCTTGCGACGAGGGCGTGGTGCGCCGGACCCAAGCGCCGCGCGCCTACGCGGAATGCCTCACCGGTCTGGCCGAACGCGGATTGGCGCGGCGGCGCGCACACGCGCTTTCACTGGGCGCATTCGAGCGCCGTTCCGAGCTGGTGCGCCGCGTCTACAGTATTCTGGCGCGTAAACCGGCGCTTCATCCCATGGCGGCGCGGGCTCTGGTGGGCGTGGCCGGGTTTGGGCTGCTGGTTGCGTCGGTGGAACTGGCGCGTTGCCCGCAGATGGTGGCTTTTGTTCCCGCCGCGCGGATGGCGACGGTGCAGACTGAAATGGCGCAGGCCGGTTCGGCATCTCAGGCGGGCGAGGGGGATCGCGCATCGGTTCAGCCAGCGGTCGAACGCGGCAACTCCGATTTCCGCGCCGTAGAAGCCAAGGCGATTTTGCCAGCGGAGCACGGCGCTGCGCCGTTCACTCAGGCTTATTCACACCGGATCGCAACGAGATCGGCCTTGCCGGAGGGCAGATCGCAGAGCGAGATGGCGTCGAGAAGCGAAGCGCCGCGAGAGGCGCTGCTGAAGGTAGAAATGCCGGATGCTCAGCCCGCTCCTGCCGCGCAAGACGCTCATTCTGTCTTCGCCGGAGAGGCGCAGTACGTGGTGCTGACGGCGTGGGAAGAAGTGCAAACTTCACCGCGAAGCGCCAGGTTGATTTCCGATTACGGCATGGATGCAAATGCGCTGCCGCAATCTGGCGATGCCGCAGACTCAAGCGGCGGGCAGACGGTTACGCAGATCACAGTGACGCGGCTGATTTTTGCGGTGTATCCCGCGCGCCCCGCGCCCGGCCCAAAACCGGCGCGTGCAGAAGGCTCTGTCCGGCCTCCCGCTCCGTTGCCTCAGAGCGGCTGGCTGGTTTTCCAACTCTAACGAGAACGTTCAACCCAAAATGGAGATCAACATGTCCTCGACAACTAATTTATTAGTAGCAAGAGTGAAGAGGCTGGTAGTGCCCGCAGGCATTCTGGCCACCCTTCTATTTGTCTTTGCGTTCTTTATCGACCACAACAAGGCGATGGCGGCCGCGGCCGGACCGCTGGACGACTCGAGCGTGTCTTCTCTGGTGGCGTTAGATAACGCGGTGGAAGCCGTTGCCGCGCGGGTTACGCCAGCCGTGGTGAACGTCGAAGTGACGTCGCGGGTTTCACCGGACGAGCAAGCCGAAAGCGACGGTGGCGGTCACGGCCAGAACTTCGGCGGCATCAACCCTCAAGACCTGCCGCCGGGATTCCGGCAGTTCTTCTTCGGGCAAGGTGGGCCGGGCATGCAAGGGATGAAACCGCAGCCCCAGATTGAGCACGGAGTGGGCAGCGGCGTGATCATTTCGCCGGATGGATACATCGTGACCAACGACCACGTGGTGGACGGGGCGACGGAGCTGCGCGTGACGCTGAACGACCGGCGGGTGTTTACCGCGAAACTGGTGGGTGTCGACAAGCTCAACGATGTGGCCGTCATCAAGATCGATGCCCACGACCTGCCCAGCGTTCCCTGGGGCGATTCGAGCAAACTGCACCCGGGTGAAACGGTGCTGGCATTCGGCAGCCCGTTTGGCTACTTCCAGTTCTCGGTGACGCGGGGCATTATCAGCGCGCTCAACCGGCCCAACCCGTATACAGACGATGCGCGCAAGCCGGGGGACTTCATCCAGACGGATGCGGCCATCAATCCCGGCAACTCCGGCGGGCCGCTGGTGGACGCGCACGGTGAGGTGATTGGCATCAACACCTTCATCATTTCGAATAGCGGCTCGTTTGCGGGCGCGGGCTTTGCGATTCCGTCAGAGATTGCGAAAGCCTCAGTGGGTCAGATCATCAAGAGCGGCAAGGTGGAACACGGGTACATCGGCATCACGATGAACGACGTGACGCCGGAGAATGCACAGTTCTTCAATCTGCCTGACGCCAGCGGCGCCGTCATCAGCGAAGTAGTTCCCGGCTCGCCCGCCAGCCACGGAGGCCTGGAGCGCGGCGATGTGTTGCGCGAGCTCAACGGCCACAGGATCGTGAACGGCAGCGCTCTGCAGGTTGCGGTAAGCGAAATGATGCCGGGAACGGCGATCGAACTGGGTATTCTGCGCGACGGCAAGCCCGAAACCTTGCGTTTCGCGGTGGGCGAGTTCCACAACCAGAACACCGAAGATGCCAGCAATGGCGGCAATGGGCAAGGAAACAACGGCAAGCTCGGCCTGGCGCTCGCTGACCTCACACCTGACGTGCGGCAACAGTTGAATGTTCCGGAACAGGTGCACGGCGCGGCCATTCAGGACGTGCGTCCCGGGAGCCCGGCGGACGATGCCGGTCTGGCCCCCGGCGACGTGATTCTTGAAGTCAACCGTAAGCCGGTCGACAGCGCCGCCAACGCCATCGAAATGGTTCATGCTGCACCCAATGGCAAGGACATTCTGCTGCTGGTTTGGTCTAAGGGCGGAGACTTCTATCGTGTGGTGCGTCCGGAGGGGAACGCGCCGAGCGGGATGTAGACAGCGAGTCAGCGGGGTTTGCGGAGCTGGCGGCGTAAGTGCCGTTGGCAGAGTGCGACCTCGCGGGTGGGAGAAAGCTGAAGAGGTTGCCCGGGTCTGGATCGGTGACTCGGGTACCTTGGGCGCCCAACTCAGAGTCGGGGGACGACTGGGTTGGGCGCTTTTGTGTTTATGGGCGAGTGAAAGGCGTGAAAGAAAGCGAAGGAGTGAATGCGTGAGGGAAGCTGAGAAGTTGGGCGCTTTCACCGGAGATTCAAATTGGTTTGCAGGTATTCATTGTTTCTGTAGAGCCGGTTGGCTATAATTGCGGCAATTTTGCTCCCCCCTTTTGAAACGAACCTCGGGTCACAGGATTTCTGAACAACATTCGCGGCGCACAGAGCGCAGACGGTGTAAACCGCGCATCCGCGCACGGGGAAGAAGGAGAGCCCATGGCCGGCATGGTGGTTGGACCGCTGGTTTGTCCGCAGGGACACGGACCCGGAGTACCCGGTTCACGATTCTGCACCCTGTGCGGAAGTGGGCTGGTTGGCGAAGCGGCTGCAACGCCGCAGCCTGTGGCCATGGGAGCTGCGCCTGGAGCGATTGGCGTACCGCTTGCAGCCGCCGGCCAGCCGCCGTGCAAAGTGTGCGGCGGGAACGGAGCGGGGCTGAGCGCCGCGGAGATTGTGTGCCCGGCGTGCGCATGGCTGCGGCCATTGACGCCAGGCTACCAAATGGACCGGTCGGTGTTTTTGTGGGCGCAGGACGGCCAGGCGATGGCGAAGCTGCAGAGCCTGACTACGCTGCACGCGGTGGTGCGGTCAGTTTCGGATAAAGTGGGCCGGCCGTGGATCGAATCGACTTTCAATGCCATTCGACTTGGGCCCCGACAGTTTCCCGATGTGTGGAACCAGGCGGTGCTGGCGGCGCGCATCCTGGGGCTGCCGAAGATGCCGGACGTCTACATTTCGGGCGACCAGATGTGGAACACCTACACCTACGGCACGGAGAACAGCTCATTTATTGTGCTGGGCACCTCGCATCTGATCAATTTTGCCGGCGACGAGCTGCTGTTTGTGCTGTCGCGCGAGATGGGTCACTGCCGCGCCGGCCACGCGCTTTGGAACACGGTGCTGCGGTTCATCGCGGGCGATGTAAGCGTGCACGCCGGCCTGCTTTCCAACGGCCTGATCAATGCGATCAATCCCACGAAGCTGATCCAGGGGGCGATCGACCTGCCGCTGATGGCGTGGGCGCGCCAGTCGGAGATTACCGCGGACCGCGCGGGATTGATGGCCTTGGGCGACGAGGCGCTGGCGCGGCGGGTGCTGCTGGCGTGGTCGATCCGCTCGGCGCGGCTGCTGCAGATGGTGAACATCGAGGAGTGGATGAAGCAGGAGGTCGCGAGCGACGACCAGATGACGCGCTACTCGGAGATGACGACTTCGTCGTCGATGTACACCACGCGGCGGCTGCGGCTGCTGGGGCAGGCGGCGCGGGAGGCGGAGCTGATGCGCTGGAGCCAGAGCATCCAGCCGGTGCGCAAGAAGCTGGCGCCGGTGGCAACGCAAGCGACGCCGGGATTGGGTGTGGGCACGGTGAGGGCGGCGAAGGCGGGAGCGGCGGATGGCGCGGCGCGGCCGGCGGTTCCGAATGCCGGCGCGGCGATGGCTGGAGCGGGTGCGCCGGTTGGCGCGGCGGCGCAGGCGAACGCGGGACAGGCAACGGCGGCGAAGCCGGCGGTTGTGCCGGCGCCCGCGGATTCGATCCGCGTGATTTGCAATAAGTGCCAGGCCGCGATGCGGGTTCCGCTTGCAGTGCTGCGGGGCAAGACGATGTTGAATGTGCGGTGCCCTCAATGCCACACCGTGATGACGTTGCGGCCTAAGGCGGCGACGCCGGCGGTGGGATCGGCGGCGGGATTGGCGGCTGCGCCGGCGACGCCAGTGAGCGTAGCGACAAAGCCGGTTGCGCCGCCGGCAACGGCGAGCGGCGCCGTGACAAAGACAGCTGCTCCGGCGGTGACCGCGAGTGGTGCAGCGATAAAACCAGTAACGCCGCCGGCACGTATGGGCGGGAAGAAATGATCGAGAGATTCAGGAAAGGGAGGATACGCTATGCCGGACGATAGCAGCAGCCAGGGAAATGAAGTTGAGGAAGTTGTGGTGGTTGTGCCTGAGGAGACCGCGGGAACCAGTGCGGCGAGCGGGACGGGCGCGAGCACAGGAGAGACCGTGACCACTTCAGATTCCGGATCGGTGACGGAAGAGATTATCGATGTGGTTCTGGATCCGTTGGGGAGCAGCGGCACGCCGGATGCAGCGGGAACGGCGACAGAAGGCGTGGAAGAAGTGGTGGTCGTGGAGGAAGGGGTCGTCGATCCGGATGCGGGCGGTGCGGGGACGGCGACAGATCCGACTGACCCGACAGGGCAGGGGACTGCCTCAGGCGATGGCTCTCCCGATGGCGACGGTGGATGGACCGTATCGGACCCGACGGACCCCTCAGGAGCCGGGACGACGGGGGACGATTCGCCGGAGACGGGCGATGGCACGGCGACGGGCAGCACAGACCCGGACGCGACGGCCGATCCAACTGCGGATCCGGATGCAACGACGGACCCAACTGCGGACCCGGATGCAACGACGGACCCAACTTCGGACCCGGACGCGACGACCGATCCAACTGCGGACCCGACAGATGGCACGCAGGCACAGTCGGACGAGCAAACGGTGCAGCAGGACGAGGCGCAAGAGAGCGCGGACGTGAGCGCGGGCGACTACACTGCGGCGTCGAACGATGCGACGCAGGCGTATCAGGACTCGGAGACTGTGGCCGGCGAAGGCGGACCGGACAACACCGACGAGACCTGGTCGGCGCAACTGGACGAGAGCTGGGCCAGTTCGGACCAGCAGACCGCCGATCAGGACGCGCAGACCGCCGACAGTTACGCCGCTTCAGGCGATACGCAGGCTGCCGATGTGTATGGCGACGCGGCGCAAAACGAGGGGGAGAACGCCGACGCCAGCGCAGATGAGGGCCAGTACGGCGACCCAGTCGGGCCCGAGGCGGACGCGCCTGCGGATGATACTGCCGCGACAGACGATACCGCTGCGGCGGATGATTCTGCGGCGGTGGACGACACTGCAAGTGTGGACGACACTACGGGTGCGGACGACGACGCGTCGGGGAGCTGACGAAAAGCAGGGACTAAGGGACTCGGGACTAAGGGACTGAGGGCGCGAGGGAGCGGCTATTCTCTTCGATCGCCGATGCGGGCGATGCGGCGGTTGCGGAGCCATTTGGCGAGGCCGAGGGTGAGGAGCAGTGCGCCGAAGGGCAGGCACATGAGGGCGACGATGAGCGCGAACCAGCCGGCGTTGGTGCTGGCGCCGAGGCGCGAGTAGCCGCCGAGCACGGTGACGAGGAGCAGCACGCACAGCAGGCCGGTTGCGACCATGGAGCCACCCCATTGGAGAAGCTGGCGGGTGCCGTCATCCGAAGATGTGCGGGGCGGGTTGGTGAGGCGTTCGGGCATTCGATTCGATCTTTGCAGTGTTCCCACCCTTCCGGCAAAAGGCGCCGGAAGGATGGGGCAACCCAATTCAAGTTACAACTCTGTTCCCGTGAGCACGCGCTACGATCCTTGCGCGAGGCGCAGCATGACGTAGGTGATGACGCCGGTGACGGAGACGTAGAGCCATAGCGGAAACGTCCAGCGGGCGATGCGGCGATGCTGCGGGATGCGTCCTGAGAGCGAGAAGAAAAAGGTGATGAGGATCAGGGGCAAAGCCACGACGGCGAGAACGATGTGGCTGGCTAGCAGGCACAGATAGAACGTGCGGAAGGCGGCGTGGAGGGGGTAGCGCACGTCGCCATGCAGCGCGTGATGCGCAATGTAGCTGACGAGAAAGAGCGTGGAAAAGATGAAAGCCGTGATCATGGCGGCGCGGTGCCGCTGGATTTGCCGGGCGCGGATGAAGGTGTAACCGATGGAGAGCGCGATGGCGGCGAGGCCGTTGAAGATGGCGTTGAGCGCGGGGAGAAAGGCGAATTGGGCGCTCGTGGCTGCGGCAGGATGAATATAGATAAGCCAGAAGAGAAAGAGCGAGGCGGCGGCGCTGATCACAAGGATGGCGGCGATGGCCGGAGCCGTGCCGGAGCGGGAGGCGGTAGTGGGTGAGGTGGTGGTCATGTTTCCTGATTTCTTTTTGCGTTAAAAGCGGTCTGCCGGGGTTCTTCAGTAGCTTGAGTCCGCGGCAGTTGTTGATCGGCCGGTAATTGCAAGTTGGGCGGTCAACCGCTCGTACCAGACTCAGTCCATATTGAAAAGAACCACCATCATGTTTGAAATCAAGGTAGCAATTGCGGCGGCAATTCCAACAAACCGGCCGCGTCCTTTAGCGAGCAGGCCGAACACAACGCTAATGAGCACAACCGACAGCAATGCTTGGTGCAAGGGCACCCAGATACCAGGTGGTGTTCCCATCCCATGCGGATCTCCGCCAGCGTGAAGCCATGCAAAGCTCTGACCTAATCCAATTGGAATGGCCAAACTAGCAGATGTCAAAGAGGCGATCAGGCAATAGAACCGCCATTTTGGATTCATCGAATCAGTTCGGATATGGCTCCATCTTTTCCACGCAAGAATCGTCAACAACGTGGGAATCAGGAAGACACAAAACGCAGCTGTGTACATTCGCGACGTCTCCGTTTGGTATTGTCGTAACCGCAATTCTAGCGTGCTCCCCCCGTTCTGGTTGTATTGTCGACTAACCTTCCATAACCGTCGCCGGGGGAAGCTCTGTCGCATCCTCCCGGACTGCTTCGCATACTCGTCCGGATCGGACCTCCCAAATTGCCCAAGCCATGGCGGCGATCCAACCAACGATGGTGATTGAGAACAAGCTCAGGAGGGCGATGAGCGTGATGTTGGCGTGCTTGCGTTTCACCGCGATCAAGATCGGTATCGCGCTGATGGCCATAATTGCGAAATCGAGCAACGTACTCATCGGTGGTCGCCCCATGGCAGAAAACAGTCCGAGTATAACCCCCACTAGCCATTCCGGGAGGTTTGTCGCCAAGCCGGAAGTAATGCCGGTTTTGCATGGCGAAAATCAACCGCAGATCCTTCGACTCCGCTGCGCTTCGCTCAGGATGACAGCGCATTTTTCGCTCCGATTGTTGTTTGTGCAGAACCATGCGGCTTGTTGTTCTTGCAGAACCAAGCGTTCATCCAGCTAACCCTTCGCCTTTGCGCAGAGCATGAGCGTGGTGAAGAGCAGCGGCAGATAAAGCACGCTTACCTTGAGCAGGTCGCGGGCCAACCTGCGGCTTTCGTCCTCAGTTTTTGCGTGGAGAATGCGCGCGAAGCGGAGCGTGTAGGCGAGATAAACGAGGCCGAGCGCGGTGGCCGGAATGGTGTAGAGCGCGCCGGTCATGCCGAGACGCCAGGGCGCGAGACTGACGGGAATCATGAGCACGGCGTAGAAGACAGCTTCGACGACGGTGGACCATCCGTCGGGCTGGACGACGGGCAACATACGGATGCCGGCGCGCGCGTAGTCGTCGCGATACAACCAGGCAATCGACATGAAGTGCGGGAACTGCCAGACGAAGAGGATGGCGAAGAGTGCGACGCCGGGCCACTCGATGCGGTCGCGAGCGGCGGTCCAGCCGAGGAGGGGGCCCATGGCTCCCGGAAATGCGCCGACGAAGGTGGCGAGCGAAGTGACGCGCTTGAGCGGCGTGTAGATGGCAACGTATGTGAAGGCCGTGAGCAGCGCCAGCGCGACGGTGAGCATGTTGGTGTAGAGAGCGAGCCAGACGGCTCCAAGGCCGAGAGCGGCGAGCCCGGCGATGATGCCGGTGGCAAGCGAGAAGCGTCCGGAGGCGAGAGGGCGGTTGGCGGTACGCTTCATGCGCGCGTCGGTGGTGCGCTCAAGGCACTGGTTCAGCGCGCCCGCGCCGGCGGAGACCAGGCCGATGCCAAAGAGGGTATCGAGCAGGCCGCGTTGCAAGGTGGAAATGCCGGACTGCATGGAGCCGAGATAGAAGCCGCCCCAACCCGTGACGACGACGAGGCCGACGACTTTGACTTTGAAGAGTTCGCGGAGGTCGTGGATGAGGGTGGCGGTGGCGCCGGGTGACGGGGCGTGAAGTCCGTGCTCGTGCGGGGCGTCTGCGACGCGGTTGGCATCGAGATCAGCGGGCAGAGCGGCCTGGGAGGAAACGGTCATGAGGATGGCGGAAGATTTTTGCGGCTGCGCGAGCGTTGGGGCAGCGGCCTTGATTTGATGATACCAAGCGGCGAGCCGGGCAAGGCCGCGCGCTTCTCTCAGAAAATTCTTTTGACCGGCCGCGTTGGTGTGGTGTAGTGTCCGGAATTGGCGCTGCCTGCCCCCAAGGCAATTCCCAGGCGCCGGAGGTGCAAAGATGCGGATGATGATGAAGGTCGAATTCCCTCTTGAACCATTCAACAGCATGGTTCGCAATGGAACTGCGGGTTCCATTATGAAGAAGATTCTCGACGACGCCAAGCCCGAGGCGGCGTACTTTGGCGAGCAGGAGGGCAAGCGTGGCGGAGTTCTGATCGTCGACGTGGGCAAGCCGTCAGATGTTCCCAGACTGGCGGAGCCGTGGTTCCTCAGCTTTAGCGCCGAGGTGAAGTTCAGGGTTGTCATGACTCCCGAAGATCTGGCACAGGCGGATCTGAATGCGCTGGGAAAGAAGTGGGGCTGAGAACCGGCGGGTCAGCAAGTTAGCAAGTCAGCTAGTCGGCGGTCCGAGGGCAGGTTTTTTGCCGGCGTCCCTCCCCCGGTCCCCAAGTGCGAGGGACCGGGGGCACCCGCGAGTCAGCAAGTCCGCGGGGGCCCTGGGCGAATTTGCGTGCGCCGGCTCCATGCTTTCCCACCCTAAAGCTCTCCGCTGCGCTCCGAACTTTAGGATGGGGCAACCATGTAAAATGAAATCAATCGGATGACACATTCCCCTCTAGCGGCTGCCCCACAGGCATCCCGCGCCGCGCGGGAGAGGGAGTCGCGGGCGTCCGAAACCCAGGAAAACCCAGTTCCGCTCGACGCGAATCAAGCTCCGCTGATTCAGGTGGAAGGTTTGCGCAAGTCGTATCGCACGGCGCGCGGGGAACTGTGCCTTTTTGAGAACCTCGATCTGAAAGTCGAGTCCGGCGAGATGGTGGCGATCGTGGGCCAGTCGGGAGCGGGAAAAAGCACTCTTTTGCACATTCTGGGCGCGCTTGATGCGCCCACAGCGGGAACGGTATACTTCGCGTCAATCTATGCGGCTCCGGTCAACGTAGCCTCGCTCTCGCCGCGAGAGGCGGCAGCTTTTCGCAACCGCGAGATCGGCTACGTGTGGCAGTTTCATTATTTGCTGCCCGAGTTTACGGCCCTGGAGAACGTAGCCATGCCGCTTTTGGCCAGGGGCATGCGCCAGCAAGAAGCCATGAAAACAGCGGCTAACTGGCTGAGAGAGGTGGACTTGGAAGACCGAGGAACGCACAGGCCGGGCGAGCTTTCGGGCGGCGAGCAGCAGCGCGTGGCGCTGGCTCGGGCGCTGGTTTGCAGTCCCCGCTTGCTCCTGGCCGACGAGCCCACAGGCGACCTGGACGGCACGACGGCTGGCCGCGTCTTCGAACTGATCGAACGGCTGCACGCGAACCATGGGCTGACATCGATCCTGGTGACGCACAATATGGAACTGGCGCAACGGTGTACGCGGATTCTTCGCCTCGCAAGCGGAAGGTTGACGGCGCTCACAGACGCCACGCAGCCCGCATCTTAACCTATGACCCTCTTGCGGAATTGCATCATTTTCCGCGATTTGGGAGTCTTATCAGTATCAGCCCGGAAAAGGGTTTCCCCAGGCGGGCTGCCGAGGTCGGGATGGAAGTCATGCCGGGCAAGCGAGGCCGGCAGACGGCAAGGGTCGAAGCCGACCCAGAACCATCCAAAAGAGCTGTTCGGAGCGTGGGTTCTCATTTTTGAGGCCTCCGGCGGCGAAGCAACGGGAAGGGCGCGCGCTTGAGGGCCGAGGCCGGGAGAATCACCGGACGGCGACTGAAGCGGGCAGCCTGGATGAAGCCCCGATGACGGGGAGGGGAGCACATCATGTTCGAACGGTATACGGAGAAGGCACGGCGCGTGATTTTCTTCGCGCGGTATGAGGCCAGCCAGTTCGGCTCGCCTTATATCGAAACCGAGCACCTGCTGCTGGGGCTTTTGCGCGAAGATAAAGCGTTAACCAACCGCTTCCTGCGCTCGCACGCCTCGGTGGAGTCGATCCGGAAGCAAATTGAAGCGCACACCACCATCCGCGAGAAGGTGTCGACCAGCGTCGACCTGCCGCTATCGAACGAGTGCAAGCGCGTGCTGGCCTACGCCGCTGAAGAAGCGGAACGGCTGGGGCACAAACATATCGGAACCGAACATCTATTGCTGGGATTGCTGCGGGAAGAGAAGTGCTTTGCGTCGGAGATTCTGCAGGAGCGGGGATTGAAGCTGGCGCAGATTCGCGATGAGCTGGCGCGAGTGACGCAGGAGAAAGCGCCGCCACAGCAACGGCAGCGGGAATCGAGTTTGCTGGCGGAGTTCAGCCGCGACCTGACGCAGGCCGCGATGGATGGACAACTGGATCCGCTGGTTGGGCGCGAGGGGGAGTTGGAGCGCGCCATTCAGATTCTGTGCCGGCGCACCAAGAATAACCCCGTATTGATCGGCGAGCCGGGCGTGGGAAAGACAGCCATCGTTGAAGGCCTCGCCCAGCGCATTGCCGACGGCGAGGTACCAAGCTTCCTCGCGGACAAGCGCGTGCTGGGACTGGATCTCTCGTTGATCGTGGCGGGAACCAAGTATCGCGGGCAGTTCGAAGAGCGGCTGAAGACCATCATGAAAGAGCTGATGGAGAATCAGAACTCGATCGTGTTTATCGACGAGTTGCACACGCTGGTGGGCGCGGGATCGGCGGAGGGTTCGCTGGACGCGGCGAACATTCTGAAGCCGGCGCTCTCGCGCGGCGAAATTCAGTGCATCGGCGCCACTACGCCGGCCGAATACCGCAAGTCGATTGAGAAGGACCGCTCGCTGGAGCGGCGCTTCCAGGCGGTGAAGGTACCGCCGCCGAGCGAGGCTGACGCCATCAAGATCATCATGGGCATCAAGGACCGCTACGAGAAGTTTCACGCGGTGAGCTACACGGATGCGGCGGTGGAGTTCGCCGTGTCGCACTCGAGCCGCTACATTCCCGACCGCTTCCTGCCCGACAAGGCGATCGATTTGATCGATGAGGCCGGGGCGCGCGTTAAGCTGCGCCAGACCTCGCTGCCCGAGGAAATCACCGAGGTGCAGAAGCGGATCAAGTTCATCGTGCACCGCATGGACTCGGCGATTGCGAATCACGAGTTCGAGAAGGCGCGGTTCTACTCGGACGAGGAGCGCAAGGAGCGCGAGAACCTGCGCGCATTGCGCGATAAATACCACCTGGACGACTCGGCGGCGGGAATCGTAGGCCGCGAGGACATTGAAGATGTCGTGTCCCGCTGGACGGGCGTGCCCGTGACCAGCATCAAGGAAGAGGAAACGCAGAAACTGCTGCGCGTGGAAGAGGAGCTACACAAGAGAATTATCTCGCAGGACAAGGCGATCTCTGCGCTGGCGCGGGCCATTCGCAGGTCGCGGGCCGGCTTGAAGAGCCCGCACCGGCCGATTGGTTCTTTTCTTTTTCTTGGACCGACTGGTGTGGGAAAGACAGAAGTGGCACGCACGCTTGCCAACTTCCTGTTCGGATCGGATAAGGCGCTGATCCGCTTCGATATGTCGGAGTACATGGAGAAGCACTCGGTCTCCAAGCTGATCGGATCGCCTCCGGGATACGTGGGCTACGAGGAGGGCGGGCAATTAACGGAACGGGTGAAGCGCTCACCATATTCGGTGGTGCTGCTGGATGAGATCGAGAAGGCGCATCCGGATGTGTTCAACATCCTGTTGCAGGTGTTTGAGGACGGGCAGTTGACCGACGGACTGGGCAACACCGTCGACTTCAAGAACACCATCCTCATCATGACGTCGAACATCGGCGCCAAGTACCTGGTGAAAGAGAAGAAGTCGCTTGGCTTCCACAGCGATGGTGAAGACCAGATTAACGAAGCTGTCGAAAAGAATGTCATGGCTGAAGTGAAGAAGGCATTCAACCCTGAATTCCTCAACCGCCTCGACGAAACCATCCTCTTCCAGTCGCTTACGGACTCCGACCTGATCCAGATTGTGGAGTTGCTGGTGCAGCAACTGAACCTCAACCTGGCGCAGAAGTCGATCACGATCTCAGTGAACGACGATGCCAAGAAGTGGATTCTTGACAAAACGCTGACCGATCGCAGCTACGGGGCGCGCCCATTGCGCCGCGCGTTGCAGCGGTACGTGGAGGATCCGCTCTCGGAGGCGCTGATCGCGGGGCAGATCCAGGAGCGGCCGGCCTTCCTCGAAGTCTATCTCGACCAGAACCAGCTCTTCTATCGGCCGGTGAGCGCGGACGAGAGCGCGAGCGACGAAAAGGTGGCGGGCGTATTGCTGTTCAGCAACTGAGCGCGCTGAATTCAATCATTCAACAGGCCCCCGGCAAAACCGCCGGGGGCTTTTGTCGTTGGTTGGCAACGGTGACCGATGAACCCAAGCGCTTCGGTTAACATGCCTGCATAGTCTGAGCGTCGGTGGCCCGGGGGCTGGATTCTGCCGTCGAGTCTACAGAATCCATAAACCCAAGCGCTTCGGTTAACATGCCTGCATAGTCTGAGCGTCGGTGGCCCGGGGGCTGGATTTTGCCGTCGAGTCTACAGAATCCACAAGCCCAAGCGCTTCGATTAACAAGCCTGCATAGTCTGAGCGTCGGTGGCCCGGGGGCTGGATTCTGCCGTCGAGTCTACAGAATCCATAAACCCAAGCGCTTCGGTTAACATGCCTGCATAGTCTGAGCGTCGGTGGCCCGGGGGCTGGATTTTGCCGTCGAGTCTACAGAATCCACAAGCCCAAGCGCTTCGATTAACAAGCCTGCATAGTCTGAGCGTCGGTGGCCCGGGGCTGGATTTTGCTGTCGAGTCTACAGAATCCATAAACCCAAGCGTTAGGTTAACAAGCCTGCATAGTCTGAGCGTCGGTGGCCCGGAGGCTGGATTTTGCTGTCGAGTCTACAGAATCCACAAACCCAAGCGCTTCGATTAACAAGCCTGCATAGTCTGAGCGTCGGTGGCCCGGGGCGGGATTTTGCTGTCGAGTCTACAGAATCCACAAACCCAAGCGCTTCGATTAACAAGCCTGCATAGTCTGAGCGTCGGTGGCCGGGGGCTGGATTTTGCCGTCGAGTCTACAGAATCCACAAACCCAAGCGCTTCGGTTTGTGGTATCATTTTTTCTCGATGCTTGGCAAGGCCAAACTCGACGCCTTCCGGCTCTCACCGCCGCGCGCTGTTCGCGCGCGGTACGATCGCAGGCGCAGGCGAATTTTGATCCATTTTTCGACGGGACTCGAAGTATCGTTTCTGCCTCGCGATGCTCAGGGACTTGAAAAGGCTACCGCAGCGCAATTGGAACGAATCGAGATTTTGCCCTCGGGTTATGGCATTCATTTTCCGAAAGTCGATGCGGATCTTTGCCTGCCGGCGGTGCTGTTGGGATTACTCGGATCGCGCAACTGGATTGCGGGCCGGCTCGGCGCATTGGGTGGCAAATCGAGGAGCGCGGCCAAGGTGGCTGCCGCGAGACGGAACGGTCGCCGCGGGGGGCGGCCGCGGAGAGCGGGTTGACAGCTGCGCACGGATGTCCAGCAAGGCGTAGGACCGGGTGTGACCGCAGTTGGGATGAAATTCTTCCGTTTCCGAAGGTTTTCCCGTAGCGGACAGTTTTTGCGCGTCCAGTGGCAGGAATCACGCCCATAAACCGAAGCGCTTGGGTTATGTGTGGACTTGCAAAGCGTTGGAGGGCGCTGACCTTGGCCCTGCTGGGCGTTGAGAAAGACCACACTACTAACCGAAGCGATTGGGTTATGTGTGAACTTGCAAAGCGTTGGAGGGCGCTGACCTTGGCCCTGCTGGGCGTTGAGAAAGACCACACTACTAACCGAAGCGCTTGGGTTATTCACGAAGGGGCGGAGCCTGAGGGGTGCTGGCTGTCGCGTGGCTTGTCACGGATGGGGCGGCGTCTGCAGGGGCGTGGAGAGGCGATGATCGGGGGCAGATCCAGGAGCGGCCGACATTCCTCGAAGTTTATCTCGACCAGAACCAGCTCTTCTATCGTCCGGTGAGCGCGGACGAGAGCGCGAGCGACCAGCAGGCGGCGGGGGTGTTGTTGTTCAGCAACTGAGCGGTTTTCCTGATGTGAAGTGAAGGGCCCCGGGTAAAAAGCTGGGGGCTTTTTGCTGGGGGCGCCGATGAAAAACCCAAGCGCTTCAGTTAACAAGTCTGCACATTCTGAGCGTCGAAGGCCCAGGGCCTGGATTTTGCCGTCAAGTCTACAGAATTTGCAAAACCCAATCGCTTCGGTTTATAGTATTATCTTTCTAAATGACGCGCAAGGCCAAGCTCGGTGCCTTTCAGCTCTCGCCGCCCCATGCCATCCGTGCGCGCTACGATCGCAGGCTAAGGCGCATCTTAATCCGCTTTTCGTCGGGGCTCGATGTTTCCTTTTCGCCGCGTGACGCGCAGGGACTTGAGAAGGCAACCGCTGCTCAATTGAATCAAATTGAGATTTCGCCGTCGGGTCATGGCGTCCACTTTCCCAGGATCGACGTGGATCTTTACCTGCCTGCGTTGCTGATGGGATTCCTCGGCTCGCGCAATTGGATGGCGGGCCGTCTGGGTGCGCTCGGCGGCAAATCGAGAAGCGCGGCGAAAATCGCCGCTGCGAAACGAAACGGTCGCCGCGGGGGACGGCCGCGGAGAGCGGGTTGACGGCTCCGTACGGCGGCCCTGCTAGGCGTAGGGCCGGGCAGGGCCGTTGTTGGCATGAGATTCTTCCGTTTCCGAAGGTTCTCCCGTAGCGGACAGTTTTTCCGTGTCCAGTGGTAAGAATGATGCCTGTAAACCGAAGCGCTTGGGTTATGTGCGATGCGACGATACCTGGAAGGCTGCGGGCTGTGGCATGGCTTGTCACGGATGGGGGCGGCGTCTGCAAGGGCGTGGAGAGGCGCTGGCTGTTCAGCAACTGAAGCGGCTGCAAAATCAACAAAAAGACCCCCGGCCAGTAGCCGGGGGTCAGAGGCGAAATCGGAGCACCTGCTCCATCACTTGTTCGGAGGCCCCTCCCAATTCACTGACAGCTCGTCGTCGTATTTGATGCCTGTTGCAGCCCCACTCGCTACAACTCCAGGAAACAGCCCTCCTGTGATTTTTCTCTTCGCATCATACCCGGGGTGTGGGTCTTCCATAACTCTCCAAAGGCCTGCTCGGGCAGCTGGTTTTACAAGAGACGCTAAGTAAACAAGAAACAGGTAAACATTCTCGTAGTCCGCAATCACAGTGGCTGGTTCGCATCGACGGCGAACACTCTCAAGATATTTCCCAATATTATCCCCCGCCTCAACGAACAGCGGTCTCCTGCCCTCGAAATAGACAACTTCTATCTGCTCTCTTTCAGGGGATACATTTCCGTGTATCGTGTGATTACGCTTGTCCATGACCCTTTTGAAATCCTTGTAAATATCACTTGTCTGATCTACGGAAGTCGAAAATTCCTGACACTTGAAGGGGAGGTCAAAAATCTTAGCATCTATCTGAGCGCGAATAAATGCCTCGAACTGCCTGTCGTTGTCACGAATCTCTCTTTTGCAGAGAATGACAATCATCATGTTGATGAACGCCTCGGCTAATACCGGCGTAATCAAGGTCAGCTGCAGGCAGTCTGAGGAGAGAGAATGGATCAACCTAGACATTCTTTGGAAGTCTTTGTTGCCTGCCGTCAGGCCGGTAATAATATACTTGACTAATGATGGATTTTATGCGATTCTGATTTTGTTATGGCTAACGAATTGAAAACACTAACGGATGCGATCAAATACTTCTCTGACGAACAGGTCTGCATTGATACCGTGGCCGGTATGCGCTGGCCTGACGGCCCTCAGTGCCCCGCGTGCCTCATGCCCAGAGAACGGCAGCACTGGCTCAAAACGCAGCGCCGCTGGCAATGCCGGGACTGCGCCAAGCAGTATTCGGTCAAGGTCAACACGATCTTCGAGGATTCACCGATTCGTCTTGAGAAGTGGCTTACCGCGATGTGGATGCTGGCGAACTGCAAGAACGGAGTTTCCAGCTACGAGATTCACCGCTCCATCGGCGTCACTCAGAAGTCGGCATGGTTCATGCTGCAACGGATTCGGCTGGCGATGAAAAACAAGTCTCTCTTGAAACTCGGCAACCAAGGCGGACCCGTAGAGATGGACGAGACTTTCGTCGGCGGAAAATTGAAGAACATGCACAAATCCAAAAAGCCCAAGGGAACCGGATTCAGCGGGATCGCTGGCGGCGCGATGGCAAAGGCCATCGTGGTCGGGATGCTGGAGCGCGGGGGCCGCGTCAAGACCGAAGTAGTCATGGAGCGCACTCATCATGTTTTGCGGTCGCTAGTGAACAAGCACATTCACCCTGGCGCTACTCTGATGACCGACGAATGGGGCGGATACAAGGGAGTGGACCTTACGCACCAAATCATCAACCACGCTGCCGAGTACGTGAATGGGCAAGTTCACACTCAGGGAATTGAAAACTTCTGGTCTTTGTTTAAGCGGGCACTGAATGGTACTTACATCAGCGTCGAACCCTTCCACCTTGACCGCTACGCAGACGAGCAGGCTTTTCGCTATAACAATCGCGCCACCAAAGACAATCCGTTGACTGATGCAGACCGTTTCGCGCTGGTTCTTTCGCAGATTTCAGGGAAGAGACTGACTTACGCTGAACTGACCGGCAAGGTGGGTGATCCGCAAGTCTAAGCTGGCTTGGATGGGACGGCAACGGCGTGGGAAGCGCGGGCTTTAGGCTTGCGCTTTTCTTGCTCAATCCGTGACTGTATTTCACTCTTGGATACCTTCAAAACCTCTCCCAACAGGCTCTCAAAGGCTCTATACTCTTCGGACTGCGGTTTTGGCTTCATGGAGGTAGTGTATGCCAGAAATACCCAATCTTCCCGATGAATATCTCCGCGCCATCGGACTCGTTACTGTAAGATGGAACCACCTTGAACAAATCGTGAATCTCTTTCTGATCCACTTTCTCGGAAAATCAATTGACGATGATCGATCCCACATCGTTTTCGCGCACATGGCATGGCCCCAAAAAGTGAATGCCTTGAGCGCACTTGTCGAAAAGGTGATCGTTCTGCCGCGATATTCAAATCTGCAAAGCTATAAACCGATAGTGCTTCCCCTATTGAATGCAGCCCAAAATGGCAGAAACTCAATCATCCACGGGCTTTGGGGTATGCTGGGCAGCATCCCCACGAGGGCGTCCATCAAGGCTCGCGGCTCTCTGGAATTTACGTGGAGTGAAGTCACCCTAAAAGACATTGAGGCTGTAATCCAAGCAATTGAAGATGCTCGCGTAGCCCTGTCTGGCTTGGCGTCTCCTGAGTGGAAGGAGTCAATTCGCATCCGCAAAGAGGGCAATACTTGAAGGCGTGGCTTATTGAAACGCTATCGCTTTTCCTCACAAGTCCGTCACTGCCTCCGAACTGGGGAAAATCGTCAATGTGAAACCCGACGATATGGTCGCACTGCTCCTGCCCTGTCACGGCAGGTTCAATCATCGTCGCGTTTGAGTCATTAGTCAAGTATGTTATTGCCGTCAGGCCTTGGTCAGTAACGGGTCGAGATAGATCGTATGGCTTGGCCTTCGCCAGAGAGTTCACAATCTTGTAGTGCAAGTCGGCGCATATATTTGCGGTCTCAACAAAATGGTTAGGGAATAGAGCCATTTTTCGAGAGAGTTCTTGATTTGAGACTTTGCATTCCCAGATCGCTTGAAGTCACTCTTGATTGCGCTGGCCAGCGCTGGCCAATCGGCGTCAGCTAGGGCCTCCGATATCATGAAATGTACTTCACGGTCCGTCCCAAGAATGTAGACGTGCGCTTTGTGAGAGTGGAAGTGATAATCCCAATGAATCCAATTGCTGCTGTCGTCCCTACCCACCTTGGTTTGGAGGCCATTCGGCTCGCCAAATTTGGCCTTTAGGTAGCAGTACATATCGACCGGAGCAAGCTGCTGGCGAAAAATCAACGCTGAGCCAAAGTGCATTTCCTGCTTGTCTTCCGCAGCCTCGTGCTTTTTGATCATGTCGTCATAATGGGCGACGACCTCGGTTGGGGCGAAAAGGCGCCAAGCGTCGAGGTCTAGACACTCAGGACGCTTGCCGCTAATACGCATAGAGTCTTACCCGCATCGTAGGCACTGGGTGATCGCTGGCCGATGTCTGTCGAGTGCTGTGGCGTTCGCAACCAGCATACGCCCGCTTCGAGGTGGGCGGAAAGTGGAAGCCGGCGTCTGCGCTTCCCAAGGTCTCCAAGGAAGCTTGGAGTACCCATTGCGGCGTTGCCCTTCGCTGCACCCTCGGCATTTACACTAAGAAGCGGAGAAACCTGTGTTTTTCGATAAGATTCTGACCAAAGTTTTTGGCACGGCGAATGAGCGGCTGCTCAAGCGGCTCAGGCCTATCGTGATTGAAATCAGCGCGATGGAGCCGGAGATCAAGAAGCTCTCAGATGAAGAGCTGAAGGCCAAGACGGCCGAGTTCAAGGCGCGGATTGCGGCACGGCTCGAAGGCATCACCGACGCGGACGAGAAAAAGGCGACGGAAAAAGAAGCTCTCGACGAGATTCTGCCCGAGGCGTTTGCGGTGGTGCGCGAGGCGGGCTGGCGCGCGGTGCAGATGCGGCACTTCGACGTGCAGCTGATCGGCGGCATGGTGCTGCACCAGGGCAAAATCTCCGAAATGAAAACCGGCGAAGGCAAAACGCTGGTGGCGACACTCGCGTGCTACTTGAACGCACTGGCCGGGCACGGCGTGCACGTGGTGACGGTGAACGATTACCTGGCCAAACGCGATGCCGAGTGGATGGGCAAGATATACGAGTTCCTGGGACTGACGGTGGGCGTGATCGTGCACGATTTGGACGACAACGAGCGCAGGGCCGCCTACGCTGCCGACATCACGTACGGAACCAATAATGAATTCGGGTTCGACTACCTGCGCGACAACATGAAGTTCGAGATCAAGGATTGCGTGCAGCGCGGGCACTACTACGCGATCGTGGACGAGGTGGATTCGATCCTGATCGACGAGGCGCGGACTCCGCTGATCATTTCGGGACCGACGGAACAGACGACGGACAAGTACGCGCGGGTGCGGCGCATCATTCCCCAACTCGAACTGGGCGAGGAGGTGGAATACCACGACCACAAGCGCCAGCAGGAGTTGGGCATCGAGTTGGGCGAGGGGCAGAAGTACTTCACTGGCGACTACATTGTGGACGAGAAGCAGCGAACGATCGGCGTGACGGACGACGGATGGGTGACGATCGAGAAGGCGCTGGGCATTGGCAACATTGCCGACGCGGAAAACTGGGAACTGAAGCACTACGTGGAGACGGGAATCAAGGCGCATGCGCTCTACAAGCGCGACGTGGATTACGTGGTGAAGGACGGCGAGGTGATTATCGTGGACACCTTCACCGGCCGCATGATGCCGGGACGCCGCTGGAGCGACGGACTGCACCAGTCGATCGAGGCCAAGGAGGGCGTGAACATCCGCAAGGAAGACCAGACGCTGGCCACGATCACCTTCCAGAATTACTTCCGCCTGTATCAAAAGCTGAGCGGCATGACGGGCACGGCGGAAACCGAAGCGGCCGAGTTCGAAAAGATCTACAAGCTGGAGATCGTCGTTATCCCGACCAACAAGCAGATGCGGCGGTTGGAGAATCCTGACGTGGTGTTTCGCACCGAAAAGGAAAAGTACAAGGCGGTGGCGGACAACATTGCGGAACTGCACGAGAAGGGACAGCCGGCGCTGGTGGGCACGACGTCGATTGAGAAGAGCGAGCGGCTGTCGGCGATATTGCAGAAGAAGGGCGTGAAGCACGTGGTGCTGAACGCGAAGTTCCACGAGCGGGAGGCGGAGATTGTGGCGCAGGCGGGACGGCTGGGGATGGTGACCATCTCGACGAATATGGCCGGCCGCGGCACCGACATTCTACTGGGCGGCAACCCGGATTTCATGACGCGCAAGGAATTGGTGGACAAGAAGAAGGCGCGCGCCATCAGCGTGGCCGAGGGCGCGATCAATCCCATGGCGCCGCCGGGGTTCCAGCGCTTTTATTACCAGGGACAGGAGTTCGAAATCTCCGACGCGGAGTGGACGGAGACGAATGTGGTGCACTCGGCGACCGCGCAAAAGGAGCACGAGGCAGTGATCGACGCGGGCGGGTTGTTCATCCTGGGCACCGAACGGCACGAGTCGCGGCGCATCGACAACCAGTTGCGCGGGCGCGCCGGGCGCCAGGGCGATCCCGGAGAATCGCGGTTCTTTCTTTCGCTCGAAGACGACCTGATGCGCATTTTCGCCAAGCAGTGGGTGAGTACGCTGCTGGAACGGCTGGGCATGGAAGAGGGCGTGCCCATTGAGTCGCGCATGATCTCGAAGCGCATCGAGGGCGCGCAGAAGGCCGTGGAGGCGCAGAACTTCGAAGCCCGCAAACACCTGCTCGAATACGACGACGTGATGAACAAGCAGCGCGAAGCGGTGTATGGCCTGCGCCGGCAACTGCTGGAGGCCGTGGAGCAGCGGGAATTGATTCTAGAGGATTACGTCGGCGGAGTCTTGTCGAGCCTGCTCGACGAATTCTGCAACGAGCACACGCGGCCCGAGCAGTGGGACTTCAAAGGGCTGGGCGAGAAGCTGGTGGATCAATTCGGTTTCAGCCTGGCGACGTCGGGCATCAAGCCCGAAGCGCTGAGCCGGCACGAGCTGGGCGAGGCGATCTTTGCCAAGCTGACCCAGAACTACGAGGCGAAGGAAAAGATTCTAGGCGCGGGGACCATGCGCTACCACGAGCGCATGATCATGCTGAACGTGATCGACGGGCTGTGGAAGGATCACCTGCTCTCGATGGACCACCTGAAGGAGGGCATCAATCTGCGCGGGTATGCGCAGAGGGATCCGCTGGTGGAATACAAGCGCGAGTCTTTCGATATGTTCGAGGCCATGATGCTGAAGTTCCAGGAAGACACGGTGCGATTCCTCTTCCGGATGCAGATACTGGGGCCCGACGGACAGCCTGTAACGCAGCCGGTACAGCCGCGCGGTCCGGTGCCGAGCGCTCCGCCGGTGGCGAGTGCGGCACGGCCGTTGGCAGAAGGTGACGGCGCTCCGCGCGAGATTGCGATTCCCCCTCGTGCGCCTTCAACGACGATCGATCAGATCGAGAAAGAGTTCCACCGCAAGAAGGAGCGGGAGCTGGCCGCGGCGAGCCGTGCGGGCGCCGGAGACAGCAGCGAGCCGACGCAGCGTCGCACCGGCGAAAAGGTGGGACGCAACGATCCGTGCCCCTGCGGCAGCGGGAAAAAGTACAAGAAGTGCCATGGAGCAGCGGGATAAAGGCAGGGAACAGTACGAGGGGCGTGCTCCGCGGGAGCACGCCCCTCGTTTGCTTGCGGAACCTGTGTTTTTCCACTGCCTATTCCCGGCACCCTGCTTCTTTAGCGCAGGAAGCGGAAGAAACCGCGCTTTTCGCTTTTTTCAGCGTGCAGGCCGGCGGCGGTTTTTGCCATCTCGCGAATGGTGCGAGCGATGGCGGAGTCGCCGAGCACCATGGGCGTGGCGGTTTCGCGGGTGCGGCGTGCGGCGGCGTAGTCGTCGGGGACCTTCCAATGCGCGGGCCGGGTGAGCGCCTCGTCAATTTTCCTCTCGTCGAAGAGCAAATCGCTAGGCTTGTAACGGTTGAGCACGATTTGCAGGGTCTGGTCGCGCGTGAAGAAGAACTTCGACACCATGCGGTTGGCGTTAAATAACTCGGAGATGCCGACCTGCGTGATGAGGTAGAGGACGGCCGACTTGTTAAAGAGGGAGGTGCCGAGCAGGTCGATGCGCGAGCCCACGTCGGCCACTACAAAGTCGTAGGCGTCGCATGCTACCGAGACCAGCTTGTCAATGGAATTGAGGGGCATGGCGTGATCGCTGAACTCAGAAGGAGAAGCCAGCACCGAGAGTCCCGTGCTGTGCTTGACCGCCATCTGGGTGAGCATTCTGGCGTCGAGGCGGTCAGGTTGCTGCAGGGCGTTGACCACGGAGTATTCGGTTTTGATGCCGAGATTGATGGCCGCGTCGCCTAATGGAAGTCCGAAGTCCATCAGCAGAGTTTTGCCTTCAGATTCCTGAGCCAGCGCGAGCGCGAAGTTGGCGGCGAGCGTGGTGACGCCGCAGCCGCCCTTGGTTCCGAGAAACACGAAGAGGCGGCCAGCCTCCTTCGAATCCTGGTTCGACTCGGCGTAGCGCTCGGCCGCGCGCTCCATGGCGGCGGCGAGCTCCACAGGATCAAGAGGCGTGGTGAAAAACTCGCGTGCGCCCGCACGCATCAGGTGGACGGCCAGCTTCATGTCGGCTCGCGACGAGTAGGCCATCACGTAGGTGCGCGAGATGGCGCTGAGGTTCTCTGCCATCTCGAACGCGAGGTCCTGGTCGCAGTCGACGTTGAAAAGCACCACATTGTAGGAATCGGGGAGCATCTTCGCCAGATCCCCAGCCTTCTCGGGGAAGTAGGGGATCTCTGAAAGCTCGAGATTCTCCATATGCGAGAGCACGGCGGCCGCGGCTTTGCGGCGCTGTTCATCGGAGTCGAGAATCGCTACGGTCAGGGACATGCTGTCCCGGGCACCGGAACCCGTGCGTTCATTGGGCATAGTCTTTGAAGGTACTCCAAGAGAACATGATATTCCATTGCAATCCTCTCAAAGACGGTGGGAGTGTACCAACGATATTCTGCCCCGTGGGTTGCAGGCCATGGTATGCGAGTTCCTGCATGGGAGGGATTCAAGGCCATGACGCAGAGCTATGGACGAGGCGTATTTCTGCCTGTGCAGCGAGGGGAAAAGACCGCTCTGGAGGGGATCGGAGGGTTGATTGCAAGGCGGTTTTCAAATCCGCGTATGGGCCTCCCGGTTCGGGAGGCCCATCCAACCGAGGGCCGTGCGACAAGGCGGTTCGAAGCACGGGAGCGTCCGGCATTTGCCGCGGACCGACCGTTGGGGCTTCCTAGTTGAGCGCAAAGTTCACCGTGACGGTAACCACCGCGTCTCCGTCGCCGGGCGCGAATTTCCATTGACGCACCGCGTCTTCGGCGGCGACTTCGAGCATGTGGTTGCCGCTCACAGGCTTCACATCCTTGACCTTGCCTTGGGCGTCGACCGTAGCTTCAAGCCGGACCTCGCCACCGATGCGCAAGCGCTTGGCGATCTCCGGATACAAGGGCGGCACGCGCAGCTTGACCGCGCGATCATCTCCCGCCCGGACCGGCAGCGCCAGCGCCACAATTGCCGCCAGCGCGGCTGCCTGCAAAACACCGAATCCCATCCGCCGCTTGGCGGCAGCGACTGCTGCACGAAGAACTCTGTGCATGGGGTCCCTCCGAAGTTTTAGAAAAACTCAACAGAGTTATCGGCAATGGGCGGCCCGGCATGAAGGGATTTTGAGAGTCTGGTTACGAAAGGCATGGAAAAACAGGGAGCAAGGGAGCGAGAGAACAAGTCAGCGGGCGGGCGGGGGTTGGGGGATGGCGGCGAAGGTGAGGTCTTGGGCTGTGCTTGCGTGTTCCTCGCGCCAGGCTTCGAAGAGGCGCCCGTAGCTGAGGGTCACGTACTGTGCCGGATCGACGCCGAGCCGGGCCGCGGTGCGGTCGATCCAGGCCGAAGAACCCTCCAGTTCGGCGTAATTGCCGATGGGCGTCTCGTCGATGACGCAATGGCCTTCGCCGTCGGTCCACTCGGTGCGCCACTTTTCATAGCAGAATGCGGCGACCAGGCCGAGGGAGAGAAAAAGCTCGGCGAGCGCGCCGCCGTCCGCGATGCGGGTCTCAGTCTCGACGCGGTGTTTGTGCCGGTCGTCTCCGGGGCGATCATTGGGCAGCCGCTTGTGAGTCAGGGTCGAGCGGCCCGCGTAGCTGCGGATGCGGAGAATCTCAGTGCGCGCGCGCATTTGCCGGTCGGGCGTGTCGTAGAGCACGTTGCTCTCGAAGCTGCGCGGAGTTTCGAGACGGAAGCCGGCGGCTTCGAGCTGCTTGGTGAGAGCGGCCAAATCGGCAACGCGGAATTTGATTTCGGTTTCGATCGGCATGGGATGAATGAAGTATAAGTGCGCAGGGGAGGTAGGCCTCTCGCTGCTCGCCTTACGGTACAAGCCGGATCGCGGCGGGAAGGTAATGTAACGTGACCGCGTCCCCGTGGGCGAGGCCGGCAATCGGCTCGGCGATGGCTTCGACGATCGTGGGAGGCTGAAAGTGGTCGGGCTTGGTGGCCGGGTCGGGGATGTAGAGCATCGCTTTGTAAAGCCGTTCGCCGAAGCCGATCTGCGCCGCGCTCAAGAAGAAATTTTCCGCGGGCATCAGGTCGGTCCACTTCACGGAGCTGAGGAAAAACTCGGGCCGCAGAATTTGCACTCGCCAGGGCGCCAGGTCCAGATTGAGCGTGGCGGCGAGGAAATTGCCGGAGAAGTAGGCGTCCAGATCGAGCCCGCGCGCGGCAAAGAACGGCATTTGCAGGCGGATGGTGCCCTGGGGAAAGCGCGTGTCGGCTGTGGATTGGCCGGAGGCAACTCCGTGGCCGCGGGCGACGACGGCCGAAACCTGGCGGAGAGCGGAAGATGCGTCGGGCATGGCAGAAATGTTACCGCAAGGCGCCTGGCCCGCGATGGCTGGTGCGCGGCGCGCCGAACGGCGACAATAAACAGGTGAAGACACTGCATCTGACCGTGGATCCGACACACCTGGAACTGGATGAGGCCGGCGAAGCGCTCGACCGGGCGGCCGCGATTTTGCACGCGGGAGGACTGGTGGCGCTGCCGACGGAAACCGTCTACGGGTTGGGAGCGAACGCGCTCGACCGCGCCGCCGTGGAGCGCATTTTTATAGCCAAGTCGCGACCAAAGTGGGACCCGATCATTGTGCATATTGCATCAGAAGCGATGCTCGACGGTCTGGTGGAAGAGGTTCCCGCGACGGCGCGACGGCTGATGGAGCAATTCTGGCCGGGGCCGCTGACACTTTTGCTGCGGCGCGCGCCGGCGGTGCCGGACGTGGTGACCGCAGGCCGGCCGCTGGTGGGCGTGCGTATGCCGGCGCACCCGGTGGCGCTGGAGTTGATTCGCCGCGCCGGAGTTCCCGTGGCCGCGCCCAGCGCCAATCGCTTTGGCCACATCAGCCCCACGACAGCGCAGCACGTGCTGGACGATCTCGACGGGCGGATTGACGCCGTGGTTGATGCGGGGCCGTCGCCGCGCGGCGTCGAGTCTACGGTTCTCGACCCGTCGACAATGGTGATCTACCGGCCGGGCGCGGTGACGGCAGAGCAGATTCGCGCAGTGGCTGGGCCTGTGGAGATGTATCGGAACGCCGGAGCGCTGCGCGAAACCCCCGCGGAAGCGCTGCCCTCGCCGGGCGTAGGCTTGCGCCACTACGCGCCGCAAGCGCGGTTAGTGCTGGTGGACGCACCACCTGAGGAGATCGGAATGCGGCTTGCGGAGATCGCGCTCGGATTTCATGGGGAGAGGATCGGCGTGATGTTGCCGGATGGCGTCGATGTTCCGGGAGGGCTTGGGGAATGCCGCATTTTTGCGTGGGGCGCGTGGTCGAGACCTGACGAGATGGCGCACGATCTCTATGCGGGACTTCGAACGCTCGATCAGCAGGGGTGTACGGTGATTTTGTGCCCGTTGCCTGCGGCAGAGGGAATTGGCGCGGCGATACGAGACAGACTGCAAAAGGCGGGGACTAAGGGAACAGGCGAAAAGCGAGTGTGAGTGTGCGTGTGAGTGCGCCGGTGAGTGCGGTCAGATCACACTCACACTCGGACTGTCTTTACCCGTTGTCGCCGAGCTTGTACATGTACTTGATGGCGGACTTGTAGATGAGGGTTCTAGTGCGGCCGCGGACCTTGATGGAGTTGCGGTCGTACCAGTCGATGCAACCGTCGATGCGCTCACCGTCCTCAAGCACGATGACCATGGGCGTCTGCGACTGAATCTGTTTCTGCAGATAGAAGAGTTCGGCGTGACGGTTGGGCGCGTCAAGTTCTGTGGTGTGCGCCGGAAAACGGCAGGGAAGCGGCGCGGAGAAGTTTTTACGGTTGTGCGTGGGAAGGCGGTCGGGCTCAAAACCTCGGGATGGCGGCAGAACTGAGTGGATACTCATGGGGAACGACCTCCCTTTTAAAAACCCCAAAACGTCAAAGCCTGGCCTGGTGCGCTCCAAACATTCCGGATGAACCCGGGCGCCCACCCCTGCACGCGACGCCAACTCAAAGACCCGAGCTGCGCGGAAGCATCTTTTCACCGCTTCAGAGAAGCAGACAAACGTCCAGCATTGGCGGGAATTTGCGTTCCGCCGCCTTCTCTTCGTGGGAGTGCTCTTACGTGAAAAGATGCCTGGAGCCGACGTGGGGTTGCACCTTTATTCTGCGTGGATTGTGGAGGCGCGTCAAGGGGGAAAGGCGGCTTCCAGCGTCTAGCTCCTAGCTTCTAGCGCGCTGAGGTGAGTGGGCGGCCTGGGTGGCGCCGAAAACGGTGAGCGGTGAGCAAGAAACAGGAAAGCGTCAACGGCCACTAGACCAATGCTGGGAGCTCGGAAATAAGAGCTAGAAGCTGTTTTCTCCGAGGCTGAGGGCCATGGCGTCGAGTGAGAGGGAGCGGAGCAGGTTGCGACGCATGCCTTGCTCCACCTGGACGAGGGCGCGGGCGGCGCCGTCAATCCAATCAACGGAAAGGCCTTCGGCGAGGCGGGCGAGCTCGGCGGCGAGATCGAGATTGCGGATGAGCGCGGGCGTGCCGGCCACGATGAGCAGCAGATCTTCCAAGAGGCTGCCGAGGGCGCGGAGCAGATGGACGGTTTTCTCTTGTCCGTCGGCGCCGGCGCGGTAAGACTCCGTGGCGTGGAAGAGCCGGGAGTAATCAGGTTCGCGCAGCGCGGTGCGCAGAATGATGAGCGCATCCTGGCGGCTGGCTAGATAGGCGTCAAGATCGAGCGCGAGGGCGCGGCCCACTGCGCCCTGGGCCAGACGCGCGACCAGGGCCCGCTGCTGCGGCTTGAGTTCCGGGCGGCGCTGGGCGAGAAGAGATTCGAGGTCGGCAGCGGGCAACGCACCCAGGCGATGGATGACGGCGCGCGAGCGGGTGGTGGGCAGCAGCTCCTGGGGATTCTCGGTGAGCAGGATGAGCGAGGTGTGCTCCGGCGGCTCCTCGAGGAGCTTGAGAAGACTGTTGGCCGCTTCTTTCATGAAGGCCGATGAGGTGAAGATGGTGAATGCGCGCCTGGCTTCGGCTGGCTGCCGGTAATAGGCCATGTGAATGGCCTGGCGAACCTGGCCGAGCTTGATCATGAGCTGCGGCGGGTCGGGTGGAATGATGAGGACATCGGGATGGGTCTGCACGAAGATGCGCGTCTCGCGCTTGTCGGTGTCGCGCATGTCCTCGCGGGCCGCGACCGCTTCGGCCACGAGCGCATCGAGGTTGGCGGACGCGGCAATACGCGTGCAATTGCGGCAAACGCCGCAAAAGTCGGGCAGGCCATCGGATTCCGTGGGGTTGAGGCAGTTGACGGCCTGAGCCAGCATGAGGGAGAGCGTGTATTTGCCCGCGCCGCGCGGTCCGGCAAGAATCATGGAGTGGGGAAAACGGCCGGCGCGCACGCTTTCGCGCAGATGCGTGACGGTGGCCGCGTTGCCGAGGAAGTCGTGAAAGCCCACGGAAGAAGCTTAGCAGGGAGCGAAGGAGCGAGTCAGCAAGTCGGCGAGTCAGCGAGTCAGCAAGCCTGCGAGCCAGCAAATCAGCGAGTCGGCGAGTCAGCAAGTCAGCTCATCCGGACGCCAGGAGCAGCGGGCGCGGGGCGGGCTTTAGAATGCACTTCTGGAACTTTCGCGCGAATCTTGATGAGCCGCGCGCGACGGATGCGAATCCTTTGGGGGCACGAGGCGAATGGGGCGACGGGGGGACGAGGGCTTTGGTTTGTCGGCGGCGGATGTGCGCACTTTGCGTGCGCTGAAGACGCCGGCGCGGATTCAGAAATTTGTTGACGCGCTCACGTACCAGTACGCAGACACGGCCGGGTCGCCCGCGCGCGTGCTGCGCGAGCGCAAGGGGCATTGCCTGGAGGGGGCGCTGGTGGCGGCGGCGGCGTTGCGCGTGGGGGGGCATCCGCCGCTGGTGATGGATCTTGAGTCAGTGCACGATGACGATCACGTAGTGGCCCTCTATCGCGAACACGGGCTGTGGGGCGGCATTGCCAAGTCCAACTTTGCCGGGCTGCGCTTTCGCCCGCCGGTTTATCGCACGCTGCGCGAACTGGCGCTGAGCTACTTTGCGAGCTACTACAATTTGCGCGGCGAATACACGTTGCGCGCCTACTCGCGGTCCGTGAACCTGGCGCATTTGGACCGCTGCCACTGGATGACCGCCGAGGAAGACGTGTGGTGCGTGGCGGAGGCACTGATTGCGGCGCGGCACTACGCGCTGGTCCCCGACAAGGTGACACGGGCGCTGCCGCGGCTCGACCGCCGCAGCTTTGAGGCGGGGATGCATGGGCGGGTGATGCATTGAAAAGGCGGCGGAGTTAGCGGCGCTAGCGGAGTTGGCGGAGTTAGCGGAGTTGGCGGAGTTAGAACGCCTCCGCCCGATGCATTCGTGCTGTCTCACCCTAAAGTTCGCCGCGCTACGGCAAACTTTAGGATGGGGCACCCGGCTGTCCCACCCGACGCCCGGCCCTCGCCCGACGCATTTGTCCTCCGTTGTTGCCTTTCGCGTTATTCCCATTACCCCTCCCCCCTCCCTTTTCAGCCAAAGTCGTGATTCCAGGATAGTTAGCACCTCGTGGGGTTACCTTAAACGCCTGAAAACAAAAGAGTTAGATTTAAGTATGATTAAAATCAATACTTTGCAGACAGCTTTCTGAGGTCCTTGCAAGGTTTGCTCCGCGATCCGGCAGGTTCGCTCAAAAAAGTGGGCGGTCCGGATTCGCCAGAGCGGACCGGCCGGTGCATGCCGTCTTTTTCTTGCTTCTACAAAGAGTGTAGCGACTTCGGGGAAATAACCTGCACCGCATGAGTCGAATTTATCTCATTTAAAATTAGATGTTTGCATGGAATTTGAGAGTAGGGATGGGTTGACAGCCAGTTGGACCGACGCTTAGTCCAGAGTTGCCGAATGTCAATGACACTCGGACTCCATGAGGACCGTGCATGCACTGAAAAGCACAGCTGGTAAACGGCTAATGCTAAAGGACTCAAAACAAGCAAATTGAGAATATAATCCTAGCGGGGCCCCCGTAGCTCAGTGGATAGAGCGCACTCTTCGAAAAGTTGAGGCCGTCGGTTCGAGTCCGACCGGGGGTTCCACTCGTATTGACAACATGTGGAAAATGGGATAACCTTGGCTTATTCGAAGAGTGCTCTCGATCTGCTGACTTTCAGTCGGAAGATCAGGCATCAACGGGGCTGGAGTTGATGTAAAAAATCGCTCCAGCCTTTGTATTTTTAGTCTCTATTCTCGGCCTATTCGCCTGACGGCTCATCCTCTTCAAATCCAATCAATCGTCCTTGAAGCATCAGGGGCTCCTCAATCTGTTTTTCGGCTAGAAGTGGGGGTGCCGGCTTGCAGATTACCAAGTTGTACTTACCTAACAGCGGCAGATCCAATTTCAGCAAGTCGGTCTTACGCTGCCTCTTGCCGCAGCCATCATAGGTATGAAGCGCGGTGGCTCCGTAGATCAGAGCCGTGGCCAAATGAATCGAATCTGCTACCGCAACCTCAAGCCCCTTCCTCCGGTACCAGTCCCTAATTTCACGAGCCCTTTCGGCAATTCGCATCGTAACGCTGACTGGCATCACATTAGACCGTTGGAGCAGAGAGCTAAACGCGGCCTCTTGTTCGTCTGTTAATTTGCAAGCTAAAACCTCAATGAGTGTTATCGATGGGGTGAAGACGGTGACATCCCCTGTATCGACAAGGCTTTCGACTTTGCGCAGGTTTTCCATGTCTTCCGGGGTCCGCCCTTCCCCGGTGAGCAATGAAATAAACACGCAAGAGTCCCAACAATATCGAAATCTACCAGTGGGCATCGCGTAGCTCTCTTATGAAGTCCTCTGCGCTTTCCCCGTTGGTGGCGCCTGGGGCGGTCCCGTGGATGCTCGACATCAGAGGCAAATCTTCATCTTTTTTCCGGGGAAATATATCCTCAACCTTCATTGCATAAGGGAACGGGCTGTCCTTCCGGTAGAGTGCCCATCCATCTACTGAGACCCATTGGCCAACGGAGTTTACGATCTTCTCATATAGTCGTTTCGGTGCGGAACATTGAATACGCTGCGCTCCAATCAAAGGGAAGATGGTGAACTGGGTCTTGTTGTGTATATCGAGGCGTTCTACCTTGCCGACGATCTCGTCGCGTTCGGTCTCATCACCTTCAAGGAGTCGCGCTAGACTTCGCTCAAACTGGCTGTCTATTTGGACAGATTGACTCCCTTCTCCCGTCACGGTGATTCGGCTCAAATGCTTTTTGGTGGGGGCGATTATTCCCTGGAAG
Source organism: uncultured Occallatibacter sp. (assembly GCA_964569985.1). Classification (GTDB taxonomy): domain Bacteria; phylum Acidobacteriota; class Terriglobia; order Terriglobales; family Acidobacteriaceae; genus Telmatobacter. The sequence continues at coordinate 143,985 of CAZMWL010000004.1, forward strand.
GATTCCAGTGTTCTTTGGTCAAGATGCGTGGCGTATCGATGCGCCCTACGAACCATGCGAAGGTTCGTTGTAAACCGCTTTGCAATTTGACGAGGAGCTTGGTGGTAGACCGGCTCCCGTGAGGTGATCCCGACCGTCACCGAGGTCGGGCTGGAATGGCTTAGGCTGACGATCCGGTAATTAACCGCTTGCGCCTCGCTCTTCACGACAAGCCGCTCGGTCTGCTTGAGAGCGTTCTTGATGGCGGTCAGTTCTTCAATGAATTCGCCAAGACGCACATCCCCGCCATCCTCGACTACCCCTTCCATAACGACGGTAATGCGCTCTTCAGCCAGAGACTTCCTCTTTTCTATGTTTTCCACAGGTTATGGACGAATTGGACGCAAATATATAGCCCAGGTGTTTAGAAGCGCAATACCTAAGTGATGGGATTTCACATGGACAGGCCAGCACCAAATCCTAGGTTGATCCCGCACATCCCGCTGCCGTTCGAGGAAGTGATGAAGGACGTACTCAGAGTGGGGCCGCCGGTGAAGCCACCCTCGCGTCCGCGCAGAATGAAGCGCCAGAAAAGCCAAAAGCCGCCAACGAAGGCGGCTTAGGCGAGGGCGGTCCTTAAACTTGATGGATGGGAAGGTGGGAGTCGAACCCACATACTCAGCTTGCTTTAGGCCGTCCTGACTTGATAAAGGCCGATGTTCTGCCGTTAAACTACTTCCCAACAACTACATCCACTATACCACATTTTAGATTTGTCAGAGGCGGAATGTCAATGACACTTGACAAGTCTTGGCAAATAATGTAATGTTTCCTTGTCATTTAGTAAAGGAGACGAGTCATGTTCTGTTCAAGCAAGAGTCCAGCGGTACGCCGGTTTGCACGTTCGTGCTGGATGAGTGCTGGGTTGGTTGTCGTGCTCGCGGTGGGTGCTGCCTTGGTGTTTCGCTTTTGGCATTTGAAGGGCCTGCTGGCCTATCCGGTTGCGGTGCTGCCCGCGTTGCCGATTCTCTGGGTGCTTTTCGAGACGGGCCGGTTCCTGGCCGTCGAAAAGGACGAATTCCAGCGCAATCTGCTGGTGCAGTGCCTGCTAGGTGGTATCGGCGGCACTCTGGCAACAACCACCGCATGGGGCTATCTGGAGGCGTTCGTGCGCGTACCACACCTGCGAGCGGTTTGGATCTATCCGATCTTCTGGCTGTTCGTGGTCATCGCGTGGCCGGTGGTGTACCGGAGGTACAGATGAAAAACCGCCTGAAAGTACTGCGCGCGGAGCGGGACTGGTCGCAGGCGGACCTGGCGCAGCGGCTGGAGGTTTCGCGGCAGTCGGTCAACGCGATCGAGACGGGGAAGTTCGATCCCAGCTTGCCGCTGGCGTTCAAGCTGGCGCGGCTGTTCGGGCTGAGGATTGAGGAGATATTTGAAGACAGTGATCAGTGATCAGTGATCAGTGGTCACTGATCAGTGGTCAGAAAGAGTTGTGCGATCCCACCCTAAACTTCGCTGAGGTGCGCGAAGTTTAGGATGAGGCATCCAGAGCCCGCAGTCGCGAAGCTCTTGATGAATTGGCTACTTCGAGCAGGTTTCGCGCCGCCCCTACGGGGCTGCTACTTCATTTGGGCTGCCTACCCAGGACTGCGTTCGCTGGCGCGAACTTGTCCTGGGCTATTCTCGCTGGCCCCTCCGGGGCCAAACCCGCACTCACGCTCGCTCACTTCCCGGTGTAGATGACGTGCCAGATCGACCTTGAGCCGTCGTCGGAGACGAAGAGCGAGCCGTCGGGAGCGAAGGCTACACCGACGGGACGGCCCCAGACATCGCCATCGCCCGAACCGACCGTGAAGCCGGTGAGGAAGTCTTCGTACTCGCCGGTCGAGTGGCCGTTGTGCATGGGCAGGCGGATGACTTCGTAGCCGGCGCGCTGGGCGCGGTTCCAGGAGCCGTGCTCGGCGGCGAAGCCGTCGCCGCGATACTCGGGCGGGAAGGCGTGCGCGGGCGCGGGGCGGGAAAGCGCGGCGGTGATGGGATAGAAGGTCATTTCGAGCGAGGCGAAGTGGGGATTGACGAGAATGTCGGGGGTGATGACCTTGCCCTTGAGCTCAGGATGCTTGCCCTGATGACGCGGGTCCTGTTTACCGCCGCCCACGCCCATGTACCACCACGGCCAGCCGTAGAAGCCACCCTCCTGAACGTGGGTGATGTAGTCGGGCACGAGGTTGTTGCCGAGAGCGTCGCGCTCGTTGGTGGAGCACCAAAGCTCGCCGGTGGTGGGATTGATGGCCTCGCCTACGCAGTTGCGCAGGCCTGAGGCGTAGACCTCGAGGAACTTGCCCTCGGGCGTGAACTCGAGGACATCGGCGCGGTGAAATTCTTCAGGATGGGTGTCGGCGTCGTCGACATTGGAGTGCGAGCCGACGGAGGCGAGAAGTTTGGTGCCGTCCTGCGTGAAGACAAGATCGCGCGTCCAGTGGCCGCCGCCACGCAGACGGCCGCCGCCGGGCAGGTCGGCGATGTGCTCCAAGGGGCCGCTCGCCACGAGATCGCCATCCTTATAGGGGAAACGCACGATGGCGTCGGTGTCGCCGATGTAGACCCACTGCGGATGCGCGCCGTTGGGATAAAACGCGATGCCGAAGGGCTGGTGCAGGCCCTCGGCGAAGACGGAGATTTGTTTAGGCTTGCCGCTGGCATCGACGCCGCGGAAGACTTTGATTTTGCCTGTGGCGCTCTCGGCGAGAAAGAGGTCGCCGTTGGGCGCGAAGCGAATGAGGCGCGGATTGTCGAGACCGGTGGTGTAAAGCTCCACCTTGAAGCCCTTGGGCGCGATGGGCCAGGCGTTGGCGGGGCGGGGAACGATGTTGGGGCCGTTATCGACGGATTGGTCGGGCGCGGGATCGGGCAGGTCGCCGACGGTGAGATGGCGGCGGATGCCGGGAGCTTCGTGCGCGGCGTCGGTAAACGCGGCCTGGCCGGTGAGAACGGGATGTTGCGGCAGGGTCTGCGCCTGGGCGGCGGCCGTGAGGACGACGAGTGCGCCGGCAAAGATGACAAGGCGATTCAAGGCGGAGATTTTCAGATTCTCGTAGTGCATCTTCATGCAACCTCTCAGGGGATTCATTCAAACAATTCGCGCGGGGAATGGGGAAGCGCGTCGACCGGTTATTCGATGCGCGGGGAAGGAAGGACGCGTCAGATTTCACTATAGCTCTGAGGCTGGAGGTCATGGAAGACGGTGGCGGATGGCCGTTTGATCCCGGTGGTACGAAAGACAAATACAAAAGCAACCACAGGTCCTTCGACTCGCCTTGGCGCATTTCATGCGCCAAGGCTCGCTCAGGATGACAGCGGATTTTTTGATTGCTTTGCTACGTTCTCGCTCAGTGGCTGTGCGGCCGACTGGCAAGCGCGGGTCTGGAGACCGGCGCTACAAAGGCTATGGCGCGGTGAAAAAGTTGGCTGGGACCGTGGCTGTGACCACTACGCGCTCGCCGTGCTGGGTGACGGCAGCGGTTTCAAGGAGGTCTTTGAGGCTGTTGTTGGCGGGGTTGGAGCCGAGGGCCGGGGTAAAGCCGCGGGCCAAGGTGACGAGCGTGGCCAGATCGGCGGCCTGGCTGGCGGCGGTGGCTTCAGAGGGCGCAATTTCTTCAACGCGCAAATGCAAAGAGCCGGTCCAGCGGAGGCTGGCGATGATGGTGGAGTCGGGCTCGAGGGGCAGGGCCAGGCCAAAGATGTGAATGGATCCGCTTTCGCTGAAGGGAAGGCCGATTTGGCCCACGCCCCAGGCGAGGGAGAGCAAGGGCACGTCGTGGTAGTGGTTCTCAAGCAGCGTGGAGCCGGAAAGCGGCCAGGCGGCGGTGCGATGACGGTCGAGGATGGAGTGGATTTTTTCCGGGGTGGGGAAGTTGGAGGCGGCGATGGTGTCGTAGCCGATTTGCGCGACGCGGACGGTACGGCCCTCCGAAGGAATGTTGTAGATGGTGTGGCCGGCGTAGGATTCGCGCGAGGTGGCATGTGCATCGAGCCACGCGTTGAGGCGCTGGCCGGTAATTTTGCCGACGAGGACCATGGAATAGGCTACGGCGCCGTTGGGTCCGTTTGGGTCGGGCATGCGGTGCAGGGCGATGGCCACCTGGTCGAGGTCGCGCTCGGGGTCGATGCCGATGGCGTCGATGAATTCCTGGTACTCGGCGGAGCGCTGGGGCGGCTTGAGCTCCTTGTGAATGAGGGTGCGGACGGGCCGGAGGTCGATGTAGATGATGCCGTCGGACTCGGGCAGCAGGCGCGCGGCCTCGGGCGGAGCTTTGGAGCGCAAAAAGACGGCGAGGGCCACCAAAACCAGGAGGGCGGCGACAATGAGAAGCGTTCTGCGGGTGCGTCGGCTCATGCGTGGGGCGATTGGAAACCGTCAGGATGAGCGTAACACCTGGGGTGCGGGCGGACTGAGCGCGGCGAACTCGGGGCGTGTCAGTTTTTCACAGTCATCGTGTCGGAATCGACGGCTTTCTTGCCCGTGACGCCTTCGAGCCCTGTTAGCAAGCCTCGATAGTCGTTCTTGTCAGCTTGGAACGCAATTCCGCCCTTTTGGCCGTTGTTGTCCCAAGTAATGCCGATGAAATGCTTCTTTGATTTGGACAGAGCCAGCAACGCTCCCAGGCCGAATGAAACCACGGCGACGCCGATCGCCGCGCCTACGCGACGGTGCACATCCTGTCCGTAGCTGATTTCAGTGACGGACGCAGCCGGGATTACCGCAACCTCGGTCTGGCCGTTCATGATACGGATGTTTGTGCCGTCAATGTACAGCTTCATGTCTGTTCCGGCCTTGGCGTTAGGAAGGGATCCGCCGTCATAGACAATCTTGTAGCCGTTATCATGGGCAGAGGCGCTGATTGGAAACAGGACACAAAGAAGTATCGCGAGTAGCTTGTTCATTTCTTTCCCCTTTTGAGTAGACGAACACCTTAATGTTCGGAGCCAGAAAAACTGTTCCAGAGTAGCATCCGAATGATCTACTGAAATGCGAGTTTTCGCAATGTACTGTTGGTTGTAACATCATGCAGCAACTTCGAGCGCAGGAGGACGACGACTGCTTGCAGAACCAGGATTGCGGCGGCGATCGGGTGCGTTCTGCGGGTGCGCCAGCTCGTGCATGGTGCAATGAGGAAGCGGCAGAAAGGGGCGAGCCGTTCAGGGCTGGTACTGATTGATCGACGGCTTCCATGGCGCTAGCCGTTCCTCGCGATCCTTATGGGATGCGTTCCCGGCCTGAGCTTGAACCAACTGGGCGTATTTCCTCGCGTAGACGCCGTCGATCGTGATCACTGGCGCGCCGAACGGGTTTTACGGTGCCGCAATTCCGAACGCGAACAAACGACTCGCGGCGGCGGTCCCGGCTTGTCCTCCGGCAGGCAAGAAGCAATACTCGCCAGGCGTCAGCTGGCCAGCCGGAGTCACTTTATATATTCCTGGTTTGATTTTTTTGTAGGTGAATCCAGAGGCGGCATTCACGTCTGTCCCTACCGACGCTCCGAACGCATTCGCCGATCCTGTCTGGGCTTCGCGCGAGTTGCTTTTCACGTCAAACCTTAGAAGCGTGTATTCGTTTGGGGTTGTCTCGCCGCCAAATGATTTCGCTGATTCCTCCATGTAAAAGTAGAAGACTACTCCACTATCGTTGGTTTGTACGCTGGCGTGGGCGCCCTGAACAACCGCCTTCATTTTGATCTTGGCGATTCCATAAGTAAGAGCAGATGTAAACATCCCACCGGTCTTCCCCGAAGAGTACGCGCTGGGCTCCAGCATGGTTAGTTCCATGCCATTTGGGCCTTTGGCGTACATATAGATTCCCGGATCGTGCGGAGCTGCAGGGTCATCCGGATTGGAGGCGGTCTGCTCAGTGGCTTGCGGCTGCGAGGGCATGGGAGGCAGCGGAGGGACAGGAGGCGGGGCCGGCTGCACGCCCGCGGAGGCTTTCATCACAATCGCTGTTACCACCTTGTCGCTGGCGCCTGCCTTCTTGAGGGCAATCAACCCATCTGTAGAGGTGTCATAGGTTCCCGGTTGCGCATTGATCGTGTTGACAATTAAGTCGTCCGACAGCCCGGCCTTAACCAGCTTGACGATGGACTCGTTATTCATCGCCTGCTGGGCGGCGATGGCGAGACAGGAGACGAGAAAGAAAACAGCTAAAAGACTCTTACGCACGGAGCTTCTCCTTTACTTTTCGGAACAGACACACGAACACATCGGGAAGCATCTGCATGATCTACCAAGGCGGGCGATTGCGCAAGGTCATTTTGTGGACGGGGCATGGCCTCAGAGCGGCGCGGGCGCGAGGTACTGTCTTAAAAGTGCGTTGACGAAAAACAGCGACCGCTTGCAATCTGATTTTACGGCTCGTATCGTCAGAGCATGGCATCGACTCGCAAGGAACTAGCCGCGCTTAAGAATCTGCTCTCCGAAGCCGATCTAATCCTGTCCACAACGGAATTGCCGCAGGGCCGTGCCGTCCGATGCCGTGAGATTCTTCGCTCTGCCGTGGCTCTTACAGACGACTTGCTCAAGCAAGCCAAGATGCCTGCCGCTGCCGTTCTAGGGGCCAAAGGCGGCTCACAGACGGCCAAGAGGGGGAGCGACTACTTCCGCCAGCTTGCGGCCAAGAGAAAGACCCGTGCGGGGGGAAGGCCAAGAAAAGAAGCCGAATAGACCGCCTAGCCCGTAAAATGGTCGCTCTACTTCCAGAGCGATGACAGACCCCATGAACACATTGCCGCCTTTACCTCTCGCTGCGCTGAGGCGGGTGCAGCGGCTCCAGAAAACTACTGAGAGAGCACTGAGGGATTGTCGCTATCCCGGCACTAAAACACTTGATGTGCGCAAGGCATTTGAGATACTTCGCACGAGCGTTGTTGAAGAGTTGAATGCCAGACTCGATTATTTTGAGACATTGCCGGGATTTGAGTGGGCATGGATGAAGGAGATAATCACCCATGCGACGGCGTCGGTGCTTGCATGTTTTCCGCAAGGTCAATTTGAAAAACGAGATGAGAATAACGTCCTGATCGGCTATGAGGGAGATCAGCAATTCCAAGATGAATTGATTACGACGGCATGGGATTACGTTGTCGAAAGAAGGCTAAAGAAAGCGAAGCCTCATCAGACATTTCCTTCGCAAAACCCCGAAGACTGGTCACCGCTTCATCGTTTTATAGAGGCCGGTAAAGAGATCAAGAAATTGATGGATGGTCCGCATCAGCAAATCCACGAAGTGACAGTGAGGCAGATTGTCGCACAGCAAGAAGGAATTAAACCCGAAGAAGTCACATGGAAACAAATCCAATTTGAAGTTTCAGGTCTTCTCCCATACTATCCAGCGATTACCTTAATCCCATCCGCGCCACAAAGAGGCAGCGAAAAATCTCAATCACGAAAGCGCGTAGTGGCAGACGCCAAAGAGAGAGGCCGTCGCGCAAAGCTGCTTGCCGATTACAAGGCTGCAACTGGCAATCCCTCGCACAAGCGAATCTACGAATCCAGCAAGGCGGGACTTTACAAGCCGCAGTTTTATGAATGGCTGAATGGAGTTTTGCCAAGCGACTCGGAAACCGCCAAGAACTTTGAGAGATTCCTCTCCGAAAAAAAGCGACCGATTCCACGAAAGCCGAAAAGTTAGGTCTCTACCAGTGGTAGACGGTGGTAGAAATCTGTCTCTACCATGGTAGAAAAATGCTCTCTACCACTTGACAAGCCAGAAAACGCAATGTGCGTGCGGGTCCGTGTGTCCTTAAAAAGAGCGGTAGAAAAATTGATTCTGCCACTTGTGGCTCTTCCATAGATGCCTGCCAGCATAGAGGCATGAAAGACGTAATCACAATTCGACCGCGCGGGCCACCACAGCCCGCGCCCCCCTGCGGGGAAAAATCCCGCATATTCCCGCATTCTCCCGCATCTTAATTCCCGCATTCCCGCATTGGCTTGGTAGGGGAAAAGTAGGGGAAAACAGGGGGAAAAGGAGGGGAGAACGAGGGGAAAAGTAGGGGAACTAGAACGCTTGACAAACAGCGAGCGCTTGCTGTATTCTTTAACCATGATGAATGAAGCACAATCCGTAGACGGCATGACCTGTGAAGCCTGCGCGGTCGTGTGCCAGCGGTTCGGGAGGCACAGGAATGGGCTTTGCCGGTTCCGTTGCCCGCGCTGCCAGCGGACCTATACGGAGCCTCACGCGCGGACGCTGGACACGATGTATATTTCCACGGATCGGGCCGTGCTCGCTCTCCAATTGTTGCTTGAAGGCAATTCGATCAGGAGCACGGAGAGAATCTGCGGCATGGACAGGAACACGATTATGAGCCTGATCGTGAAGGCCGGGAAGAAATGCCAGCGGCTCATGGACGAAAAGCTGCGTGAGATTCCCGTGCGCGATGTGGAAGTAGACGAAATTTGGGGTTTTGTTTTTAAGAAAGAGGGCCACAAGTTTCAGCATGAGCAAGGTAACGACCAGATCGGCGACGCCTATTGCTTTGTTGCAATGGAGCGCAATTGCAAACTGGTGCTTACTCATTACCTGGGCAAGCGGAATTCCGAATCCACGGATCGCTTCATTTCGCGGCTCGCCTTGGCCACGTCGAAAGACAAGTACCAGCTTACGAGTGACGGGTTTGGTGCCTACAAACCCGCCGTAAAATCCTACCTTAAAAAGCGCGTCCATTTTGCGCAATTAGTAAAGGTGTATGCATCTGCCACTGACGGCGAGCAGAAATATAGTCCGCCTGAAGTGGTCGATGCGCTTCCAGAGGTTGTGATGGGGAACCCGGACCCGGAGCGCATCTGCACCAGCTACATTGAAAGACAGAACCTCAGCATCAGAATGGGCATGAGGAGAATGACTCGCCTGACAAACGGTTTTAGCAAGAAGTGGGAGAACTTGGAAGCCGCGTATGCACTCTGGTTTGCTTATTACAACTGGTGCCGCGTGCATTCCAGCATCCGTGTTACGCCGTGCATGGAAGCTGGAATCGAGAGCCACGTTTGGACCATAGCGGAGTTGATCGCGTAGGAAGTTTACGCTTTTTTTGAACGACTATGTTTATTTGATGTTCTATGATTTCGTCATGCTCGCCCCAATCCTCATGCTTGCACTGGCGGTTCCCTCTCAGGTTGCCCCAAAGGATAATCCACTTGAAGGCGCGTACCTCTTCCACGCATGTCAAGCCGCAATTCAGGAAATGGATCATTCTAGTGATGATTCGGCCAACACGTACCAAGCAGCGATTTGCATGTTCTATATCCAAGGGTTCATGGACGGCCAAGACGCGGCTGGAAAGGGCGCTTGTTGGATGAACGCCTCTTACGAAACCATCATCAAGGCATACGTGGCATACATGGAGAAACACCCGAACGTTAAGCACATGGATAGGCGGGTGGGAGTGATGCTCGCCCTTGGCAGTGCATTCCCTTGCCCAGCCAAGCCATGAAACCGGGGGTATAAGCTCGATGAATTTGAAATGGAGCGCCGCGTTCGCTTTGCTTTTCATTGCCGGTTGCGGCCCGGTCGAAGATGCGCCCCCTAAACCAGTTCCTACGAATGAGGCGAGCGCTTCTCCTGCCGCAATAAACCCGGCATTGATCGCGCTTGTCGATGGAACTATGGAACGCAGTAAGACTTTCAGGATCGACGGCGATTTACGGCCATTCTGGATCGTGTCGGGGAGGATAGAGAATCACTCCGATATGGAATTGGAGCGCGTCACTTTTAGAATAAGTATCAACTCAAAAGCCTCTTCAACCGCAGTGGATACGGCGACTTTCGTGGTTGACACTGACATTCCTCCGCATTCCACAGGCTCATTCAAACGTGAAATTCAAATCCTTCCCCCAAGCAGCGCTTGGGGATGGTCCTATGCCGTTGTCGAAGCTGTTTCCAAATAAACAAAGGAAACACCCCTCACTTCGCAACCATCTTGCGGGAAGTGTTCTTTGTGCGCCCCATAAATTTAGGATCGCGGCTCGGAAAGCTCTGCTGCCATTTTTCGTTGGCTGGTGTGCGCCCTAGAAACTTAGGAGAGCCGGAGGAAACTTTCTTCCGCGCCGGTTTCTTGGCTGCGCGTTCATAGTCCTGCGGCGTGGACCGTGGACCCAGTTTCTTCAGTATTTGGATTTCTGAGGCGACTTCTTTGGCTGAGTTTCGTGACATACATTTTCTCCATTATTCTCTCCCGGTTGATTGCCCGATCCGTGCGGTATGATGGCGCGTACAGGAGGCAAACCCTGTGACCACTAACGAACAGGAATTATTCGCTCACTATTTGGCAAAGAAGGTGAAGGAACTTTATCGAGAGTCTCTTGTCTTTCAGGCGGTATCGAAATACCTTCGGGATAATGGGGTTCCAGCGTTTGATGAGATTGTAGAGGACTGTCGTAAATCACTTGAAATCGCGGCAGCGGTAGCCCTCTTCGACGGCGTGATTGACTCCAAGATTCCACCATTTTCTGAAGAGTCTCAGGATCAGGCGCTCGTAGAGCTAATTCAACGCTGCGGGTTAGATCAAGGAAAGCCGAACTAAACGCGAAGGAAGACGACATACCACACTCAATCTGCGCTATGATTAGCGCGAGAGTGCGGCTGAATCGCCTCTCAAAAACCGCAGGCACTCGCCTTTCTCAGAGGCGTTTACCGCGTATGCCCTCACTTTAGTACGAAAGGGCATCTGGCGCAACTCCAATTTACCGGAATGCGCTAGGAACAAGGGAATCCCCCCGGTATCCGGTACTCAACGCACAATTCAGACAGCACCGGGCGCGAGGGGGTACCAAGTCACATGCGATAATCGGCGTGAAACGCGAGGGCGGAGTTCTGCTACATGTTTGCGCCTGCACAAATCGGAGCCGGGGTGCTTTCCGGCGCGGCTGGGATTATCGACCAGTCGGGCCGGGTGGTGGGCGCGGCCATTGTGATTTTGTTTCTTGCCGCGCTGCGCTGGTGGAAGAAGCGCAAGGCGCGGGCACGGCTGCGCACGGCGGCGAACTGGCCGACGGTGACGGCAACGATCGATGTGGCCGCTGTTCTCAAGAACATCACGCCTGATGCCAAGGATCGGCTTGCGGTTTCGCTCACGTACTTCTATCGCAATCCTGAGCTGCAGATGGGCGAGTACAAGCGGCCGTTTGCCGGCAAAGAGCAAGCCAAGCAGTGGGCGGCGCAGTTCAAGGGGCGCACGGTGCCGGTGCACGTGAATCCGGACGATCCCTCGGACTCGGTGCTGCTGGAACGCGACCTGGCGGGCTCGGATTTTGCAGTTTTTACGCGGGCCAAAATGGGAGCGACGGCTTTGGATCCGATGCCGCAGGTGCTCTCGCCGACGTTTCGTCTGGTGTGCGGATTGGCGGAGATTGCGGGGCTGGCGGGACTGGCCACCAGCGTGGTGATGTTGAGCGTGAACCTGGCCATGCACGGAAAACTGCGCCCGTACGGCTATTACTGGATCGCGGGGGTCCTGTTCGGGGTTTGCGCGGCGGCGGCCATTGCGGTGCAGATTCAGCTGGGGCGCACGGAGGAGGGCCGCTGGCTGCTGCACTCCTACAAGCGCTGGTGCCCGGAGTGGATGCGCTGGAGCCTGAACCTGACCGGCGGCTCGGTTGCGGTGAAGCCGCTGTCGCATCTGTTTATTCTTTTTCACATGATCGGTCCCAGTTCGTCGCACTGGACGCATTCCCCGTGGGCGCAGGCCGTGATGCCATACGTTCCGTACGCAATCGGCTGCTGGCTGTTTTTCATGATCACGGCGTTCCATGCGGCGCTTTTGCGCTCGCAGGAGGAGCTGCATATTTCGGTGGTGGAAGCGTAGAAACAGGCTGCAATCGGTACGTATTGCATTTCTATACGCGACGCGTTACTATAAGGCATGATCGCCGGGTTCCGGGATACAGATACTGAACGGCTGTGGATGACCGGACGGAGCAGGCGGCTGCCGCCCCGACTCAATCGACAAGCCTTGAAGAAGCTGTACATTCTGCATGCGGCGCTGGCGCTTGAGAACCTGACCGTGCCTCCCGGAAACCGGCTTGAGAAACTGCGCGGAGACCGGCAGGGCCAATACAGTATCCGGATCAACGACCAGTACCGGATCTGTTTTGCGTGGCGAAATGGCAACGCACACGACGTGGAAGTGGCCGACTATCACTGACAGGAATGCCAACAGGAGGGAATCATGCCCGGTAAAGCGGCTCTCATTCATCCCGGAGAAATTTTGCTGACGGAGTTCATGCAGCCGCTGGGACTAACCGCCTATCGGCTGGCGAAGGACATTCACGTGCCTGCGCCGCGCGTGGGCGACATTGTGCGCGGGAAGCGCACCATCTCCGCAGATACGGCGCTTCGGCTGGGCCAGTATTTCGGCTTGCCGGCGCAGTTCTGGCTGAATTTGCAGAATGAGTACGACCTGCGCCGCGCCGCGGAAAGCCTGGCGCTGAAGGGGATTGCGCGGCGTGCTGCCTGAGAAATAGTTTTCAGCGTGCGACGGTTCCGACGTTTCCCTGGCCACTCATTTGCCGGATCCCGGTTTCGGGTTTTTTCCGCGTTTGCTCCGGGTGCTGCGGTGTGCTAACCTTGATTTCTGTGCCGTGTACGCGGAAAGTTGGAGTGTGTCCGCGCACTTTTCGGCGCCTCGGGACTGCTTCCCGGTGGGACACGAGCTGGCGTAGCTCAGCTGGTAGAGCATCTGATTTGTAATCAGAGGGTCGGGGGTTCAAATCCCTTCGCCAGCTCCACAAAAAGGAAGCCGAAACCAGGCAGTCGAAGCGGCGAAAGTTTTCCGGCGCGAGTTGGATGAGCGCCGGGCCTGTCCTCCGCAGTGATCCCCACTTCAGGCGCAGGCTCGTGAGTCCGGAACTTTCCGGGCGTTGCGGCGTGCGCGGAAGCGGGATGAAAGAAGCGGCGTTAGCGGGGCTAGCGGCGTTAGCGGAGTCAGGGAACGAGCTGCGCGGGCTTGAGGGAACGCGGAATGAGCGGCTCGGATGAAATGGGCACAGGTGGCCGAGCGGTTAATGGCAGCAGACTGTAAATCTGCCGCTCCTTGCGAGCTACGGAGGTTCGAATCCTCCCCTGTGCACCACGACAGTTGTCAGTGAACAGTGATCAGTGGTCAGTTGGCTGGGAACTGGGTTTGAGAGCGGAGATGGGAAGCGGCGTGGAGAACGGGAAGTTGGACCGCTCCGGCGCGGATCTGGACCGCAAGTTTTGGATGGCCATGGCGATGTTTGCCGCTTTGGCCGTGTTGGTTTGGCTGACCATGGGCGAGGGCACGGTGCTCGTTTTTGGAAGGCCGGTGGAGTTAAGGCTGATTCCGCTGATCGTGATTGGCGGGATGGCCTTGCGAGCGGTGTTAGCCCGGCAGGCGGAGAAGATCCGGCGGTCGGGGGGGAAGAACAGCTCCTAGCTGCTAGCTCCTAGCTTCTAGCTTGTGATTGCGGGGACGGGCCGCTTTGGCTCATACCGGCAAGATGAGGCTGGAAGCTAGAGACTGGAAGCTGGCAGCTTGGGTTTAGCGGGCTGATGTAGCTCAGTTGGTAGAGCACTCCCTTGGTAAGGGAGAGGTCACCAGTTCAATCCTGGTCATCAGCTCCAGAAGTACAGTGAACAGTGGTCAGTGATCAGTGGTCAGGACGGCAGCGGCCGGGAAGCTAATTTGGCTTCCATCGGCAGGATGAAACTGATCACTGATCACTGACAACTGATCACTGATTTGGGCGGGAGTAACTCAGTGGTAGAGTCACAGCCTTCCAAGCTGTTGGTCGCG
>CAZMWL010000005.1:0-147730 GCA_964569985.1 uncultured Occallatibacter sp.
GATAGCTGGTGCCCTCGTTCCACTTCACCACCGAGCAGGCGTTGTAGGTCACCGGACCTTTGCAACCCATCTTGTACAGGCAATATCCCTTGCGCGCGCCCTCGTCGTCCCAGGACTCCACGAACAACCCGGCATCGTAGTTGGCACGGCGATAGCAGGTGTCGTGCACGCGGCGGCCGTAGAACTCCTTGGGCCGGCCCTGATCGTCGAGCGCCGGAACCTGTCCCAGCACCAGCAAGTGCGTCACCACGGCCATCATCACGTCGGCGATGGGCGGGCAGCCGGGCACGTTGATCACGGGCTTGCCAACCAGTTTCGAGATGGGCGTAGCGCCGGTCGGATTGGGCTTGGCCGCCTGCACGCAGCCGTTTGAGGCGCAACTGCCCCAGGCCACAATGGCTGCCGCATCGGCAGCAACCGTCTGCAGAATCTGCTCTGCCGTCTTGCCGCCCACCATGCAGTACACGCCGCCGTCCTTGGTCGGCACCGCGCCTTCTATCAGCACGATGTACTTGCCCTTGTTGTTCGCAATGGTGTCACCCAGGCTCTTTTCCGCCTGGAAGCCCGAAGCCGCCATCAAGGTCTCGGTGTAGTTGAGCGACAGAACATCGAGCAACGCGTCTGCCACGATGGGGTGCGACGCGCGGATAAATGACTCGCTACAGCAGGTGCACTCCTGAAAGTGCATCCACACCACGGCCGGCTTTTCCTTTTTTTCAAAGGCTGAAGCCACCTGAGCCGCGCCGGATTTGCCCAAACCGGCGGCTACCGCGGCTGCGCTGCAGAATTGCAGAAAATCTCTGCGGCTGTAGCCCTTCTTCTGCATTGACTGCCAAATCGTATCGCCCATGCTTCCCTCGCTCACGATATTGCGCCGGCATATCTCAGGAAAGCGTGGAGGCTATGAACAACTCCTGAGATTTGCCGGTTAATGTGACCGAAGTTACGCAGCAGAAAGCATTGGTGGCTGTGAGCGTCATCACAGGTGTGGTAAATCACATTTGTGCTTTGGGGTACAACGAAGGGGTGATATGAATCACATCGCCCGCGACTTGCAGTTTCTGCGAAACTGTTTGGAAATCGCATTTGGAAGCGGCTGGATCTTGCGAGGCGCGAAAGGGGCCGGAGGTCTTACGCCCGCTGCGGGCGCTGCAGCAGCGCGCGGCGCTTAATGGCCGCTCCATGGAAGCTGAAGCGCGGGAACTGTTGGCTAATCACGTTGCACAGACCCCGCCCAGCTTGGCGGAATCTGAAATGGGGAACGCGATTCACGAGCTATTCGCACCCCTGGGTGGCGTAGACCTGAAAATGCCTTCCCGCAGTCGCAAACCGGCGAACTCGCGAGGGTGAATCGCCTGGCTTTAGGCAGTTTTTTCTGCCTGAGCCGGCACTTTTTGCGGCGTGAGGGCGGGCCGAGTCATGGCCCACGCGGTAAGCGCAATTCCTGCCAGGACGGCTCCCGCGCTGGCCAATTGCGCATTCGATAATCCCCATAAAACCTTGGGGTTACGCCGAATAAATTCAACCAGGAAGCGAGCCAAGCCGGTGAGCGCCAAATATTGGCCGACGACGGCGCCCGCGGCGTGTGGCTTGCCGAGACGCCACCACAGCCACCAGCCGATGATCAGACCTCCGGCCAGCTCGTAAAGAGGGGTGGGGTAGACAGGAACGAAGACCGGCACGAGGCCATGCGGAAAGCTGGTGCCCCAGGGATGATACGTCGAACCAAAAATGTGCACGGGCTTGATGTCGATACCGTAGTCCCCATCGCCTGAGAGGTAGCAGCCGATGCGCCCGATTCCATAACCGATGGCCGCCCCCGGTGCACACAGATCCAGTGTCCGCAATGCCCCGATCCTGGCGCGTAATCCCTGCAGAACCAGTGCCAAAATGCCGAAGATCAGCCCACCATACCAGGCAAATCCTGCGGTATCCCACAACACGCTCCAGCCCATGATCCTGAAGTCTTCCGGCGAGTCGAGGACATGCCATAGTTTGGCGCCTACGATGCCCGCAACCAAGGCAATGGCCACCATCCCCACCGCATCGGCGGTAATTTTGTCGCGTCTGAAAGCACGGTCCACCATAAAGGCGCCCGCCACGGCCGCGCACCACAGCATGAGCCCGAATGTGGGCAGATTGAACCACCCGAGATGCAGATAAGGAAGCATATCTTTATCAGTATAGACGCGCGAAGGTTACTGTTTGTGCCGGGTTGAGGGGCGGGTTTTCGGTCCGTGCTCTCCCGCCCTTTCCAAAATGCGCGAAAGAATGGGGCACGGAGGCAGTTTTTTTTGTTGTGGGGTCCCGATGTGCGGGTCTGGTGACCCGCACTTGAGCCGGTCAACCGACCCAACGACGAAGACATGTCGTTAAGGGCCCCGGTCAGGAGACCAGGGGAACGCAAGGGCCTTGATTTTCACAGGCTGGGGTTCGGCAAATCGCGCGATACTGTCTGCATGGCAACGATGACCTTCCAAGGCCTTGAAGTTCTCTATTCGCGCCAACAGATTGCAGATCGCGTAGCCGAGATGGGTGCGCAGATCAGCCGCGATCTGAATGGCGAAAAACTGGTGATGGTCGGAGTGCTCAAAGGCGCGGCGTTTTTCCTGGTCGATCTCTCGCGCGCCATCGGGGCCGAGGCGACCTTCGACTTTGTCGCGGTCTCGAGCTACGGCAAGGGCCAGCGCTCCTCGGGCGCGGTCAAACTCATCAAGGATCTTGACCAATCCATCGAAGGCAAGAACGTGCTCGTGGTGGAGGATATTCTCGACACCGGGCTCACCCTGGCTTATCTGCGCAAGCTCTTCCTGCAACAGCATCCCAAGACGCTGCGCATTGCCACGCTGCTCGACAAGCCCTCGCGACGCGTAGAGAAGATCGAAGCCGATTATGTCGGATTCTCCATCCCCAACTTGTTTGTTATCGGTTATGGAATGGACTTCGCCGAGCGCTATCGCAATCTGCCCGATATCTGCCTGATGCCGGCGGAAAACCCGGAATAATCCCATCCCGATGCGGGCTGCTTTCCCGGGTTGCAATGGTGTCACCCTGCGTACCTCCGGTTCATTTGGCCCCGGGCGAGCCCGCGACGTATACTCATTTCCCGGAACTGGATGCGCTGTTTTAGTCCGCGCCATCCCGCGCATGCAAGGAACATGCCTCCATGAAGCCAACCCCCATCCAGGACTCGGATCTGGATTTTGACTACGGAACATTCGACTCGGCCGGATTTACCGCCGATACTCTCGACCGTTGGCAATCACTGGCCGCCGTGATCGACCACACTTTGGTCAAGCCGGGCGCCACGCGCAAGCAGGTGGAGACGCTGTGCGCCGAGGCTGCGCGCTACCGCTTTGCCTGCGTCCTGGTGAACCCGGTGTGGACTTCGATCGCTGTGGGCGCGCTGGCCGGCACAGGCATTCCGATAGGCGCTGTGATCGGCTCGCCGCTCGGCGGCTCGCTGGTCTCCACGCTGCGCCAGGAAACGGCTGCGCTCATCTGCCTGGGCGTGCGCGAACTCGACATGGTGCTGCCCATCGGCCAACTCAAGAGCGGCAGCCACGCCGCCGTGCAGCACACCGTTCGCGCGGTGGCCGACGTGGCTCATCATCACGGCGCTGTGCTCAAGGTCACGCTTGAAACTGCCCTGCTGACCATGGAAGAAAAACTACGCGCTTCGGAAATTTCCATCCAGGCGGGCGCGGATTTCATCAAGACCTCGACCGGATCGGCCGCGGGCGGCGCCATCCCCGCCGATGTGGCTCTGCTGCGCGGCGTGGCCGGAGCGCGCTGCGGGATCAAGGCTTCGGGCGGCATCCGCACCCTCGCCCAGCTGCGCACGCTGCTTGAAGCCGGCGCCAACCGGATTGGCTGCTCGGCATCGGTGGCGATTTTGCGGGAGCTCGGGGCGGGGTGAAGACAGGCAGCAGGTTTCAGGGCTCAGGTTTCAGCGGCACTCCTCCAGAGGCGGCCACGAATCAACGTTCCTGTTCCCTGTTCCTTCTTCCTGACACCTGACCCCTGCTGTATCATTCCCTTCGACGCTTTATGAGTGACACGCCGCCATCTCCGCCTGCAGGGCACGAATTCGAGGGCGATTACCGCCCCGCCGAACCCGCGCATCTGAATCCCGTAAATGCCCGCATCGAGCCGGCAGACGTGGCGTATCTGATGCGCCTGACCGACGCTCTCAACACCACTCTCGACCTGCAAACCCTTCTCAGCCGCACCTCGGAGCTGGTCCGAGCCCTCATTCCTTACCGCATCTTCGCCATCTTTCTGCTGAATGAGCGCACGCACGAGCTGCGCATGCGATTCCAGATCGGCCACACGCCGCAGGTGGAGCGCACGCGCATTCCCCTGGGCAAGGGGGTGGCGGGACAGGTGGCGCTCACGCGGCAACCGATCCTGCTGAACGACGTCTCGAAGGCGGATTACTACATCAGCGCCAATCCCGAGGTGCGTTCGGAGCTGGCCGTCCCGCTGATCGCCAAAAACCGGCTCATCGGCGTGATGGACATCGAAAGTGAGCAGCCGGATTTCTTCCGCGAAGAGCACTTGAACGTGCTGACCATGACAGCTTCGCGCATTGCGCAGTCGATTGAAAACGCGCGCTTGTACGCGCGGGTTTCGCGCCAGGCACAAACCCTGGAAGTGCTGAATGAGATTGCGGTGGAGCTGGCGTCGATTCTGGATCTGAATCCGCTGCTGGAGAAGGTCGGACAGTTGCTGCGGCGGCTGATCGACTACCAGATGTTCACCATCATGCTGCTCGACGAGAAAGGCGAGACGCTGATCACGCGCTATGCATGGCGATTCGGCTATGCGCATGCGCCCACGCGGCGCATTCCCATCAGCAGCGGTCTGGTGGGCGCGGCGGTACGCGAGTGGCGGACGGTGAACGTGCCCGACGCAAGCAAGGATCCGCGCTACATCCCCATGAATCCCGAGACGCGCTCGGAATTGGTTGTGCCGCTGTTCTACAAAGGCAGCGTGATCGGCGTGCTGGATCTGGAGCACACCAAGCCGGCGTTTTTCAACGAAGAACATGAGCGGATGCTGTCGACGCTGGCTTCGCAAATTGCGATTGCGATCGAAAACGCGCGCCTCTACCAAGCAGTCAAACGACAGGAGCGGCAACTGGAAAAGGACATCGCCATGGCGCGCGAGGTGCAATTGCGCTTATTGCCGGCGGGCGCGCCTTCGCATCACCATGCCGAGATGGCGGTGCGCTTTTTGCCGGCGCGCACCATCGGCGGCGACCTTTACGACTTTCTCGAATACGGGCCGAACCGCACGGCGATCGTGCTCGGCGACGTAAGCGGCAAGGCCGCGCCGGCGGCGCTGTTTGCGGCCCTGGTGAGCGGCATTATGCGTGCCGCGGCCGCGCAGCAGCCGGACCCGGCGCAGATGCTGAAGCTTCTCAATGACGCTCTGCAGGAGCGCAAGCTGGAATCGCAGTACGTGACCATGCTTTTCGCGCTCTGGAACGATGAAAACCAGACTCTGCAGGTGGCGAACTCGGGAGCCGTGCAACCGGTTTTCTGCCGCGCCGGCCAGTCCGAAACGGTGCACGCCGAAGGATTCCCGCTGGGCATGTTTCCCGATGTGACCTACGAAGAGATCAACGTGGCCACGCAGCCGGGTGATGCAATCGTCTTCGTGTCTGATGGAATTTTGGATGCGGAAAACGAGAAAGAGGAGATGTACGGGCAGGACCGCCTGGCCGGACTGCTCTGCGCCAGCCGCGATCTTCCCGCACTGGAGATTGCCGACGCCATCCTGGCGGATGTGGCGCGCTTTCAGGGCAGCAAAGACCGCTTCGACGACGAAACCATTATCGTGCTGCGCGTGCGCGAAGCGGAGGTCCAGACGGAAACTGCGAAAGACCCATCATGATCGCCAAGACCATCATTGAACCGTTCCGCATCAAGAGTGTTGAACCCATTCGCTGGACAACGCGCGCCCAGCGCGAAGAACTTCTGAAGGCAGCCCACTACAATCTCTTCCTGCTGCGGGCGGATGACGTACTCATCGATTTGCTCACCGACTCCGGCACTGGCGCCATGTCCACGCACCAGTGGGCCGCGATCATGGAAGGCGACGAGAGCTACGCCGGCAGCCGCAGCTTCGTTCGGTTCAAGCGGTCCGTGCAGGACATCTTCGGCTACAAGCACGTGGTTCCCACGCACCAGGGCCGCGCCGCCGAGCGCATCCTCTTCGGCGTGATGTGCAAGAAAGGCGACGTCGTCCCCAACAACACTCACTTCGACACCACCCGCGCCAACGTGGAGTTCACCAGCGCCGAGGCCGTCGATCTGCTGATTCCTGAAGGCCGCCAGCCGGCCTCGCTGCATCCGTTCAAAGGCAACATGGACGTGGCGGCGCTCGAGAGTCTCATCGCGAGCGTGGGACGCGAGCACATTCCGCTTGTCATGCTCACCGTGACCAACAACTCAGGCGGCGGCCAGCCCGTTTCAATGGATAACGCCCGCCAGGTGAGCGAGGTGTGCCGACGTCACGGCATCCCGCTCTACTTCGACGCCTGCCGCTTTGCCGAGAATGCGTGGTTCATTAAGTTACGTGAGCCCGGATACTCGTCCAAAAGTCCGAAAGAAATTGCACAGGAGATGTTCCGACTGGGCGACGGCTGCACCATGTCCGCGAAAAAAGACGGCATGGCCAACATCGGCGGCTTTCTGTGCACCAACGACGATGTGCTGGCCCAACAGGAGAAGAATCTCCTCATTCTTACCGAGGGCTACCCAACATACGGCGGACTTGCCGGGCGCGATCTTGAGGCCATCGCCGTGGGCCTTCAGGAAGCCGTCGAAGAAGACTACCTGCGCTACCGTATTGCCTCCACTGCTTACTTGGGAAACCACATTGCGGCTGCGGGCGTGCCCATCGTCCAGCCGCCAGGCGGCCACGCGATCTATCTCGATGCCCGCGAGTTCCTGCCGCTCATTCCACCGGCGCAGTTCCCCGGCGTGGCCCTGGCTTGCGAACTCTACCTCGAAGGCGGTGTCCGCTCCGTCGAAATCGGCACACTCATGTTCGCCGCCACCGCACAAATGGACCTGGTGCGCCTCGCCATTCCGCGCCGCGTCTATACCCAGAGCCACATCGACTATCTCGTCGAGGTCATCCTCGAAGTCTGGAAGAACCGCGCGCGCATCCGCGGCATGAAGCTCACCTACGAAGCGCCGTTCCTCCGTCATTTCACCGCGCACCTTGAACCGATGGAATAACTCGACCTCGGCCTCGAGTGGTTCCAGAATTCTTGTGCCCTGGGCAGCTCGGCGAAAGGTGGCGTTTACTTCTGCCCCACAGACGAAGACCTGTCTTTGGGGACCCCGGATCGGAAAACGCCACTTGGCATCCAGGCTCCCGGGTACAGCTATTCTGGAACCGCTGTACGCGCTGTCGCGGCTGGCGAGCGATTCCCCGGGTTCGATACACTCAAACTATCGAAGCATTTCCCCGGAGAAATTGTGCACTCTGCCGTTCAGGAACGACTGATTCGCCCCGCCCGCAACATTCTTGGCAGCCTTCGACTGCCCGGCGACAAGTCCATCAGCCATCGCTACGCCATGCTGGGCGCGTTTGCTGAAGGCGTGTCGCGCTTTATGAATTTCTCGACGGGAGCGGATTGCGCGTCGACACTGGCCTGCATGGAAGCGCTGGGCGCGCAGGTGAACCGACCCGGCGCGGACTCCGTGGAGATTCGCGGCGTGGCGGGACGCGTCGGGCCCGCTGATGGCCCGCTCGACTGCGGCAACTCCGGCTCGACGATGCGCATGATTTCGGGGCTGCTCGCTCCGCAGCAGGGCCGCTTCACGCTGATCGGCGATGACTCACTCTCGCAGCGGCCGATGGAGCGCATTCGCAAACCACTGGCAGCCATGGGCGCGCGCCTGACACTCACCGAAGGACACGCGCCACTGACCATCGATGGCGGTCCGCTGAAAGCCCTCGACTACACCACTCCGGTCCCCAGCGCGCAGGTGAAGAGTTGCGTCTTGTTGGCCGGGCTGCAAACCGTGGGCATGACTACGGTGCGCGAGGCTGTGCGCACGCGAGACCACAGCGAACTGGCCCTGCGCGCCTTTGGAGCTACTCTGACGCGGGCCGCGGACTCGGTCTCGATCAGCGGACCGCAAGCGCTGCGCGCCATCGACGCCGAGGTCCCCGGCGATCTCTCGTCGGCGGCGTTTTTCCTGTGCGCGACGATTCTCTTCCCCGGCTCCAACCTGGTGATCGATGCTCTGGGCCTGAATCCGACACGCGCCACGCTGCTCGACGTGCTGACGGCGCTGGGCGCGCACATCGCGGTGCTCAATCTTGAAGAGAAGCACGCTGAGCTGGTGGGCACAGTGCAGATTTCAGCGCCGGCCGAGGGACTGGGATCGACGGAGATTTCCGGTTTGCTCGCGGCACAACTGATCGACGAGTTGCCGGTGCTGGCGGCCATCGCACCGTACACGAGCGGCGGCATTCGCATCCGCGGAGCGCGCGAGTTGCGCGTGAAGGAGTCGGACCGGATCGCATTGGTGGCGAAAAACCTGCGCGCCATGGGTGCGGAAGTTGAGGAGTTCGAGGACGGGCTGGACGTGCCCGGCGGCCAGACACTTCACGGCGCGACCATCGATGCGGGCGGCGATCATCGCATTGCCATGGCCTTCAGCGTGGCGGCCCTGCGGGCCGAGGGCGAAACCCTCATACAGGGCGCGGAGTCGGCATCGATCAGCTTCCCGGAGTTTTTCGACCTGCTGGACCGGGTCGCGGAACGCTGAATCGCGACCTTCGCTGGCTACGAAAACAAGAAAAAGGCCCGGCATGTGCCGGGCCTTTTTGCGCTGAACGCAAGCCGCACTATTGAGCAGGCGGCATGGCTTGCTGATTCGGAGCTGCGGGCGGCGTCATGGTGGGCTCGTTGCCGGGCTGGGCAGGCGCAACTCCCGGAATGACGGGAGCGGCCGTCACAGATCCGGTGGCGGCATCGGGCAAATTGATCCCGTAGTGCTGCAAGGTTGAGGCCAGCGTCTGGTAGAGTCCCGCGCGGTCCTTGGCGTAGGCGGCATTTGCGGCGATCAGGTTATCCTCAGCCACCGCAAAATTGCGCTGCTGCTGCAACACATTCGCGGTTGTGGAAGCGCCGAGATGCAACTTCTTCTCTTCGGCATCCAGGCTTTGTTGCGCGTAGTCGCGGGCAGCCTGCGCCGAACGCACCTGTGCTCGGTCGTTGGTAAGCGCAAACATGGCGTTCACTACCTGCATGCGAATCAGCGTGTAGAGCTGCGCGAGCCGCAGCTCCGCCTGCCGGTATTCCATCAACGAGCGCTCCTGCACCGACTGCGCTTCGCGATTACGGAGATTGATGGTCAGGTTGAAGCCCGCGCCCTTGTCGGGAGAGGAGCTATTCACCAGATTGCTCAAAGCCGTCCCGTAACCGACGGTCGGAACCGAGTTTGGGGTGCAAGGTCCGGCAGGGGTGGAGAAAAAGTTGTAGCAATCCGGGCTCTGCGAGCCGCCGGACGCGCTGGCGCCGTAAAATCCGAACACGTTCAGCGTGGGCAGCATGGCATTGCGCGCGCCCTTCAGCGTGATCTCGTCGTTGCGCAGCGTGAGCTCGGCCTGCTCCAGTTCCGGCCTCTGCTGGAATGCTTCCTGCACCAGCGCCTCGACGGGCTGACTCTCTTCGGAGAGCGGTTCCAGGCTCACGCGGTCGGTGGGAATGACCGGGGCAGCCGAGAGCGCGGGATCGTTGAGATTGCGCGTGATGGCCTGCTTGATGATCTGCTGCTGGTAGTTGAGTGCGCTTTGTGCGCTGATGAGCCCCTGCTGGTCGGCGGCGACTTGGGATTCGGCATTGACTACGTCGAGTGGCGCCATGGAACCGACTTCCAACTGCTTGCGATTGTCAGTGAGCAACTCGTTGCTTTGTTCCAGAGCGCGCTCCTTGGCCTGCACATCTTCGTATGCTTGCACGAGGCCCCAGTAAATGCTCTCCACCTGATTGACGGTGTAGAGGATCTGCTGGCGGAAGGAGGAGTCGGTGATGCGGCGGTCGTTGAGCGCCTGATACATGAAGCGCTTGTTGACCCAGATGCCCGCGCCCTGCAGCAGTTGCTGCGTGACGGTGGCCTGGAAGCTGGAAGTGAACAACGGGCTGTATGTGTAGAGTTCGCTGTTGGTCGTCAGCCGCTGATTATTGAAGGCCACGGCGAGCGAAGTGCCGGTGACAAATCCCTGGTTGTAGGTGAAGTTGTATTGATTGGTGTTGGTGGAGGCGCGTGGCGAGAAGATGCTGGACTCCGGCGACTCCGCACGTTGCAACTGGATACTGCCGGTGAGTGTGGGATCCAGGTTCTCCGGCAAAGGTCCGGCGTCGCCCGTGCTGAAGGTCACTCCTCCGGGTCCGGAGCCTGCGCCGCCGGAGCCCACCGTGGAGCCTCCCGGGCCGCCGCCCGTGGACAACGTCGAGGTGGAACCACCCAGAGTTCCCGTGATCAGGCCTGAAGGCGCGCCCAACGGCGTTGCGCCCGTGCGAGTGCGCAGAATATCGGTTTCGGCAATGTCGAGATCGTAACGCGCAATCGCAATGTCGTAGTTATTCTCGATCGCCAGGGCAATGGCGTCGGAAAGGCTGAGATAAATCTTGCCGTCCTTCATGAGATCGGCGAAGCGCACGGAGTTGGCGAAACTCGCCTTGCTGATGGTGGTGGGACGGAAGATGTTGATCGGATTACCGAGCCAGGTTCCGAAGGCCTTAGAGTAATCACGGCTGGAGGTGAGCAGCGGAATGGGCTGCGTGGGAACCGGCACAGGCGCGACAGGAAGATTGGAGGCGGCCTTATCGGGCTGCGTGGCGGCGGCGCCCGCCTGTTGTGCGAAACCGGACGGCGTGGTGGCCGCCAACGTCAACAACATAGCGGCAACCGCGCGCAAACTTCCAGCGGCTTGCCCCTGCCCTCTGCGGCTGAGGCTGGTTCCGTTGCGTTCACTGCGGTTAGTTGTCTGCTCCCGATGCAATAGACCTGCCCTTAAAAAATGCATGTTTTTTCTCCAAGATTTGCGGCACGTGACCCACCTGGTGGGCTGGCTCCCGGTTGCGCTTCAAGACATCCAGGAAACCGCTCCGGATGCAAGTTTCGGGTTTCTCAAAATGATTATCGCCGTTATGTGGGCCTGCATGGTTCTTTGTTGATTACGAAAACGGTACCCCGCCCGTTCCAGGCATCGCCGTCAAGCGCAGCCGAGGCTCCGGTTGCAGCGGTTCCAGAGTTGCAATACTCAGAAAGCACCGCTGCTAAGTGGCATTTTCCTCAAGAAAATGCCGCCTTGCTCGATTCAAGAGAGAGCACAGAACCCCTGGAACTGCTCTAAAGGTTCAGTGCAGAGGGTTGAACCGAGCGGAGACATAGAGCCGGAGGTTCCGGCGGGTAAATTAACTAACTGGTTAGTAAAATACCGCAAGTCCCGTCATCATGGCAACCTAAATCTGCCCCATAAAGGCATAAATTGGAGGGGGATAGCCAGCCGCAACGGCAGATCGGCGGCATCGGGTACCCTTGATGCAGCGATTCCCATGAGCGACAACGCCCAAGTCGGTCGAGAGTTCCAGACCTGGAAACTCACCGTGGCTTATGACGGAACCGATTTTCAAGGCTGGCAGGTGCAGCCCGGTCTGCCAACCATTCAGGGCGAATTGCAAGCTGCGCTGGGCCGGATTACCGGTGAGACGCCGCTCCCTCAAGGTTCAGGCCGCACCGACGCGGGGGTTCATGCACTGGCCCAGGTGGCCAGCTTCACCTTGCGCGCGCCCATTCCGGCGGAGAACCTGCAGCGCGCGTTGAACCGGACTCTCCCTCCTTCGATTCGCATCTTGGAAACCAGCACAGTGCGAAGCTCCTTTCATGCGCGGCATTCGGCGGTTGCCAAAACCTACGAGTACCGGATCTTCCGCTTGGGGCTTTGCCCGCCTTTTCTGGCTCGCTATGTGTATGCCTGCCCGTGGCCGCTGGATCTGGAGAAGCTGCGGAGCTGCGCGCGGGTCTTCGAAGGAGAACACGACTTCAAGAGCTTTGCCGCGAACGATCCCGATCTGAGCGAGCGCGAGAGAAGCCACGCAGGGGACGAAACTGGGCCCGCAGAGCCTGGGGCAGAAGTGGCGCTTAAAATTGCGCCGCTGTCGACGGTGCGGACCATCTACGCTTCGGAATGGGAACTGCAGCCGGGCGAAGCCGGCGCGATGCTGGTTTACCGCGTGCGCGGCAACGGTTTCCTGCATCACATGGTTCGTAACCTGGTGGGAACCATGCTGGAGGTGGGCCGCGGGCATCTTGCGTTCGAGGAGCTTGCCGGGATTCTTACGGCGCGCGATCGTTCGGCGGCAGGGCCCACGGCGCCGGCGCGAGGATTGTTTCTGCACTCCGTGCAGTACGACGCGGAGAAAGCGCCGGACGGCGGGGCTTGAATCGTCTCGGGCCGCGTTTGGATTCCAGCGCCGCCAAGCATCCTGCTACCCTGAATTTATTGCCATGCCGATTTTTTCCTCAACCTCGGCATTCTCGCGTGTAACCGCTTTGGCTGCGCAGCGGCCAATCCACGCCGCGTTTTCCTGGATGCACGGCAATCCCAAAACCCTCATGGATTGGCAGATCGCATTGGTGAGTATTGCCGCGCCTTCGAATGGCGAGCAGGAGCGGGCGCGATGGCTGGCGGCGCGTTTTGCAGAGGCCGGCGTGAACTCGGTAGAAACCGATGCGGCGGGCAACGTGATGGGAGTCCTGCCGGCCACAAAGTTGCCTCCGGAAAGCACCGGGCCTGTGGTCCTGCTTTCGGCGCATCTCGATACCGTGTTTCCCGCCGATACTCCACTGCACCCGATGCTTGCGGGCGATCGCCTGGAAGCTCCGGGTGCATGCGATAACGCGGCAGGCGTGGTGGGCATGCTGGCCGTGGTGCATGCCTTGCTGCGCGCCGGTGTCGAACTGCCAGCACCGCTGGTGGTGCTGGGCAATGTGGGGGAAGAGGGCGAAGGCGATTTGCGCGGTGTGCGGCATTTTTATGAACACAGTGCACTGGCGGGACGCGTAGCTGCGCACATTGTGCTGGATGGCGCCGGCGTGGACGCGGCGGTGACGCAGGCGCTGGGCAGCCGCCGCTATCGGGTTACGGTGACCGGACCGGGCGGGCATAGCTTCAGCGACGCAGGGACGCCAAACCCCATTGCAGCGCTGGCCACGGCGCTGGCCGCAGTGGCAGAAACGCAATTGCCCGAAGAGCCGCGGACCACGCTTAATGTGGGAACGATACGCGGCGGCATCAGCGTGAATTCGATTCCTGAAAGCTCCGAGGCGACGGTCGATTTTAGATCGACGGACGGAACTGAGTTGCTGCGCCTTGAAGTTGCGCTGCACCGCGCGGTGGAGGACGCTGTCGCCCATTGGAATGCGCGGTCAAGAGTCACAGGTGCGGGGTCGCGCGGAGGGCTGGATTTCGCGATCGTGAAGATCGGTGACCGTCCCGCGGCGCACCTGGCGGACGATTCGGCGCTACTGGCCGCGCTGCGCGCCGTCGACCGGCACCTGGGCCTGCGCACCGACCTACGGCTGGGATCGACCGACGCTAACATTCCGCTGGCGCTCGGCGTTCCGGCGCTTTCAATGGGCGCGGGCGGAGAGGGCGGCGATGCGCATACGCTGCACGAATGGTATTCGCCGAAGAACCGCGAACTGGCGCTCAAGCGCGTCCTGCTGCTGACGCTGGCGATGCTGGAGTGGGCCGCGGAGCAGTAACTCCAGAGCATGCGGCTCTTTCGCCTTGCGAAGCGTCTAACGGAGCAGGCGTGGATTGCCAGTTGCGGTGAAGGCGATAGCAGGCTGCGGGCGGGCCGGCGGTGGGTCGGTTTGAAAGAAACCGTCTCTCAGGGTCTAAAGCTCCTCATTCATTTTGGGATCTTTGCGGCACGATTAAAGTCGTGCCCTTTAGCGACGGCTCCAAACCGGCCCGCTGGTGGGGCGAGCCGGAGAGACCATGGGCTGACTATACTGAGAGGAGAGGTCGCCGCCAAGATGCAGACTGGCCGGGCGCCTCGAGAGGTCAAGGAAACTATGAAACTGTTCTTCGCACGGCTTCGCTCGCGCCGTCTCACTTCGGCATTCTTGCTGCTTGCTACGCTTTCGGCCGCGATTGTGGCCGGCTCATTTGCCGCCCATGGAGTGCGCGGGCAGGAGAAGCAAGTCGACAGCGGCGACGCCACTCCCCTCAAGGTCGTGAATTCTACAGTCCCGCCGAATGATTTTGTGCGCATTGCCAAGGCGGTGGGACCGGCGGTGGTGAATATCAACACGCAAACGCTGCCCAAGGAAACGGGCGACCGCGGACACGGTAGATTCCATCAGCGCATGCAGCCCAACCAGCAGAACCCCGACGACAACCAGGACAACGATCAGCAGCAGGGACCGCCGGACAACTTCCAAGACTTCTTCAACCGCTTCTTCGGCGGCCAGACTCCCGGCGGACCCGATGACGGCGGCGATAACGGCCAGGTGCAGGAGTCGCTGGGCTCAGGCTTCATCGTCGATTCCAAGGGCTACATCATCACCAACGATCACGTGATCGACAAGGCCGACAAGATTTACGTGAAGCTCTCAACAGACCCCGACACGGAGGACCTGGGACGCCCGGCACGCGTGATCGGCGTGGACAAAGCCACCGACCTTGCGGTGATCAAGATCGACACCAGCACGCCGCTGCCCACGGTGAAGATGGGTAACTCCGACACGGCGCAGGTGGGCGACTGGGTGGAGGCGATCGGCAGCCCGTTCGCACTGGCGCAGACCGTTACGGCGGGCATCATCTCCGCCAAGAACCGCACGATTGATGAGGGCAAAGAGGGACAGTTCCAGCACTTTATCCAGACCGATGCGGCCATTAATCCGGGTAACTCTGGCGGCCCGCTCTTGGACATGAACGGCGAAGTGATTGGCGTGAACACGGCCATTTACACGCAGTCGGCCGGGTACCAGGGAATCGGTTTCGCCATGCCGTCGAACACCGTGGTTGCGGTGTACAACGACCTGATCGGAGCGACTCACAAGGTGACGCGCGGATCGATCGGAATCTCTTTTCACAGCGAGCTTTCGAGCGCCGTGAATCGCGTGTACGGATTCAAGAACGGGGTTCTGGTGCAGCAGGTGCAGCCGAACGGGCCAGCCGAGAAGGCGGGCATCAAGGCCGGCGACATTATCACCACCGTGGATGGACGCTCGATCAAGGACGGCGACGACCTGGTGAACGAAATTGCGAGCCGCAGGCCGGGATCGACCATCCGGCTCGGATACGTGCGCGACGGCAAACCGATGGACGCAACGGTGACGATCGGCGATCGCGAAAAAGTCTTTGCCGACCTGAACAATCCCCAGCCGGAAACGACCCAGGAAGGTGAAAGCGACGCCGGCGAAACCAAGCTGGGCATCGCGGTCCACGAGGTTACTCCGGGGACGGCCGCGAAGATTCACACTTCCGGCGTGCTCATCGACTCGGTGCGCACCGGGTCGTTTGCAGACTTGCAGGGGCTGGAACCGGGACTCGTGATCACGCATGTCAACCGGCAACCGACCGGCACCAAGGAGCAGTTCGATGCCGTGGTAAGCAAGCTGAAGGCCGGCGACGACGTGGTGTTTGAAGTCATCGACCCGCGCCAGCCCGAACTGGGCATCAACTACATCGGCGGAACATTGTAAAGCCAAGGAAACAGGCGCCGGACGCGATTTCCCAAGCCCGGCGCCGTTTCTAAAGTAAGTCCGCCTGAGTCGACTGGACGATTATTCTCTTGCCGGAATGCGGTACCTTGGCTACACTTGCGCTAAGAGTCCAAAGAAGTAAGGCCATCATCCTTCAGGCGGAAAAGCCATGTTTTCACCTCGAACGACTGCAGCAATTTTGATTTCCGCGGCCCTTTTGGCGCCGTCCGCTTTCGCAACCAACGTACACCGGTCACCGACCAGCGGCCTGACCAGTACCCATAAGCTGTCGAAGTCGAGGCACAAAGCAGCGCACCATGCACGCGGCCAGCAGGCCATCGATCCGGAGCGCGTAACGCAGATTCAACAGGCGCTGATCCGTGAGCATTACCTGACCGGTGAAGCCGACGGCAAGTGGGACGCGACCACGGTAGCCGCGATGCAGAGATATCAGGCAGACCATGGATGGCAAACCAAGCTGATGCCTGATTCGCGCGCCCTGTTGAAGCTTGGACTCGGCCCCGACTACTCCGCGGCCATCAATGCGAAGGGCTCAACCTTTGCCTCTGCGCCGCCTAAAGATACCGCACCCCCCACACAGACCTCCGGTTTTGTGGCAGCCTCCGGCGTGAATCAGTAACCACTCGGGAATCAAACCACCTCGGGCTCGAGCAGATCCTCTATGCTTTCGCGGCGGCGGATGAGGCGCGCCTTGTTGCCTTCGACGAGGACTTCAGCCGGGCGCGGACGGGTGTTGTAGTTGGAGCTTTGCGCCATGCCGTAGGCGCCGGCATCGAGCAGAGCCACCAGGTCGCCGGGTTCAACGGGCCCAAGCTTGCGATCACGCGCAAAAAAGTCGCCCGACTCACAGACCGGACCCACGACATCGACGATGCGCGACTTCCCTGCCCTGGGCCGCACGGGAACGATCTCGTGCCAAGCCTGATAGAGCGCGGGGCGGATGAGGTCGTTCATGGCCGCGTCGGTGATCACGAAAGTTTTTTTGCCGTTGCGCTTCACGTAGAGCACGCGCGCTACGAGCGCTCCCGCCTGGGCCACAAGAAAACGGCCGGGCTCGATGAGCAGGCGGCCATTGAAGCCGCCAAGTGTGTGTTCGAGCGCCGCGGCGTACTCCTGCACTTTGGCCGCCGCGTCGAATGCTCCGGCGTGATAATCGATGCCCAGGCCGCCGCCGGCGTCGATTGATTGAATCACAATGCCCTCACGAGCGAGTTGCTGCACCAGCTTGCCCACGCGTTCAATGGCCGCACCAAAGGGAACTGCCGAGCGGATCTGCGAGCCGATGTGGACGCTGACGCCATGCGCCTCGAGCCAGCGATCGTTGGCCGCGCTCCTGTAAATGCCCAGTGCGCGGCGAATGTCGACGCCGAACTTGTGCTCGCGCAGGCCCGTGGAAATGTAGGGATGGGTGTCGGCAAAGACATCGGGATTGACGCGCAGCGCGAAGCGGGCACGGATTTTGAATTTGCGCGCGCGGGCCGAGAGCAGCTCGAGCTCCGCCTCGCTTTCTACGTTGAATTGCAGGATGCCGGTCTTGAGGGCGAGGTCAATCTCCGCGGCGGTTTTTCCCACGCCGGAAAAGACCACGCGGCCCACGGCATCGGGCGCGGCGGCCAACACGCGCTGCAGTTCGCCGCCGGAGACGATGTCGAATCCGGCCCCATTTTGGCTGAGGAGCTTGAGAATGGCCAGCGCGGAGTTGGCCTTGACCGCGTAGCAGACGAGATGCTCCCGGCCGGCGAGAGCGTGCCCAAAAAGACGCAATCGCGCGAGGATCTGGTCAGCGGAATAGACATAGAGCGGGGTGTCGAAGCGGCGCGCGAGGGACTCCAGCGAGACGCCGCCACAATGCAGCGCAGCGCCGGGCTGCGGATAGTTAAACGGGCGCGGGGATGGGGTTGTTGGCTCAGCCACCGATCACTTCCAGAACCAGAAAAATACTGCTTAGAGCGTACAGCATAGAGCGCACCGTGACGAAGAAGGATTGCGCCCGCTGTGGCGGAGCGCACAACGGCTAGCCCACCCGCCCGTTACAATAAAAGATTGCATGACTGAGTGGCCTCAAGTTGACCTGGTGGGCGTGGGACTGAACGCAACCGACACGCTGATTCCCCTGCCGGCATACCCCGAACGCGGCTCCAAGCTGGAGTACTACGCCGCGAGCGTGATGCCGGGCGGGCAGGTGGCGACGACCGTGGTGGCCTGTCAAAAGTGGGGATTGCGCACGCGCTACGTGGGCAAGCTGGGCGACGACGACGCGGCACGGCTGCACGAAGAGGCATTCCGCAGCGCGGGCGTAGAGGCGCAGCTCATCAAAGTGGCCGGCGGCGTGAGCCCGCAGTCGCTCATTCTAGTGGACGCGGGCGGCGAGCGCACCGTGCTTTGCCGGCGCGACGAGCACATGACACTGCGGCCCGAGGAACTGCGTCGCGAATGGGTGACCCATGCGCGCGTGCTGCACCTGGACGGGCACGACACGGCGGCCGCGACACTGGCCGCAAGCTGGGCACGGGCAGCGGGCATTCCCGTGGTGGCCGATCTCGATGACACCTACCCCGGCATCGAAGATCTGGTTGCGAATGTGGATTATTTGATTGTCAGCAAGGATTTCTCCTGCCGCTTGATGGACGACAATAACCTGGAGCGCGCCTTGCGCCGCATGCTCTCGCGTTACGGATGCAAGCTGAGCGCAGCGACCCTGGGCGAAGACGGCGTGCTGGCGTGGGATGGCAAGCAACTGGTGCATTGCGCCGCGTTCCGCGTTCCGGTGGTGGATACGACCGGAGCCGGCGACATCTTTCGCGCTGGGTTTATTTACGGGCTGATACAAGAGTGGCCGCTGGAAAGGCAGCTGGATTTCTCCTGCGCGGCGGCGGCCATGAACTGCATGGCGCAGGGAGCACGCGGCGGGATCCAGGACGTGGATGCGGTGGAAAATCTGCGGTCGACGGTGGCGCGGTACGAGAGCGCCTACGGCTTGTCGGCGTTCGATTGAGGCCTGAAACGGCGCATATGGCGGCGTTCTGCCGCTATGTTTAGAATGAAAGCGGCGAGTCAGGCAGCTGCACAGCTTGGCAATTCCTCAAACATGTTTCGCACAATGGAGACAAACCATGGCACTGTTCAAAACTTCGAATCCAGCGCTCGGCCAGAGCACTTTCAGCGATGCTGCGCGCAGCCAATACGGTGGCAGCCTGGTGGACTCCGCGGATCGCATGACCCTGAGCGGCACGGTGAACAAGACCGGCATTCTACTGCTGTGCGCGGTAGCGACGGCGGCGTGGACGTGGAACCAATTCATGCAGACACACGACCCGGCCTCTGTCGCACCGGAATTGATGCTGGGCGCACTGGGCGGATTTGTAATCGCCATGGTGACGATTTTCAAGAAGACCTGGTCGCCGGTGACGGCGCCGATCTACGCGCTGCTTGAGGGCCTGGTGCTGGGCGGACTGTCCGCCCTGTTTGAAATACGCTATCCGGGCATTGCCCTGGAAGCCGTGGGGTTGACGTTCGGCACGCTCTTCGTGATGCTGTTCCTGTACCAGTCCGGCGTGATCAAGGTAACGCAGAAGTTTCGCATGGGCGTGGTGGCGGCGACAGGCGGGATCATGATCTTCTATCTCCTCACGTGGCTGCTCAGCATGTTCCATATTTCCGCTTTCTCTTCTGTCTTTGGCTCCGGGCTGATTGGCATTGGCTTCAGCCTGTTCGTGGTCGCCATCGCGGCGCTGAACCTGGTGCTGGACTTTGATTTTGTGGAGCAGGGCGTGACCGTCGGCGCTCCCAAATACATGGAGTGGTACGCGGCGTTCGGCATCATGGTGACGCTGGTGTGGCTGTACCTGGAGATGTTGCGGCTGCTGTCAAAGGTGCGCAGCAGAAACTGAAAAACAGCTCTTAGCTTTTCCTGCGGAGACTGGGACGGGCTGCATAAAAGCGGAAGGAACAACCGCATATTCTTCGACGTGTGTGCCGCGCGAAGCGCGGCACACTTCGCTCAGGATGACAACTTCATTTTGGTGCGAACTTATGACTCGACACACTGGTAGTTAGCTTCCCTGCGGTGAAATCAGTGAAAACGTGACGCTCCCGGTGGTGACGCGGCGGTGCGGTGTGCCCCGCGCAATCACCAGCATGTCGCCTTTGTTCAGGGCGACGGTTTGGTGCTGCTCCGATTCAGGCGCTAACCATTCGCCGGGCCCCTTGCTGTGCGCGCCCTTGGGCGTTCCGCCTACTTCGTAGACTGTGGACCCGTCGAGAATCTGGAAGATGTGGTCGCGATGCTCGTGCCATTCGAATTCCGCAGCGGCTTTAGCCTTCTCGGTCGTAAGGACCACGACAAAAGATTTCTCCTGCACAAGATTGTTATTGCCGGGATTGGCTGCGAGGGCGCTGAGGTCGTCCTGAATTCCCTGCGCCTTGAAGAGCTTGAAGGTCATCGCAGGAGCGCTCATGCTTTGCTCGGCAGACGAGGCGGTAAACAACGACTCATTGGTGAGTGTGAAGCCGGCGGCTGCGGCGGCGGGCACAGCGCGCAGGAATTTGCGGCGGGCAGGGTTCGAAATCGAGGCATTGCGCATAGGAATCTCCGGAAACCGGCAAGTAACTTCGTGGGCGATTTTATCAGCGTCTCGTGGCTACGGGAGAGGCGGCGGATTTCAGGCAAGACAGTCGCATGAATGAGAAAAATGTGGAGTGCAGGCGATTCGGCCGACCTCCGGGGCGGTTGCGATCTGTTTGCCCGCTATCCCAGGGCCGCGCTGCGCTTGCCCTGGGCTATTCTCGATCGACCCCTCCGGACCCGGTCTCTTCAGTGATCGAATTGCCGCAGCCAGGGCGCCATGAGGGCCGCGACTTTGCGTGGCTGCTCGTATGCGGCAAAGTGGCCGGCACCGGGCAGCACGTGGAACTCGCAACCTCCGGGAGCGGCGCGAAATGCTTCCGTGTCAGCGGGAGCGACGGAAACATCCTCCGCGCCCGCGATGGCGAGAACGGGGACACGGATGGTGTGCACGGTGGGCACGGAATCGGGGCGCGTGGCCAGGCCGGCCTGAACCGCAACCACGGCTTCGGGTGTGAGGGTCATATGCGCGCGCACCTCGGCAACAATCTCTGGACGCTCGCGGCGGACGGTTTCGCTGAGGAGGGTTTGCGCCATGCCGTCGAAGAGCGCGGTGACGCCCTCCGTCCGCGCCCGCTCGATGATTTCGGCGCGACGGATCAGGTTGGCCGGGGCATCGGGTTGCGGTTTGGAGCAGATAAAGACCAGACCCGTCATGCGTTCGGGGGCCCTGCGCCATAGCTCCAGCAGGACGTAGCCGCCGATGGAACAGCCCGCAAAGACGGCCCTGCGCAGGGAGAGCTGATCGAGGAGGGCGAGAACATCGGTGGCCAATTGGTCCATGGTGAGCATGGGAGCGTCGGGAACCAGGTCAAAGCCGCCCACCGGCATCGCCGAACCGAGCTCGGAGACACCGTGGCCGCGCAGATCGGGGACCACGGAGCGGATGCCGGCAAGTTCTTTGGTGAGCGGACGCCAGTAATCGCGGTCGAGAGGGGTGGGATGCAGAAAGACGACCGGTGGGCCGGTGCCTGCGTCGGTGAATCCAAGGCCTGAGCCGTCAGAAAGAGAGACGCCGTTCATACACCTGGAGGATACGCTCCCGGCAGGGGTGGCGTCTCCTCAGGAATTCCAATCCACGCAGCAAGATAGGCCACGCCGACCAAGCCGCTCGAGAAAATCAGGCCGATGACCGCTATGATGCGGACCAGAGAAACGTCCCATCCGTTAGCCTGCGCAATGGCGATGCAGACTCCGCCGATCTGGCGGCCCATGCGGGGGCGGAGGAGCGGCCGGCCGGGGATGGGCTGCACGGCGGGAATGGCCGCACCACAGGTCGAACAGAAATGGGCGCTTGCCGGTAATCCGGTGCCACAGCGCTGACAAAAGACGGTCATGTCCGGTTCTCCGAGGACGAAGTTCAACTCGTTTAAGGATACGAGGTTTAGCGCGCGGCGGTTCCCTCTTTCCGGTTGAAGCGGCAGAGCCGGAGTGATTCCTCAGGTTCCCTGATAGGGAGTGTGCAGGTACTTCCTGGCCTCGCCGGCGCGAGTGGTGCTAGGGTCGGCGTCGATGGCCTCCTGGTAATCGCGCAACGCCTGCGCTCGCTGGCCGTTCAGGTCGTGGCATTCACCGGCATCGAGGAGCGAACGAATCTTGAGTTCCGAGCCCGCGCCGCGCGTCCAGGCCGCTTGTTCATAGGCCCGTGCGGCTTCGTCGTCATGGCGCTGGCCGCGCAGAGCGTCACCCAGTCCGAAGTAGGCCAATTCAAGTTTGGACGAAGCAAAATAACCGGGCCGGGCCGCGTCGGCCAAAAGTTGCCGATAAGAATCCGCGGCCGCCATTCCCTCGCCCGCATCCTTGCGCAGGTTGGCTTCTTCAAGGCAGAACAGAAAATCGTGAGGATATTCGCCCTTCAGGCCGCGCACCACCTGAATGGCTTCCTTGTACCGCGATTCACGGCGCAGGAAGAGCGCAATGACGGTACGCGCCTCGACACTGGTGATGACGCCGTGCTTGCCGGCATCTTCAAGCATGGCGAGTCCCGTGGATTTGGAGCCGGTGATGCCGGCAAAGCCGATCATGAGTTTGAAGGGCCAGGGCAGCGCGCCCACCACATACTCGTAGACGCCGGTGATGAGCTTGGCATCGACGTAATTGGGATCGATCTCTAAAACACGCGCCGCGTCGTCTTTGGCCTTGGTGGCCAGGCGGAAACCGGTGGCGAAGGCGCGCTCCACCATGGCTACATAGGCGCAGCGCAAACTACGCACCCAGGCGCGGGCAAAGAGCGCATCGACATCGTTGGGATTCTTGCTGATGCGCCAGTCGGCTTCGCGCACCGCTTCATCAGCCAGGGCAAAGATCCGATCGCGCTTTTGAGGATCCTCGTCGGTGGCGTGGTGACCGGTGAGAAATCCGTCGTTGGCGTAAAAGGTGGTGTCGAGCAGATCCTGGCGGTAAAGTTCCTGAAAGATCAGCGCGTTGAGCAGATAGGCCGTGGCCTGTGGATCGCCCGGGTGGGCCTGGTGAAACTGCTGGAAACGCTCCACAGCGCCGGGATAATCGAGGTTGTAGAAGCGGTCATACGCTGCGCGCACCTGGGGGTCGTAGTTCATGGGGTTGGTGTGAACGGTCGCGGCCACAGCCGGAACAGCCAGGACAAACCCCAGAATTCCAATGACCCACGTCCGCACCGCTAGCTTTCCCGGCTTCAAAATCGGCTCCTTCGTACCATGGTACCGGTTGTCGCTTTCTGTCGGACAGCGCGTTCGATCCTGGAAATTACCTACTTCGAGAACGCGCGCCCACTGCGGCGCAAACTCTCGCAGCAGAAAATCAGTTAGCATTTAAGTATGCCCATCCCCGAACGCTTGAACCCAACATTCGTTTCCGGTCGCCCGATAGAGCCTGACCGGATGGAAGAAGCACGCAAGCGCCTGATTGTGGCGCTCGATGTTTCGAGCGCCAAGGCTGCCGAAGAACTAGTGAAGCGGTTGGAGGGCGAATGCAAATGGTTTAAGGTGGGATTGGAACTGTTTGCTGCTTCCGGCCCTGCCGTAGTCGAAACACTGACGGCGCGCGGTCACTCAGTGTTTCTGGACCTGAAGTTCCACGACATTCCCAACACCGTGGCAGGCGCCGTGCGCTCGGTTGCCGCTCTGGGCGCGCGCATGATGACGGTTCACGCGGCGGGAGGCCCGGCCATGCTGGCTGCCGCGCGTGCAGCGCTGGACGGCGTAATCGATCCGCCGCAACTACTGGCCGTGACCGTGCTAACGAGCATGGACGCAGCGCAACTGAAAGCCAGCGGAGTGGGGCGCTCGCCCGCTGCGCAGGTGGAACTGCTGGCAAAGATGGGGCTGGAGGCAGGCATCTACGGGTTTGTTTGCTCACCCCAGGAAGTGGGAGCGGTTCGAGCGCTGACCGGCGCGGAGGGTGTGCTGGTAATTCCCGGCATTCGGCCTGCGGGCGCCGCGGCTGGCGACCAAAAGCGCCTGGCAACGCCCGCCGACGCGCTCGGCGCGGGCGCAAGTTACCTGGTGGTGGGAAGGCCCATTACGCAAGCGCCTGAGCCGGCGGAAGCGGCTGAAGCGATCCTGCAGGAGATGGCACAAGCGATTGTGTTTTAGGTATGTGGGACGAAAAAGCCCGGCACAAAGCCGGGCTTTTTACGTGGATCGAAACTCAAGCAAAGCTTAGAGCTTTTCGTAGAAGTCGCACACGGAGCACGAGATATAGACTCCGCCGGGAATGCCGCGTTCACGGTCCTTGACGCGCTTGACGATGCGCGTGGGTTTCGAGCATTTGGGACAGTCCGTCGACTTCGTCGTGTCCATCACTTTCTTGCGATCGCCTGTTTTGGCAATTTTGGCCATGGTTAGGGTGATTCTCCTTCTTGAGGTGTCTCTGCACGCACGGACTGGAAATCGCCCGCGGCTTCAACGGTGCGGTACCGGCCCGCCTCCGGGCGCGAAATTCTGGCCGGAGCGAACGTGACTCGCTCATTCCAGTTTAATACGCGGCGGACAGGTCAGTTTGGCTGCGCCGAAGAGCCGGAGCTGACAAGCTGGCTGGTACTGGCCGCGGGTTGCTGGTTGCTGGTCGGCGCGGGGGCCTTATTCGCAGGGACGGCTTGCGGTTGAGAGCCATTGGCTGGCGGAGATTGCGCATTTCCCTGCGCCGCAGGCTGCTGATAGGATGCCGGTGCGGACTGGCCGACGGCAGCGGGAGCGCTGGGCTGCTCATCGGGATTAGCCCCGGGCTGCTCATCCGTATGCGGCTTGGGGAATTGCACCGGACGCATCACGCCCACATTGGGGTTGCCGTAGGGGTTGGCTTCGTCGGTGGTCGTGGTTTCGCCGGGTTTGCGGAGGCTGGGAGGAGCGCTCGGCGCCTGCTTGTCAGGGTCGGGCTGCACATCGCCCTCGTGGATGGTTCGCGTAGTGGCTTGCGTCATGATCGCCGACTGGCCATCGGTGGTCATCATGGCCGTCACGACATCCTCGGTGAAGATCTGCAGCGGCTCGCCATCTCTGGCAATCTCCACACGAATCACGCGGTTGCCGTTGATGCGGACGAAATTGACGTCCTGTGGCGGCGTGCCGTAGATCCATTCTTCGAAAGGCATCTGGCCGTCCATCTCACGCGTCTTGGTGGAGGGCTGGCCCATGGCGAAGAGCACCATATCGGTCGTCATGCCCACCAGCACTTTGTGGCCAAGAATGGCATTTTTCAACTCGGCCGGCAGCGTGTCTGTAAAGGCTTGCACCGACGACTTGACATCAAAAGAGATGAGCGGGGCGAGCAGCGCCTTGACCTGGACAGGCGTGAGCTCGGGAACATGCTCGCCGAAGGTGAGCGTTAGGCGCGAGCCGACGGGATCACCGGCGGCGTTGGCGATGGTGGGATCGATATCCGGATCGCCCATCTCAGGACCTACGCTGATCTGAATGTGGCGCAGAAAGCGATGTTTGGGGTCGGGTCCGCCGTCGAGATCGAAGACGATTTTGGAGCGATCGATGGTGATGTTGGTGACGACCACGCGGGCGCCCGGCTTGGCGGAGAGTCCCTCGCTGGTCACCATGTTCAGATAGCTCTCGCCGGCGGGCTCAAGCTTGCCGTTGGCTGCCAAGGTAAGACCCTTATGGCCGCGGGGAAGCGGGCGCATGGCAAAGCCCTGCTCCGATTCGAGGGCCCGAATTAACTCCAGGCGGGCCTTGGGATCGAGCTCGGTTTTGGCCAGTTCGACGTGGGTAGGTTCGATCTGCGCGTACCGCCGATCCACCGGACCGCTGGAGGCTACCTTGCCCTTCCCGCTGGTATCGACGGTAAGAACCTGGGAGACGCCGGTGGCGGCGCCAAGAAGCACGGCCAGCGCGCCCATGCCGAAGGCGCGCGCAATCATTCTGTTTACGTGGTGGTTCGCGGTCGATCCAGCAGTCGTCGATTTTGTAGTCGAGCCAATTTGTTGGGGCCCGATCCGGGGGAAATGGAGACGCCGCTTCATGGGGACCTCCCATGGGTTCTTGCGCTACCAGTCAGCCTTGCTAGGCAAACCTTAGCGCCATTCGGGGTGAAATGGCAAGGCAGAGACCAAGGCGGCTCCCAACTCTTAGCTTTACACTGTTGGCTTTCAGATGTTCCCGCTCGCCGTCCGCAGTTGGCTTGGTCCGCAGGTCCCTCGGTCACTCGTTCCCTGTTTTCTCGGTTCCTTGGTCCCTCGTTCCCTGGTTCCCTGCATTTACGATTTGCACCAGCGAGGGCGCTGCGGGCGCGGCCGGTCCCATGGCTGCCTCGTGCTGAGCGCGCGAGATGGCATCGAGGTCAACGGGAATCCCACCCGGAACGACCACGGGAGCGTTGTGGCGATAGTTGAGGTCACGCGTAATGCGGAAGACCACAGGCAGCGCCACGAGAAGCACAAAAAACGTGACCCAACTGCCGTCGAGTCCGAAGGCGCCGCCTGTGAGCCAAAACGACCCCATAGGATCGCCCTGCACCACCGGTGAATGGCTGTTGACGCCGCTGATGGCGAGACCGAAGAGCAAAGCGCGGCTGGCTTTCCATGCGAAGTTGAGACTCCAACTGACCCACAGGGCGCGGGTACGCAGATAACACGCGGAGAGGACGAGCCCGAGCATGAGGGAGACGGCGAAGCTCACGTGGCTTGCGCCCGGCAGGAGCGCCTGCAAAATGGCGTATATGGCGGCAAAGCCCAGTGCGGCTCCAGTGGGCCCGACCGCGCGCTCGAAACGCTGGAAGGCGTAGCCGCGGAAGGCAATCTCTTCAGCCAAAGCGGCCAACGCGAAGAAGGCGGTATCGACCACCAGCCAGCTCCACGATGAGGCCTGCGGAGAGAAGGAGACGGCGATGCCGCCGATCACGGTAAGCGGCAGGACGCAAACCAAGGCGATCGCCCAGCCAGTTGCTAGTCCCAGCCCGACCTCGCGCGGCCATCCGGAGCGTCGCGGCAGTCCCTGCTCGCTGATCGGGTCGGCCTGGCGGTCGAGCCAGAAGCCCATGGTGGCGTATCCGATGAGCAGCAAGAAGACCAGCATGGCCTGTTCCACAAGCGGAGACCAGGCACCGCCGGCCAGTCCTTGCGCACCATGGAATGCGAACGACCGCGCCAGAAAAAAGTAAAGAAACGCCGCCAGAAACTCGAGGTAGGCGCGCAGCCGTCCGCCGGTGTAGACGGGTTCGGTCACGGCCGCCTCCGATCGAAAGCAAAGGCGGGCACCCAGGCCTGGGTTGCCGCGCGAGATGCCGCGCGCCGGATGTTGCGGAGATGTGCTTGCGGTTGCCTCATCGGGGTTGTCGGAACTTTCCTGCTGGGAAATCAGCTTTGCGTGTAGAACTGTGCAACATTGCGGAATTTTTTCTGCCGCTCGGCCACCAAGTCTTCGACCGACAGCGCCTGGAGTTCGTGGAGTTGCTTTTTGAGCACCGCGCCGAGTAATCCGGAGCCTACTTCGCGATCCGCGTGAATGCCATTCGGCGGCTCGGGGATGATCTCGTCCACACAGCCCAAATCCACGACCTCGGGGGCGGAGACGCGAAGCGCTTCGGCGGCGATGGCCTTCTTTCCCGCGTCATTCCACATGATGGACGCGCAACCCTCCGGCGAGATGACAAAGTAGAGCGCGTACTCGAGAATGAGGACGCGATCGGAAACGGCGAGCGCCAACGCTCCGCCCGATCCGCCTTCGCCGCTGATGACGGAGATGGTGGGCACACGTAGCCGCGCCATCTCGCGCAGGTTGCGAGCGATGGCTTCGGCCTGGCCGCGCTCCTCGGCTCCCATGCCGGGATACGCACCGGGCAGATCAATGAAGCTGATCACGGGGCGGCCAAATTTCTCGGCGATCTTCATCGCGCGCAGCGCTTTGCGGTAGCCCTCGGGATGCGGCATGCCGAAGTTGCGCCGCACGCGCTCCTTGGTGGTGCCGCCTTTGCGGTTGCCGATGACCATGACCTCTTCGGCGCCCAGCCGGGCCATGCCGCAAGCCACGGCTTCGTCGTCGCCAAAGGCGCGATCCCCGTGAATCTCGCTGAAATCCGTGAAGATTCGCTCGATCAGTTCCATGGGGTAAGGGCGCTGGGGATGCCGTGCGCGTTCGACTCTCTCCCACGCCGGCGAAACGGCCTGTGCCTGGGGATTAAGCTCTGATTCGGGTTCGCTCATCGATAGTTAGCGCCAAAGGGCCCAGCCCGGCAGCCCTGCAGTGATTCTACAGGGGGCAGGTTTCAGGTGTCAGGTTTCAAGTCTTAGCTGTTCGCTATTAGCTATTAGCTTTTAGCTCTTTGCTTGGAGTTGTCCGCTGTTCCCTGATCCCTGTTCTTAGAGGATGCCGAACTTCTCAAACGCGGCCTTCGAGGGCATGCCTTCTTCGAGAGCCTTGCGGACCGTCTTCTCCTGGCACGCTTTCTCGAAGGCGCGGGCGAAAACCTCCTGCTCGGCGGCGCGGGGAACCACGCAGACCCCGTCGAGATCGCCAAAAATTGTATCTCCTGGCGCGATGCGCGCCTGACCGATCTCGATGGGAATGCGGAAGTCGATGACTTTGCCGCGCGGGCCCTGATCCTGGGCATAACTGCCGTGCGAGAACGTGGGAAAGCCGAGGGCGAGGACGCCGCGCGTGTCGCGGGAGTAGCCGTCGACGACGGCGCCGGCCGCACCGCATTTGGCGGCGCGCACGCTCATCAGCTCGCCCCAGAGCGCGTAACGCGGCGAGGCGCCGGTGCAGATGTAGACTTCGTCGAGTTTGAGGTCGTCGAGCGCGTCCATCATCAGGCCGAAGGGACGCGCCGAGAGCGGATTATGCGAGCCACCGGCCGTATTGACGGATTCGTCGAAACAGTCGGCTTCAAGAACGGTCATGGCGCGCCCGCAAATCACCATGGAGCGGTCGAGGGGCACAATGCCGGGCGGCAGAAACTGGTGCAGCAGACCCATTTTGTCCATGACGTCGCCGATGACGGCGGAGAAGAGCTCGCGGCGCGCGGACTGAAAGGTCTCTTGATCGGATTTAGGCACAGATTGCTCTCCCAGGCAAAATCTTAACAGCCGAGGTTCTGCAACCGATGCGCACGGGAACGGGCGAGGATTTGCGGCTAATGTGATTCGCCGGCGTGGACGGTGCGCTGGCCGGCCAGGCGGCTGATCTTGCCGGTTTCCTTGACCATCTCGTGCACGGCGAAGCCTTTTTCCACAAGCGCGCCGGTGGGGCAAGCTTGCACACACTTACCGCAGGCGGTGCAGTTGCTGGCGTGGCCCCAATCGTCTTTGAGATCGCTTACAATGCGCGAATAGATGCCGCGCGATGAGACTTCCCAGACGTGAGCGCCTTCAACCTCGGCGCAGACGCGCACGCAACGCGTACAGAGAATGCAGCGGTTGTGATCGAGGACGAAGCGGGGATGGGACATGTCAACGGTGAGGCGGGGGTTGTTGTAGGCGTAGCGCACATGCGTGACGCCGAGCGACTGCGCCATGGATTGCAGCTCGCAGTGGCCATTCGAAACACACGACGAGCAGATGTGATTACGCTCGACGAGAAGCAACTCGACGGCCATGCGCCGGTACAGCGTGAGGCGGGCCGATTGAGTCTTGATCGACATGCCTTCCTGCACGGGCGTGGTGCAGGCGGGCAGCAAGCGATCCGTGCCAGCCAGCTCGACCACGCACAGGCGGCAAGCGCCCACGGCGCTGATGCCTTTGAGATAGCAGAGCGTAGGAATGTACTTTCCGTTGGCGCGCGCGGCGTCGAGGACGGTGTCGCCTTCGTGCGCGGTGACCAGCTCGCCGTCGATGCGAACGGAGATGATTTTAATGTTTGCCTTGGCTTCCATGTCTACCGGCTTTCCTTACATTTCACTGCATCTCATCAACTGCCACTGGGCGCGCCGCGCAAATCGCAGCGCAGACAGCGGCGGCACTCTTCCAATGCCTCCTGCGGGGTGAGGTTGGCGACAACTTCCTGCTGCGACCGGGCACGCGCGGCGGGAGGCAACAAATGGGCGGTGTGGCGGCGTGAGAGGCTGGGCTCTCCCGGTGTGGCGTGGCTGTATTCGAACTCGGGGAAGAGCTGCTCCCAGCGTCCGGCTCCTACGAGGCGCTCGTCGATTTTGCGCGCGGCCTGCTTGCCGCCGCTCATCGCGTTCGACATGTTGGAAGCGCCGGTGATTACGTCGCCGCCGGCATAGAAACCGGGACGGCTGGTTTCAAACGTGAAGCGATCGACGACAATGGTGCCTTCCTCCTTGAGTTCAAGGCCGGAGGCGCGACAAAAATCCATGTCGAAGGTTTCGCCCACCGCTAGAATCACGCTGTCGCACTCGAAGCGCTGTACCTCGTCGGTGGGGATGGGGCGGCGGCGGCCGGATTTGTCGTACTCGCCGAGGCGCGTCTTCACGATTTCGATGGCCTTCACGCTGCCGTCCGTGCCGCCCAGGATGCGATGCGGCGCAGCGAGGAAAACGAAGCGCACGCCCTCTTCCTCCGCGGCCTGGATCTCTTCGTCGATGGCGGGCATGTCTTTTCGTTCGCGGCGGTAAAGAATGGTGGCCTGAGCGCCCATGCGCAGCACAGTACGCGCGGAATCAATGGCTGCATTGCCGCCGCCCACGATGGCGACGCGGGAACCGACCACGGCTTTTTCGCCGCGTGCCACGGACTCAAGAAAAATCAGCGCCGGAAAAACGTTTTTCAGTTCGGTGCCCGGCAGATAAAGCCAGGACTCCTTCCAGGTTCCGATGGAGATAAAAACGGCGTCAAAGTTGGTGGCAAGATCGTTGAGCGGAAGATCGAAACCGACGCGGGTGTTGAAGACGAATTTGACGCCTACGCCCTCGATGAGATCGAGTTCGCGGCGCAGAACAGCTTTGGGCAGCCGGTACTCGGGAATCGCAAAGCGCAACATGCCGCCCGCTTCGCTGCGCTCTTCGAGGACGGTAACGTCGTGGCCGAGCATGGCGAGGTAAAAGGCCGCAGTGAGGCCGGTGGGCCCGGAGCCGGCCACGGCAATCTTGCGGCCGGTGGAGGGAAGTCGGCGCTCGAGAAGCCGCTGGAGCATGGCGTCGAAGTGGTCGGACTGGAAGATGGAGTCGGCGATGAGGCGATGCACCTCGCGCATGTTCACCACTTCATCGAAGGATTGGCGGCGGCAGCGATTATCACATGGGTGCTGGCAGACGCGGCCCGTCGAGGCGGGCAAGGGATTGTCGAGAATCACGGACTCGAAGGCGTCGTCGAGACGGCCTTCGCTGTAGAGCTCGAGGAAGCGTGGGATGTTCATGCGCAGCGGGCAACTATTCTCACAAGGAGACAGC
Organism: uncultured Occallatibacter sp.; assembly: GCA_964569985.1. Classification (GTDB taxonomy): domain Bacteria; phylum Acidobacteriota; class Terriglobia; order Terriglobales; family Acidobacteriaceae; genus Telmatobacter. The sequence goes on from CAZMWL010000005.1 coordinate 31,174, forward strand.
GCGAGCTCCTGGCAGACCCCGGCTCGGCAGCGGTGCGCGACAATGTGATCCTCGTATTCGTCGCGGAAATGGCGGATAGTGGTGAGCACCGGGTTGGGCGCGGACTGGCCGAGCGCGCAGAGCGAGCAGTCGCGAATCATGCGGCCCAGCTCGTCGAGAAGATTGAGGTGCTCCGATGTACCTCTGCCGGTGGTGACGGCGTTGAGAATGCGCAGAGCCTTGTTGAGGCCGACGCGGCAAGGGACGCATTTGCCGCAGGACTCAGAGTGTGTGAATTCGATGAAGTAGCGGGCCACATCGACCATGCAGTTGTCCTCGTCCATGACGACCATGCCGCCGGAACCCATGATGGAGCCGATCTGGGCGAGGTTTTCATAATCGACTGGGGTTTCGAACATCTCGACGGGAATGCAGCCACCAGAGGGTCCGCCGGTCTGCACGGCTTTTACGCGGCGGCCAGGCGCGGCGCCTTCGCCGATGTCATAAATAAAACTTTGTAGCGGCGTGCCGAGCGGCATTTCAATGAGGCCCGTGTTTTGCACCTTGCCCACCAGCGAGAAAACTTTGGTGCCGGGGCTCTTGGCGCTGCCGGTCTCAGTAAACCAGGCAGGGCCGCGCGTGACGATGGGCGCAACGTTGTACCAGGTTTCAACATTATTGATATTGGTGGGACGTCCCCACAAGCCTTTTTGCGCGGGATAGGGGGGACGTGGGCGGGGACGGCCGGCGAAGCCTTCGAGCGAGGCGATGAGAGCAGTTTCTTCACCGCAGACGAAGGCGCCTGCGCCCTGCACCAGGTCGATGTTGAAGTTGAAGCCGCGATCGAGGATGTTCGCTCCTAACAGGCCGTATTCGCGCGCCTGCTCGATGGCGCGGTTGAGGCGACGCACGGCGAGCGGATACTCGGCGCGCACGTAGACGATGCCCTCGGTTGCGCCCATTACGTAAGCGCCGATGATCATGCCTTCGAGCAGGGAATGCGGGTCGCCTTCGATTTCGTTGCGGTTCATGTAGGCGCCGGGGTCGCCCTCATCGGCATTGCAGATGATGTACTTGGCGTCGCCTTCGGCCTTGGCGAGGAAATCCCACTTGTTGCCGGTGAGGAAGCCCGCACCGCCGCGGCCGCGCAGGCGCGAGGCTTTGATTTGCTCGATGACGGCGTCGGTACGGTTGTCGATGAGCACCTGGTAGAGCGCCTGGTAACCGCCGACGGCGATGTACTCCTCGATGTCGGAAGGACTGATGAGGCCGCAATTGCGCAGCACGATTTTCTTCTGGCCTTTAAAGAAGGGCAGCGCGTTCCAGAGCGGGATGTCAGGATAGCCCTGGCCGTAACGCACGTGCGCAGTGATGTGATCCCATTCTTCGATTTTGCAGTACACAAGATCGGAGGGAAATTTGCCCGTGGAGAGGCCTTCGAGAATGCGATTGGCGTCGTTGGCGTGCACGCGATGCAGAATCACGATGGGATTGCCGGGAAGACGCACGCTGACGATGGGCTCCTGAAAGCAGGGACCGAAGCAGCCTACGCTGGCGAGCAGAACGTCGAGGCCGCCGCGTTGAATGGCTTCATTGAGGGCGTGAAAGACCTCTTCGGCTCCGTTGCCGCGGCCGCATGTGCCCATGCCCACCGTAATGCGCGGAATGGACGGCGTGAGCTTGGCCAGCCCGGATTCACGTACCGCGTTGAACGCACCAATATCCTGAATACGCGGCATTACTTCCTCCCTTGCGTCAACGATTTCACTTCGCGCTGCAGCGTGCGCTCATTGACGTGGCTGAGAATGTGGTGGTCGACTTCGACAACCGGCGCCAGCGCGCACTGGCCGAAACAGGCCACCGTGCGCACGGTCAAGCGGCGATCCGCCGTGGTGATGGCCAGCTTGTCGGCTTCGCTGTTTTCGTCAGCTTCGCGATCGCTCAAGCCGAGATCGAGGCAGAGCTTTTCCAGCAGATCGCGGGAGCCGCGCGTGTGACAGGCGGTTCCGCGGCAAACACAGATCACGTGGTCGCCCTGGGGCTCCAGATTGAAAAGCGAATAGAACGTAGCCGCGCTATAGATTCTTGCCGGGGGCACGCCGGTTTCGTCGGCGATGTAGCGCAGCGCCTCCATGGAGAGGAACTTGTGCGCGTTGGCGGATTGAACGGCCTCAAGAATGCCCAGCAGCGCGCCGGGGCGATTTCCACACTTGGCGATGGCCTGATCGATGAGCAAGCGCTCTTGCGGGAGCAGACGCTCGTGGGCTTCAAGACCGTTGTGAGCAACTTCAGGAGCGGCGCTTGGCATGATCCCTCCCCGGCGGGTTCCCCAAAAGCCTGACGCGCCGAACCCTCGCGCTGTGGACGAATTCTCCGGGAGAAGAGCGGTGCTTGCCGGGTGCTCGCCGAGCCACGGCAACCTGTGCGCAACGGCTCAAAGGCACACAACAAGACTATCGGCCTCTCTCCAGAGAAGCTCCGGCAGGAACTTTGCACCTTCACACCGCCAGCGCGATGTGCCTATGGTCACAGGGGCCTGTGATTGTGGAATTTGCGCGCGAAGGAGGCCCGGCGTCTCAAGGTTCAGCATCGGGCGCGCTCGCGGTGGGCTCGCCGGGTCCGGATTCCGGCGCGGGAGATTCGGCGGTATCGGCGGTTTCACCGCCGTTCGCAACCGCAAGCGGGCCCAGCAGCGTGTTGATACGATAGTCCGCCGCCTCGGCAGAGTGAAGAGCGTTCGCGACAGTCTTGCTCAAGTCCTCCACCGCTGCGCGGCTCGGCGCGGCCTCACCGGCGAGGCGCAGCAACGCCGGCATGAGCAGCCACCAGAGCAATTCTTCATACTGTTCGCGGACGAGGCAGAAGTGACCCTCCGATTCATGAACGCCGCAAAGCCACCGGACATCGGGATCGAGCCAGAGAACGTGAGCCAGCGCTACTTGATCCTGCTCAGATTGCGGAGCCGGCGGGGCGCTCTTTCCTTCCCCGGTTCCCAAATGCGAGGGACCGGGGGCACCCTCGACAGTGCGGTTCCCCGCTCCGGCATCGACATCCGCACGCGATGCCTCCGGCAGCATGGGCGCTGCCGGTACAGCAGGACTGGAGTCCGGCGCTACAGAGGAGTCCGGCGCTGCAGAATTGGCGTCTTCCGGCTCCCGCACTGATGACTTTTCATTGCCCGCGCCCGCGCCAGTCAACAGCAGAACCTTGATGCGCGCGGCAACACACCACGCTTCTTCACCCTGGAAGCCGAGCGCGGTGAAGGCATGCCCAAAAGGCTCGCGCAGGCGCAGGCGATCGAAGAGATCGAGCGCGGTGCGCTCGGGTTGCGCGGGATCCATGGAATCGGCGAGCCATGCGAGCACGCACCAGGCGAGCACCGGGCCCCACATCTCCGTTGCCGTAAGTTGCGGGCTGGGACTGGGCAACACGCGGCGCGCGGCAGCGGTCCAGGGCACCAGGAAGAGCGCTTCCACAGCCGGCATATGGATGGCGGCGCGGAGCAGCTTTTTTAGTGCCTGCGCCTGCGATGCCGCATCGACCGGGTCAGGGCTGGGCGTGAGCTCGCCCGCCTGCCGGAGACGCGCAGCGTGAGCGAACTGGACCGCACGCAAGAGCGCTTCGGCCCGCACCCACGCATCTTTCATAAAATCGTTGCGCTGCCTCTCGATTTTCTTGGCTCGTTCCGCACCCACGGCACGCGGATGGTCGGCGACATCGGCGAAGTGCCGCACCAGGCCCGGATCGAGGAACCGGCGCAGAGCTTCATGCACGGGCTGCAACTCGAGATTGACGAGTTCCTCGTCGAGCGACGCGACGCCACGCCCGTTGAGCCAATCGGCGAGCCGGTCCCAGGGCTTCTCCGCAGTGGCATGGAGCTCATGCCAGTCGAGAAAGACGTGGCACTGATAGGCGTGGAGGCTGAGAGTGAGGCCGTGATCGAGCAAATCTCCAGCCCGCCGCAAGTACTTGAGATCCGTGATCGAATCGCGCCAGGCAATCACGGCCGTGCGGTCGCCGCTCAGGCCAAGGCCATCGGGCAGACGGCGCTGGCGAAGCTGGCCCGATCCTTTGTCCGCATAGGCAGCAGAGAAATCGATCGTCCCATGCGCGTCGCCGTAGCGATTGTGATAGACCACAAGGGCGCGCTCGCCGCCGGTGCGGTTGGAATAGGCGAAGACGTCTTCGATCACCGAACCGCTGGGATGGAAGAAGTCGTAGAGCAGGAAGTGCGCGCTCTCAGCGAAGAGCCAGCGGCGCTTGAGCAGCGGCGCAACTTCGCGCTCGTGGCGCTCGACGAGCCAGTGATCGGGATTTTCCTGGTAGCGCGGCCAGCGGTACTCCATGCCGTACTTTTCTGTGAATCCCTCGATCTGGCCGTGGCCGAACATGGGCAGGCCGGGCAAGGTGGACATCATGACCGCGACGCCGAAGTACTTGTCGCCCTTGCCGAACTGGTCGATTGCGGTGCGTTCGTCGGGATTGGACATGAAGTTGACGTAGCGCTTCATGATGTCGGGATCGAACTCGAGCGTGTTTTTGATGACGGAACGGTACTTCGCGTTGTCCTCGTCCCTCATCATGATCATGAAGGCCGAATTGTAAACGCGGTGCATGCCGAGGGTACGGACGAAATAGCCTTCCATGAGCCAGAAGGCCTCGGCAAGGAGCAAGGTGCCGGGTACTTCGGCGGCAACTCTGTCGACCACCTCGCGCCAGAACTCGTGCGGCATGGCTCGGTCGAATTCAGCTTGCGTCATACCGTATTCCGCGCGCGATGGAATGGCCCCGCTCGAGCCGGGCCCGGGAAACCAGAGGCGATGAAAGTGCCGCTTGGCGAGGGTCATGGCGGCGTCGAACCGAATCACCGGAAACAGGCGCGCGACATGCAGAATGGTCTGAATCACCTGTTCGCGGACGGCCGGGTTCAGGTAGTCTAGCTGCGCGGTGTCGTTCCATGGGAAGCTGGTGCCGTCGTTGCCGTGATAGATGTAGCGCGTTTCGCCCGAGGCTTTATCGCGACGGCGAAACACCACTGCGGCATCGGACTGGTCGTAATAGTGATCCTCAATTCTGAGCTCTACGCGGCCGTCGTGGGAGAGATCGGGGCCTTCGAAACTGTAGGAAGGATAGGGCGAATCCTGACGCGCGATGAACCACTCGGGGTGCTCAATCACCCATGGCGAATCGATGCCCATGTGGTTCGGCACCATGTCGCTGGCGAGGCGGATGCCGTGATGGTAGGCGCGGTCGCGCAGGTGGATGTAGGCAGCTTCGCCGCCCAGATCGTCGGCTATGCGATAGTCGAAGAGCGAATAGGCCGAGGCCACGGCTTCGCTGTTGCCGCAGAGCTGCTTGATGGTGCGCGAGGCACGGCTGCGCTCCCAGACGCCGATGAGCCAGAGCGAATTGATGCCCCTTGCGCCGAGTTGCGCGAGATCTTCGTCGGGAATTTCGTCGAGGCGGCCGATGTGGCGGCCGTACTTGCGGCTCAACTGCGCCAGCCATACATACGTGCTTTTGGCGATCAGCACTGCGCCGGGCATCCAGGCAGTGTCGGGTGAGAATTTTTCGTATTCGTGCGCGGGATCGCCGAACACAGGCACTTCAGCATGGCTCACATCGGACAGCCACTGCTGCTGGCCGGTTTTGCGGCGACGCTCGGCGGCTTCGCGAGCACGGGCAGCCGGCGGGTTGAACTGCATCCAGATGGCGAGTTCTTCCTCGCGGAGGATTTCGCCGGCCATGAGCAGGAAGCGCTCCAGGCTGTCGCCGAGCAGCGGCTTCCATAAACGCCGGATCAGGTCAAGCTGCTCGCTGAGCGAGGCGGGCGAACCGGCCGCGGGCGCCTGCAGAAGATCGAGCAGGCTCACCGGCTTTGCGTCGGGCAGCGGAATGAGCGGGCGCGTGGCGAAATACTCCGGCATTTGCGCCGTAACTTTGCGATAGACCGTCTTCTCGGCAAGGCTGCGGTCTTCAAAAAGCTCTTCAAAGGGCTTGAATGCCTGATTGCGATTCGCCGACCAGAGCAGCAGCAGTTCTTCGAGGGCCGCGGCGCGATGAGGCATTCCAGCCGTCTCGCCGGCGAGCCATTGCGCCGGCGTTTCCTGGCCGCGGATCACGCTTTGACCGGGAAACTGCTCGACAAAGGCGAGCAGCATCTTATCGACGTTGTCAGGGCCCACCTGCGCGCCGAACCAATCGAGGGCGGAGGTCATGACCTCGGGGTCGAACTGCTGACGATAGCGGGCCATGAGCACGTGACTGGCTTCGTCGATCAATCCCATAGCAAACAACTGGCCCGCGTGGACGGCCAGCTCGGGATGCTTTTCGACGTCGCGCACCTGATTCATGCGGTGGGCGAAGGCGCGGCACGCCCCAATGCTGGCCAGGATCACGTTTCCGTTGTAGGAAAATAGGGATTCGGCGAACCCATAGCGCTCTCGCGCCTCGCGCGCAATGTGAAATTCCATGGTCAAAGTTGCCGAACTCCGTCCCGGTGATTGTAAACGCACGACGCCCCTTGCCGCTGCCGGCCCGGCGCGAAACTGCGCACCGAACGAATCCCATAGGTGGAGTGCGGCTTGCATCGTAAAATGAAGCGCAAAGACACCATGACGGAAACTACCCATCCCGATCGACCCGGCGCACTGCCGCCGCGCTCGCTGGCCTATCTTGTCAGCACCTACCCGACACTCTCGATGACATTCGTGTTGCGCGAGGTGCTGGCGCTGCGCGAACTGGGATTTCGCGTGGAGACGGCATCGATCAATCCGCCCGACAGGCCCATCGATGGGCTGACGGCGGTGGAAGCGGCCGAGGCGCGGAACACCTATTGCGTAAAGCAGCACGGTCTTGCCGGGGCGACCGTGGCCAAGTTGCAAACGGTCTTCAGAAACTTTGGCGGCTACTGGCGGGGAGTGGGGCTGGCGTTCAGGCTGGCGGGGCTGGATCTGCGACGGCTCTACCTGAACCTGATGTATTTTATTGAGGCGCTGATGGTGGGCCAGTGGATGAAGCGGAACGGACTGCGGCATCTGCACGTGCACCTGGCCTCGCAAGCGGCGAGCGTGGGGCTATTCGTGCGCACCGTCTTTGGCTTTGGCTACTCGCTCACGGTGCACGGGCCGGATGAGTTTTACGACGCCGACCGGCAGATGCTGGCCGAAAAGATTCGCGCCGCCGATTTTCTCTGCTGCATCAGCTCCTTTGCCCGCAGCCAACTGATGAAGCTGTCGCCGTATGTGCACTGGAACAAATTCGTGGTGTCGCCGCTGGGCGTGGATCCGGAGACCTTCGCGCCGCAGCCGAAGCGGATTGCGCCGGAGACCTTCGAGATTTTGTGCGTGGGGCGGCTGACACCGGCCAAGGGCCAACACATTTTGATCGACGCCCTGGAAAAGCTCACGAGGGAAGGCCGCCAAGTACGGCTGCGGCTGGTGGGCAGCGGACCCGACGAAGCCTCGCTGCGGGAGCATGCAGCACGCGTCACGGCTCGTGAGTGCGTAGTGTTTGAGGGCGCGATCAGCCAGGATCGCATCCGCGACTTTTATGCGGCGGCCGATGTATTCTGCCTGCCCAGCTTTGCCGAGGGCCTGCCCGTGGTGCTGATGGAAGCCATGGCCATGGAAATTCCCTGCGTAACAACGCACATTGCCGGGATTCCGGAGCTGATCCGCGACGGTGAAGATGGACTGCTTGTGCCGCCTTCGGACCTGGAATCGCTGGCAGGGGCCCTGGCCCGCTTGATGGATGATGCGGAACTACGCCAGCGGATGGGGAAAAACGGGCGGACACGCGTTCGAGAGCACTACGAACTGCGGCGCAACGTGGAACGCCTGGCTCAAATCTTCGCAGAGCGCGTGTAAAAACAGCCTTTAGCTACAAGCCCCCAGCTTCCAGCTTGGTCATCGTTCCGCCGGGCTTTTCGATTTCACAATGCGACCGCCTAAAACGGAGAGCGCGCGGCCGCCCCTTCGATGTTACGGGGCTGCTCGCTGGTAGATTCCGATGATCTGGCCCTGGGAAACGATGTGGCCATCTATCGCCGCATCCAGTTGTTTCCTGGTCGCTCCCGGCGGCAAATCGAGAAGCCGATCGAGCGCAACCACTCGAAATACATAATGGTGCGGCTTGCCGCGCGGCGGGCAGGGACCACCATACCCGGAACGGCCGAAACTGTTCTTTCCCTCGGCGGATCCCTGCGGCATGACGCCTTCGGTCGACGCGCCCTCGGCCAGTTCCCGCACCCCAGGCGCGATGTTGTAGACCAGCCAATGGGTAAAGTCGGTGGGCGTATCGGGATCGTCCATCACAAGGGCCAAGCTTTTTGTGCCCGCCGGCGCCTGCTGCCATTGCAGTTGCGGCGAAAGATTGGCGCCGTCGCAGGTGTGATCGCTGGGAATGGCTCCTCCATTGGAGAAGCTCGCACTGCGAACCCAAAGCGAGGCGCGCGCCTGGCCATGCGCAGGCTCGGATGGCTGCCAAAGCATAACCGCGATCAGCAGACAAGACAGAAAAACGGTGGCAAAGATACAGATTCGCTTCATGCCAGGACCAAGTTTCTTCATCCTTGTATGCGTATTCATAATTACCTTCTAAATGAGCCTCGAAAACTGGAGGTGCCCCAAAATGGATCCGACGGAATCGCCGGGTACAGTAATGATTCGCTCAGGGCCGATTGCACATTTTTCGTGAGCTGTCTGGAAGTATAGTGAAACTGCCTTCAAGCATACTTCGCTTCGCACGCGTCCGGGGGCAACCGCGCATTGCCACGAATACAGGTTTACAACTAGACTAGAGAAGGCAACCGGCGTGCCCCGGCCTCATCAAAAAAGGCAAGGTCGATCGAGTGGAGAGGTGGCAGAGCCCGGTTGAATGCACCTGACTCGAAATCAGGCATACTCGTAAGGGTATCGGGGGTTCGAATCCCTCCCTCTCCGCCAAGAACCATTCCGAGAACTTCCAGAAATAGCTCTTAAAGAGGACGCAAAGCCTTGCAGATGCCGGGCTTTTCGTTGTTGCACACCCATTTGCTTCCAGGTGCAGCCGTGTTTTGGCGGGTGTATTTTGGGGTGTATTCCGCTTTTGATCATCGAACAGAGCTATGTGCTAAGCGGGCATTGTAAATTCCGTCCTCGCGTTAACCAGTTCATTTAGTAAGCGCAAAGGCCAAGGTCGCGCTCCGCCTGAAGTGCATGCGATCGCTGTGATCAAAGAGTTGGAACAGGGAGTCGGCGCGGCATGGACCAGAGGGTGCACCGTCCCCCATCGGCTACTTGCGGATAGGTGCGACCGTCCCCAAAACGGGCATGTGGATCCCAGAATGGGGCGCACGACCTTCCGCAACTCTCGAGCGGCCATCACCCTCACCACGCTTCTGCCTGCGCGAGGTTATTGTGAGTCATTGGATTCAATTCACCTCCCATCGTCAGCGGGAGGCGAGGTAACCATGTCAGAAGCGTTTGCCGTATCGATCTTGCAACCGGGATCGCAGAAGGGCCAGAAAACTGCGCTCGGCCCGGAGGCGCTGGCCCAGTCGTTTCTTGACAATCTGTTCTTTGTGCAGGGCAGGTCGGTGGAACGGGCCTCAGTGAACGATCTTTACATGGCGCTTGCCCACACGGTGCGCGACCGAATCCTGGAGCGGTGGATCGCAACCGTCAAAAACTACCAGGCGCAGGATGTACGCGTGGTCTGCTACTTGTCGGCAGAGTTTCTGACCGGACCCCACCTGGCCAATAACCTCATCAATCTTGGCATCTACGACGAAGCCGAGCAGGCGATGCGACAACTGGACATCGACCTGAACGTTCTGATCGAACAGGAAGAAGAACCGGGGCTGGGCAATGGTGGGCTGGGCCGGCTCGCCGCCTGCTTCATGGATTCTCTGGCCACACTGGAAATTCCGGCAATTGGCTACGGCATCCGTTATGAATACGGCATTTTCGATCAAAAGATTCGCGACGGATGGCAGGTTGAGTCGACAGACAACTGGCTGCGGTTCGGAAACCCGTGGTCTCTGGAACGGCCCGAGGATGGATTTGAGGTGAAGATGGGCGGGCACACGGAGATCCACACGGATGCCCATGGGCGGTTCAAAGTGCTGTGGATTCCAAAGCGAATGGTGCGCGGAGTTCCACATGACACGCCCATTCCAGGTTACCGAACCAACACGGTGAACACCATGCGGCTGTGGGCCGCGCAGGCTGTGGAGAGCTTCGACTTCGGGACATTCAACCATGGAGACTTCGCCGGCGCCGTGGCAGATAAAGTATCGTCTGAGAACATCTCGAAGATTCTCTATCCGAATGACGACCGGCTCGAAGGCAAGGAACTTCGACTGGCCCAGCAGTTCTTCTTCGTCTCCTGCAGCCTGCAGCACATTGTGGGCATTCAATTGACTCAAAACCGGCCCCTGGCAGAGCTCCATCGCAACTTCGCCATCCAGATGAACGACACGCACCCCGCGATCGCCGTTGCGGAACTGATGCGGCTGCTGGTGGACGAGCACGCAATGGACTGGGATACGTCCTGGCATGTGACACAAAATGCCTTGTCGTATACGAACCATACGCTTTTGCCGGAAGCGCTGGAGCAATGGCCGCGCAGCTTGTTCGGCTCGCTTCTACCTCGCCACCTGGAGATCATCGAGGAGATCAACTCCCGCCACCTTAACAATGTGCGCCAGAAGTTTCCGGGCGATCCGGGTCGCGCCGAACGTCTCTCGCTGATCAATGAAAACGGGGCCAACGGCGAGAAGGCCGTGCGCATGGCGCACCTGGCCGCGTTGGGGAGCCATGCCATCAACGGCGTGGCGGCACTGCACACGGAACTGCTGAAGACCCGCGTGCTCGACGATTTCTATGCGCTGAGCCCGGAAAAATTCTCCAACAAAACCAATGGAGTCACGCCCCGGCGCTGGATGGTACTAAGCAATCCCCGTCTTGCCGAGCTGCTGACCGCACGTGTCGGCTCCACATGGATCCGCGACATCGAGAAGCTGCGCCGGCTGGAGCCTTTCCTTGAAGATGCGGAGTTCTGCCACGAGTGGAGAGCCATCAAGCGGGAGAATAAGGCGAAGCTCGCGGCATACATTCACGATCAGCTGGGGATTCAAACCGATCCGGACTCGATCTTTGACGTTCTCGTCAAGCGGCTGCATGAGTATAAGCGCCAGCACCTGCAGGTACTGCATATTCTCACCTTGTTGAAACGTCTGCAGCGCGATCCGGATGCGGAAATGGCGCCTCGAACCTTCATCTTCGGCGGCAAGGCGGCGCCTGGATATCGCATGGCCAAGCTGATCATCAAGCTGATTCACTCGGTCGGAGAAGCCATCAACGCCGATCCCCTCGTGAGGGGCCGCCTTAAGGTGGTCTTTCTACCCGATTTCAGCGTGAAGCTGGGCCAGAGGGTCTACCCCGCGGCCGATCTCTCCGAACAGATTTCGTTGGCCGGCAAGGAAGCTTCAGGAACCGGAAACATGAAGTTTGCGATGAATGGCGCCATCACCATCGGCACGCTGGATGGCGCAAATATCGAGATTCGCGAAGAGGTGGGGACGGACAATTTCTTCCTCTTCGGCCTTACCGCTGCAGAGGTCGAGAGCCAAAAGCGAGAAGGCTACAATCCGCGGGTCGTATACGAGTCAAACGCAAACCTGCGCGAAGTGATCGATTCGTTGACGAGCGGCGAGTTTTCCCACGGAGACATGACTCTGTTCGAGCCCCTGGTCAACTCCCTGCTGACAAAAGACGACTATATGCTTCTGGCTGACTATCAGTCTTACATCGATTGTCAGGATATGGTGGGCCTGGCATATAAGAACCAGGAGCAATGGACGCGCATGTCGATTCTGAATGTGGCCCGGATTGGCAAGTTCTCCTCGGACCGTTCGATCCGGGACTATTGTGCCGAAATCTGGAAGACCTGGCCTGTCAGCATCGAGATATAGAAGCAGCGTGTTCTTCAGGCTCGCTCAAGCACCCGAATGCAGCGCGGTCTCGGTCCAGGCTACGGCTTCCAGGTAGACACTGGATAGCTCTGCCTGGTCCAGGCCATCGGCCGCGGCCGCGTCATCGCAAGCCGCCCAATCGCCGCGCTCGAAGTGTTCCAGCCAGCCCAGCACGGCGCGCTCGGGACAGCCTTTGCCCAGCAGCGCTTCAAGAATGTCTGCACTGAGCGGCAGGGTGCGAGCTACTTCGCTCATGGGCTGGCCCTGCATGGCCGGCAGCAGGCTGAGCAGTCCGAGCAGATATTGTCCGAAGGGTTCGAGACCGCGTCTCGACGCCATCACTTCGCAGATGCGTCCGCGGAGGATGGCCATACATAGTAGTTCGGCCGGCTGATCGCCATTGAACTGGCTGGCGATGGCCAGAGTGGCGATGCGGCGAAAGGCATTCTCGCCGACTGCCACCAGTGCCACCTCGATCGATGCCACGTTCTGGCGCATCCCCCAAGCGGGCGAATTCACCAACCGCAGCAACTGATACGCGAGTGGGCCGTCGCGCTTCACCAGCTGGCTTACCTTGTGCAGATCCATAGGGTGCTGCTGCAACACTTTCAGAATATCGAGCCGCAGCATTTGGTTAACGGGCGGCCGCCGGTTTCTCATCGCCACCTGCTCCAGAAAGAAGTAGCCCTCAAACAGCGTGAAGCCTTCCTCGCGCGCCATGCGGTGATTCGGCTGTGTATGAACGCCTTTTGCCAGCATGATCATAGGCTTACCGCGCAATGGGTCCAACAGTTTGCGCCGCACTTCTGCAGTGGTCCGGCAAAAATCTACGGTGATGTAATCTGCCAACTCCAACAGAGGCGCGCAACGCGGCTCATGAGTGAAATCGCCTAAAGCAAAACGGAAACCAAGCGCCTTCATCTGCCTGCATGAGGACACAAGTTCAGGCGAGACTTCCAGGATCGGGCTGATCTCGAGGACCGTGAGCGATGCGGGCAGGACCTGCGCAAGCTGCTCGTTCAGTAACGCCCATGGGCAGCGCACAAACGCAGTGAGCTTCCCAGTTAACTTCTTCAACTCGCTGGGTTTCTCCAGGCCCAGCTTTCCTGCGGCCGCGATCAGGTTGTTGCAAGCCGAAACTCCGTCAGCAGCCGGGTCTCCGCGGAAAAGTAATTCGTAAGCATGAACACGGCCGTGCAAATCCAGAATCGGCTGGCGGACAACGGAACACCGTCGAGACGTCGACGTCAACGCTGGATCGCCAGAGTTATGGACGGGTTGGATTACGGCCGCCATAGACTCCCCCGATACATTCATCGGCTTGCGCCACAACAACTTGATACGCAGGTTCCTGCGATCGGAACGGCGCGACCGTAGTGTGAAAATTCGATTGGCCGCCAGCGGAAACTCCATCGATATGGTCATCCTCTGGCCCGGCGGGTAAGAGATGCGGGACCATCAAGGCATTCGAGCAGTCGTAGTAAGAAGAGCTTTTTGCGATGTGAATCGAGCACAACAATCAGGCGGGGGATTCGGCGAGGGGCTGGAGCAGATGCGGGCCATTGCCCTGAAGCTTGGCCACGCGCCAGGCTTTCATGTCTTCCGCAGGCCATGTGCGCACCAGGTCGATGGGCAGATGGGCGGGCTCGGCCGGCGCCAGCCATCGGGCATAGTCGTCTGGTTTGATGATGAGCGGGCATCGGTCGTGAAAGGGTTCGAGAAGTTCGTTGGGATCGGTGGTGATGATGCTGAAGCTATCGAAGACGACCTCGTTTTTCTTTTCGTCCTGGCCTTTCCATCGATCCCAGATGCCGCCGAAGGCGAAGAGGCGCTCGTCAGGCAGCGAAACGGCCCACGGTTTGCTGATCTTCCTTTTCTCCTCATCCTTGGTCAGCGGCTCCCATTCGTAAAAGAAGTTGGCGGGGATCAGGCAGCGGCGGTGCTTCCACGGCTCGCGCCACGCGCCGCTGGTTGCGAGCTTGTCGGCCCGCGCATTGATCGAACTGAAATTCGCTCTGGGCGTTTTCGACCAGTAGGGCACCAGGCCCCACTTCATGAGTGCGAGCACGCGGTCGCCGGTATCGTGGTCGATCCGCACCACCGGTTGCATAGTCTCGGGGGAGATGTTGTACGAGGGCGCGAAGTGGACTGCGTTGGTCTCGTAATACTCTTCGTTGAAGACATCAGTATCGTGGGTGCGAAACCACTCCGCAATCCGCTGTTTGTCTGCCCGGCGCCCGTAACGGCCACACATAGCCCCAAGTTTAGCGAATAAACAAAATAAACGGTTGGATTTCATGGGTTTGGCGCATGTTTGCACACAGATTGGTGCAGGTGGTGCTTGCAGACCGTACACGAAAAGGCGAATATAAGGCGAAAGTATCGCACATGCCTGCCGCCTCCGCAATCCGCCTGCAGATTGAGTCTGCCCTCGCCGCGAGAATTCCTGCCGCACTAACGCCCGCGCCAAGGATGGTGAGGCCAGTTGCGGCCACAGGCATTGACGCGCTGGATGAGGTCGTGCGGGGTGGTCTGCCCGTGGGAGCGCTGACCGAACTCGCGGGTCCGGAGTGCTCGGGACGGACCTCGGTTGCACTCAAGTTTGTGGCGGGCCTGACGCAGGCCGGGAAGGTGTGCGCGTGGATAGACGTGTCAAATGCGCTCGACCCGGCTTCGGCAGCGGCAGCTGGCGTCGACCTGGAGCGGTTGTTGTGGGTGCGGTGCGGGGCGGCGAAACCCGCGACGCCGCGCGCACAACAGCGATTTTCGCTGCCGGAAACGTATCTGACGCCCGCGCCGGCGATCAAAGGACTGCATGGCGGGGGTTGCGGCGGCCACCCGCGCGGCGAAGTCAAGGGGCTGGCCCGCGCCGTGAGCGGCCCGCTGCATGCGGAAGTGCCCGAAGCAAACGACAAACCAGCGAATTCAACCAGCTCCCGAAGGGAGCGGCAGACGGTAGCCCCAGGTCCGGGGTCTCTGCGGACAGGTCTTCGTCCGTGGGGTGGAGGCGTCAGCCTGGGGACAAGTACCGACTTTTCCCGCCGAATCCCCGCAGGGGCGAAAGAACCTCCGCTGCGATTTTCGAGAGAGCGAGAATCGCACTCACATCCCGAGACGGACGGGCACGTGCACTTGTCCTTCAACCAGCGCACGCCCCCAAAAACGGGCATCTGGGCGCAACTCGACCAAGCGCTGCGCGCGACCGATCTGGTGCTGCAAGCGGGAGGGTTCAGTGCGGTTGTGCTGGACCTGGGCGGCCTGACTCCGGAGTTTGCCTCGCGCGTGCCGCTTGCCACGTGGTTCCGCTACCGAGCAGCAGCGGAGAAGACGCAGGCCAGCCTTCTGCTGCTGGCGCAGTACGGCTGTGCAAAGAGCAGTGCGGAATTATCGCTGCGGCTACAGCCAGGCGATGCCTTGCGGGACGAAGGCACGGTATTTACCGGCATGGCGCACAGCGTCGAGGTGGTGCGGCGGCGCTTTACCGGCGCGGCAGAGAATGTTGTGCCGCTACGCAAGCCTCCGCAAAGAGCCAACGCGGCAAACTGGCAAAGCCGCGCGGCATGGGCGGCCGTGCGATGACTTGCGAATTGTATGCGTGCCTGTATGCGCGGGAGTTTCCTGTGCAGGCGCTGCTGCGGCTGCGGCCTGAGCTCAGAGAGCAGCCGTGCGTGGTGATGGAGGGCGCGGTACCGCTTGAGCAGGTCTGCTCCTTGAACACGAAGGCGCGACTGCTGGGGCTGGTACGCGGCATGACGCGCGTGGAGGTGGACACCTTTCCGGCATCGGCCGTGCTGGCCCGCTCGCTGCAAGAAGAGGCGGCAACGCGGGCCATTCTGCTGGAATGCGCGGGCGCGTTCTCACCGCGTGTGGAAGAGCACCGAGAGGACACGGCCTTCGCGTGCGGAATCGATATTGCGGGAACGCGCAGTTTGTTTGGGCCGCCGGAGATGCTGGCGCGGAGGCTGGTGGAGCGGGTGCGCGCCATGGGCATGCGCGCCTGCGTCACGGTAAGCGGCAATCTGCTTGCAGCCGTGTGCATGGCGAAGGGTTTGCCGCCGGGCGCAACCGTGAAGGTGATTCCGCAGGGTGAGGAAGCGGCGGCATTGGCAGAACTGCCGTTCACAGTTCTGGGCCTGTCCCTTGAACAGACAGACACCTTGGCCGCGTGGGGCCTGCGCACGCTGGGCATGTTGGCAGCGCTGCCGGAAAAGGACCTGGTTGCGCGTATGGGGCAGGAGGGCCGCCGGCTTTGGCAACTGGCGCGCGGTGCGCGCACGCACCTCTTTCAACCTGCCGAACCGCCGTTGGCGCTGGCCGAACACATGGAACTCGATTCTCCCGTGGAACTGCTGGACTCGCTGCTGTTTGTCGCCGCAGCCATGCTCGATCGGCTCATCGTACGGGCCCATGCGCGCCTGGTTGCGTTGGCCGCGGTCACCATCGCACTCGCTCTCGACGGCGGCGGCACGCACGCGCGCACGGTGCGCCCGGCGCTGCCGACCAACGACAAGCGGCTCTGGATCAAGCTGCTGCATTTGGATTTGGAAGCGCATCCGCCGCACGCGGCCGTGCTTGCCGTGGCGCTCGATGCGGAGCCGGGAGCGACGAGCAAGGTGCAACTGGGGCTGTTCTCGCCGCAGCTACCTGAGGCCTCGCGGCTCGACGTTACGCTGGCGCGCATCCGGGCCGTGGTGGGCGAGGAGAATGTGGGCCGCGCAGCGCTCCTGGACACGCACGCGCCAGAAGCGTTTCGAATCGAAGCTTTTCGCGTGGCGGAAGGTGCAGCCGAGACAACGGCTTCGACGGAGTTGCGCACCGCGGCGCGGCAATTGCGGCCGGCAGAGCGTGTAACCGTCACGCTCGAAGCGCAGAAACCGGCGCAATTTTATTTTCGCGGGCAAAGCTACAGAGTCGACCGCGCTTACGGTCCATGGCTCGTCAGCGGCGACTGGTGGCAGCCGGCACTTTGGGGAGATGAGCAGTGGGACATTGTGGCGCGGGCCGGCGACCATTCCCTGCTCTGCTGTTGTCTGGTTCGCGGGCACATGCACGGCGGCTGGCAGATGGCGGCGCTGTATGACTGAGCATTACATCGAGCTGCACGCGGCCAGCGCCTTCAGTTTTCTTGAAGCCGGCTCGCAGCCTGAAGCGTTGATGGAGCGCGCGGCCGAGTTGGAGATGCCGGCCATGGCCATTGCCGATCGCAACGGCGTATACGGCGCGGCGCGCTTCCATACCAGCGGCCAGAGAAGCGGTGTGCGCGCGCATATCGGCGCGGAGGTTGCGGTCAAGAGCTTTGGCGAGCGGCTGAAACCTCCGGCATGGCTGCCGCAACAGTGCGCCTCGGAACCGGCACGCGTGACCCTGTTGTGCGAAACGCGCCAGGGCTACCAGAATCTCTGCCAGTTGATCACACAATTCAAAATGCGCGAGTCGATCAAGCAGGAAGGCGCGGCGAACTTCGGCGATTTGGAGCAATATGCATCCGGCCTCGTGTGCCTGACGGGCGGCGACGAGGGCCCGCTGGCCGCGGCGCTCATGCGCGGCGGCGAAGAGGCTGGGCGCAAAGTGGTCGAGCGGCTGACGCACATCTACGGCATCGGCAATGTCTATGTCGAAGTGCAGCGGCACCGGGAGCGCGAGGAAGAATGGCGAAACCAGGCAGCGATCCGCATTGCGCACGCGTTGCAGTTGCCGGTGCTGGCCACGAACGGCGTGCGCTACGCCAAAGCGTACGATCGCGAAATCCTCGACTTGTTTACCGCGATCCGCAACCACACGGAGTTGGACCGCGCCGGACGGCTGCTCGCGATGAACAGCGAGCGGCCTCTGCGCCCGGCGCGCGAGATGACAGCGCTGTTTCGCGATGTGCGCGGAGCCATCGACAACACCATCGAACTTTCGTCGCGGCTCGGGTTCGGACTGAACGACCTGGGCTACGAGTTTCCGCGCTATCCCGTGCCCGACGGCGAAACCATGATGAGTTTTTTGCGCAAACGCGTCGCCGAAGGTGTTGCCCGGCGCTACGGGCCGAAGAACGATCGCGGTCTGATGGAGCGCGCGAAGAAACAGGTGGAACACGAGCTCAAGCTGATCGGGAAATTGGGTTTCGAAGGTTATTTTCTGATCGTCTGGGACATCGTGCAATTTGCAAAGCGCAATGGCATCCTGGTGCAGGGACGCGGCAGCGCGGCCAACTCGGCCGTGTGCTACGCGCTGGAGATCACGGCCATCGATCCGGTGGGGATGGAACTGCTCTTCGAGCGCTTCCTGAGCGAAAGCCGCGGCGAGTGGCCTGACATCGATCTCGATCTGCCTTCGGAGACGCAACGCGAGCAGGCTATCCAATATGTGTACCGGCGCTACGGCGAACTGGGCGCGGCCATGACTGCCAATGTCATTACCTATCGCGGCAAATCCGCGGCGCGCGAAACGGGCAAGGCGCTGGGGTTCGATGAGGAGTCGCTGGGCCGGCTCGCGAACCTGGTGAGCCATTGGGAGTGGCGCGGCGAAAACGATACCATGGCGCACTCCTTCAGGAATGCGGGTTTCGACATCCGGCATCCGCGCATCGCCAAATATCTTGAACTGTGCATGCGCATCCAGGATCTGCCCCGTCACCTGGGCCAGCACTCAGGCGGCATGGTCATCTGCCAGGGCCAGCTCAATCATGTCGTCCCACTCGAACGCGCGTCCATGCCCGGCCGCACCGTGGTGCAGTGGGACAAGGAGGACTGCGCGGACCTCGGCATCATCAAAGTGGATTTGCTGGGCCTGGGCATGATGGCCGTGCTCAAAGATTGCCTGGAACTGATTCCCGAGCACTACGGTGAGCGCGTGGACCTGGCGCAGCTGCCGGAGGACGAGGAAATCTACCGCGTGCTGCAGAAGGCCGATACGGTGGGCATGTTTCAGATCGAGAGCCGCGCGCAGATGGCTTCGCTGCCGCGCAATTACCCTGACCGCTTCTACGATCTCGTGGTGCAGGTGGCCATCATCCGGCCGGGGCCGATCGTCGGACAAATGATGCATCCATATATGAGGCGCAGGCAGAAGAAAGAGGCGGTCACGTATCCACATCCCTCGCTCGAACCGGTCTTGCGGCGCACGCTGGGCGTGCCGCTGTTTCAGGAGCAGTTGCTGCGCATTGCCATGACGGTGGCGAATTTTACGGGCGCCGAAGCTGAAGAATTGCGGCGCGCGGTCGGTATGCGGCGCTCGTGGGAACGGATGAAGAATCTCGAATCGAAGCTGCGCACGGGCATGGCGGCCAACGGCATCGACGTGCAGACGCAAGACAAAATCGTGCTGCAGATCAGCTCCTTTGCGCTGTATGGATTTCCGGAATCGCACGCGGCAAGCTTTGCCCTGATCGCCTATGCTTCGGCCTACTTCAAGGTAAAATTTCTCGCCGCGTTTACCTGCGCCATTCTGAACAACCAGCCGATGGGTTTCTACTCTCCTGCAGTGCTGGTGAAGGACGCGCAGCGGCACGGACTGCGCGTGAAGCCCATCGATATTCAAGAGTCGGCGTGGGAATGCACGGTGGAGCATGAGCCGGATGGGCCGCTCTCAATGCGTATGGGACTGGGTTATGCCAAGGGATTGCGCAAGCAGGCTGCGGAAGCGTTGCTTGCGGCACGTGTGCAGGATGGCCCATTCCGCTCCGCAGACGATCTGGCATTGCGCGTGCCGGAACTCAACCGCAAAGAGCTTTCCCTGCTGGCGCAGATCGGCGCATTGAATTGGATAGAGGAAATTGCGCACCGGCGCGATGCGCTTTGGCATGTGGAGTGGGCGGGAAGGCCTGAGGGTCCGCTGCTGACGCAAAAGAATCTGCGCGAGGACGAGCGCAGCCTGCCGCTCAATCAAATGACTGTAGAAGAACGGCTGGTGGCCGATTACGCGGGCACAGGGCTGACGGTGGGCAAGCACCCCATGCACTACCGGCGTGCCGAACTCCGCGCGCAGGGCTTTCTGTCGTCAGAAGACCTGCGGCATTGCCGCGACGGCGTTTGGGTGCGCGCGGCCGGCTGCGTCATTGCGCGCCAACGGCCAGGAACGGCGAAGGGTTTCATTTTTATCTCCATGGAAGACGAGACAGGAATCGCCAACGTCATCGTGACGCCGGATGTTTATGAACAGAACCGCCTGGTAGTGACGCGCAGCAAGTTTCTTCTTGTCGAAGGGGCGTTGCAGAATCAGGATGGCGTGATTCATGTGAAGGCCACGCGGCTGGCGCCGCTCACACACAACGGCCTGGAAGTGCGATCGCACGACTTTCACTAGTCCGCATCTCTCACGCGCGCCGCGAACCAATAGCGCCGGTCTCCTGACCGGCTGTAGCGGGGGTCTCCAGCGCCCGCACGGCAAGCCAGATTTCGTCGGCCCGCTGACTTGCTAACTCGCTCCCCACGCACCGCAACACTGCTTGAACTTCCGCCCGCTGCCGCAGAGGCAGGGCCCGTTGCGCCCAATTTTGACGCGGCCAATTTTCCCCTGCCACCCGCGCGCATCCTCCTCGGCCACCCAACGCATCACGTTGGCCGGGGCACGCTGCGCCGCCAGCTCTGCCGCCATAAACCGCATGCAAGGATCGACATGGTGAAAAAACATTTTGTAGCCGGCGCACAGGTAATTGAGTCCCGGCTCCCCGTCGGGAGTGGTAAGGAAGCGATGCTTGGGACACTCGCCGTTGCAGGCAAAACGCACATCGCACTCGCGGCAGTAGCGGGGCAGCGTGGACTCCTTTGCCTCACCGAACCGCTGCTGTTGCTCTGAGCCGGCCAGCGCAGCCAGCGCCGACTCCATAATGTTGCCGAGGCGGTTTTCCGGATACACAAAATGATCGCAGGAGTAGAGATCGCCGCTGTGCTCGATGGCGAGAGCCGCGCCGCATTGCTTGCGGAAGATGCACAGGCTGGCCTCCATCCCCATCCACGACTCCAGGCTGACGTCAAAGAGCTGCACAAAGGCGCGGCCCACATCGCGACGCACCCACTCGTCGAAGATCGTGCAGAGAAACCGGCCAAACTGGCGCGGCTCGACAGACCAGGGCGCGACCTTGGCGGGGCCGGCAAAATCCGGGGAGATGAGGCGGAGACCCTCCTCGGTCACTTGATGCGCAATGCGCTCCACAATGGGGATGAACTGCATGTAACCGCTGCCGTTGTCCCTCAGAAAGCGATAAACCTCGAGCGGTGAAGCCGCGTTGGCGCGGTGCACGGTGGTCAGCGTATTGAAGTCGACCTTCTGGCGCTGGAGAATCTCGACTCCGCGCATCACTCGGACAAAGGTGGGCTGCCCGCCTTTGTGCACGCGGTAAGCGTCGTGCAGCTCGCGCGGGCCGTCAATGGAAATGCCAACAAGGAAATGATGTTCGAGAAAGAATTCTGCCCATGCGTCGTTCAGCAGCACGCCATTCGTCTGTAACGCGTTGGCGATCTGCTTGCCGTTGGCATATTTTTTCTGAATTTGGACAAGCTTCCGGAAATAATCGACACCCAGAAGCGTCGGTTCCCCGCCCTGCCAGGCAAAATTTACCACTGGTGTGTCATGCGCCTCGATGGTTTGCCGGATGTAACTCTCCAGCACCTGGTCGCTCATGGCCCACTTGTCGATATGCGGACCGGGTTGCGGATAGAGCAACTCCTTTTCGAGATAGAAACAGTACTTGCAGTCGAGATTGCAGATGGGCCCGACCGGCTTGGCCAGCACGTGGAAGTTGGAGGCGCTCATCGAGGACCCTCGGGGAAGAGAGATGCAGCTTCCATTATGACGCGCGAGCCGGGGATTCTCTTCGCTACTAGAAACGCTTCCACATCTCCGCAGAGGCGGCGCGGGATTTGGCCATCACTTCCTGCTCGTCGATCTCGAGGAGTTGCCTCGAGTCCATCACGATCTGTCCGCCGATGAGGACCGTTTCGACAGCGCCGCCCGTAAACCCGAAGTGAATGTGACCGTTAAGATTCTCGGCACTCATCGGCGTGGGCGGGTCGTAGTTGACCAAAATGATGTCGGCGTGCGCGCTGGGAATGAGCTTGCCAAGGGGACGGCCGAAGCATTCCGTTGCGATCCGGCCATTTTCCTGGAAGAGCATCTGCGGCGGTTCGGCCCACGCCACGCGCGGATCGCCGGCGTGATGTTTTTGCAGCAAATTGGCGGCCTTCATCGACTCGAACATGTCAGGGGTGTAACCGTCTGTTCCCATGCCGACGGCTACGCCGCGGCGCATCATCTCCAGAACCGGCGCGCAACCCACTGCGTTGCCCATGTTGGATTGCGGATTGTGGATCACGTTGGCACGGGTCGCGCGCAACTCTTCGATATCGTGATCGTCGACATGAACGCAATGCGCCAGCAGAGAATTCGCCTTTAGAATGCCGAAACGATTCCATCGCTCGACGATGGACATGCTGTGTTCCCGCCGGCAGCTCTGCGCGTCCGATGCTGCTTCCGCGGTGTGCACATGAAAGCCCGCGCCGAGCTCCGTCGCGACCCGGCCGCATTGCACAAGCGTATCGTCGCTGAGCGTGAACGACGCGTGCATTCCGAAAAGCCCGCGCAGCCGCTCGTCGCATAAATCTTTGCAGTACTGAAGAAATGCGCGATTCTCTTCGATGCCCTGCCTGGTGATTTCCGCTCCGTCGCGGTCGGAGACTTCGTAGCAAAGGCAACTGCGGAGGCCGGTTTGGCGAGCGGCCCTGGCAATGCGAAACAGGCTGCTGGGCACGGCACGAGGGCTGGCATGATGGTCAAATATTGTTGTCACGCCGTTGCGGATCGAGGCGATCATGCCCACCATCGCGCTCCAGTAAACGTCGTCGAGCGTAAGAGTCTTGTCGAGCCGCCACCAGAGCCGCTCGAGAATCTGAGAGAAACTGCCGGGCGCATCGTCTTTCAGGGCCATGCCGCGGGCGAAGGCGCTGTAGAGATGCGTGTGCGTGTTGATGAGGCCCGGCATGATCACGCGGCCGCGCGCGCCGATGAATTTTGCGCCGCGATGGGCGGCCTGCAACTCCGTGGTCGGACCAACAGCAACGATCAGACCGTCACGAATGGCGACGCACCCGTCCTCGAGGAAGGGCTGGCGGTCATCATGCGTGATCATGCGGCCGTTGCCGACCAGCAAATGCGCAGACTGCTCCATAATGCGATGGATTCTAGCCAAACCAACCGCTCAAGTGTTGTGATCCAAATCACATAGAGGCGGGGGGATGTTGGCGGAAAATCAATTCACACGTGGCCGCGAGCGATTTCCCTCGATTGGCTGCCGCTGCGACCACATGCGGGATTCAACTTTGATGGCGGGGTGCCGGGCTCCATCGACCGGCATTCGGAACCTCGGTTGAACGGAAAGCACGATGGCCAATCTTCAAGTCAACATTTGCGGGCTGGAGTTCAGGAATCCCATTCTGCCGGCGGCGGGACCTCCGTCAAAGGACGGTGTAACACTGCAAGCCGCTGCCAACGGTGGTGCTGGCGGACTCGTGACCAAAACCATTTCCGTGCAGCCGGCCGAAGTGCCGCGACCCTGCATGGCCGAGATCCGCGGCGGATTCCTGAACACCGAGTTGTGGTCGGAACTGTCGAAAGAGCAGTGGATCGAGAAAGAGTACAAGCTGGCGCGCGCCACGGGTCTTCCCGTCATCGTGGGGCTGGGCTATACGGCCACGCAGATTCGCGAACTGGCACCGCTGGTCAGGCCTTTTGCCGATGCCCTGGAACTCTCCACGCATTACGTGGGCAACAACATCACTCCTATTATTGATGCACTGTGCGCGGCCAAGGAAGCCGTGGACGTGCCGGTGTTTATGAAGCTGAGCCCGCACCCGAATATTCAGGAGATCGCCCTGGCGCTCGAAGATGCCGGCGCGGATGCGCTGGTGATGATCAATTCCTTCGGACCGTGCCTGGGCATCGATCTGGAAACCGGGCTGCCGCTGATGGGCAGCAAGGAAGGGTTCGGATGGCTCTCGGGCGCGGCCATCAAGCCTTTGGCATTACGCTGCGTGTACGACGCGGCGCGCGTGGTAAAGATTCCCATTTTTGGCGTGGGCGGCGTCAGCAGCGGCCGCGATGCAGCAGAGATGCTGATGGCCGGCGCTTCGGCGGTGCAGGTTTGCACGGAGGCGATTCTGCGCGGGCCCACGGTCTACGCAAGGATCGCCGGCGAGCTGAACAAGTTTCTTGACGAGCATGGCTATGCCTCGGTGGACGAAATCCGCGGCCTGACGGTACGGCTCATGCGCCAGCGCGGAGCGCCGCACTCGGCCGGCCCGCCCGAGGTAAGCAGGGAGCGCTGCACTTTGTGCGGAATCTGCGAGAAGAGCTGCCCGTATGACGCCATTCATCAGGACAAGGAAGCGAAGATCCTAGAGATCGACGAGGAGAAGTGCTTTCATTGCGGGTTGTGCGTGACGCGCTGCAAGCTGCGGGCGATGACCATGGCGCTGTAGAACCGGCTCGGCACGCAAACCATGATGCGCACAGGTAAGGGGAAGCGGATGGACGCGCACAGAATTCA
Organism: uncultured Occallatibacter sp.; assembly: GCA_964569985.1. GTDB lineage: Bacteria > Acidobacteriota > Terriglobia > Terriglobales > Acidobacteriaceae > Telmatobacter. Next base: position 55,635 of record CAZMWL010000005.1, read on the forward strand.
ATACGTGACCGGCCTCAAATGCATTCATTGCGGATGCAGGTATTCCACGGAAGAGGTTGACTACTATTGTCCTGCCTGTGGCTACCACGACGGCATTCTGGACGTTCAATATAATTACGATGCGGTGCGCGAGGAACTGAACGCGAAGACGCTCGCAGGCAATCGCGAGCTCTCCATGTGGCGCTATCTGCCGCTGCTGCCGATCTCGTCGCCAAACCTGATCCCGCACCTGCAGGTGGGATGGACGCCGCTTTACGAAGCGCCGCGCCTGGCCGGCGAGCTGGACGTTGCGCGCTGCTGGGTAAAGGATGAGGGCCGCAATCCGACGGCGTCGTTCAAGGATCGCGCCAGCGCCGTGGGCGTAGTGAAAGCCCTCGAAAAACATGCCGCGCAAATCACATGCGCTTCCACCGGCAACGCGGCTTCGTCGCTGGCGGGATTTGCCGCGGCTGCAGGGATTCCGGCAACCATTTTTGTTCCCGCTCGCGCGCCCCAGGCGAAGGTCGCGCAACTGCTGGTATACGGAGCACGCGTCTTCTCCGTCGAGGGGACTTACGACGAAGCGTGGGAGCTCTGCATGAAGGCAAGCGTCGAATTTGGCTGGTACAACCGCAACTGCGCCATCAATCCCTATCTCATCGAAGGCAAGAAGACGGTCTCTTTGGAACTTGCAGAGCAGTTCTCGCGGCTCACGCCGGGCCGTGCGCCGGATTGGGTTGTTGTTTCCGTCGGCGATGGATGCACTATTGGCGGCGTATGGCAGGGGTTGAAGGAGATGCATCACCTCGGCATTCTTCCCCGCCTGCCGCGCATTCTCGGCGTGCAGGCCGAAGGCTGCCAGCCCTTCGTCACCGCGTGGCGCGATCGCAGCAGCCTCGCGCCGTGCGCAGCCAACACGCTTGCCGATTCCATTGCCGTGGGTCATCCGCGCAACTTCACCAAAGGCATGCGCGCGGTTACCGAATCGGGCGGCGCGTTTGTCGCCGTGGCGGATGAGGAGATTCTGGAATCGATCACGCTGCTGGCGCGCAAGGCGGGCGTCTTTGGAGAGCCGGCGGGCGTGGCCGGGGCGGCTGGCGTGCGGCGGGCCGTAGCGGCTGGCATCATCGGTCACAGCGAAAGTGTAGTTCTGGTGATGACCGGAAGCGGATTGAAAGACATCCAAAGCGCGATGCGCGCCGCGGGCAGCGCCATCACCGTGAAACCTGAGATCGACCAAGTGCGTGAGGCCGTCTTGGCGGCTGTTACCAGTTGATTTTTTGACCGAGAAAAGAAACGAAAGAGGAACCGTTCGATGGCAAAGATTCCATTTGGTCCCAGTTATAACGAAATGCTCGATCCGGGCCTGCTCGATAAGGATGTGCGCACGAAAGCACTCGCGGCGCTGCATGAGAACGAGCTGGACCCAATCAATTTGTTCAATATCACCTGGAAAGATGCGGCCAACAAGGTGCGCAAGGTAGTGTTGCCACCCGCGCTCACGGGCATCGACGCGAATATTGTCGTCATGCTGGGCAGCGGATTCCCTTCCGGCTCGCACAAAGTCGGGCCCGCGTACAGCACGCTAATCGAAGGGCTGGTAGACGGTGAGATTGTTCCCGGCGAACATACGATCCTTGGGCCTTCGACGGGCAACTTCGGCATCGGCACCGCGTACATTTCCAAGCTCCTCGGCTTCCGCGCCATCGTCATCATGCCCGACAACATGAGCAAGGAGCGCTACGCGCGCATTCAGAAGTATGGCGGCGAGTTGGAGCTTACGCCGGGTTCGGAGTCGGACGTGATTCTGACGCTCGAAAAGACGCGCCAGCTAATGAAAAACCCGAAGAACAAGGCGCTGGCGCAGTTCGAACTCTTCCCGAATTATCGTTTTCATCGCCATGTAACGGGCGGCAGCGCGATTGATGCAGTAAAGGGCGTGGGCAACGGGCGCATCGCCGGATTTACGTCGGCGCCAGGTTCGGCGGGGACCATTGCGGCCGCAGATCAGATCAAAGCCGTGTTTCCCGAAGCGAAGATTGCCGCGCTCGAGCCCTATGAATGCTCGACCCTCGCGAATGGCGGCTGCGGGCAGCATCGCATCGAGGGCATCGGCGACAAGATGATCACGTTAATTCACAATGTGCTCTCGACCGATTTCGTGATCCTCATTAAGGACGAAGAAACCGTGCAGGGCGTGAAAATCTTCCACGACGGCGCGGATTCGCTGGAGAAACTGGGCGTCGCACGCGAGGTTGCCCGGAGCCTGCGCGATTTGTTCGGGCCGTCTGGGATCTGCAACGTGCTTGGTGCGATCAAGCTGGCGAAGTATCTGCGCCTGGGGCCGGGCGACAATGTGGTCACCGTGGCGACCGACGGCATCGATCGCTATTTTTCCGTACTCGAAGAAATGAACCATCGCTACCTCGATCTGGCCGGGCCGGTTCTCGACCGCTGGGCAAACGACATCTTCCTCGGCGCGACAACCGACCACGTTTTCGATTTCCGCACGCCGGAGGTGAAGGAGCGGCTCTTCAAACAGAAAGAAAACGACTGGCTTAAGTTCGGCTACACCAAAGAATTTCTCGATTCCATGCGCATCCAAGTCTTCTGGGACGCGCAGTATGCCAAGGTGCAGGACTACGACCAGAAGATTTGCGCCCTGCGCCCACAAGTGGCTGAGGAACAGGTGGCATGTTCCAGTTCACACTGAACGGAAAAGACGTCGCGGTTGAAGCGGACAAGAATCTGCTCGAGTATCTGCGCGTCGACGCGCGCATGACTTCGGTAAAGGACGGGTGCGCGGAAGGCGTCTGCGGCACGTGCTCCGTGATCGTGAATGGAAGAGCATTGCGCGCGTGCACGCTCACCACGGCCAAGGTCCACGGCAAATCTGTGACCACTAGCGAAGGCCTCTCGGCGCGTGAGCGCGAAGTGTATGCGCGGGCCTTCGGCGAAGTGGGAGCCGTGCAATGCGGATTCTGCATGCCCGGCATGTTGATCAGCGCGAAGGCTCTGCTGGACGCGAACCCCGCCCCCACCGCGGCCGAAGTGAAGTCCGCCATTCGTTACAATCTGTGCCGCTGTACCGGTTATACGAAAATAGAACGCGCCATTCAGTTGGCCGCGACGGCGCTCGGCAACGGCGGAGCGCATGAAACGGAGCCTGCGACAGGCGGCGTGGGCGAACGCATGGTGCGGCCAGACGCGCACGAAAAGCTGCTCGGAAGCGGCGAGTTTGTCGATGACATGCGGGTTCCGGGGATGTTGCATGGCGCGGTGCTGCGCGCGAAGTATCCGCGTGCGTTGGTCAAAAAAATCGACGTTGCGCCCGCGCGAGCGCTTCGCGGCGTTGAAGTGGTGCTCACGGCGGAAGACGTTCCCGGCGAGCGGCTGATTGGCCATGTGGTCTACGACTGGCCGGTGATGATTGCCGAAGGCGAAGAAACGCGCTACGTGGGCGACGCGCTGGCCGTGCTGGCCGCGACTACGAAAGAAGCGGCGCGCCGGGCCGTTGAGCTAATCGAAGTAGAGTATGAAGAACGCGAGCCACTGCTCTCGCCCGCAGCGGCGCTGGCCGAGGACGCTCCAAGCCTGCACCCCAAGGGCAATGTACTGTCCACAACGGTGTTGAAGCGCGGTGATGCAGAACGAGCGATTGCCGAAGCCAAGCACGTCGTGACGCAACATTATTCGACGCCGCGCCAGGAGCACGGGTTTCTCGAGCCGGAGAGCGCGCTAGCCCTACCCACGCAGTGCGGATCGCTGACTGTCTACACGGCCGGGCAAAGTGTCTATGACGATCATCGCGAGATTGTGCGCATGCTTGGCATCGCAGGCGAAAAGGTGCGCATCATCAGCAAGTTTGTGGGCGGTGGATTTGGCGGCAAGGAAGATATGTCGGTGCAGCATCATGCGGCGCTGCTGGCCTGGCATAGTGGACGGCCGGTAAAGCTCACATTGAGCCGCAACGAGAGCCTGCGCGTGCACCCCAAACGCCATCCCATGGAAATCGATTGCACGACGGCATGTGACCAAAACGGCAAGCTGACCGCCGTGCGTGTTCGCCTGGTGGCTGACACCGGCGCGTATGCCTCGCTCGGCGGGCCGGTGCTGCAACGCGCCTGCACGCACGCCGCGGGGCCCTATCAAATCGACAACGTGGACATCGAAGGCCGCGCCATCTACACCAACAACATTCCTTCGGGCGCGTTCCGCGGCTTTGGCGTGACGCAAACCTGCTTCGCCATGGAGAGCAATCTCAATCTGCTCGCACGCGAGGTTGGCATTTCTCCTTGGGAGATGCGCTTCCGCAACGCCATCGAACCGGGCGGCGTGCTCTCAAACGGCCAGATCGCCGATGAAGGCACCGCGCTGAAAGAAACTTTGCTAGCAGTGAAAGGCGTGATCGATGCGCATCCCGACGCGGGCATCGCTTGCGCCTTCAAGAACACGGGCAAGGGCGTGGGCGTGAAGGATGTGGGGCGCGTGAAGCTGAAGGTGGAAAACGGGCGCGTGGTGATCTGCACCAGTGCGGCCTGCATGGGACAAGGCATCGCCACCGTGGTGCTACAGATTGTGGCCCAGACAACAGGACTCGACAAAACTCTGCTCACGGTGCACGCGCCCGATACCGCCGTAACGCCAGACAGCGGCACCAGCACGGCTTCGCGGCAGACAACGGTCACCGGCGAGGCGGCGCGACGCGCGGCAAACGCGCTCAAGCAAGAGCTGAGTAGTCACACGCTTGCGGAGCTCGATGGCGAGAAGTTCTATGGCGACTTCGACTGCGTGACCGATCCCATGACGAGCGACAAGCCGAATCGCGTAAGCCATGTTGCCTACGGCTACGCGACCCAGGTCGTACTTCTCGACGCAGCGGGAAGGGTTGAGAAAGTAGTTGCGGCGCACGACGTGGGCCGGGCCATCAATCCCAACGGCGTTGAAGGACAGATCGAAGGCGGCGTAGTGATGGGGATGGGCTACGCACTCACCGAGGAGTTTGCCGTGCGCAACGGTGCGCCAGCCGTGACCTACGGCACAATCGGCCTGTTGCGCTCCACACAAACGCCGGAGATCGAGTGCCGCATCATCGAGAAGAACCAGTCCGAGTTGGCGTATGGAGCCAAGGGCGTGGGAGAGATTGTAAGCATTCCCACCGCGCCGGCCATTGCGTGCGCCTATTGGCAACGCGACGGCAAGCTGCGCACCAAGCTGCCTCTGCGTGAGACCCCGTACAGCCGCAGCAGAAATGGAGCGCCTGAGTCATGCTGACAACCTCAAGCGTCACCGAAAAACCACTCCGTACAGGAGTATCATGGTCGCAAATTCGCTGCAGTAATCAACGCCGTTTACCACGCCATCGCAATCCGCGTCCGGATACTCTCGGTGTGTCCGGACGCGTATCTCAAACTCTCACCGAACGAGCAGCCTCAAGGGCCGCCGACTAAGGATCAACATGACTACCGCAATTACGATTGACCCCGCACGTTTACTCGCCGCCGCGAACGCGCTGGAAGCGGACATGGTCCGTTTTCTGCGCGACCTGGTCGCAATTCCCGGCGAAAGCTCTCACGAAGGCCCTGTCGTTCAGCGCATCAAGCAGGAAATGGAACGCGTGGGCTTCGACGAGATCCGCATCGATGGCATGGGCAACATACTGGGACGCATCGGCTCCGGCAAACACGTGATCATGATGGACGCACACACCGACACTGTGGGCGTTGGCGATCCCAAGGAATGGTCCTGGGATCCGTACCAGGGCAAAGTGGAGGATGGTTTCATCTACGGACGCGGCTCTAGCGATCAGCGCGGGGGCATGGCCAGCATGGTTTACGCGGGCAAGATGATCAAGGATTTGGGACTGGAAGGCGACTACACGTTGTGGGTTGTGGGATCGGTGCAGGAAGAAGACTGCGACGGCTTGCCGTGGGTCTACATTCTCAAGGAAGACGGCATCCGGCCGGAGTGCGTGGTGCTCACCGAGCCAACCAATCTGAACGTGTACCGCGGACATCGCGGGCGCATGGAGATCGAGGTTCACCTGCGCGGACGTTCCTGTCACGCCAGCGCGCCGGAGCGCGGCGACAATCCCATTTACAAAGTTGCCCCGCTGATCGCGCAGATCGAGGAGTTGAATACCCGTTTGCGCGATGATGCGTTTCTCGGCAAGGGAACCATCGCCGTCACCGAGATTCGCTCCATGTCTCCGTCCCTGTGCGCGGTGCCGGGCGCCTGTTCCATCCATCTCGACCGCCGGCTGACCAGTGGGGAAACGCTCGAGAGCGCGGTCGCCGAGGTGAAGGCGCTGCCGGCGGCGCAAAGCGCGGAGATCGAGGTGTTGCAGTACGAGACGCCCAGCTATACCGGCCTCACGTATCCGATGCAGAAGTACTATCCAACTTGGTTGCTCGAAGAAGACCATGTGCTGGTGCGCTCGGCGGTTGCGGCGTATCGCACGCTCCACAACGCCGATCCAGTTGTGGACAAGTGGGTCTTCAGCACCAACGGCGTCGGCTCCATGGGAATCATGGGCGTACCGTCCATCGGCTTCGGTCCCGGTGAAGAAGACGTCGCGCATAGTGTGATCGAACGCATCCCGATCCGCCACCTGGTAGAAGCGGCGCAGTTCTATGCCGCGTTCCCCCTGGCGTACGTCGCCACGCGGCGAGATTCGAAGATCTGAACTGAATCAACCTGGCAAATTTTGAGGAAGAGGTGTGCATTGGAAACGAGAAAAGCGCTGCTCAAAGGCAAGGACTATATCACTACCGAAGAATACCGCGAAGCTGAGATCGAAATTCTCCTCGACGTATCCGCCGATTTGAAACGTAAGTTCAAGTCAGGCATTCCGCATCGCTATTTGCCCGATAAAACTATCTTCCTGATGTTCTTCGACAAGTCCACGCGCACGCGCAACTCGTTCGAGGCGGGAATCACGCAGCTTGGCGGCCACGCCCATTTTTTGACCTCCGATGCCATGCAAATCTCCCATGGAGAAAGCGCGAAGGACACAGGAATCATCCTGTCGAGCTACGGGCACGCGATCGCCATCCGTCACGACTTGATTCCGGGCGAGGGCAACGCCTACATGCGCGAAGTCGCGCACTGGGCGGATGCGCCGGTCATCAATATGCAGTGCGACGTCGACCATCCCTGCCAGGCGCTGGCCGACCTCATGACCATCCGCGAGAAACTTGGACGCAACCTCCGCGGGCGCAAGCTGGCGATCACGTGGGCGTATGCGCCCAGCTACGCCAAGCCGCTTAGCGTGCCGCAAAGTTTGATCATGTTGATGCCTCGCTTCGGGCTGGACGTGGTGCTGGCGCATCCACCCGAGTACGGGCTGATGCCGCGGACGGTCAAAGCGGCGCGAGAGAACGCGCGGCGCGCCGGAACCAAGTTCGAGATCGTGGACAACATGGACGACGCGTTTCGCGACGCCGATATCGTCATTCCCAAGAGTTGGGGCTGCCTGGACACCATGGGAACCAACCCCAAGGAGTCCCTGCGGATCGCCGAGGGATACAAGCACTGGATTTGCGACGGCGAGCGCATGAAGTTGGCTGCGGAAGATGCTCTGTACATGCACCCGCTGCCCGCCGACCGCGGCAACGAGGTGACGGACGATGTCATCGATGGCCCACATTCCGTGGTGTACCAGGAAGCGGAGAACCGCCTGCACACGGCCAAGGCGATCATGGCGCTGACCATGTCGGAGCAGGAAGTTATCTATGAGAGGCCAGGCTCTTGAGACCATGACTGAAACGCTGGTGATCGCTCTGGGCGGCAACGCCATTACGAGGCCCGGCGAGTCGGGCGCCATTCCCTTGCAGTTTGCCCACACTGCGGAGACGCTCGAACATCTCAAGCCTCTGTTCCACAGCGGTTCACGGATCGCCATCACCCACGGCAGCGGACCACAGATCGGCAACATCATGATTCGCGTCGAGGAGGGCGAGCGGCGCGTTCCGCGCTTGCCGCTCGACACGTGCGACGCCGATTGCCAGGGCGGCATGGGCTATATGATCCAGCGACTGGCTTGCGAGTTGTTCCGCCGCGAGGGAATCAAGCGCGAAGCGGCGACGATCATCACCCAGGTGCTCGTGGATCGCGGCGACCCGGACTTCCAGCATCCCACGAAACCGATCGGGTCTTTCTATGACGCGAACGAGCTCGCTCAAATCCGCAGCGACAGGCCAGACTGGATCATGCGCGAAATCTCGCCAGGAGGCTACCGTCGCGTTGTGCCTTCGCCCCGCCCGTTGCGAATTCTGGAGGCCGAAGCGATCTCGTCGCTGCTCGATGCCGGCGTCGTCGTGATCGCCTGCGGAGGCGGGGGCATTCCGGTGGCCTGGGAAGACGATCATTTGGTGGGTGTGGAAGCCGTTGTCGACAAGGACCTGGCTTCAAGCATGCTGGCAACACACGTGCGCGCTCACAAGCTCATCATCGTTACTTCGGTTCACCGCGTTGCGCTCGACTATGGCCGGCCCAGCCAACGGTGGCTCGACATAATCACCATGGAACAGGCGCGCCAGTATTTAGCCGCAGACCAATTCCCACCGGGGTCGATGGGACCGAAAATCCAGGCGGCAATCGAATTTCTCGAACACGGCGGCGAGGAGTGCATTATCACTTCCGTGGAGAGCGTAGCGGGTGCGGTAATCGGCAATGGCGGTACCCACATCGTCGGCCCCTGGCGTAGGACTTCCCTGGATTTTTCGGAAGGTAGCGGACGCGCGAGATGATTCTGACGAGCGCATGAATCCGATTTATAGCTGACGCGCTGTACACAATCCTCATCCTGCAAGCAGTCCAGAGCTGGATCCCAAACGCTCTAGGCGGGTCGTACAGCAATTCCGAGCTGATTCGCATCCAATCAGAATGCCTCGCTGAAGAACCCGACCGAGGGCCTGAAACACACCTGCAGAGCCATGATTGAGACCAGATTCAGCGGAATGACGGACAGCCGGAAGGCGATTTGCCCCTACCTGCGCGCACTTTTGCCGGACTTGGGGGCCAGGAGGTCGGCAAGCGCCTGGCTGCAACTATTCTCCGGATGGATTCGTCCATCCAATACCATGCGCACGCAAGGCGGGGTGAGTTGTGGGGTTTTTCTTCCCGGCTTCTCAGTTCCGCTCTGAAACCAAGCGCAATTTGAACCATTGAGCGGGTCTTCAGTGATCGGGCGCACCGCATGCCGGGATGGCAGATGGTAGGTTCTACATGCCATTTTGCGTATGAGAAAATATTGCTGACTAAACGAATGTCCCAAACTTGATATTCGAGAAGAAGAAGGCGATGGATCAACCTTTGTCTGTTTCGCACTCTGCCTCGGGGCCTGAGCCCGCCAACTCCGCAAAAAAGCGCCGCCACCGCTGGATCTGGGTCATCATCCTGGTCCTGTTCGGACTCCTGTTTTTCTGGGTGTACAGGCAGCATAGCGCCAGCACGGCCGCACCCGCCGGTGGCAGCAGCCGCCGTGGAGCCATGAGCGGCGCCGTGCCTGTTACCGTGGCCACTGCCACCAAGGGCAGCATCGGCGTTTATTTGGACGCCATCGGCACCGTTACGCCCACGTATACCGACACGATTACCTCGCAGGTGACGGGTGTGATCACGGCGGTGCATTACCGCGAAGGCCAGACGGTGCACAAGGGCGATCCGCTCATTGACATCGATTCCCGGCCCTATGAAGCCCAGCTCGAACAGGCGCAGGGCACGCTGGAACGCGACCAGAACCTGCTCGCCGAGGCGCAGATGGACCTGAAGCGCTATCAGGACGCGTGGGCCAAAAATGCCATCCCGCGGCAGACGCTCGAGGACCAGGAAAAGGTGGTGCTGCAGGACCAGGGAACCGTGAAGAACGACGAAGGCACGGTGCAGTACGACACGGTTGAGGTGGCTTTCTGCCACATTGCCTCGCCGATCAACGGACGCGTCGGCCTGCGCCTGGCTGACCCTGGAAACCTGGTGACCGCCAACTCGACCACTGCTCTTTTGGTCGTCACACAGGTGCAGCCGATCACCGTGATCTTCACCCTGGCCGAAGACAGCCTGCAGCAGGTCTTGCAACAGATGAAAGGCGCCAAGGCGCTTGAGGTCGATGCCTATGACCGCACCAATACCAAGCTGATTGCGAAGGGCAAGCTGATCACGGTCAACAACCAGATCGATACCGTGACGGGAACCGTGCAATTGCGCGCGGCATTCGACAACTCCAAGGGCGAGCTCTTCCCCAATGAGTTCGTCAACACGCGCCTGCTGGTGAATACTCTCGACAATCAGATTCTGGTTCCCTCTTCAGCCATCCAGCACAACGGCGCCACGGACTTCGTTTACCTCATTCAGGGACTCACACCGAGCGCTCCCGGCAAATCCACCGGCCAATCGAAGAGTGGTCAGGGGAGCGGTCAGGGCGGCGGACACAAGGGAGGTAGCGCTGGCGGAGGCACTGGCGGAAACGGCGGGGGCAATCAACCGGTCGGCAAAGCCGTCATGACGACCGTGAAGTCGGGAATTTCCGACTCCGGCAACACTGTTGTGACGTCCGGCCTCAAGGCCGGCGATATCGTCGCCAATAGCAGCTTCCAGAAACTGATCGACGGCTCTCCGGTCACGCTATCCCCAGTCGTCATACCGTCCACTGACTCCGATACCACCGAGGCCGCTCCATGAGTCCGTCCCGCCCATTTATTCTGCGGCCCGTTGCAACGTCGTTGTTGATGGCCGCAATTCTGCTGGTGGGCATCGTCGCATTCACGCAGTTGCCGGTTTCGGCGCTGCCCGAGGTGGATTATCCGACGATCCAGGTGCTCACCTTCTACCCCGGCGCCAGCCCCGACGTAGTGGCCACCACGATTACTGCGCCCCTGGAGCGCCAGTTCGGCCAGATGCAGGGCCTGAGCCAGATGACCTCGACCAGCGCCGGCGGCGTGTCGGTCATCGTATTGCAATTCAGCCTGTCGCTCTCGCTCGACGTCGCCGAGGAAGAGGTGCAGTCCTCGATCAATGGCGGGCAGACCTTTTTACCTTCCGATCTACCGGTGCCACCGGTCTACAACAAGACCAACCCGGCCGACGCGCCCGTTCTTACCCTTGCGATCAGCTCCGACAGCATGCCGTTGTCGCAGGTTGAGGACATGGTGGATACCCGCCTGGCACCCAAGCTGTCGCAGCTAAACGGCGTCGGCCTCGTGAGCATCAGCGGCGGCCAGAAGCCCGCGGTGCGCATTCAGGTGAACCCGGTGGCGCTTTCCTCGCACGGGTTGAACATGGAGGACATGCGCACGGCCCTGGTCCAGTCCAGCGTCAACTCCGCGAAAGGCAACTTCGACGGGCCGCGCCAGGACTATCAGATTGACGCCAACGATCAGATCTCTACGGCCGATGACTACAAGAATGTTGTGGTCGCTTACAGCAACGGCGCGCCTGTCTTCGTAAAAGACGTCGCCAATGTGGTGAACAGCGTAGAGAACACCAAACAGGCCGCCTGGATGGGCCAGGCGGGCGGAGCTTCCGGACCCGTGCTTACGCCTGCCGTCATTCTCAACATTCAGCGCCAGCCGGGCGCCAATACCATCACGGTCGTCAACTCCATCCAAAAGATTCTTCCACAACTGGAAGCCAATCTTTCCTCTGGCATCACCGTGACCACCCTGACCGACATGACCACGAGCATTCAGGCGTCCGTGCACGACGTGGAGTTCGAACTGGGGCTCACGGTAGTGCTAGTGGTCATGGTGATCTTCCTCTTCCTGCGCAGTTGGCGCGCCACCATCATCCCCAGCGTGGCCGTGCCGGTTTCGCTCATCGGCACGTTTGCGGTGATGTATCTGCTCGGCTACTCGCTCGATAACCTGTCGCTGATGGCGCTCACCATTTCCACCGGTTTCGTGGTCGATGACGCCATTGTGATGATCGAGAACATCAGCCGCTTTCTTGAAGAAGGCATGCCGCCGCTGGAAGCCGCACTGGAAGGCGCGGGACAGATCGGTTTCACGATTGTTTCACTCACGGTCTCGCTGGTCGCAGTGCTGATTCCGCTGCTGTTCATGGGTGACGTGGTCGGGCGCCTGTTCCGTGAATTCGCAGTCACGCTGGCCGTCACCATCATCATTTCGGCGGTGGTTTCACTCACCCTGACGCCGATGATGTGCTCACGCATCCTGCGACACGACCCCAGTGAGAAGCAGACGCGCCTTTATCGCTGGTCGGAGCATGTATTCAACAGCCTGATTGCCTTTTACGGGCGGACGCTGCGCGTGGTCTTGCGCTTCCAGACCGTCACGCTGCTGGTAGCTGCTGCAACCCTTGTCCTCACCGTCGTTCTCTATATCGTCATTCCCAAGGGATTCTTCCCGGTGCAGGATACCGGCGTGATTCAGGGCATCTCCCAGGCGTCGCAATCCATCTCCTTCGACGCCATGAGCGAGAAGCAGCGGGAACTTGCGCAGATTATTCTTCAGGACCCGGCGGTGGAGAGCCTGTCTTCCTTCATCGGCGCCGACGGCATCAACACCACGCTCAACAGCGGCCGCATCTCCATCAATCTGAAGCCCATCGGCGAGCGCATCAGCGCCTCCGATGTGATCCGAAGATTGCAGCACCGCTTGAAGAAGGTGCAGGGCATCCAGCTTTACATGCAGCCGGTGCAGGACATTACGGTGGACGATCGCGTGAGCCGGACGCAGTACCAGTACACGCTCGAAGACCCGGATACGGACGAGCTGAACACGTGGACCACCAAGTTTGTTGCGCAACTGAATAAACTGCCCGAATTGGAAGATGTGGCCACGGATCAGCAGACAGGCGCCAAAGCGGTGCAGTTGGAGATTGACCGCGTGACGGCGTCACGGCTGGGCATCGCACCCACCACCATTGACAACACTCTCTACGACGCCTACGGGCAGCGGGAGATCAGTACTCTTTACACGCAGCTCAACCAGTATCACGTGGTGCTTGAGACGGCTCCCGAGTGGCAACAAAACCCCACAAAGCTCGGCGATCTGTACATTCAGAGCAGTGCGTCCTCAGGCGCCAGCGGAGCCAGCGCGGCCACGTCGTACTCCTCGTCCGCATCGGCATCGGCAGGCTCGAATTCCACGACGACATCGGTACGCTATACGCCTTCTTCCCAGGCGCTGACCTCGCCGGCCACGGTGCTGGCCGGGGGATCGAGCAACGCTGGAGCTTCTTCGCCGTCCTCCGGCTCGGTCGCGGGCACGACGCCCAATGCGGTCACATCCTCGGTCGGCGCCAATGCCATTCCGCTCAGCGCCTTCACGCAGATGACGAACACCACTGAGGCGCTTTCCATCAACCATCAGGGACAATTTCCGTCGGTCACGGTGTCGTTTAACCTGGCCTCGAATGCATCGCTGGGAACGGCGATCACCGACATCGACAAGGTGGCTAAGAATCTTAATTTCCCTGCCAGCTTGCAGTCGGGATTCCAAGGCACCGCTGCGTCGTTCCAAAATTCACTGTCCAACGAGGCACTGCTCATTCTCGCCGCTCTGGTTGCTGTCTACATCGTCCTTGGCGTCCTTTATGAGAGTTTCATCCATCCGATTACCATCATTTCCACGCTGCCCTCGGCGGGTGTGGGTGCATTGCTCGCGCTCATGATCTGCCGCGAGGATCTGAGCGTGGTGGGAATTATCGGCATCATCCTGCTCATCGGCATCGTAAAGAAAAACGGCATTCTGATTGTGGACTTTGCGTTGGAGGCCGAGCGCAAGCATGGACTGGATTCGACAGAGGCGATCTACCAGGCCAGCCTGCTGCGTTTCCGGCCTATCTTGATGACCACCATGGCTGCGCTGCTGGCCGGCATTCCGCTGGCGGTGGGAACCGGCCTGGGTTCGGAGCTGCGCCGGCCGCTGGGCATTGCCATGGTCGGCGGCTTGCTGTTGAGCCAATTGCTCACGTTTTACACCACACCGGTGATTTACATCTTCTTCGACCGCCTCGGACAGCGGGTCATGGGCAGTCGTATTTCCAAGATTCCGCTCGACAGCGAACTGCCTCCCGGCGCGGAGAAGGCATGAACATTTCGGCCCCATTCATCGAGCGGCCCGTGGGCACCACGTTGCTCACCATTGCCGTGGCCATCGCAGGTGGAATTGCGTTCGTCGTTTTGCCGGTGGCTCCATTGCCGCAGGTGGATTTCCCCACCATCAGCGTTTCGGCCGGCTTGCCGGGAGCGAGCGCAGAGATCATGGCAGCCGCAGTGGCCACGCCATTGGAACGCCAGTTCAGCCACATTGCCGGCATCACCGAAATGACCTCATCAAGCCAGCTGGGCTCAACCAGCGTAACCCTGCAATTCGATCTGAGCCGTGACATCAATGGCGCCGCCCACGACGTGCAGGCCGCCATCAATGCTGCGCGTACTTATCTGCCTGCGAACCTGCCCTCCAATCCCTCCTATCGCAAGGTGAATCCTGCCGATTCGCCGATCATGCTTCTCAGCCTTACCTCAAACAAGTACGACGTAACCAAGCTCTATGACCTTGCCTCCACGATCCTGGAGCAGAAGGTGTCGCAAATTCAAGGCGTCGGGCAGGTGGGGGTGCAAGGCGGAGCCACGCCCTCTGTACGCGTCGAGGTCAATCCCACCAAGCTCGAAAGCTTCGGGCTTACTCTGGGCAGCGTGCAATCAGTACTCAGCCTGCAAAACTCGCACGAGCCGCGGGGGCAGCTCTCGAACAATGGCGTCAGCGAAGACATCATCACCAACGACCAGATCTCCGCGGCAGCCGACTACCAGCCGCTGATCGTGGGATATCACAACGGCCAGGCGGTACGGCTTTCGGATGTGGCCGATGTCGTGGACTCTACGCAGAACCTGCGCTCTGCCGGATACGCGGACGGAAAAAGGGCTATTTTCGTCACCATCTTCCGTCAACCCGGCGCCAACATTATTCAGACCGTGGACCGCATCAAGGCGCAACTGCCCTTTCTCGAGGCGGTGCTCCCCCAGGGCATCACCACGACCATCGTTCTTGACCGCACGACCACGATTCGCGCTTCGGTTAATACCGTGTACAAGGCGCTGGTTTGGTCCGTCTGCCTCGTCATCCTGATGGTCTTCGTCTTCCTGCGCAGCCCTCGCGCCACACTCATTCCCTTTGTTGCCGTACCGACCTCGCTGATCGGAACGTTCGCGGCCATGTACATGTTCGGCTATACCCTCGATAACCTGTCGCTGATGGCGCTGACCATCGCCACCGGCTTTGTGGTGGACGACGCCATTGTGGTCATGGAAAACATCACCCGGCACGTCGAAAACGGCATGGAGCCCTATGCCGCGGCGATGAAAGGCGCCTCGGAGATCGGTTCTACGATTTTTACCATCAGCGTGTCGCTGATTGCTGTTTTCATTCCCATCCTCCTGATGGGCGGCATCATCGGACGCCTCTTTCGCGAATTTGCGGTGACGCTTTCCACGGCCATCGTGATCTCGATGGTCATTTCTCTAACCGCGACGCCGTGCATGTGCGCGCATGTGCTCAGAGCACAAAAAGAAGGCGAGAAACACAACTTCCTTTACCGGGCCAGCGAACGAACATTCAATGGCATGGTGTCAATCTACCGGAATTCTCTGGTTTGGGTGCTGGATAATTCAGGATTGACTTTGATCGTGCTCCTGCTCACCATCGCACTGAATGGTCTGGTTATCTGGAGTATCCCCTGGGGCTTTTTCCCCACGCAGGACACAGGCGTGATCATGGGCTCGGTGCAGGGGCCGCAGGACGCCTCATTCCCGTTCATGAATTTCTCAAGTCAATTACTGGTCAACGTCGTCAAGGCCGATCCCGCCGTGGCGCACGTGAATGCTTATACCGGGAGCGGCAACGGCGGCTTCATGTTCATTGCGCTCAAGCCCCTGGGAAGCAACTGCAAGGAAAGCCCGAAGTGCGATGTGCGTCAGACCTCGGCGATGGACGTGATCAACCGCCTGCGGCCCAAGATGAATCGCTTGCCCGTGGCTTCAGCCTATCTGCAGCCCGCGCAGGACCTGCGCATTGGAGGACGCGGCGGCGGCGCCCTATACCAATACACGATCCAGTCCGACAACATCGACGACTGGGCGAAGTGGGGTCCCATCCTTTACACCAACATGCAGAAGATTCCCGATCTGCAGGACGTAAACACCGATCAGCAAAATGGCGGCTTGCAAGAAATGCTCAATTACGATCGAGTGACCGCGGCGCGGCTGGGACAGACCCCGCAATCGCTCGACAGTTCGCTTTGCAGTGCGTTTTGCCAATCTGAAGTCTCCGTCATCTATACGCAGCTCAACCAGTATTACGTCGTAATGGAAGTGGCCCCGCAGTATTGGCAGGATCCGTCGGGATTGAACAACATTTACTTCACACCAAACAAGAGTTCATCCAGCGCGGGACTCAATGCCGTGTCGCCTCTGTTCACCGCCGTCAGGGCGCAAACCAATACCACGCCGCTGCAGGTGGCCCATACCGGTCTTTTCCCGTCGGTTACCGTCTCCTTCAACATGCGCAATGGAGTCTCGCTCAGCGACGCCACCCGGGAAGTGACGGAGATGGAGCAGCGGCTGGGAATGCCCGCAACTGTGCAGGGATTCTTTGCCGGAACCGCACAGGCTTACCAGCAATCGATATCCTCGCTTCCGATTCTGGTAGTCACCGCACTGTTGTCCGTCTTCATCGTGCTGGGCATTCTCTATGAGAGCCTGATTCACCCGCTGACCATCATTTCCACGCTGCCCTCGGCGAGCGTCGGCGCCATGCTCGCGCTGATGGTCTTCCACATCGATCTCAACGTCATCTCGATTATCGGCATCATACTGCTCATCGGCATCGTGAAGAAGAATGCCATTATGATGATCGATTTCGCGCTGCAGGCGGAACGCGTGGAAGGCAAGTCGACGCGCGACGCAATTTTCAGCGCCTGCATGTTGCGCTTTCGGCCGATCATGATGACCACCATGTGCGCCATTTGCGGAGCGCTGCCGCTGGCCTTCGGCACCGGCACCGGCTCGGAGCTGCGCAAGCCCTTGGGCATCACCATTGTGGGCGGACTGGTTTTGAGCCAGTTGCTCACGCTTTACACCACGCCTGTGGTTTACCTGTATATGGACCGGCTGCGCCTGCGCGCGCTGGGCCGGACGCACGACACACTGCCGCCAACCGCGCAAGAAGCGGCGTCGTAATACGTGAAGGACGTTGACCATGCCTGAGCTGAAGACCGTGCCTACGCTGAAGATTCGACCCGCGCTTTCATTCGCCGCCAGTACCCTGACCTGGCTTGCGCTTCTCTCCGGCTGCCACGTTGGCCCGCCGTACCACGCGCCCACGCCGACGGCAGTCACTGCGCCCAACTACAAGGAGTCGACCGTCAATTTTCAAGATGCCGACGGCTGGAAGGTGGCCAGCCCGCAGGACGCCATGCTGCGCGGCAACTGGTGGGAGGTCTTCAACGATCCCGAGCTGAATGCGCTTGAAGAACAGCTCAATATCAATAACGAAAACCTGAAGCAGTATTTCCAGAATTACATGGCGGCTCGCGCCCAGATCGCCGAGGCGCGCTCACAGTATTGGCCCACAATCACCGCGGCTCCAACTTGGAACCGGTCAAAAAGTTCCGGAAATCTGAGCAACTCCACCCAAGCCAATGTAGGCAAGCAGTCAACGCTTTGGAATGCTCCGATTGACGTCTCCTGGACGCCCGATTTCTGGGGAAAGATCCGCAACGAAGTACACGAAGCGCAATATGCGTCGCAGGTGAGCGCGGCCGACCTCGAGGTGGAGAAACTGACCGAGCAGTCCAGCCTGGCGGAGTATTACTTTGAGATCCGCGGCCAGGACATGCTGCAGCAAATCCTGAACGAGACCGTGGCGGCCGATCAGAAATCGCTGGACTACAATCAGGCGCAGTACGACACGGGCGTGGGCGATTATATCTCCGTGGTCGAGGCTAAGACCACATTGGAGGCGGCGCAATCGGCGGCCATCAACGTGGGACTGTTGCGCGCGCAATATGAGCACGCCATCGCCATGCTCCAGGGCAAGGTACCCAGCGATTTTTCCATCCCTGTAAAGCCAATGGTCTACACGGCGCCGTCAATTCCCACCGGCGTTCCTTCGCGGCTTGTCGAGCGGCGTCCTGACATTGCGGCGGCCGAGCGCACGCTCGCCGAGGCCAATGCCGTCATCGGCATCGGCTACGGCGCATTCTTTCCGCAAGTCACGATCAGTGCCGATGGTGGATTTCAAAGCTCTACGCTAACCAGCCTGTTTAGCGGGCCCAGCCGCATCTGGTCCATCGGCCCCGCTGTTGCGGAGACCATCTTTGACGGAGGTCTTTACCGCGCTGAGCTGCACCAGTACGTTGCCGAATACAACGCAGACCTCGCCAACTATCGCCAGGTCACACTCACCGCCTTCCAGCAGGTGGAAGACTCGATGGCCGCCACGCGCATTTATTCGCAACAGATCCTGCGCCAGCAGCAGGCGGTGAAGGACGCGCAGGATTATTTCGACACCGAGATGTCGCGCTACAACACTGGAGTCGATCCCTACGTCGATGTCATGATTGCCCAAACCACGCTGCTGAGCAGCAAGGAAGCGCTGAATGCGTTGCAGGTGGAAGAGATGACCTCGGCGGTGGAACTGGTCCAGGCGCTGGGCGGAGGATGGGACCGCACACAGCTTCCCACACCCAAACAGGCCGGCGCCAAGACGACCAGCGCAGATTACAAATTGCAACAGTAGCGCTTATTGCGCCGCTCGGTAGCAGATGGCATCGCCATCAAGCCGGTACTCTGCCGAGCAGGAGTCGCCTCCGCAAATCATGGTCTCCCCGCAGTAAAGCTGCTGACGGGTGATGAGCCCCAACGTCCCGCAGCGCGGGCACGACATCACGGCTACGTAGGGATTTTGTGCCTGGCCCAGTTTGGCCTGGTTCTCCAGCACAAAAACCGTTCCTGGGTCCATTCTTTCGGGGATCCACTCTTCCAGAAACTGCAAGTCGGCTGCCATCGTTCCCTCCGGGTCCTACCTGGGCTTTGCCGGGGTTGACGGTTCCGAGCCGCGACCTAGTTCCCGTCCGGCTCCGCACTCTACTCAAAAGCAGGCTGCGAAACACAACCCGGATCAAAATGCATCCGGTGAACCCAGTGTCACCACGTGCGCGCAATGATGTCAATGCGATTCGGCGCAGGGGAGTGGCGAGCGGGGTTCCCTAAGTGTCAATGGGAGAGCTTGGCCCTAACGGGACGCGGACGCCGCAGCGGAAGCGTGGGTGCGGGCAAAATCGTCGATCGCCCGGTAGGTTTCCTCGTTGCGCCGGATGGCCTCGACGTATTCGCGGGTTTGCGTAAAGGGGATAGACTCCACAAACTCGTCGATGCCCGAATACGGCCCTGCGGCCTGCCAATCCGCAACGCGACTGTCGCCCGCGTTGTAAGCGGCCAGCGCATACTCCTCGACGCCGCCGAACCGATCGAGCATCTGCCGCAGATAGCGCGTTCCCAGGCGGATATTCATGTTGGGGTCGAGCAACTGGAAGGTTTGGAAGTGGGCAATTCCCTCCTGCCGCGCCATGGACTTGCCCACGGACGGCAGCAATTGCATCAGGCCGTAGGCGTTGGCATAGGAAACGACCGCGGCATCGAACTCCGACTCCTGCCTGATGAGCGATGCCACCAGGTAGGGATCGAGATTGTTCTTGGCGGACTCAGTTTCGATTGTGTTCCACCACGGCTCGGGAAAGAGAATCCGCCAGTACACCAGCGGAATGGACTGGATGGATGCCGAAGCCGCATTCGGAATGGCGCGCTTGAGCGCGCGCACCGCGCGGTAGGTTTGCCCATAGGAGGAGTAAATCTGACCCTCGGCCAGCGCGCTCCAGGACGAGGAGTTGGGATCGGCCTTGATCTCTTGCGCAATGTATTCCGTCAGACCGGCATTGGCCAGCAGACGTGCCTTGGCCAGATGGGGGCTGTCCTCGGGAAAGCTATCGACCAGGTGCGGCAGCGGCGCCGGCTGAATGCTATCCAGTTGCGGCTGCAACGCGGCCTGTGGGTTGCCTAGCGCGGCCAGCCGTTGCCGCGCCATTTGCGCGTAGAAGAAGTGCTGGTAGGCGCGGACGATGGTGCGGTAGTTGGCCGCGGCCATCGCTGGATTGTGGTCCTGCGTCTCATACAAGCGCCCACGCCAGTAGAGAGCGGAGACAGTTTCCGTGGCGCCTGGATAGAGGCGGATCTGCTCGTCGAAGATGCGCTCCGCAGCGGGGTAAAGTCCCAGCCGGTAGCTCAGCCAGCCGGAGCGCCAGTGGGCGGCGGCAGCGTTTTTGTCATTGGGAAAACGCTCCGCCAGAATGCCATAGTACTCGATGGCAGTTGGGTAATCGCGCTTGAGCATGTAGATGTTGCCGGCTGAGAAGAGTGCGTTGGCCAGCCACGGGCTGTGCGGGAACCGGGACTCCATGTCGGCGATGATCCGCTGCAAGCCGGCGGAATCATCGCGATCGTGAGCCAGCTCCATCAGCAGGTCAAGCCGCCGCGCGCCGTTTTCGTCTGCCGTGTCGGGCAGTTCCTGGGCTTCCGCCTCCGTCAGCCGTTTCAGCTTCAGTTGGCAAGCAGCCTCGGCCACGGCAAATCCGTTGCGGGTCTGCGCGTCGATTACCGGCGCGCGCTCCAGAACGCGAAACTGCTCGTCCGCCTCCGCGTAACGGCCCGCGTTGTAGTAGGCTTCGGCAAGACTGCGTAAGTCAGCCGTGGTCAGCAGCGTTTCGGCTCCCAGCTGCGTGAGCTTGGCGCGCGCCGTTTTGGCTTCATCGCTCAAAGGATGGCCCAACAGGAGCAGCTTGAAAGTCGTTCCCGCAGCTTGTTGCTGGCCCAGCGCCAGTTCCACCTGGCCCTCGGCAAGCTGGAAACCGGGGCGGTTCGCCGCCTGAGTGCCGGCGGCTGCGGCGAGCAGCTGTCGCGCCGCAGTGTCATTGCCCACGGCCAGCAGAACCGCGGCCTCAAG
This sequence comes from uncultured Occallatibacter sp., assembly GCA_964569985.1. Taxonomy (GTDB): domain Bacteria; phylum Acidobacteriota; class Terriglobia; order Terriglobales; family Acidobacteriaceae; genus Telmatobacter. The sequence goes on from CAZMWL010000005.1 coordinate 76,634, forward strand.
CTCAGGCTCCTGGGCGTCAAAGATGCTGTCGGGATAGCGATCGGTAAAGCCGTGGAGAATTCTTTCGGCGGCCGCATCGTCGCCCGCCGCGTGGTTTGCCTCGGCGTCAAGAAAATCTGTGTAATCGGCTAGTTCCCCATCGGCGCGCCGCGCTTCTGCCAGGGCCATTTCCGCATCGGCATAGCGTTTGTCGAGCAGATACGCGTGGCCCAATGCCAGATAGGCTGCCGTCGCAGCCTCGCCGGTGTGGCTGTGCGCGTAGGCGGCCACCGCTGCGTAGGCTTCCGGCGTGCGCAGGGTCGCCAATTGCTGGGCCATCGGCTCCAGCTCTTTCGAGGCCACAAACGCCTGCTTGAGGCGCGCCGTGTGCGCCACGCGGGACGCGCGGCTGGTTGCGTGTACCGGTTTGCGTTTCGTCGTGGGTTTCCTGGTTGCCGCGGGCTTGGCAGAATGGGAGCGCGCCGGGCTGGATTCGGAGGTGTTGGCCGCAGGGGTTGTTGTGGACTGCGCCAAAGCGCACCGTCCAACGATCAGCAATCCAACCAGAACCGCAAGGCGACCGGAACCGCTCCGGATGGTCAGCAACGGGGAAGAGAAACCAAACATACTTCCACTTTATGCCGATTGGTACGCTGCCTGCACCGCCGGGGAACCAGTGACGTAACGGCGCGGCCTTGGTTTTGGGATTTGGTTCCCCGCCGTGCCGTCCGTTACACTCATGTTTTGCGGGCCCATCCGGATCGTTCGCAGCCTGTTCAATCCGCGGCAATTTTTCGCATCCGATTTCCATGTCGACCATCCAACCAATTAGCGAAGAGCATCCCGACGTCGCCCTCGTAGAGAGGGTTCGCGGCGGGGATGTCTCGGCCTACGACACGCTGGTCCGCAAGTACGAGCGGCAGCTCTTCAGGATTGCGCAGCACATTACGCAAAACCGCGAAGACGCCGAAGACGTGATGCAGGACGCGTTTCTCAAGGCCTATGAGAAGCTCGATCAGTTTCAGGGGAACTCGAAATTCTACACATGGCTGGTGCGAATCGCGGTAAACGAGAGTCTGATGCGGCTGCGCAAGCGGCGCACGGGCAAACTGGTCTCGATGGACGAGGATATCCAGACCGACGAGGGCAGCGTGCCCCGCGACTTCGCCGACTGGGCGCCGAACCCCGAGCAGAACTACAACCAGTCGGAGCTGGCCGATATTCTGAAGAAAACCATTCAGGGCCTGCCGCCGGGTTTCCGCACGGTGTTCGTATTGCGCGATGTGGACCAGCTTTCCACCGAGGAAACGGCCGAGGCGCTTGGCCTCAGTGTTCCCGCGGTCAAATCGCGGCTGTTGCGCGCACGGCTGCAACTGCGCGAGCGCTTGAGCCGCTACTTCAAACGCAAGACTCCGGCAACTTCGCAGGCGACAGCGGCGCCCAAGGGAAACGGAGCTGAAGCATGACCTGCACTGAATTCCTCGCGATTCTCGACGACGTCATCGATGAGTCGATTGCCGCGGAGACGCGCGCCGAGATTGAGGTCCACCTGCGAAAGTGCGGGCACTGCGAAGTCGTCCTCGACACCACGCGCAAGACCATTGAGATTTATCGCTGCCACGAGATTTACGAGCTGCCCACCGAAGTGAGCGAACGGCTGCACACAGCGATTATGACGAAGTGCAGTAAGGCGAAGTGACAGGTTTCAGGGGTCAGGGGTCAGGGGTCAGCCTTCCGCTATCAGCTATCGATTTTCAGCTATCTCCCGAAGAACAATTCCAAGATCGATGAAACCCTAGCGCCGGTTTCCGGAACTGCTGGCCCGCGGATCTGCCGCCTCGCGCATATTTCGGCTTCCTCCTGGGCATTTTCCGGCTCTCCCCAAAGGACCGGGCCGTCGGCCATATACCAATTAGTGACCTCCCCCTCCCCCCTACCCTTTTTTGGCTAACATCGTGATTCCAGGCGGGTTAGCGATTTAAGCGGTCTCCCGTAAGCGGTTGAAAGCACAGAAGTTAGAGGATAAGATCCTCAAAGTAGGGACTTTGAGCGAGTTTGCACCGTTTTGGTTGCAATCCGTCTCACAGTGTGGTGCGCAGGTCCAAAGAGCGGGCATCCCAGAGTTCGCCCGCGCGGGCCGCCCGACGCATCCGCAGTGCTGTTCTGGCTACTACAAGAAGTGTAGCAATTTGGGGGAAATTCTCTGCAAATCGGCGGGCGGGCTCGGATGAGTGATTTCAGCGGGTTGCGGTGTGTGTGGGCGGGTGAGGGCTGGACAAAAAACAGGGACTGGGGACTAAGGGAGTAGGGATTGGGGACTGAGGGGCCGAAAGTGCGAGGGAGCGGGGAGCATCACGCGACCCGGCCACGCGCTGGGGCTCTTGAAGAGGAAGGCGCCCGTTGGGCCTTGAATTTCAAAAGTAGTCATATTATTATGGTCCTATTCACAGGAGTGTCTCGTGCAGAAGATTCCGGCCGCACAATTCAAATCGCATTGCCTCGCGGTGATGGACCAAGTCGCCGAAAGCGGCCGACCCGTGGTGGTGACAAAGCACGGGAAGCCGGTGGTTCGAATCATTCCGGCTGAAGTGGACGAAGACGAGATCTTCGGATTCCTGGCAGGAAAGGGTCGCATCATTGGAGATATCGAGAATACGATTCCCGCCTCGGATTGGAACCTGCCCGAATGATTCTGCTCGACACGCACATCGTCATCTGGCTTGCTTTGGAGCCGGACAGACTTTCGAAGCGCGCGAAAGAAGCCATTCGCGCGGCTCGGATTCAAGGTGGACTTGCGATTGCCGGAATCAGCCTCCTGGAATTGGCCTGGCTTGCGGAGAAGGGGCGGGTAGAAACAACACTTAGCGTGGAATCCTTCGTCCGCCTGTGCGCTTCCAAAATGACAGTGCTTCCCATTACGCCAGAGATCGCGGCATGCGCGGCGGGCTTGCCGGATTCGTATCCGAAAGATCCTCAGGACCGTTTGATTGGAGCTACTGCGCTGGTAGAAGGGATCCAACTCGTCACCCACGATGAGCAGATCAAGAAGTCGGGCATGATTCCGGTCATTTGGTAGGGGAAAACAGGGAATAGGGAGTAGGGAATAGGGAATAGAAAACCGTGGAACGTGATTCGTGAACCGAGGGCGGGCCGTAGCTTGTAGCCGGTAGCTTGTGGCGCGTGGCCGGTGGATGCCGGCGCTCGTGGTTCCCGGGTCCCAAAATCGGACCGCGGGGCACCCGATTTCGTGGTGAGATTGCTTCCAAAAGGTGCGGGCCGTCCGCCGGTTCGGCGTCCCTGATCGCGGTCTGCAAGATTATGTTGAATTTAGGTCCAATTCCGATTAGAGTTCCATATTCACTAGAATCAGCTGTCCGCCCAACATCATTTAGCCGGGAGGAGCGCGCCAGGAAGTCATGAAAGAAAAGCAAATCCGCATAACCGACCTGCAACTGGACACGACAAATTACCGCACGGGCAAGCAAGACGACCAGCGAGAGGCAATTCGCGCTTTGATTGAGGAGCAGAAGAGCAAGCTTGTCCGGCTGGCACAGGACATTATCGAGAACGGCTTGAGTCCGCTTGAGACGATCCTCGTGATGCCGGTGCCCGATGACAAGAGGCGCCACATTGTCATCGAGGGCAATCGCCGGGTAGCGGCGATAAAGCTCGTCACTCAGCCTGATCTCGCCGCCGACACCACCTGGCACAATGCGTTTAAACGGCTGCACAGGCTGTTGCCCGGTCAGGTGCCCATTGAGGTTAGTTGCGTCGTTGCCCCAAGCAAAGAGGAGGCATTCGTCTGGATACAGCGCCGCCATGACACGGGGCTGAAGGGTGCGGGGCTCGAGGCTTGGTCGACGATCGCAAACTATCGAGCCGCAGCAGCCCGGGGAAGGTCGGCTCCGGAGTTTGATGTTTTGGAGTTCACGCTTGCACATGGGCAGCTTGAGGAGGATGTGCAGGAGCGTGTGATGGGGCAAGATTTCCCCATAACCAATTTAAAGCGGTTGGTTGACTCAGCTTACGTCGCTCAGCAGCTGGAGCTGGACCGTGGCGAATCCTATCTCACCACTACCGCCAGCAAGAATTGGGTGCTCGCGATCTTGCGTGAGGTCGTGACCGCAATTTCCCGTGAAGAATTCAACGGCAAGAAGTTCTCCGTCAAGGAGATTTACACGTCAGCTGACCAGAAAAAATTCTTCACAAAGCTGGTAAGCAAGTATCCAAAGCCCAAAAGGTCGGCCAGAAGGTGGGCGATTAACGCCGATACCAGCGTCGGGGACTCCGGACGCGGCGTCCTGAAGAGGAAGAAACCAAACCGGCCAACCTCCGAGAGGCGAAAGCTCGTGCCCAGCCACTGCGCTGTGCGTCCCCCCGTCGGACGAGCCAACGACATCCTCCATGAGCTTCGCAAGCTTGAGGTCGAGAAGTTCCGAAACGCCGTGTCCATCCTACTTCGGGTATTTCTAGAGTTCAGCGTTGGGGCGTATATAGATCGGCGCAGCGTGACTGGAGTGAATGCGACGGACACGCTGAGCCAACGGCTGCTCAAGGTCGCCAGCCACATGGAAGCGAACGGGGTTATGGACAGAAAAGACCTTCATGCGGTCCGCAAGGCGGCGAGCGACCGAAATTCGTTGGTATCGACGATGACGCTCAATGCATATGTTCACAATGTGAAGTTCTACCCGTCCGCGAGCGATTTGAAAACGTCGTGGGATAACTTGGAGCCGTTTATAGAGAGACTCTGGCATGGCTAGCCGCGGAATGCTAATACGGCATTACTCGCCTCTCCGCTACCCTGGTGGCAAGGGGCGTCTGTCGGGGTTCGTCCAACGTATCTTAGAAGAGAACAGGCTGCTCGACGGCCACTATGTTGAGCCTTACGCGGGCGGAGCCGCAGTAGCACTTTCGCTATTGCTCATGGAATACGCGTCAGTCGTGCACATAAACGACATCAACAGGCCCGTTTGCGCCTTCTGGAAAGCGGTTCTGGACGAAACCGACCCCCTTTGCAAGATGATCCGCGACAAGAAGGTGACTGCCGCCCAGTGGAAGCTACAACGGGACATCATGCGTGATTTTCGCAATCATTCGCGTCTCGAGGTCGCCTTTTCTCTGTTCTTTCTTAATCGCACCAATCGATCAGGGATCGTCCACACGGGGGGCATGATCGGCGGCTGCGACCAGACTGGGGAATGGAAGCTGGACGCCCGTTACAACAAGCAGGAACTGATCGGCCGGATCGAGGCGATCGCGAAATACTCAAACCGGATTCGGGTCACGAACAAGGACGCTGAAGACTTCCTCTCTGAAACCGTCCCTAGCCTCCCTTCGAAGACGCTGATTTTCCTCGATCCACCCTATTTTGAACGCGGCTCCAGCCTTTACGAGAACCATTACCGACCCGAGGATCATGCCCGGCTAGCGACCATGGTGAGGAGCAAACTGCGATGCAACTGGATGATCTCGTACGACAACCACCCCGAGATAAGGGATTTGTATAGGGGATCCCGAAGACTCAAGTATTCCCTCTCATACACCGCGGCTAGGCGGTACGAGGGCTCGGAAGTTATGTTCTTCAGCGATGGCCTGATCGTGCCTCGCGTTCGGAGCCCCCTCCAACCTTGGGCGCTAGTGAGTGGTCGCTAGGCGGTCCGCCTAGATCTTCAAAAGGCAAACTCACCGCAAGACGCGGTGACCTGGTTCTCGATTTTGAGATCTGGGATTCAACGGCTCAGCTAGCCAGCGCCTCCACCACCGCGTCTGGATGCCGGGCGATCACCGTGAGATACGCTCGCGCCGCGCGATCCGGGCGGCGGCGTCCCTGCTCCCAATCGGTGGACGGCGGCGAGTGTGAGTGTGCGGTGTGAGTGTGCGAGTCTGGAGACCGGCGCTACAGGGCTTCGGGGCTGAAGCCCGTGTTGGTTTTTTGCGCCTGTTCGGCGCGGCTTAACAGTCTGTTACGAAACTCGAGGAATTTCAAAATTCACCACAAGATGTTGGGTTCGGCAAGATGATCGCACCCAAAATGTGGCCTCGATTTTGAGTTTCGTAACAGCCTGTTAAGCCGCGCCCTGATACAAAACTTGCTGGTCCTCTGGCCACAACTTTCCCCCCAGGATCGCGTCTGACCCAACAGGTAGTTCGTGCCGTGCAATCATGCCCGGCCATTCCCCCAGCCAGGAGCATTTGCGATGGAGTCTCCGCACGGACTGACGGCCATCCTGCTTTGTTCGAGTCTTGGCCTGCTTGCATCCCCGGTCCCCAAGTGCGAGGGACCGGGGGCACCCGCACCCGCGCAGCAGACGGCAGATCCCAGCCAGCCGCCGGCGAAAGCCAAATCCAAACAGAACTATGCGGCGAATTCCAGATCTGGTTCCGCGCCGGGTTCCGCGTCGAATCCCGCAAAAGGTCAGTTGCGCGGCGACGCGCGCATCTTGCAGGCGCTGAATCGCTTCACGTTCGGGCCCAGGCCCGGAGATCTTGAAGCCGTGCGCAAGATGGGCCTCGACCAGTGGTTCAACGCACAACTGCACCCCGCAACCCTTGACGAAACCGACTTGAACGCGCGGCTGGCCGAGTTCCCCGCCATGCAGTGGAGCATGCAGGACCTGTTCCTCCGGCTGCCAAGCAACCCCATCATTCGCCAGGCAGCGGACGGCAAAGTGGAGATTCCACCCAGCGGCACGCTGCACGCGGTGTATGAGAACCAGATCTACCGCATGCAGGTGCGGAAAGATGCGCAGGCCGAGAAGCGGTCGAACACGGCGAACCAAACACCGGGAGCGGCGAACCAGGCGCCGGGCGAGGCAGCCGGCACCGGGAACCCCACCATGAACGCCATGGCCAGCAGAGGCATGGAACCAAGTACGGAAGAGATGGGCCAGACGGGAATGGGCCAGACGGTGACGGGTGAAACTGCAACCGGGCAAGCCCCGGAGATGAATGCCAGGCCGCAGGCGGCGGGCACGAATCCCGAGCAAGCTGCAACTGCCGGACCGGGGCCGGCTGCCGCTCCCATTGATGAGGCGCGCATCCAGCGCATTCTGGCGTTGGGGCCGCAGCAGCGCGTGATGCGATTGCAGCAAATGCAGCCGGCGGATTTCGACGGCTTCATGAAGTCCCTGCGGCCCGTGCAGCGCCAGGCGCTGGTGGCGGGCATGAGCCCGGACCTGAAAGAAGCGGTGGGGGCTCTGGAGAATCCGGAGCAGACCACGGCGCAGGAGCTTTTTGCGGAAAGACTGACGCGCGACATTTACGCGAACGCGCAACTCGAGGAGGTGATGACCGATTTCTGGCTCAATCACTTCAACATTTATCTGCGCAAGAACGAGCAGATGCCGTATTACCTGGTGAGCTACGAGCGGGACGTGATCCGGCCGCGAGCGCTGGGCAAGTTTGAGGATCTGCTCGAAGCCGTGGCGCACAGCCCGGCGATGATGCTGTATCTGGACAACGCCGAAAGCATGGGGCCGGATTCGCCGGCGGCGGAACGGGCGAAGAGGTCTGCGGCGCGGCGGCCCGGCGCCAACAAAAAGGCCGACGCAGGGCTGAATGAGAATTACGCGCGCGAACTGATGGAGCTGCATACGCTGGGCGTAAACGGCGGCTACACGCAGGCCGACGTGACCCAGGTGGCGCGCGTGCTGACCGGCTGGACGGTCGATCGGCAACAGTTCGGCGGAGACTTTGTGTTTGCGCCGCAGCGTCACGAGCCGGGGACGAAGACGGTGCTGGGCACAAAGATTGAAGAGAACGGCGAGATGGAGGGCCAGGAACTGCTGCACATGCTGGCCATGCGGCCGGCGACGGCGCAATTCCTGTCGCGCAAGCTGGCCTTACGGTTCGTGAGCGACGACCCGCCACAGGCGCTGGTGGACCGCATGGCGAAGGCGTATCTCGCGAGCGGCGGCGACATTCCTACGGTGCTGAAGACGCTCTTCCATTCGCCGGAGTTCTGGGCGGCGAGCGATTTTCGCGCCAAGGTGAAGACGCCGCTGGAATTTGTGGTGAGCGCGGCGCGCGCCAGCAACGCCGATGTGGAAAACTTTCAGCCGCTGATGAATGCGCTGCGGCAAATGGGCATGCCGCTGTATGGATGCATGCCGCCGACGGGATACAAGTGGGATGCCAGCGACTGGGTGAGCACGGGCGCGCTGGTGGACCGCATGAACTTTGCGCTGTCGCTGGCGGCCGACCGGTTGCCGGGCATCACCGTGGAGTGGGCACCGGAGCTGGATATGAGTACGCTGGACAGCGATGCGCCGTCGCAACAGGTGATTCCGACTTCAGAATCAGAAGAAGCGCGGCTGGAGCCGATGCTGGTCCCTGGCGGGGTGAGCGATGCAACGCGGACGGCGGCTCTGGAGCAGTTCAAGGCGCAGAGTGCGCAGAATGCCGCTGCGGCCATGCCGGTTGCGGCGCGAAGACCGAATCGCGCACCGGCCGCCGACCTGTATGAGCGCGAAGATCAGTTGCTGGCGGGATTGCTGATGGGTTCGCCGGAGTTTCAGCGAAGATAGCGAATTAGCGAGCCGGCGAGTTAGTAAGTCGTCACGTTAGTAAGTTAGCGAATTGGCGAGTTAGCATGTTAGCTGAGTTAGAGCCCACCTGACCAAGGACGAAGCTGAAAGCTGAGGAGTCACACATGAACCGTCGATTCTTTCTCCACAAGGGCGCGCTGGCCGTGGCAGGCACGGCGGCGATGCCGAATTTTCTGGTGCGCAGCGTTCTGGCCGAGACCCATAGTGCGCCGGGACAGCGGCTGGTGGTGATCTTCCAGCGCGGGGCGGCCGACGGGCTGAATGTTGTGGTTCCTTACCAGGAGAAGAACTATTACGCGATGCGACCCAGTATCGCAATTCCGCAGAATCAGGTCGTCGATCTCGATGGATTCTTCGGGCTGCATCCCTCGCTCGCGGCGTTCAAGCCGCTCTACGACCAGAAACAAATGGCGATTGTGCACGCGTGCGGCTCGCCCGACATGAGCCGCTCGCACTTTGACGCGCAGGACTATATGGAATCGGGCACGCCGGGCGTGAAGGGCACGGACGACGGCTGGCTAAATCGCGCACTGCAAGCCGAAGACTTGCGGCATCGCTGCGCCGGCACCTGCGAGGCGCACACTGCGTTTCGCGCGCTGGCGCTGGGCGCCGATGTGCCGCGCACGCTGGCCGGCAAGATTCCCGCGATTGCCATCAGCAATGTCAATAACTTTAATGTCGCGGGGCGTGGGCTCAGTCCCTCGCCGGCGGCGAATGCATTCGAGGCGATGTACGCGGGCTCGGGCGACCGCATTTTTCATGCCGCGGGCGATGAGACTTTTGAGGCGGTGAAGATGCTGCGCGCCGCCAATCCCGCGCAGTATCAGCCGACGCCGGGCGCGAATTATCCCAACAGCGAATTCGGCAACAATATGAAGCAGATTGCGCAACTGCTGAAAGCGAACCTGGGCGTGGAGGCCGCGTTCACCGATGTGAGCGGGTGGGACACGCATCAGAATCAGGGCAGCGTGAACGGCCAGCTCGCGAACCGGCTGAGCGATTTCTCGGCGAGCATTGCGGCCTTCTGGCGCGACATGGGCGACGACGCGGGCAACATCACGCTGGTGACGATGTCGGAGTTCGGACGCACCGCGCGCGAAAACGGAACCGGCGGCACCGATCATGGCCACGCGAACGCGATGTTTGTTCTGGGCGGGAACGTGAAGGGCGGCAAGGTGTACGGGCGCTGGCCGGGCCTGGAGAACGAGCAACTGAACGAAGGCCGCGATTTGGCGCTGACCACCGACTACAGGCAGGTGCTGGGCGAAGTGGTGACGCAGGCTCTGGGCGCGGAGAATCTCGATCTGGTGTTTCCGGGCGCGCGGCTGAGTCGCGGAAACTTCCTGCGCTTGGTTTAGCTGAATGATCATCGGCAGGCTCTTTTTGCGGAAACGCGCAAGGGCGTATCATTTCCACAGATTCGCGCCAGAGAAAGAGCCTCTATGAAATTCCACAGTCGCATTGTCTCCGCACTCATCCTTCTTGTTGTTGCAGCGGGCGCAGCACGAGCGCAGGCGCCGCAGGGCAAACTCGCGTTCGACGTGGCCACGGTGAAGCCGTCGGCGCTCGACATGCAAAAACTCGCTGCTGCCGCACAGGCCGGTAAGATGCCGAAGATCGGGCCGGAGATTGGCGCCACGCGCGCGACGTACACCTTTATGTCGCTTTCGGAACTGATTTGCATGGCCTGGAACGTACGGCCCTATCAGATCAGCGGCCCCGACTGGCTGTCGAAGCAGCGCTTCGACATCGAAGCCACGATGCCTGAAGGCGCGACCAAGAACGACGCACCCGCCATGCTGCAGTCGTTGCTCGAGGATCGGTTCAAGCTGACCGCGCATCGCGCTCAGGAAGAGCACAAGGTGCTGGCGCTTGTGGTCGGCAAGAGCGGGCCGAAGCTGAAGGAATCGGCGACGCCGCCGCAAGCGTTCGATCCCAATTCTCCGCTCGCGCCCGGCGAGACGCAAATGGAAGGCCTGGATGGACCGATACGCATGAAGATTGGCTCCGACGGTACGGTGACGCAGAACATGGGCGCCAAAGGTACCATCGTTCAGAAGTTCGACAGGCAAACCATGACGTTCCACTTCAAGTCGAGCGGGGTCACGATGGTGGGCTATGCCGAGTTGCTGTCGACCATGCTTCTGCAATTGGGCGGCCCAAGCAGCCGGCAGGTGGTGGATATGACGGGGCTCAAGGGCTACTACGAGCTCGATACGGAGATTTCAATGGCGGACATCATGGCCCTGGCCCGCAACATGGGCATGAACATGCCCACTGCCCCGCCCAGCGGCGGCGGGAACACGGCTCCAGAGGCGTCGGACCCAGGCGGCGGATCGAGCGTTTACGAGTCCGTGAGCCAAATGGGGCTGAAGCTGGAAGACAGCAAAGCGACCGTGGATCGGCTGGTGATCGACCACATCGAAAAGGCGCCGACGGAAAACTGAAAGGCAGGAAATAGGGACTTGGGCTGCTGCATAAATGCGGGTGCCCCGGGTCCCTCGCTTTTGGGGACCCGGGATAGCACGGACCTCAATTCCCCCTTACTCAATCCAATACGAACCACGGGGATCCGGGAATGCGCGCTGGCACGCGGCCCGCCGCATGATTTACCCTCGAAGTCGGCATGAAACTTCAGCGCGCACTTCTCTTTTCTGCCCTGGCCGTGGGTACGGCCCTGACGGCCTTTGCGCAACGGTCAGAGATTCCTGACGCTCCGCAGGCTACTCCCGAGGCGATGACCGTTCCCAATGGGCCGTACGTGGTGATGGACACCTCGATGGGCCGCATCACCTGCCAGTTTTTCCAGAGGCAGGCGCCGAACGCGGTGGCCAACTTTATTGCTCTGGCGGAGGGGACGAAGGACTGGACCGATCCCACGACCAAAAAGGTGATGCACCACAAGCGGTACTACGACGGCACCATTTTTCATCGCGTGATTCCGGAGTTCATGATCCAGGGCGGCGATCCGACGGGCACGGGGATGGGCGATCCGGGTTACACCTTCGAGGACGAGTTCGATCCCAACCTCAATTTCGACCGGCCGGGCCGGCTGGCGATGGCGAACAGCGGACCCAACACCAACGGCAGCCAGTTTTTCGTTACCGAACAACCCTTCGACTCGGGCGATGGGCATTACGTGATTTTCGGCCAGTGCGACGACGCCAGCGTGGAAGTGGTGAAGGCCATTGCGCGGGTGCCGCGCGACTCGAACGACAAGCCGCTGACGCCGGTGGCGCTGGAAAAGGTGACGATACTCGATCACCTCCCTCCCACGGCAATACAAGTGCCGCCTGTGCCTCCACCGGGCGCGGCGACCGCGCAGGCGCCAGGAGCCGCGCCGCCGCCCAGAACCATCACTATCTCTCCCGGCATAGCGACTGGGCTGCTGGAAGAGCATCGCTATCCCATCTACCCGGTTGACGCCAAGAAGGCCGGTGTTGAGGGAACTGTCGTGCTTGAGGCGATCATCGGAAAGGACGGCGCTATCCGCGACCTGAATGTCGTCAGCGGCCCGGATCTTTTGCAACAAGCCGCGGTCGATGCCGTGAAGAGCTGGCGCTACCGGCCTTACATGCTGAATGGGGAACCGGTCGAGGTTCGCACCAAGATCAACGTCATCTTCACCCTCGGCCGTTAACGAGATTTGCCAATCGAGTTCTCTGACCGCATGAGTTCGGACTTTTGGCTTGGGTGGTTTCCCACCCATTCGCCAGAAAAAAGGCGAATGGATGGGGCACGGAATTGGTAGAAGATCAAGCGGTCAGAGAATTGATACAAGATCAAACGGTCAAAGGCCGAATGTGGCGAATCGGAAGTTCGAAGGAAAGGCAACCGCGGGTTCTTCGACTTCGTCCGCCGCGGCGGACTCCGCTCAGGATGACAAGCTTTTTTGTTTAGGTATTGAAGAGTCGAAGCACTAATTTAGGAGTCGATGCGCTAATTCAACCGAGGAGAACTCATGGCACTTGCAGCAGGAACTTACGCCGTCTTTACCACCACGGAAGGCAAGATTACCGTGCGCCTATTTGAGGCCGAAGCGCCCATCACCGTGAAGAACTTTATCGAGCTCGCCGAGGGGTCAAAAGAGTGGACGCATCCGGTGACACGCGCCAAGTCGAAGGACAAGCTGTACGACGGCACCATCTTCCATCGCGTGATTCCGGATTTCATGATCCAGGGCGGCGACCCAGCGGGCACCGGCATGGGCGGACCGGGCTACCGCTTTCAGGATGAGACCAAGGGCTCGCCGCACAGCTTTGACAAGCCGGGCAAACTGGCGATGGCGAATGCGGGACCCGGCACCAACGGAAGCCAGTTCTTCCTCACCGTGGCGGCGACGCCGTGGCTCACGGGCAATCACACCATCTTTGGCGAAGTGGTGGAGGGCCAGGATGTGGTGACCGGCATCTCCAAAGTGGCGCGCAGCGCGCAGGACAAGCCGCATAAGCCGGTGGTGCTGGAGTCGGTGACGATCGAGCGCGTCAGCTAGGTCTCCGGTCGTGTGAATTCGTACCAGTTGAGTTCGTGCTATCCCACCCTTTCGCCCAAACAGCGGGCGAAAGGATGGGGCACGGAAGGGCTCTTCTTCAAGCGGTCAGAGACCAGTAGAATCCGCGCACAGCTTCAATATGGCCTCGCCAAAACGTTCAGCCTTGGCGGGGCCGATGCCATCGATCACCAGTAGTTGGGCCACGTTCGCGGGCCGGGCCAACGCGACTGCCTGCAACGTGCGGTCGTGCAGCACTACGTAGGCCGGAACGCCCAGCCGCTTGGTTTCAGCGGTGCGCCACTGCCGGAGCCGCGCGGCCAAGGCCTCGGAAGCAGGAGTCGGTTGCGGCGGATGCGACGCCGCGCCGGCCGTTTTTTGCATAGCGATTCTGGCTTTCTTCTTCGGCGGCGGCGCGGTGCTGCCGGCATCGAACTCTTCGGCAATGCCGTCGGCGATGAGCAGCGGCAGCGGCGTTGCGGATCGCACGTCCAGCCCGGCCTCCGTGAGCCGCACTTTGCGAAAACGCAGAACCTCGCCGTTTTTCTCGAATTCCGCTTCCTCGATCGCGATGAGCCCCGCGCGCACCATAGCATCGAGCAGCGCGTCATAGTCGTCGCGGCTCAATTTGCTCACGCGCTCGAGGTTCCGTTGCAGCGTTCCCGCAGCCAGGTAATCCACCGGGCGGAGCTCGTCCACAATGGCTTGAACGATGTTGCGCTCAGCGAGGGTGGCGCGCCGGAACTGTCGCAGCACCGCGCCCGCCGGATCGCAAATGTCGCAGATTCCGCAAGGCCGGATAGCATCGTTCACATCGCCAAAATGCCCTGCCAGCGTGGACATTCGGCATGTGCTCGATCGCGTGAATCGCAGCACCTGCTCGAACTGCTCGGCGCGAACCTGCGCCTGAATGGTGTAAGTTTTCTTCCATCCCGCCGCGCCTTTGGTCACTGCGCCTCCAAAATCGACGCGCGCGCCGCCGTGAATTTCGAGTTTTTCCAGAGCCTTGTCGAACTCCTCCTCGCCCAGTTGCGACGCGGCACGCAGCTCTTCTACCGGTTGCGGCTCCTCGGTAAGCGCCGCAAAGACCTCGTGCAGGTGTTGCGCCGGCGGATAGTCGCGGTTGAAGAAAAAGTCGCGCGTCCGCTGGTCGGCATAGGAGTGCATCAGGAACGTCCGGCTCAAAGCTCCGTCGCGTCCGGCGCGGCCAATCTCCTGGTAGAAGCCCTCAAGTGTGGCCGGCAAAGCGGCGTGAATCACGGTGCGGATATCGGCTTTATCGATGCCCATCCCAAAAGCAATGGTTGCCACCACAACTTCCAATTCGCCGGCCTGGAATGCCCTCTGCACACGTGCGCGCGTCTCCGCGTCGAGGCCGGCATGGTAGGCGGCGGCTGGGGCAATGCGCGAAAGTTCCGCAGCCAGGCTTTCAGACTGCTTTCTCGACGGTGCGTAGACGATGGCAGGACGGCGGGCGGGCGAGGCCAGCAGGCGGCAGGCGATGGCTGCGCGCGCCGGCACCGCAACCTCGATGACTTCGATGGCAAGATTCTCGCGGCGGAAACCGTGAATGAACTTGAGGGGATCGACCATGCCGAGTTGCGCGAGAATGTCTGCCTGCACCGTGGGCGTAGCAGTGGCCGTGAGCGCGATGACCGGCGCGGGATCGGGAGAGCTGCGCAAGCCCGGCAGATACTGGCCCAGCATGCGGTAGTCGGGCCGGAAGTCGTGTCCCCATTGCGAAATGCAATGCGCCTCGTCAATGGCAATGAGCGCCAGCTTGCCCTTGGCCAGCATCTCGGGAAATCCGGGCACGCGCAACCGCTCCGGCGCGATGAAAAGAAATTGCAGATCGCCGCGCAGATACTCCGCGCACACCTGACGGGACGCGCTGCGCTCCAGGCCGGAGTGAATCCGCCCCACGCGAAGACCAAGCGCGGCCAGCTTTTCCGACTGATCTTCCATGAGGGAGATCAGGGGCGAGATCACCAGAGCCGTTCCACCGCGCGCGATGGCGGGCAACTGATAGCAGAGAGACTTGCCTGCCCCGGTCGGCATAACCAACAAGAGGTCGCGCCCCGCGATCGTGGCGCGGCACACCTCTTCCTGATGGGCGCGAAAACCAGCAAGACCAAATTTGGACTGCAAGAGCCCGATTAGCGAAATTGCATGGGAAGAAGCCGTCAAAAAGATTCCACCGTGAAGAAATCGGAAGCAACTAGTTCTATTGTCCACCTTGGTGGAGAGTCTCCGCTTGAAGCGGGTTACGCAAGAGGCAAGATGTCCTTATACAGTAAAGAGTGAGCGGAGAAACTGGACCGGCGCATGGCCCGCGCGGGAAATGGATTGCGCGCGTCACCAAATTCTTCGCACGAGGAAATTCTTTTTGACCAAGGACGATCCCATCACGCACGCGCAAGCGGACCGGCCGCAGGGCGCGGCGGGCGGCATGTCGCATGCGTGGCGCGCGCTGCGGCACCGCAACTTCAGGCTGTTTTTTGGCGGACAGACGATTTCGCTCATCGGCACGTGGATGACGCGCATCGCCACGGCGTGGCTGGTGTACCGGCTCACGCATTCGGCGCTGCTGCTGGGCACCGTAAGCTTCGCGGGACAGATTCCCACATTTATTTTCGCGCCATTCGCGGGCGTCTGGATCGACCGGTGGAATCGCCGGCAGGTGCTGGTGTGGACGCAGACGCTGGCCATGGTGCAGTCGTTCGCGCTGGCCGGGCTCACGTTTTCCGGGCACATCACCATCCACTGGATTCTGTTTTTGAGCGTGATGCAGGGCATCATCAATGCCTTCGACATGCCGGGACGGCAATCGTTCATGGTGCAGATGGTGGAGGACCGCGCCGACCTGAGCAACGCCATCGCCATCAACTCGTCGATGGTGAACGTGGCGCGGTTGATCGGCCCGTCGCTGGCCGGAATTTTGATCGCCGCCACGAACGAAGGCTGGTGCTTCCTCATTGACGGCATCAGCTACGTCGCGGTGATCGCATCGCTGCTGATGATGCGCGTGCATATTCCCGCAATCAGGCGCAAGGCGACATCGACCTTCCACGAGATGAAGGAAGGCTGGAGCTATGTTTCCGGATTCCTGCCCATCCGGACGATTCTTTTGTTGTTTGCACTGGTAAGCCTGATGGGCATGCCCTTTGTGGTGCTGATGCCGGTGTTTGCGGCCACGGTGCTGCACGGCGGGCCGCATACGCTGGGGTTTCTGATGGGCGCGATGGGCGTGGGCGCACTGGTCTCTGCGCTGTCATTGGCCGCGCGCAGAAGCGTGCGCGGGCTGATTCGCATGATTCCGGTTGCAGCGGGGGTCTTCGGGCTGGGACTGATCGGGTTCGGGTTGTCGCGCACGTTCTGGCTTTCGATGGCGATGGTGCTGGTGGCGGGCGCGGGCATGATGCAGGGCATGGCGTCGAGCAACACCATCATCCAGACGCTGACCAGCGAAGACAAGCGCGGACGCGTGATGAGCTACTACACCATGGCGTTTGTGGGCATGGCGCCGTTCGGCAGCCTTCTGGCAGGAGCCATGGCGCACGCCATGGGCGCGCCATGGACCGTGATTTTGAACGGAGCCGTGGTGGTGCTGGGAGCGGCATGGTTTGCGACCCGATTGCCGGCGTTGCGCGTGGTGGTGCGGCCGATTTACCGGGAGATGGGCATCATTCCCGCGGCGCAGGAGATGGCGGCGGAACAGTGAGAAGCAGCTTCTAGCTTCTAGTCGCTATCCCTGCCTTGGCGCGAAGTGCAACCCATCCTAAACGCAACATGCGCGTTTAGGACGGGGCAACCAGTTTCGAGTCGATCTGCTTATTGCGTGACGCCGCAAAGATGCACGTGAATACCGAGTTCTGCGAGCATCGCGGCCTTGGTGGCCAGGGCCTTGGCGGCAGCTTCTGCTGACGGCGCGTAGGCCACGTTGACGTGGTTGGCGCGGTGACGGGCCATGAACTGGTTCTGGCTGACGCCATGCAGAACCGCGTGGACAATAGGCCACTGCGGCGTGGTCTCTCGCCAGCGGCGCTCGGTTTCAGCCGCGGGAAGACTGACGACCGTGCCGCGGCCCATGTCGCAATGCAGCGCGCCGGCTTCGACAAAGACACGGCTCCATACGATTTCGCCGGGTTTGCCGACGCCTTTGAGCGAGCCGCCGCCGAGCGGGAAGTACATGGCGGGCTGGCGCTCGCTGATTGCGCCCGCATAGCCGCCGACAAAGTGATTGGCCGGCGCGGCGCCGGAGATTTGCAGGAGCCAGACGAAGTCGTCGATATTGCCGGATCCGTTGCCGTCGCCCTTGTAGTGCTCGCCCCAGCGCACATCGTGCAGCGTGGTGGAGGGATCGAGGCCGAGCGCTTTCCAGCAGCGGTTCGTAATCATTTCGTCCACGCCGGCGCACTCGTCCACTTCGTTGAAGTGCGGAAGCGGACCGCCGGCATACAACTCCTCTTTCGTGCCCTCGGCAAAGACTGGTGGGCGATCGGCGTTGTTCAACATGCCTTCGGCCAGGTCAGAGGCGGGCGCCATGTCCTTCAGTCCCTGCTGATACTGGATGCCCACGGCGTCGCAGCCGAATTCGTGCGCGATGCGCACCGCGGCGATGTACATTTTGCATTGGCCGAGCACTTGATCGAGCGTGAGTTCGGTGGCTTCATCCTTGCCGAAGTCGAACTTGACGCTTTTGGCAACCAGCCACTGGTAAACGGCATGTGCCTCGGCGTCGCTCACGGTGCGCATTTTGGCCACGAGCGCCGACTGGCTCAGCCGCTCCTTGAAGATTCCCGCGGGATTGAGCAGTTCGTCGTCGATGATGGCGTTGTACATGCCCATGCAGCCCTCATCGAAGATGCCCATGATGGCCTTGCTATGTTGCAGTTGCGCGGCCAGCTCTGCGCCGAGCTTGGCGCTCTCAGCGGGTAATTTGCTTGTGTCGAGCGCGCGCACGTGCGAGAGATCGTGGGTGATTTTTCCGGTATTGAGCCACTCGTCTAGGGCATCTCGAAAGTAAGCGTCGGTAAAATCCTTGCTCCAGATGGACGAGAAAGGCTTGCCGGCCTTGACCAGCGAGCCATTCAGATTAAGAAGCCCCACCAGCCCCGGCCATTGTCCCGACCAGTTGGCAGCGGTGAGAATGGGACCGCGGTGGCTGCGCAGGCCGGGCAAAACATGATGGGTGTACTGCCAAGCCGCGGTGGCAAATACCAGCTTGGCCTCGGGATGAATCTTCATGAAGACGTCCATGCCCTTCCGCTGCGAAGAGATGAAGCCGTGCTTGACCTTGTCGTCGTAAGCGTGGGCGCGGACCAACTTGTAGCCCTTTTGCGCGAAGGCCGCGGTGAGCTTTTCTTCCATGTCGCGCTGTGCGGGCCAGCACACTTGATTGGCGGACTGACGCAAATCGCCGCTGGTGACCAGAAGCACCTCATTTGCGGCTGGTTTTGCTATTTTCTGGCTGTTTTTCTCCATTTTTTGACCTTCTCCGTAAACGATTTCGGAAACCCAGAAAAACTATACACCCGAGGGGCGGAAGCGGGCTTGCAGTCGGGCAAATTAGCATGGAGTTGGTTCCGCAAATCGGGACCGGAGACCGGGGAAAGAACACGCATGGCCGGCAAGAAAAAAGCATCGGAGATAGGGTCGCGCGGCCGCGGCCGGGGCGGCGAAAAGGCGGACGCGAGCAAGCGCGCGCAAGCCCACCCGCGCGATGCGTCGGGACGGATCAGGGTCTCAGGGCGCTGGCTGCTGGGCGCCGTCGGCCTCGCCCTCGGCGTGGCGGTTCTTTGCGCGTGGTGTGCGATGTGCCTGCTCTTCTGGCAGGGCAGCTGGCAACTGCTCTACCATCCGTCGGCGGCGGTTATGCGTACGCCGACGACTGCGGGCCTGGCCTTCGATGCAGTGGGGATCGCCGCCACCGACGCGGGCACGCCACGGCTTTCGGGCTGGTGGATTGCTGCCGCGCCGGATGCAAAATTCGTCCGGCTCACGGTTCTGTTTCTGCACGGGCAGGACGGCAATTTGGGAGACACGGTGGGCGCACTCGCCCGGCTGCACGGTGCAGGCGTGAACGTGCTGGCCTTCGACTACCGCGGCTACGGGCAGAGCCAATTTGTGCGGCCCAGCGAGGCCAACTGGCGCCAGGATGTCGAGTGGGCGATCGAATACCTGACTGGAACCCGGCACATCGCTTCCGGGGCCATTGTGCTTGACGGAACGGGGCTGGGAGCGAACCTGGCGCTCGAAGAGGCCGCCGCGCATCCGGAGTTGGCGGGAGTGATTGTGGAAACGCCGCTCGTCGATCCGATGAGAGCAGTTTTCAGCGATGCGCGGGCGCGGATGGTTCCCGCGCGGCTGCTGGTGCGCGATCGGTGGAAATTGGATGCAGCTGCGGGCGCGCTGCGGGTCCCGTCCCTGTGGATACTTTCGCCCGAGGGACGGACGGAAGATGTTGAGGCGTACAGAGGCGTGCCGGCGCAAAAAATGGCAGCTTGGACGAATCCCGGCAGCCAGCCTTTTGCGGATGCGCTGGCGCGGTGGCTGGATGAGTTGCCGGCCCAACATTGATTCAGCAATGAAAAAATGACATTGTCTCCGACCCTTTTCCGCAAAAGGCGCGGAAAAGGATGGGGCACGGATGCAGTATTTCGTTGCCGAATTAAAATGGGCCGGCCTTGCCGCCACACAATTGGACCGCCTGCGTCACGGCTTTGCCGACGCGGCCAGCCTGCTTTTCATCGGTAAAAGAAAACGCCGCACCATCTTCATCGGAGATTTGCACCATGACCATGAACAGAGGCGGATCGAATTTCTCGTAGTAGCCCCTGTCTCCGTCGGGAGTCGACCCCTCCTCCTTCGCCACCTTCTTCAAATACTCGTCGTGCGACATGGTCGCGACGACCTGGACATCGTGCAACTTGAGCGCAACGTCTTCATCGTTCACCACTTCGCCGTGCATCATTCTCCACCAGTGGTAATGAATGGTGCAGGCGGCGGGATCGGCAACCACATTGCTCAACTGTTCGCTGTATGGAGCATCGCCTTTTTCATCCGCATTGAAGATATGCACCACAAAGTTGAGTTTGCCCACCGCATTCAGTTCCTTCTGGATGACCGCCATGGCCGCCGTGAGTGGCTGCGGGCTGGCTGTGGGCTGGGGTGGAGCGCTTTGCTGGGCCCAGGCTGTGGATGCAATGGAAAATACCAGAATGAAGAACATTCGTTGAAGCGCTTGCATGGTCTTGCCCTTTCTGTATTCCCGGATCTTTGTGCGACCCGCTGCCGCCCGCCGCGCTTACCGCACCATGTCGCGATGCAGGGACTTCACCTGGTAGCCGGCTTTTTCGAGCCGCTTGCGCATCTCCTCCGCCATCATGACGCTGCGATGCTGGCCGCCGGTGCAACCGAAGGCCACTGTCAGATAGCTCTTGCCCTCGCTCACATAGTGCGGCAGCAGGTAGAGCATCAGCCTGGTCACGCGATCGAGGAACTCTCTGGTCTGCGGGAACCCGCGCACGTAGTCGGCGACTTTGGGATCGAGGCCGGTTTTCTTGCGGAACTCGGGGACAAAGTGGGGATTGGGCAGGAAGCGCACATCGAAGACCATGTCCGCGTCGAGCGGGACGCCATTCTTGAAACCGAAGCTGAGGCAGGAGACGAGGAGGCGCTTGGTTTCGTCGTCGCGCCCAAATCGCGCGAGGATGTCGGCACGCAACTCGTGCACGTTGAAGTTGGAGGTGTCGATGAGGGTGTCAGCGACGTTGCGGATGGGGTCGAGCAACTGGCGTTCCTCGACGATGGAGCGCGACACGGTTTCAGTGCGGCCGAGCGGGTGCGGGCGGCGCGTCTCAGAGAAGCGGCGGACGAGCACGGCATCCTGCGCGTCGAGATACACCACGCGGATTTGCAGCATTTTCTTGATGCTTTTCAGGATTTCGGGCAGGCGGTCGAGGGTGGCGCCTTCGCGCACGTCGATCACGATGGCGGCGCGCTCCACGCCGGGCGAGGCGCTGACGAGGCCGGCAAAATGGGGCAGAAGTTCGAGGGGAAGATTGTCAACGCAGTGAAATCCAAGATCCTCAAAGGCCTTGAGCGCTGAAGCTTTTCCTGCGCCGGAGATCCCGGTGACGATCACCAGTTCGTTGACCGGTGGTTTCTGGCGGCGAGCGGGACCTCGCGGCTTGCCCGGTTTGCGCGCTTGCCTGGGCGGCGTCATGGGATCATGCTACACCGGGAGGCGGCGAACGGAACACGCAGTCGCGGGCCGTTTCGAGAGCACTCGCACGCAGAGCCGAGGAACGCGCCAAGGGAGATATCCTCGCGTCGTCCCTACGGGACTCCTGGGCGAAATTGCTGGATTCCCCTCCCCACGCTGAAGCGCGGGGCTAACAGCCGTTGCGCCTCTGGCGCGCTTGACCAGGGAGTTTCCTTTGCGGCCGGGCAATCCCAACGCGATGCCGCAGGCTCAGGCCCGGGACGCAGCGGCGCGCGAGCCGGCTTGCGCCAGTTCCAGCGCACGTTCCGGATCGAGAGCGGGCGACAGGAGCGGCCCCTCACCCAAGGCGCAGCCCATGCGGACCAAGGATGCAACCTGCTCGCGGGTCTCGATTCCCTGGGCAACGACAGGCAGGTTCAAGGTGTTGGCGAGGCGGACGAGCGACTCCAGTACAGCCTGGTGGCGGCCCGGTGAAATGGCTGCGGAGGTAAGCCTGGGAGCCAGCTTGACCATGGCAAGCGGCAACTGCAACAGATGATTCAACGGCGCAAGGCTGCTGCCGAAATCGTCGATGGCCACGCGCACCTGGCAATCGGCAAGGCGCTGCAGGATGGCAACCGCGGCATCGGGAGTCTCGTTGAGGGCGGTCTCGGGAACCTCGAATACGAGGCGCGCCGGATCGGCGCCGCTGGCCGCGAGGGCATTCATCACCTGGGCGATCAAGTCGGTATTGAAAAGCTGCCGGCGCGTCAGGTTCACGGACAAGAACAGATCCCGCTGCGGCAGGGTATCGCTCCAGGAACGCAACTGCGCGCACACGGTGTCAAACACTTCCTGGGCCAGCGCAATGGAAAGGCCCGTGTCCTCGGCCAGGGCGAGCAGGTCATCAACGTCCTCAACGGCTCCATCGGCGCGGCGCAGGCAAAGCAGAGATTCGAAGCCTTCGAGCTTGCCGTTGGTGATCCGGTAGATGGGCTGGTAAAGGAATGTGAACTGGCGCTTGTCGAGGGCCGTGCGCAGTTCGCGCTCGCGCTCCTGCTGGCTGGTAACGAAGACTTCGAGGTGCTTGTCGAAGATTTCGTAACGCCCGCGGCCGGCCTGTTTGGCGCGATACATGGCGAAGTCGGCGTCGCGCAGCAGGCGATCGGATGAGGTGTGCTCGGGTCCCGCCATGGCCGCGCCGATGCTGGCGCCGGCGTGAACGGTGTGGCCGAAGATGTCAAAGGGCCGCTCCAGCTCATGCAGGATGCGCCCGGCGACCACTTCAAGATCATGGGGAGTGACAATGTTTTCAACCAGCACGGCAAATTCGTCGCCGCCGAGGCGCGCGGCCGAGTCTTGCGGGCGCAGCGTGGGGCGAAGACGCCCGGCAATCGACATAAGCAAAAGATCGCCCGCGGCGTGGCCAAGACTGTCGTTGACGGACTTGAAGTTGTCGAGATCCAGATAGAGCACGCCGCAACCGTTGTCAGGATGGCGCAGGCGGCGCGTGAGCGTGAGGTTCAGGCGGTCAAGAAAGAGCGCCCGGTTGGGCAATCCGGTGAGCACGTCGTGCATGGCGTCGTGCTGCAATTTGGCTTCAGTCTGCTTCACGTCGCCGATGTCGCGAAAGGTGAAGACATAGCCCACCTTGGCGCCGTCCACCACGAGCGGCGCGATCTGCATGCTCACATCCACCAGTTCGCCGGCCTTGTTGGTGCGCACGGTTTCCAGAATGGCGCTTCCTCCGTCGTCGACCATGCGCAGCAGCGTGGCATGTTCGATCAAGCGGGTTTCCGGGACAATCAGCTCGCGCAAACTGCCACCGGCGGCCTCTTCAACGGTGTAGCCAAACATGCGGGTGAATGCGGGATTGGTATAGAGAACGTGATTCTGATGCTCGATGGCGACGGCCTCGGGAAGGCTGCAGAGCACATCTTCCATCAACCGCGATTTGGGAGCTCGCTCCTTTTCGCAGGGATGAGCCACGATGACAGCTTCGCGCAGTTGCGCGTTCGAAATGCTGTAGGTGCCTTCGACAGGCACCAGGCTGCCGTTGGGGGCCGGGAGCGTGGCATGGAAGGGACTGCCGCGCCGCGTGCCGGTCAGCAGCGTTTGCGGCTCGGCGGTGCCGGGAAAAAGCCCCCACAGAACGTCTTCGACAGGAAGGGGAATCCACTCGCCCTCGGCCATGCCCAGCAACTGCCGGGCTTCGGCATTGGCAAAGACAATCTTGCCCGCACGTTCAAGGAAAACCAGGACCGGCAGGCCGTCGAGCACCGCGCGCTGCGCGTCGGGATTTGCATTTCCGTACACGTTCAGTTCCATGGCCTCCCCGGGAGCCGCCGGCGGTGGCGCCGGCGTGGAATTCCGCACCCTCCTGGGTCCGGCCTTTGGTTCAACTGATGCCATCGCTTTGATCGTAAGCGCCGTAGATTCATGCAACCATCCCCAAAAGCGGTCACCGGATGCAACCAAAGTCCGAGCGGAAGCGCAAGTTATGTAAGCCTTTACGTGACGCGCATTTGCGCGTTTCCCGGGGAGACACAAACATCATGAATTCTGCGCCGCGCAGCGCACGGTGACAAAGGGCGCATGCGGCGGGCCAATCAGAGGGCGCGGCGGCCTCGACATCGGAGCGTGAACCGGCCCTAGGGAATCTCGACCAACTCCATTTGGCCGTCGCGGCGGCGATGCAGCACAAACGTCACTCCGATCGCGGTGCGGAAGATCAGCAGGTCGCGGTCGCGAAATTCGGCGTCTTTTACGGCCTCTTCAATCGTCATCGGCTTCAGCGAAATGGCCTCACTGCTCTTGACGATGTGCGGCTCGACCACCGTGGTGCGCGCAGGAAACGAGTGCACGGCGATGGATGCGCGCGCTTTGCCATGGGCCGGACCAGCCTCTTCGGCATCGCGCAGGGGCTCCACGCGCGCCTTGGGCCGAGCAACGGGAGGCGCTGTCATCACTTTCTCCTCTTTGGGCAGACGCTTGCTGACGATGCGCCGGTCACGGTGCCGATAGGCCTGATGTTCGGCGTGTTCGGTGGCTTCGCGCAGCGCCGCGTCGGGCGAGTCGCCCTTGCCCGTGGCGGCAAACTTCTGCGAGCGGGCCATGATGGTCAATTCGACGATATGGACGTGCCTTTGCGCGCTGAATGTGACGCTGGCTCGCGCGGTACGGCCCAGAATGCGCCCGATACGTTCCATCCCCTCCTCGGCCTGCGTGCGCACTGCCTTGGAGATCTTGACCTTCCTTGCGGTGAATGCCACTTGCATGGTCGCCTCCGCTTGGGTACCGCCTGTTTCGCGCCGAAAGTTGGCGCTGGTGGAGCACAGTATATGCCGAAATAGCTGCTAGCTTCTAGCCTCTAGCTTCCAGCTCGGTTCTTTCTGATAAAAAGCCGCGAGTTTCTCGCGAGCGATTTCAGACTTGGGAAGTTTTCTTACGCCCCCATTGGGGCTGCTGTTTCCGAAATCGGCCTCTCACCCCCCAGGCTTGCGGCTGGGGCTATCCTCTGTTGCCCGCTGAAGTGGGCTATTCGTCCCTGCAAAAGTCCTGCGCCGTCCCTACGGGACTCCGAACCAATTTATGCAATTCGCTTTCCCCACACTGAAGCGCGGGGCTAACAAACTCTGCGCCTACGGCGCGCTTATCGAGGCATCGCTGGCGACAAACTTTGCACTTGCGACGCGCTGATCGTGGGATTGCCCGGTACAGAAATCTACGAACACGAAACAAGCTAGAGGCTAGAAGCTAGTGGCTAGTAGCTGTCTTTCAGATCTCCCAGCGCAGGAGCACCGTGCCCACGGTGAAGCCTGCGCCCACGGCGGCCAGCAGCACCAGGTCGCCTTTATTCAGCTTGCCCTCTTCAATGGCCGTCTCCATGGCGAGCGGGATGGTTCCGGAGGAGGTGTTGCCGTACTTTTCGATATTGATGATCACGCGGTCCGGGCTCATGCCCAGTCGATCGGCCGTGGCCGTGATGATGCGCTTGTTGGCCTGATGAGGAATGAAGCAGCCCAGATCCTTGCCGCCGATGCCGTTGCGCTCCAGCAGCGTTCCTGTGAGCTCGGCCATTTTGCGCACCGCGAACTTGTAGACTGCGGGGCCGTCCTGATGAATGAAGTGCATCTTCTTGTCGACGGTCTCGTGGGTCGATGGGTTCAGGCTGCCGCCGCCCGGCATGTACAGGCTCACGCCGCCCGATCCGTCGATCTCGTTGAGGGAGTCGATGAAGCCGATCTCGCCCTCTGCGCAGGGCTCGAGCAGCACTGCGCCGCCGCCATCGCCGAAGAGCACGCAGGTGGTGCGGTCGGTGTAGTCGGTCATGCGCGTGTTGGCGTCGGCGCCGCACACCAGAACCTTGCTGTGCATGCCGCTCTCCACCATCTTCACGCCGGCCTGCAGCGCATAGGTGAATCCCGAGCAGCCCGCGGAGACGTCGAATCCCCACACGCCGTGCGCCCCGATCTTGTGTTGCACCAGGGAAGCGGTGTTGGGATACATCATGTCCGGCGTGACCGTGCCCACGATGATGACTTCGAGCTCGTCCGGTGCGATGCCGCGCGCAGCCAAACACTTTTTGGCGGCTTCCGCGCAGATGTCGCTTACGCCCTGGCCCGCGGCCAGCTTGTGGCGCGTCTTGATGCCCGTGCGCTCCATGATCCACTGGTCGCTGGTTTCCACCAGCTTTTCCAGGTCTTGATTGGTAATTACATCGGGTGGGACGTAGGTTCCGAGCGCCGAAATCTTGGCACGGCGGCCCACGATGGGGCGAACGGTAAGGCTCAATGAATTTCTCCTTGCAAATCAGGCCCCTGATTGGAGCTCAAAGCCCGGGTGCGATCTCGTCCGAAACGGAAAAGCGCCCACGGCGCCAAAAAAGTACCGGGTGACCTACTGCGCCCGTACTAGCCCGTTACCGTTGCTTCCTTCCGGACCTGGCGGGTTTGGCGGGATTACGTCGCGTAGGACCCGGCACTGATCGATTTTATCACTCGTGCGCCTGAAGGTTCAGAGGTCGCGCTGTCGCGGAACCCTCGCGCATTGCGCAATACCCGGGGAAGATTTTGTGCGCGGCGAATTCCGTACGCCTTATCCACAATGGCCCGAATTATCGACGTTGACCCTGCCTTTCCACATCCGTAAAGTCTCTAATGAAGCAGTGCATTGGCGCGTGCGCGCGGCTTTTTGCGAGGTCGCCGGCGGACGCTCACAATCCTTCAAGCGCAGGTTCGTCGATCCGGAGTAAACATGCTGAAACTAAAGAAGATTCACATCCTCGGCTTCAAAAGCTTTTGTGACCGGACGGAAGTGACCGTTGCGGGCACGGGGATTGCCGTGGTGGTGGGTCCGAATGGGTGCGGAAAGTCGAACATTCTGGACGGCGTGAGTTGGGTGCTGGGTGAGCAGAGCGCGAAAACGCTGCGCGGTTCGCACATGCAGGACCTGATCTTTGCCGGAACGCGCGATCGCAAGCCGCTGGGCATGGCGGAAGTGACGCTGACCATGATCGATCCCGATGCCTACGAGGGGCCTGTGCCGGTTGAGCCGGAGGTCGTCGTAGATCACGAGGGCCCGGCGGACTGGGATGAAGAAGAGGTGCGCCGCCAGCGCGCGGCCGAGGCCGAAGAGATCATTGCCAGTGAGCAGCCGGGACAGGTGAGCGAAGAAGAGGGCGAGGAATCCCCGGTCCCCAAAGGCGAGGGACCGAGGGCACCCTCTGGTGAACTGGAATCCGCGGCAAATCAAGCGCCGCAAGGCGTGCTGCTGAAGATTCGCCGCCGCAAGTTCCAGAGCAAGCCGCAAAAGGGCGAAGTCGTCATTACGCGGCGGCTGTTCCGCACGGGTGAAAGCGAATACCTGCTGAATGGCAAGCTCTGCCGGTTGCGCGATATTCAAGATATTTTTATGGGCACGGGCCTGGGGCCGGAGAGCTACGCCATCATCGGGCAGGAGCGCATCGGGCAACTGCTGAGTTCGAAGCCCTATGAGCGCAGGGCGATTATCGAAGAGGCGGCCGGCGTAACGCGCTTCAAGACCAAGAAGCGGCTT
This sequence comes from uncultured Occallatibacter sp., assembly GCA_964569985.1. Taxonomy (GTDB): domain Bacteria; phylum Acidobacteriota; class Terriglobia; order Terriglobales; family Acidobacteriaceae; genus Telmatobacter. Next base: position 103,914 of record CAZMWL010000005.1, read on the forward strand.
GCGGAGTTGCGCCTGGAGAGCGCAAAACAGAATCTGGCGCGCGTGGACGACATTTTTGAAGAAGTCACACGACAGATGAACAGCCTGAAGCGCCAGGCGGCCAAGGCGGAGCGTTATGCCACGGTGCGCGAGGAGCTGCGGGGAAAACTGCGCGTGGTGCTGGCCAGCCGCATGGCGGCAATGGACGCCGACCAGGCGCGCCTGGAAGCGGAGATTGCGGCGCTCACGGAGCAGGTGAACCGCTCGGTCGAGGAGATTGCGCAACAGGAAACGAGCCAGCACGCGCTGACCGAGCGCGGATACGAGTTGGACCGCGAGGTTTTGGAATCGCAGACACGCGCCAGCACCGCAGCCGTGGAACTGGAGCGGGCCGCGGCGCGCGAGCGCAGCAATACGGAGCGGGTGAGCGAGCTTGTGGCGCGCATTGCGGAGTCGGGCGCGGAGCTGGAGCAGACGCGAACGCAGTTGGCGGGAATCGAAGAGGAACGCGCGCAGCAGAAGAGCTTTCTCGAGACCGCGGCCGGCGAGGCGCATGAGTTTCACGCCAAGGTGGAAGCGCGGCAGCACGAGGCGCGCGGCGCGGCCGAAGAGGTTTTTACCGCGGAGCGGGAGCTTGAAGCCGAACGCCGCCACGCCATGCATCTGCTCACGCTCTCAGGCAACGCGCGCAACTACATTGCGCAGGGCGAAGAGAGCCTGGCTGCACTGGAACGCGAAGCAGAGCGTCTGGAATCGGAGATGGGCCAGGCGCAAATTGAGAATGAGAACCTGGGCGTCGAGACCGGCGAGTCGCGGCTGCGCTTTGCATCGGCGGATGCGACGTTGAAGCGGCTGGAGCAGGAGATCGCGACGCTGCGCGAAACCCTGCAAGCCAAGCGCAGCGACGAAAGCGCGCGCCGCGCCCAGGCCAACCAACTGCGCGGCGAACAGGCGGCGGTGCTGGGCCGGCGGGACTCGCTGCAGGCGCTGATTCGCAACCATGGTTATGCCACTGACTCCGTGCGGCGGCTGCTGAAGCCGGGAGCGCTGGGGCCGTCGGTGGCTCCGGTGGGAACGCTGGCGGACATTCTTGAAGTGAGCGGCGAGCACGAGGGTGTGGTCGACGAGTTTCTGCGCGAAGAGCTGAACTACGTGGTGGTGGAAAGCTGGGGCGCGGCCGAAGAGGGCGTGCGCGTGCTGAAGACCAGCGACGGCCGGGCCACTTTTCTGATCCACTCCGACGCGCAGGGCAAGCTCTTCGAAACCACGGTCGAGCCGACAGGAGAACCGGGCGTAACGCCATTGCGCGATGCCGTGAAAGTGCTCAACGGCTTTGGGCGTTCGTTGGAAGCGGTGCTGCCCAAGCTGCGGCACGGCTACCTGACGGAGAATTCCGCGGACGCGCAACGGCTGGCATTGCGCTACGCACATGCCTATTTCCTGACGCCCGACGGCGAATGCTTCCACAGCTCGACGGTGACGGGCGGCAAGCCGGCCAGCGAAGGTCCGCTGGCGCTGAAGCGCGAGCTGCGCGAGACCGAGAGCCGCCTGGCGAAGCTGGACGCGGAACTGGAGCAGGCGCAGAAGGAAGCCGATGCGCTGAGCCGCGCCATGGAAGAGCTGACGGCGCAACTGGAGACCCACAGCGAGGAACGGCGAACCGGCGAAAGCGAGGCAGCCACACTGGGCGCGGCGCTGAAGCAGATGGAAGCCGAGGCGCAGCGCATTGAGCGGCGCTTGCAGGAGTGGCAGGCGCAGGCGGCGCGCAACAAGGACGCGCGCGAGGCCAAGCACCAGGCCATTGCGGAGAAGCGCGAAGAGGCGGCGCGCCTTGAGACGGAGCACAACCAGGCGGACAGCGGCTTGAATGCGCGGCAGGCACAGCTGGAAACCTTGCGCCTGAAGCGCGAGGCGCTGCAACAGGAAGCGGCGCAGATGACGGCGGAGCTGGCCGGCCTGGAAGAGCGACGGCGCGGCGCAGAGGCGGCCTTCCAACGCATCGACCGGCTGTTTGGCGACTTGACACGGCGCGTGCAGGCGATCGAGCAGCAGCGCACCGCGGCCGAGGCGGAGTGCGAACAGCGCATCGCGGAAAACACCAACCTGGTTGGGCAACAGAAGCAATTGACGGAGACGCGCGCGGCGGCGCTGGCCGCGGCGCAATCCCTCAGCGAGCAAGCGCAGGCGCTGCGCCAGCAACTGGCCGAGATGGAAACGCAACTCAAAACCGGGCGCACCGCGCTGGACCAGTTGCGTGAGAAGCGCGCCGGACTTTCCAGCGAGTTGGCCAAGCTGCACTCCGATCTGGAATATCTGGAGGCCAGCTGCCTGGCCGAAGTGAACGTGGAGGCGCAGGTGCTGCGCGCCGATACGGAGATGGCGCGGCTGGCCGGCGAGGAGCTGGCTGCCGAAGAGGAAACCTGCCGCGGCTTGAAGCAGCGGCTGGAACAGATGGGCCCCGTGAACATGATGGCGCTCGACGAGTACAAGGAAACCGCGGAGCGTCATGCGTTCCTCGAGACGCAGCGCAATGACCTGATCGAATCGATCGAGAATACACAGGAGACGATCAAGGAGATCGATCAGATTTCGCGAACCAAGTTCGACGAGGCGCTTTTGCAGATCAACGAGAACTTCGGCAAGGTGTTTGCGCGGCTGTTCCATGGCGGGCAGGCTTTCCTGCGCGTGACCGACGAGGAGAACCAGGCGGAAAGCGGGCTGGATATCGTGGTGTCGCCGCCGGGCAAGAAGCTGCAGAACGTGCTGCTGCTTTCGGGCGGCGAGAAGGCGCTGACCGCGCTGGCGCTGCTGGTGGGCATCTTCCAGTTCCGGCCCAGCCCCTTCTGCGTGCTCGACGAAGTGGACGCGGCGCTGGACGAGACCAACGTAGGCCGCTTCGCCGACCTGCTGGACTCGCTCAGCCACAACACGCAGTTCCTGATCGTGACGCACTCCAAGCGCATGATGCAGGCCGCCGACATGATCTACGGCGTGACCATGCAGGAGCCGGGCGTGTCGAAGATCGTGAGCGTGCGGCTGGGGCATCGCGAGCAGAAGCGGGCGACGGCGTAAAAACAGTTGTCAGTGATCAGTGGTCAGTGGTCAGCTTCGGCGGTAGCGGAGTCGGCAGATGCGGGTTCTTGGTGCTTGCGCCTTTGCAGCGGTGGTTTCCCACCCTTGCGCAAAAATGCCGCGCAAGGATGGGGCGACCACAGTTACAGGTGGAGACGGCTGTGCTTGGCAAACTGGAAATGATTGTCGGGCCGATGCGGAGCAACAAGACAGCAGAGTTGCTGCGCAGGATCGAGACCCGCCGCGAATATGCAAAACAATACGTGATGCTGCTGAAGCCAAGCGCCGACACCAAGGCCGCCGCGGGGCTGGTAGAAAGCCGCAATCGCAACGGCTGCGGAAAAATGGAAGCCGTAGAGTTCCCCGGCAACGATCCGTGGACCGTGCTGCCGGTCATCGCATCCACGGAGCAGCGCATCGGCAAGCACATCGAATGCATCGCCCTCGACGAGGGCCAGTTTGTGCAGGATCTGTTCCTGTTCACCAAGCGGCTGCTCGACTCCGGCTACGATGTGATGGTTTCCGGCCTGGAACTCGACTTTCGCGGCATGCCGTTCGGTGAAATGCTCGACCTGTCGTGGCTGGTGCGCATCTACGCGGGCAATGTGACGGAGCTGGTGGCGTATTGCAGTTGCGGGGCCAAGGCGCTGTATCCGCAGCGCCTGGTCGACGGCAAGCCGGCCCACTACACCAGCCCGATCATCATGGCCGGCGACAACTACGAGCCGCGCTGCGAAGAGCATTTCGTGCTGCCGGGAAGGCCGCATTAGAAAAAGCAGCGAGTCAGCGAGTCGGCGAGCCAGCGGGGCGCCCAACCGCCCTGCAATGGTCCCCTCCCGGTCCAAGCCATGAGGAGGGGTGCAAGCGCTTAAGGCGCAGGGCTGTCGATGATTGACAGCTTTTCTAACTTCAACTGCTGTTCGGATGGATCGTCAGCTACATAGCCCCGAGCGATCCAGAATCCGTGGGATTGAACGACGAGGAATGAGGTGTGCACTCCAAGAGGTTCTTTTGCCGGGGCAGGATGCCCTGGGGCGCTGCCGATGGCGTTGATGGTCATCCCCCCAGTCATCAGGAGTTGCATGCGATCCTCCGGTGCAAAAGCGTAGGTCTTGACGCCATAAGGGGAGAAGAAAGGTGAATGCTTAAAGTGCGCGATCACGACATCGATTACGTCGTTGATGCCTTGCTTATCGAACACCGACTGCGGGAACCGGACGACGGTGAGGCAGCCGGGATCGATGACGATGAGAGCCGCCATCGCCGAGAATCTTCCTTCGCTTTGGCTCGGCGCTTTTAGCCACAGAAGAACTTTGGAGCATTGAATTGCCGCTCCGTCGGGGTGGTTGGGATCGAGGGCGATTGTCTCTTTCGAATCGGTGCTCGCGCTCCAGTCACTGGGATATTCGTAGGTGATGCCGAGGGCTTCGTTGATGTAAGCGTGGCCCGCCAGTTTGCCCTGGGGCAATGCGGCAATCTTCACGCTGGGCTTGGTTTTTGCAGTGGCGGCAACGGCGATCAAGGCGAGAGCTACCACAAGGATTCCCGTGCGCATGCGAGCGGCCTTCCTCGAACACACCTTTATACCGCCATTGTGACCGCGTTGCGATCGAAGGTGCGAATAAATTCGGCGGACGGCTGCGGATAATCCAGCAAGCGGGCAAAAAATCGCCCCCGAAGGATGACTTCTCTTCGGAGGCGCTTGTCGTGCTTATAACACAAGATAAAGACGGGGACCAGTAGCCGGCACTGGAGGTCGGTAGCACGCGGCTACTGGTGATCCCTGCACTAAACGAGACTAGCCGCGGCTTCCCCTTTCCACTGCTGCCTCGTGTCGCCCGGCTCAAAGAAGGCTTTCGTACACGCCTTCCGAACCATGTTGACAATCGAAGTGTCTCCTATGTTGTGGGGGGGGTCCGTGACGACCGTCACAGGACTTCGTTCGCAGTTCGGAAAGCGTACATGGCGGGCATTTCCGGCCGGTCTTGCGGGTTGCACACGGTCCTGCCGGAGCGCAAAAACTTTCGCACCGGGGAATGCTGCGCGGCCGATTGACAAAGCTTGTCGGCGGCACGAGAATCGGAGTTTCGAACTACTCCGAGGAAGATTCCCCATGGCAGCTTTGCTCACTACCAATCTGGGCCCGATACCGCTCGTGGGGCGGGGCAAGGTACGCGATCTCTACGCCGTGGATGGCGCACTGCTGCTGGTGGCTACCGACCGCATTTCGGCCTTCGATCACGTGCTGGGCACGGGAATCCCGGACAAAGGCAAGATTCTGACGCAGATTTCGCTGTTCTGGTTCGATCTGCTGCGGGATGTGGCGCCCAATCATCTGATCACCGCGGACGTCGCTGAGTTTCCCGCGTCCCTCCAGCCCTACCGCGACCAGTTGCAAGGCCGCTCCATGCTGGTGAAGCGGGCGGATATGTTTCCTGTGGAGTGCGTGGCGCGCGGGTATCTGGCGGGATCGGGATGGAAGGAGTATCGCGCCGAGGGCACGGTCTGCGGCATTCGCCTTCCGGGCGGGCTCAAGGACGGTTCGCGGCTGCCGGAGGCGATTTTTACGCCGGCCACCAAGAGCCAGGACGGCGCGCACGACGAGAACATTTCCTATGACAAGGTTGCGGCCATGGTGGGCGCGGCAGAGGCCGCGGAATTGCGGCGGCTGACGCTCGCGATCTACGGCCGGGCGGCGGCACACGCCGAGGCCTGCGGACTGATCCTGGCGGATACAAAATTTGAGTTTGGCAAGACGCCGAAAGGGGTTATTCTTGCCGATGAGGTTCTAACGCCGGATTCCTCGCGTTTCTGGGACGGCAAGACCTGGAAACCCGGCGGGGCACAACCATCGTTTGACAAGCAGTTTGTTCGCGACTACCTGGAAGAAATCCACTGGAATAAGCAGGCGCCGGCGCCGAGTTTGCCGGACGAGGTGGTGGAACGCACGCGGGCCAAGTATCTGGAAGCCTTCCGGCGTTTGACCGGCCGGGAACTTGCACCCTAGTTTTTATGAGCATTGCCTTGGGGATGAGCGTTGCCGTGAGAGAATGCGGAGTTGGTTATGGAATGGGTGGATTGGATCATTCTTGCGGTACTGGTGGCATCGGTGCTGGGAGGAATGGCGCAGGGATTCTTCCGCTCGATTTGTTCGCTGCTGGGCCTGATCCTGGGAGTTGTGCTGGCGGGGTGGAATTACGCGCGCGTGGGCGTGGCGTTCATGCCCATCGTGCGCGTTGAAGCCGTAGCCAATGCCATTGGATTTCTGCTGATTGCGGTGATCGTGATGTTTGCGGCCAACGTGGCCGGGGCCATGCTGAAAAAAATGTTTCACTGGATGGGTCTGGGCTGCCTGGACGTGATTGGCGGGTCCATTGTGGGTTTTGTGCAGGGAGCATTGCTGGTGACGGTCTGCATTCTGGTCACGGTGGCGTTTTTCCCGCAGACAGAGTGGTTGACCCGGGCCACATTGCCGAAAATCTTTTTCGGAGCCTTGCATGTGAGCACGCAAGTGAGCCCGGGCGGGCTTTCGGAGCGCGTTCTTGACGGGCTAAGAACACTGGAACACGAATCGCCGAAATGGATGCACGAAAAAAATGGCGGTTCATGAGAAAATCGACTGCGCGGCGGAATCTCGCCGGTTACACTATTTGAGCAACACAAGCACGAGGTCAGAGTGAGACGAGAACTGGACAGCCTGGTGACGCAAATGCACTCGAGCGGCGTCCGCTATGAGGAAGCCGTGCGGGAATTCAAGAGGCAGTATCTGCGCGAGGTACTGGTGGCGCACAGGGGGAACCAGTGTAAAGCGGCCGAAGAGCTGGGCATGCACCGGAACACGCTGAGCCGCGCCATGGCCGACCTGGGACTGGACCTGGCCGAAGTGCGGGCCGGGCTCAAGCGTCCGCCGCGCAGCGAACGTCCTGTATTCAGCGTCATTCGCCAGGGCTACCGCTAGGGTCTGCCAGCAGGCCTGAAGGCTGAAGACGCAGCCCAACATGATGCCAACAACTTCGCAGAACCCCACAGCCCGCATCGCGATCGAGCCGGACTTTGCCTGGGACGGGCAGGACGCCTATCTCTTCGACATCGACGGCACGCTGTTGCGCAGCCGCGACCGCGTGCACTTTGATTCCTTCGCCGCCAGCGTGCAGCGCGTGACGGGCTTTGAGATCACGCTGGGCGGGATCCTGCTGCACGGCAATACCGACACCGCCATCCTGCGCGAAGCCTGCCACCAGGCGGGCATTCCAGCCCAGCTGCTGGAAGAGCGCGTGGACGCGATCCTGGAGGCGATGCGCAACAGCGTTGCCGAGCGGCGTCACGAGCTGGACCTGGCGTTGATGCCGGGCGTGGAAGACGCGCTGCGCCACCTGGCCCAGAAAGGCGCCCTGCTGGGCGTGGCCACGGGCAATCTGGAAGCCATCGGCTGGATCAAGATTGAGAAGGCCGGTCTGCGGGAGTGGTTCCGCTTCGGGGGCTTCAGCGATCACTTCCCCATCCGCGGGGAGCTGATTGCCCACGCGGCGTGGAAGGCGCGCGAGATGGCGGGACGCGAAGCCAATGTATGCGTGGTGGGCGACACGCCACGCGACATCGAGGCCGCACACTCCAATTTCCTTCCTGTGATTGCGGTAGCCACCGGCCGATGCACCTTTGACGAGTTGCTGGAGTGCAAGCCCGAAGCCTGTGTCTCTTCGTTGGCGGATTTGCTGACCACGACCAAGAGCAGGGCATGAGGTGCAGGCCATGAAGCTGCGGCGGCAAACCACTGGCGCGTGGGCGAGGAGCGAGTCAGCGAGTCAGCGAGTCAGCGAGTCGGCAAGCGACTCCATCTTATCGGCGAGAGTCTGGCGGGAATCGCGATCCGTGGCAGTCGGATGTGCTGCGGGGTTGGCGTTGCTCCTGACTGCCGGGGCGCTTGCGGCGCAAACGACAGCTCCGGCGGCGCCTGCGGGCCCAAGCGCGCCCGAAGGCCAGACCGCGCCGGCGGCCGCTCGGAGTACAGTTCCGGACAACGAAGAAGTGCAGCCGCGCCCGGAAAGTGCGCAGCCGCGCGCGAGCGATCGGCGGCGCGCCACCAAACTCTATCTCGCTGCAAGCAAGTTGTTTCTGGATCGCCAGTTTGAAGAAGCCATGAAGGGCTTTGCGCAGGCGGCCGCGCTCGATCCCACAAATGCCGACTATCGGCTGGCCGCCACTGTGGCGCGCAACCATGCGGTCACGGCGTTGATTCAGGACGCGGCCAAGGCGCGGCTGCTGGGCAACGAGGTTGCGGCGCAAGCGGCGCTGCAGCGCGCCCGTGCGCTCGACCCGACGAACATCGAAGTCAACCAACATCTCGACGAGCTGGCAGACGACGTCGCGCGAAGCCAGCCGCAGGCGATTTACGAGCAAAGGGGCAAATCCCTGGCCGGCCCGGTGCAGCTGGAACCCAGTCCGGGACTGCACAGCTTTCACCTGCACGAGGATCGGGAGCAGATCATCCGCCAGGTATTTCACACCTACGGCCTGACGACGATGCTCCACACCAGCGTGAGCCCATTCCTGACCCGGTTCGATGTGGACGACGTGAGCTTTGAGCAGGCGGCGCGCGTGTTGAGCCTGGCCACGAACACCTTCTTCGTACCGGTGGACGCGCACCACGTGCTGGTGGCCGCGGACACCATGACGAACCGGAATGACTTTCTGCGCCAGGAAGTGGAAACGATCTACCTGACCGGGCTGAGCGACGATGAGCTGAACGACGTGTTGTCGGTGGCAAAGAATATCTTCATGGTGCAGCAGGCGACGCTTTCGCCCAGCGCACGAGCCATTACCCTGCGCGCTTCCCAGCGCACCCTGGAATCTTTCAATGCCACGGTGCAGAGCCTCCTCAATGGGCGCAGCCAGGTGCTGCTGGACGTGCGCCTCATCCAGGTGGCGCACACCAGCGATCGCAACACCGGCGCACAATTGCCGCAGAGCATGTCGGCCTTCAATGTGACCGCGGAGGCAGATTCGATTCTGCAGGCAAACCAAAGTCTGGTGCAGCAGATTATTTCATCGGGACTGGCTTCGCCCAACGACCCGCTGGCGATTCTTGGCATTTTGATTGCCGCCGGTCAAGTGACAAACCCCCTGCTCTCCAGCGGGTTCGCCATCTTCGGCGGGGGGCTTACGGAATCGGCACTGGTTCCTGGGTCAACCACCTTCAACCTCAACCTGAACACGTCCGACTCGCGCGAGCTCGATCAGGTCCAGCTCCGCCTTGAGGACGGCGACAAGGGCGAGATCAAGCTGGGCGAACGATACCCCATCCAGACTTCTTCCTATTCGAGCCTTTCGGGAAACCTGGGAAGCATTGCGGGATTGACGGGGGCAGGAACGTCGAGCAGTCTCAGTTCCCTGCTGTCATCTCTAACAAGCACGGTGCCGAACGTCCCGATGGTGCAGTACCAGGACCTGGGTTTGACGCTGACCGTCACGCCCAAGGCGCTACGCAACGGCGACGTGGCGCTAACCGCTGAAATGAAGCTCGACGCGCTTTCCGGAGCTTCGATCGACGGCAACCCGGTGCTCAACCACCGGGAGTATACCGGCGTGGTGACGCTCAAGGAGGGCGAGGCGACGGTGATAGCCACCGAGATGGACAAGTCGCAGAGCCAGGCGATCAGCGGCACCCCCGGGCTCAGCGAGATTCCGGGGATGAACAACGCAACCGACAAGGATTTCGAGAAGAACTACGCGACGCTGGTGATTGTGATGACGCCGCACGTGGTGCGCGGGTCGCAGGCGGCGGGACGCACGGCGATGATGCGAGTGGAATCGAGCACAACGCAGTAGAGAACCTTTCCCGCCCTCGCAAGGCCTGGCCCCCGCGCCTCGCCGATCCGTTCTATGCATAGGTTTGGCCGCCGGCCTCTGGTGGTATTTTCATTGCTTTTGCCGGCCGCGTCCGGCTATACTTGCTGCACATTTCTTCATAGTTGAGGCGGCAACTCACGGGGTCGAACCACCGCCAGGGCTGGTGAACAGAAGCCGGCCTTGTTTTTTTGATTTTTTCGCGGAAACCCAGGTTCTTCCTCCCCTGCCCTCGGGTTACTGTCCGATTGGAAGCTATTCGTTGCAGCCCGGGGCGTCCGCCGCCCTCCGATTCTCGTTTTTAATTCAGCTGATGACAAACCTGGAATCAGATGATTGCCGCGCAGAAAGCGTCCACGGCGCTGAAGACATTCTGCGGCTCGCTGGGGACGCCAAACGGCTGGCCGGCGATGCATTGGGATCCCTTTGCCCGAAATTCTTCCTGGCGACAATTCCGCGCGAGCAATGCATTCCCCGAGTGGTTGTGCTGCGGCGCGCGGGCGAGGTCATCGGCATCGTTTACGTGAGAGAGCGAAAGCTCGCGGGCATTCGCACGGGCATGATCTTTGGCGACACGCGGCTCGGCCCCATGATCGCCTCCCGGCGGGAAGATCGGGAAACTGTGTGGCGCACCGCGGTCTCCCATCTGCTGACCCGCAAGACGGTTCTTGGCGTCAGGCTTGCCATCCCCTTATCGGAGTTCGAGCTCTATGCAGGGGAAGGAATTGTCAGTCCCATCGGCGCAGTTGCCTCGTACCGCAACGAGGAGTTGAGCAACGCTCTACTCCCTCTGGCTTCCAGTTATGAAGCATTCCTGAGCCAAATGGGACCGCGCACGCGCCGGAACCTTCGCTATTATCGACGCCAGTTTGAAAAGCACGGACACGCCTATATAGAGCCATTGACCATTGCCGAGTTTCGCGCTGCCGCGTTGGAGCTGGCAGATGAATCGCAGGCCCCGGCACAGAGAGCGGCCATAGAGTTCAGGATCCAGCTTTGTTCCACTGCGGACCGGCCCATGCTGGCCGGGTTGCGGGCGAGCAACGGCAAGTGGCTGGCGGTTCAGGGGGGCTGGTACTGCCACGGCCAACCCACCATGTATCTGCAGATGAATCGCGACCAGGAGTATCCAGCGGACTCGCTGTCGATGGTCTTACGCGGCTATTTGATTGAATCGCTGATCCGGCAAGGCTTTTCGAGCCTGGTCTTCGTTCATGGAGTTTCGGAGCCGCTAAGGCACTATAGTGACCGCATTCCCACAATAGGTCTCTATCTTGATAAGCCCAACGGCTTCCTGAGCCCTGCATTTTTCCTTGAGCTTGCCGCGCGCGTGGTGCCGGTGCGCCTTGCGCAGCACGCGGACTGGATCGCCAATCTCAATCCCCAGAGCCAAATCTCCGGCCTCCAAGGTACCCCGTAAGGCTGGCTCTCTGCGATAAGATGCGCGCCTGCCGGCGTGCATCTTGAAGAGAGGTGTGTGACGGGGGAGAGGAATCCGCCTCGCAAGGCGAGGGCGAGGCGCGGGATACAGGCCGCGGCTTCCCACCCTGTCCGCAAAAGCGCGGAAAGGATGGGGCACGGGAGATCGCAGCCGGGCTATCGGGCGGAAACGCCGTCGAGCTTGGCCTGGAATTCGACGATCTTCTTCAGGGTTTCGTAAGGAATCTGGCCGATGGGAACCTCGTGGCCGTTGACGACGAGGGTCGGAACCGAGTTGATGCCCACGTCGGTGCCGAGCTTGACTGAAGCATCGACATTGGCCTTGATCTCAGGCGTGGCGGCGCATGCCGAAACCTTCGTCGGATCGAGCCCCGCCTTGATGACCGCGCTGTTGAGGGTGAGGGCAGCGCCGTCGGGAGTGGCAAGACCATCCTGGCCGTCGAAAACTGCCGCGGCGAATTGGAAGAAAGCGGAACTGCCGCCCAGCTTGGTCACGCACAGGCCGTACTCGGCCGCTTGCTCGGACGCGGGATGGATGGCCGCGATGGGAAAGTTCTGAAAGACGATACGCGCCTTGGGAAAATCCGCGACCAGCTTTTCCATGTTGGCCTGAGCATCCTTGCAGTGCGGGCACTCAAAGTCGGCGAACTCCACCAGTTCCAGGTCCTTCGATGCCGAGCCGCGATACGGGCCATCGGCGCGTTGCTGCATCTCCTGGCGGACTCCAGCGAACGGATGATCGCCAAACTTGATGATGCTGTCGCCGCTGATGATGTGCTTGCCGTCGGGCATCACAAAAAACGCGAACCTCGCGGGCTTTTCCTTGCCTGTTTTGTCGCCGATGTAGACGACCACTTCGCTCACGTTTTCCACTTCAGTCTTGAGAATGGCCTCCACCTGCCAAATGCGGTTCTCGTCGAATCCCCAGTTCGCCGTGAGAAAGGCATCCACGGTCTCCTTGGTCGGCGAGGCGGCGGTAAAGTCGGCCGGATTGGGCTTGGGAAACACCGGCGCGGCAGTTGGGGCCGGGGCCGAAGGTTCAGCGGAGGACTGCTCCGGTGCGGCAGGCGCCTGCTGGGCGCTCGCATCGGGCGCAGGAGGCACATGCTGCTGGGCAGCAGCCTGGAATACCGGAACGAAGAGGGCAATCAGCGCAGCGGCGCCGAGCAAACGAACAGACGGACGGATCAAGCGGTTCTCCTTAGACGCGGGAAAGCTCCCTCACACTAGCTTATAACGCGGGCTTGGGGGGATGGGCTACATCTGGACTCGGGATGATCGCATGAAAGGCATTGGCGTGTTTTGCGCGCTCTTTTGCGCCGCCCCTACGGGGCTGGCGGCTCTTTCTTGCCCTCATCCCCACGCTGAAGCGCGGGGCTAACAACCATTGCGCCTCCGGCGCGGCTGCACGTGGTGTGAACGGCTGGTCTGATCCCTGTTCCCTATTCTCTGCTTCTTACACCTGAACTTTGACGGCAATGGGGAATCTGCGCCCCATGCCAAACGACTTGGCGGTGACTTTGAGCACCGGGGCTGCCTGCTGGCGTTTGTACTGAGAGCGCTCGATCAGGCGCACTGTTTGCAGGACCAGATCGAGGGAGATTCCGTGCTCGGCGGCAATGCGCTCCGGCGTTTCGTAGCGCTCCACGTAAGCCTCAACGATGGGATCGAGTACGTCGTAAGGGGGAAGCGAATCGGTGTCCATCTGGCCGGGGCGCAGTTCGGCGGAGGGAGGCTTCAAGAGAATCGCGGCGGGGATTTTTTCCTGGTCTCGATTCAGCCAATTGCAGACTGCGTAGACGCGCGTCTTGACCAGATCGCCGATGACCGCCAGGGCCCCGACCATGTCGCCATAGAGCGTACAGTAGCCCACCGCCATCTCGGACTTGTTGCCGGTGGTGAGCACCAGGGCGCCGAACTTGTTGGAAAGCGCCATCAGCAGCGTGCCGCGAATACGCGGCTGGATGTTCTCCTCGGTGATGTCTTCCTTCATGCCATGAAAGACAGGCTGCAAAGCCTGATTGAACTCGGCAAAGAGCGAGCGGATGGAGATGGTTTCAAAGCGAATGCCGAGGTTCGCGGCCAGCCTTTGGCTGTCGTCGATGGAACCGGCGGAAGAATAGGGGCTGGGCATGCCGACGCCGATCACATTCTCTGCGCCCAGGGCCTCGGCGGCAATCGCGGCTACCAGAGCGGAGTCGATGCCGCCGCTCAAGCCCACGATGGCTTTGCGGAATCCGCACTTGCGCACGTAATCGCGCGTGCCCAGCACCAGGGCGCGCCAGGTAGCCTCCGTATCTTCGTCTTCAGGAACCGGAATGGGCGGGGCGTGGAAGGGATCGACAAGAACCAGATCCTGGACGAACGAAGCCGCCTGTGCAATCAGCTCGCCGCGCCCGTTGAGCGCGAAGGAAGAGCCGTCAAAGATCAGGCTGTCGTTTCCGCCCACCTGATTGCACATCAGAACAGGAATGCCGTCGCGGCTGGCGATGGCGGCCAGCATCTCGCGGCGGATGGTGCGCTTGGAGTGCCAGAACGGCGACGAGGAAAGGTTGATGTGCAGCGCGGGCTTCTGGCGCATCAGCTCTTCCACGGGATCGACGGTGTAGAGGCGGCGCGGCCAAAAGTTCTTGTCGTTCCACGCGTCCTCGCAAATGGTGATGGCGAGGCGAACGCCGTCGAGCTCGACGACCTTTTGAGACTCAGCCGCCGAGAAGTACCGCTGCTCGTCAAAGACATCGTAAAAGGGCAGGAGCCGCTTGTGCTGCTCGAGAAGCAATTGGCCCTTGTCGAGAAGGACGGCGGCGTTGAAGGCTGGTTTGCCGTCCTCTCCGCCGGCAGGAAGAGCGACGCCGGTGAGCACAGCTGTCGGCAGCTCGCCGGTTGCCGCGGCCAGTTCGTCCACGGCCGCGCGGCAGCGGGCCAGGAAGCTGGGTTTCTCAAGGAAGTCGGCGGGAGGATATCCGCAGATGGCAAGTTCGGAAAAGACCGCGAGGCGTGCACCCTGTTCCGCCGCGCGGCGGCAAGCGGCAACGATCTTGTCGATGTTCCCGGTAAAATCACCGACCGTGGGGTCGATCTGGGCCAGCGCGATCTTCACAATTCCATTTTAAATCGCGTGGAATGCGGGGAGTGCGCCTGAAGCGGCGCACTGAGGGGCGGCGGCAGGTCCCATGCCAAGAGCTTTCCAGCCTTCTAAATCTTTGATATGAAAAGATTTGGAATGGCTCACGAAGAGATTCCACAGAGCTGCGGGCGCCACAGTTTTCGGACTGCGCCGAGACACCGGAATTGTCGAAAACCGGACCGGCTACAGTAACGTTACCCTCCAACGGGGGATTTTTTACCCGTTAGCATCCACTTACACTCGAATCTGCCGAAGGTTGTCTTTGTGTGTGCCGTCTGCGACGCCACTGCAACCCGGGGCATTCGGCCATTGCGGCTAAAAGGCAGGAAAACTGCCGGGGGGATACCATCGAATCCCGAATGCGATTAGGCGATCTACTCATCCGCGCAAAGCTGGTCACAGAAAAAGATGTGACGGGAGCGCTGGAACGGACGAAGACGCACGGCGGACGTCTTGGCGAGAACCTTGTGGCCGCGGGAGCCATCGATCAGTCCGTGCTGGACGGGTTTCTCCACCGCATACCGAAAGAGCCCAAAGACATTGCCGCGACCGGCATCGAAGAAACCGAGCTGCTGGCCCTGCTGATGAAGGTGATTTATACCTTCGGCCTGAGCGGCATCGCCCAGTATGCGGATGCCATCAAGTTGCCGCTGACGATCGTGATCGACCTGACCCAGCTTGCGATCGAGCGGCAATTGCTGTACGTCCTGGGATCGCGCAACTCCGATAGTCCCATCGGCATGACCTATGCGCTGACCGATGAGGGCCGGCGCTGGACGCAGGAGGCAATCAAACGCCTGGGTTACGTGGGACCCGCTCCCGTGCCCCTGGCGGAATTTATCGACCGCGTGAATCTGCAAAAGCCGACCAACGAACGCATTAGCGAGGAGCGAATCCGCAAGGCAGTCAGCGAACTGACTTTGGCTGACAATATCGTGGAACAAACGGGGCCGGCATTGAATTCGGGCAGGGCCATCCTGCTCTACGGTCCGCCGGGAAACGGCAAGACCTCCGTGGCTCTGAGCTTCTCCAGCGTCTTTCAGGATGTGATCTACGTGCCCTACGCCATCATGGTGGAGGGCCAAATCATCCGCTTCTACGATCCCAGCGTGCATAGTCCCATCAGCCCGTTAATGGAAGACGAAGACGATGGCCATTCGTTTATCCGGCGTGAGACCTACGACCAGCGCTGGGTGACCTGCCGCAGGCCCTTCGTCATCACCGGCGGCGAACTGACGCTGGAGATGCTCGACCTGCGCTACGACGAGTCGGGCCATTTCTACGAAGCGCCGCTGCACATGAAGGCATTGGGCGGATGTTTCCTCATCGACGACTTTGGCCGGCAGTTGGTGAGCCCGGGCAATCTGCTGAATCGCTGGATTGTTCCGCTGGAAAGCCGCGTGGACTATCTCAAGCTGCATACCGGCAAGACGTTCAGCATTCCGTTCGAGGAACTGGTGATTTTTTCCACGAACCTGGAGCCGGAAGACCTGATGGATCCGGCCTTCCTGCGCCGGCTTCCCTACAAGATCGAAGTGGGTCCGCCGGACCTGGAGCACTACCGGATCATCTTCGAGCGGGAGTGCACGCGGCAGGGCCTGACGCTGCGCGACGACGTGTTCAACTTCATTTTGTACATGGTGAGGGAAGAGATGGGCCAGGAACTTGCCGCCTATCATCCGCGGTTCATCGTGGACCAGGTGGTGGCGACCTGCCGCTTCCTGGGACTGAACCCCGAGCTCAAGTCCCCCTACATCGATTACGCAATCAACAACCTGGGAGTGCGCCGGAAATCCAAACGTGAAGCCGGTTCGGACCCGTCAACGAGTGACGCGACCAAACCGTCGCCCCTCAACACGCGGTCCGGAGTCTTTGACGAGTCTTAGGGAATCGCTCCACGCACAAGACCCACACACGAGCCACTAGGAGCCGGTGCCGGCAAAGACCACGGCGATGGTGCGCAGGATGATCTTGAAGTCCAGCCAGATGCTCCAGTTTTCGATGTAGGCGACGTCGAGGGAGACATAGCTGGCAAACGATGGATCCTGACGGCCCTGCACCTGCCACAGCCCGGTAATCCCCGGAGTGACATCCAGGCGGCGGAGGTGGCTGAGGTCGTATTTGCGCACTTCGCCGGCCAGGGGCGGGCGGGGGCCGACAATGCTCATGTCGCCGGCCAGGACGTTGAAGAACTGCGGCAGCTCATCCAGCGAATATTTGCGCAGGAACCGTCCCAGACGGGTGATGCGCGGGTCGTTCGAGATTTTGAAGAGCACGTCGTCGCGCTCATTCATGTGCATGATCTCGGCACGGCGGGCATCTGCGTCCAGAACCATGGTGCGGAACTTGATGCAGCGGAAGACCACTCCCTTTTTGCCGATGCGCTCAGAGGTGTAGAAGACCGGGCCGGGTGAATCGAGCTTGATGGCGATGGCGACGACCACCAGCAGGGGCGAGATGAAAATGAGCGCCAGGACGGAAAAGATGGCATCGAAGACGCGCTTGAAAATGATCCCCAGTTCCGGCACTTCGCCGCGATGCAGCGGCATGGTGGGAAATTGGCCGATGTACTCGATGGGACTGTCCCAGGCCACAGCGTCGTACATGTCGGGAACCACGCGCAAATCCACGCCGTGAACCCGCGCCTGCTCCAGCACGTCCTGAACGATTCTGCGTTCGCAGGGCGTGGTGAAAAATATCTCGTCGATAAACTGCTTGCGGGCATTCTGGAAGAGAGTGTCGAGGTTGCCCACAACGTCGCCGGGGGCCATCTGCGTGCGCGCCACGGAACCGGGGAGTTCGATGAAGCCTTTGAAGGTGTATCCCAGATGGCGGATGCTGTCGAGATGATGGCGCAGAGCTTGCGCCTCAGCCCCGGTGCCGACAATGAGCACGTTGCGCGTATCCAGGCCGCGGTCGAAGCGCCGATAGAGGAGCACGCGATAGACGAACCGCCGCAAGCCCAGGGCGAATGCGACCAGCAGCACGGTGCTCAAAACGATGCCGCGCGGAATATAAATGGCGCGCACCATGTAAAGCGCGCCGGTGAGCAGCAGGCCTGAAGTGAAGCATGCCTGGGCACTGAGTCTCTGCTCGTGGAGGAAATTGGTGAGGCGCGCCGGCGTGTACAAGTGCATGCGGCGGCTGATATCGATGAGGGTGACGGTGAACCCGCACAGCAAAGCCAGCAAAATCCACTTCGAACGGCCGAAAAACAGGGTCCCGTGCAAGAATCCTCTGGCGCCGTTCAGGGGCGTGGTGTGGAACTCGAAGATCGTGGTCACAGCCGCAGCAAGGCAGACCGTGACGACATCCAGCACCATCCAGAGTTTGGCCGTACCACGAGTGGATCGCGCGGAGCCGCTCGCGATGCTCGATTCCCATTCGGCCGACAAAGCCAGGGAAGAAGACAGCCTTTGCCAAAAATCCGAACTCGCCATAAGAGAAACGCAGACCTCAAACTTTCAAAAGCGCCTGGACGGCGTGCTGTTGGGATTAATTCGCAAGGAAATAAAAGCACAGCAAAAATGCATTACAACGTCGTGAACGGAAAAACGGGTCCGATTCCCCAATGCCGATCCTGCAAAGAAAGACACGGGAAAAGCCAGAGAATTGCGCTCGGTGAATCTTTCCGGGCCGCCCCGGCGCCCCAGTGAGACCAGCCCCTGCGATGTACGAAGCCGCCGTAACATACGCATACTAATGGACTTACCCTCGTGGGCGAGTAAAATCCGACGCCAACGGAACTTGATCCAAGCAAACATCTGCGTAAAAAGAAGAACCGTATTGCGTAATAAAAGGCCCTAATGCGATGAATAACACTCGCAAATAAGGAACCTATGCAGGTCCTTGAAAGCACATCACGTGGGAAGTCCGTGAGTTGTTGCCCCACCGAATTAGATTCGTCTCATTTGCAATTCGTTTTCTAAAGCATCACCCAATAAAGTGAGGGCTGCAAGAGAATTGCAGGGACGTTGGGTTACGAGAGAGCCCAGCAACATGGTTACTGAGCGGTCTCTCTATCTCTCTTATAGTTCCCTTATCTTACCCCAGAGTGGTTACAAAAACAATAAAGTCTTTATACCGTAGGCAGTAGATAGGCATCCAGGATCAAAAACTGCTCAATATCAGGATCTTTGGAGGCGAGAAACGCCTCGAGGGGGCCGAAGAAGAGCGCCCTGCCCTGATGCAGGAAAAGGACGGTATCGGCCAGCGCGCGCGCGAAGCGGGTATCGTGCGTGACCACGATGCTGGTAAAGCCCAACTGATGCTTGAGACGCTGAATGAGGTCCCCCACATGGCGGGCGATCAACGGATCGACCATGGTGGTGGGCTCGTCGTAGAGCACGACTTCAGGCTGCGCGGCCAGAGCGCGCGCCATGGCTACTGCACGCTTACGTCCGGTAGATAGACTGGCCGGCAAGACATCGGCTACATCTTCTGCCCCCACCAGGCCAATCAACCTGCCCACGATCTGATCGATCTGGTCATCGGCCAGGCCTCCGCGCTCGCGTAAAGGGAAGGCCACATTTTCGCGCACGCTGAGCGAGTCGAATAATGCGCCATTCTGGAAGACCATGGTGACGCGCTTGCGAATGGCGCGCATGCCCTCCTCGCCGAGGCTGGTAATCTCCTGGTTTTCGACGTGAATGGAACCCGAGTCGGGCTTGAGAAAACCCATGATCATGCGCAGGGATACCGATTTGCCGACGCCGCTGCGGCCAAGAATGCATAGAGTTTGGCCGCGCTCGACGGAAAAACTGACGTCCTCAAGAACTGGCCGGCCGTCGAACGAAATCGAGACCCGGTCGAACTGGACGATGGGGCCTAACGGAGGAGGCCCCGGCGGAGCGATGGAGGGCGGACCGTCGGAGACCGGCGGCTGCGCCAGCGCTTCAAGTTCCGCCTTCAGCGGCTTCAGGAACTCGGATTGAGAGTCAGCGTCCGACATGCCCTTGAGAACAGCTTACGCGATGCGCCGACCCCGGAGCTTGTCACGAAGGGCTTCGGCCCGCGCGAGATCGTCCGGCGTATTCAGGTTGAGAAACCAATGGGCCGGGGGCAGCCCCAGGGGATCGGAAACCTCGCCGGTCTGGGCGAGCAGTTCGACGGCGACACTGCTGACAGACTGGCCCACGGCTGCGCAAGCCGCCTGGAACGCGGAAAAACAGCCGTACCGCTGCGCATCAAGCTCGTTTTGCAGCGCGGGCAGCACGGTGCGGTCGAGAACCGCGGGAAAAGTCTGCGTAAAACCCGAAACCGAGGCAACGGTGACGGCGCTTCCGGTGATTCGGGCGTAGCGCAGAAGGTAAACAAGGAGCGAGGCCGGCAGGAGGGGCAGGTCGACGGGCAAAAACACGGCATGGCGCGCGGAAGTGGCCGAAAGCGCGGCACAAATGCCTGATAGCGGACCGAGGCCGGGTGAGGCATCCTCGATGACGGGCGCGAAAGCCTCAAGGGATGTGCGAGCAGACGCGGCAGCGCCGGCAATCATGGCCGGAAGACCGGCCTCGGCAAAGACGGCGAGTGCATCCACGGCCAGAGGCCTGCCCGCAAACTCCAGGAGAGCCTTATCCCGGCCCATGCGGCTGGACTGGCCGCCCGCGAGCACGAAGCCAACTGCGTCCGGTTCCGATGCGGCACTGAGGTTCATCACCACACGAGGCCTCGGGGCCGCATGATCCCACCCTTTTCCGCAAAACGCGCGGAAAAGGATGGGGCACGGGACAGTCTCGGCAGCCCGGCCGAATTCAACTGCCGACCTCCTCCAGGAAGCGGATCAGCGAGGTGATGCCCAGTTCGAAGTTCTTCAGGTTGAACTTCTCATTGGGCGCGTGAATGCTGTCGTCGGGTAAGCTGAATCCCATCATCACGCTGGGCAGGCCCAGATGGCGGTCGAAATCGCCGACGATGGGAATGGAACCGCCGGAGCGGATGAAGACGGTATCTTTGCCCCATACCTCATGCAGGGCGCGCGTGGCCGCCTGGATGTAGCGGTTGTTGACGGGAATGAGGCAGGGGTCGCCCGCGTGAATCAGCCGCACTTCCACGTCGACACCAGCGGGGGCGATCTTCTCCACATAGCTCTTGTAGAGTTCGAAGGCCTTGGCTGGAGTCATGCCGGGAACCAGGCGCATGGAGATTTTGGCAGTCGCCTTGGCGGGGATGACGGTTTTGGCGCCCGCGCCAATGAAGCCGCCGGGAATGCCATGTACCTCGACCGTGGGGCGCGCCCAGGTGCGCTCCAGAACGCTCAAGCCGGCCTCGCCGACCAGTTGCTTCGAACCGACCTCGGTCTTCCGGTATTCCTCCTCGTCGAAGGGAAGGCTTTTCCATGCGGCCAGCTCTTCGGGGCTGGGCGGGATGATGCCGTCGTAGAAGCCGGGGATGAGGATGTGGCCGTTTTCGTCCTTGAGCTTGGCGATGATGTGACAGATCGAGACGAAAGGATTGGGCGCTGCGCCGCCGTACATGCCGGAGTGCAGATCGGTCTTGGCGCCGCGCACCTCGAGCTCGGTGTAGATCATGCCGCGCAGACCCACGCAAAGCGTGGGCAGGCCGGGCGCAAAGAGTTCGGTGTCGGAGACGAGCGCGAAGTCGGCCTTGAGATCGGCGGGCTTTGAGGCCACATATTGCGCAATGACCTCTCCTCCCACTTCTTCATCGCCTTCAAACAGGACGCGGACATTCAGTGGCAGCGAGCCGTTGGCGGCCAGCAACGATTCGAGGGCCTTGACCTGCGCCCATATTTGCCCCTTGTCGTCAGCCGATCCCCGAGCGTAAAGATTGCCATTGCGCTCGGTGGGCTCGAAAGGCGGCGAAAGCCACTCGTCGAGCGGATCGGGCGGCTGCACATCGTAGTGGCCGTAGATGAGCGCGGTGGGCTTGCCGGCAGCGTGCAGCCAGTCGGCGTAGACCAGGGGATGGCCTTCGCCCTCAATCAGGCGCCCATTTTCCAGGCCGATGCGCTTTAGTTCGGCGAGCAGCGCTTCGGCTGCCTTGCGGCAATCGGCCTTGTGCTCGGGATCGGTGGAGACGGACGGAATGCGCAGCAGAGCCTTCAGTTCGTTCAGAAAACGAGGATGGTTTTCGCGGGCAAATGCAACGGCGGAAGAAGACATGAAATTGCTCCCTTCAAAGAACAGTCAAAAGCGAGTATAGAACCCCAAAGCGGGACGCGGTACGATGGGAGCCGCTACGAATGCCCGCGCAGGGCGCCGTTCGAAACCGGGCCGGTAGTGCCGGCAAGATCATTTAGGGGGACAATTCTCCGCTTCCCGCTGTCAAACTAAGGCAGGTGACCCATGCTAGAACTGCGCAATGTTTCCAAGCATTTCGCTGGAATTCCCGCGGTCGACGATGTCAGTTTCTGCGCCCGGCAGGGCGAAGTGACCGGCTACCTCGGGCCGAATGGCTCCGGCAAGACCACCACGATGAAGATGATTACTGGCCTCATCGAGATGACCTTCGGCCAGATCTTCTTTGAGGGCAAATCAATTCAGGACGACCCGATTGCCTACAAGCGCCGCATGGGCTATGTCCCGGAGGAGCCATACCTCTACACGCATCTCTCCGGAACCGAATACCTCACCATGGTCTCGCAGCTCCGCAATCTGCCGCAGCGCGAGTCCGCGGAGCAAATCGACGGCCTTCTGCGGCTGCTCTCTCTTCATGACGACCGGCACGCATCGATTTCCGGCTATTCGAAGGGCATGCGGCAGAAGATTCTTATCGCCGCGGCGCTCCTGCACAATCCCGATCTCATCCTGCTCGACGAGCCTTTCTCCGGGCTCGACGTGGGCTCTGCTCTGGTGCTGCGCAGTCTCATTCAGGAACTTGCAACGCGGGGAAAGGTGGTGCTCTTCAGCTCGCACGAACTCGACACGGTCGAGCGCGTCTGCACGCGCGTTGTGATCCTGCACCGCGGCAAGCTCGTCGCCGACGACTCCATCGCACACCTACGTTCGTTGATGGAGCTGCCCACGCTCGAAGCCATCTTCTCGCAGCTCGCCGTCGAGCAGGATTCTGGCTCCATGGCGCGGCAGATTGCCGACTTGATCCATGCGTAAGCTGATCCAAAACTTAATTCGCCGCCTGCCGCTCCAGTTCCGCGTTCTGGTTCGCCAGTTTCTCCTTCGCGTGATCGACCTTGAAGCCTTGTCAATCGAAGCCGATATTCCGCGATTCCTCGGACAGTTTGCCGGCGTGCTCATCATGTTCAGCCTGATTCATGCCGCCGAAGCCTTCCTGATGTCGATCAGAAGCCGGCCGCTCCCGCCTGCGGCTCTATTGGCGTTCATCTGGGGCAAGGAACAGTCCCTCATCTGCGACATGATGCTGGTGGTTGGGCTCATTGCGGTCGTCAGCTGGGACAGCATCTTTCCTGACCGGCGCGATGTCATGGTGCTCTCGCCTCTGCCCATCCGCCCGCTCACCATCCTCCTTGCCAAGGTCTCTGCAACGGGAGCCATTGTGGGCATGTCGATCCTCGCCTTGAACTCCGCCTCGGGCCTTGCCTGGCCCCCGATTCTGGGGGGCCTTACCGGGTTCTTTCGATCCTGCTCGGCCTACTGGTTCACCATGGCCGCTAGCAGCCTGTTCCTATACTGCGCCGTGCTCAACGTGCAGGGATTCACTGCGCTGCTGCTGCCGCGCCGCGTCTTCCTCAGCCTTTCAGCCGTCCTGCAACTCGGCGCATACGGTCTCTTCCTCGGGGCGTTCTTCCTTTTGCCGATCTTCACGAATCTGGCCGAATGGACCGACCCGCGGAATCATCGCGTCCTCGCGTTCTCGCCGCCCTACTGGTTCTTCGCACTTTTTAACCAACTGAACGGCTCGTTGCCCCCGGCGCTGGCCTGGCTGGCTCACCGTGCATGGATCGGTCTTGGGCTAGCTGCCTCGGGAGCGGTCGCGTCCTTGATCCTGTGTTATTTGCGTACCATGAAGAAATCCGTCGAAGAGCCGGACCTGGTGCCGCAAGCAACAGGTTGGCATTGGACGCCGCGCTTCGGCAGCCCTCTCGAAACCGCAATTGTCCTCTTCAGCTTCCGTTCGATCACGCGCAGCCGCCAGCATCGCGTGGTGCTGGCGTTTTATCTCTCCATCGTCTTCGCCCTTGCGCTCGCGCTGGTGCGTGGCGAGCTTTCAGCGCCCGGGCTCCGGCATCTGTCTCCCGGCTTTCTCACTTCTACCATCGCAATGATGGCCCTTGCGGTCGCCGGAATGCGCAACGTTTTCCCGTTGCCGATTTCTCTGCACGCCAACTGGATCTTGCGTGTTACGCAGCTTTGCCCGTCGCAGAAGTACATCGCCGCGACGCGGCGGTTTCAGCTTCTGTTTGCCGTGCTGCCGGTCTGGCTGGTCGCGGCGGGCCTGGCGCTCTCTTTCAGGCCGTGGCATCAGGTGGTGGATCACCTTGCGTTCCTGGCTCTTTTGGGCTGGTTCTTTGCCGAGATCAGTCTGGTCGGCTTCTATAAAGTCCCTTTTACTTGCTCCTACTTGCCGGGAAAAGCGAACATTCAGTTCGCATTCTGGGGATTTGTCGTCGTCTTGCTGGTCCTTGCAGTTTGGTTTGGACCGTTCGAAATGCAAGCGCTCAGCATGGCCCCGCGCTATGCCAGCTTGATTGTCGTAGTTATCGTTGCAACTTGCGGGCTTTGGGCCTTCAACCGTCACGAAGCAGAATCGGCGGTGCTTTATTTTGAGGAACTCCCCGACCCGGTGATTACGACGCTGGGCCTATCCCTGCGCCCTGGGGCGGCCGAGCCTGGACGAGGCCCTGCCGTGCCCTAAGCGGAAGCATGAAGCTTCAGTACCGCGCCACGGCGGGATCGACTTCGATTGACCAGGCGTCGATGCCTCCGCGCAGCGACTGGGCCTTTTCAAAGCCCTGGCGGCGCAGCCACGCGGTGACGTTCATGGAGCGGACGCCGTGATGGCAGACGATGACCAGCCGCTCGTCGATGTCGAGTTCCTTTTGTGCGCGGGTTGGCACGTCGCCCATCGGCAGGTGCAGGCTGCCTTCAATGCGCGTGGTGGCGAACTCCCAGGTCTCGCGCACGTCCACGAGCCGGGCGCCCTTTTCGCGCAGGATTTGGGCAGCTTCAGCGGCGGAGATTTCGTAGGGCAGCATGGTTCCAGTGTAGATGGTGCAGCGTACGCAGAGGCTCGGCCCATGCAGCGGTAGTGGTGTCTGGCCGCGTGAATTCGCGTCATCGGAGTTCGTGCTGTTCCACCCTTTCGCCCTAAAAACCGGGCGAAAGGATGGGACACGGGAAGGTGCCGGTTCAAGCGGCCATCCCAGGCAGAACACGTCTTTCGCCGGTGCCACGGGCAAACAGGTAAGCTAATGGGTGAGCGGAACGCCCCTATGCAAAACGATATCAAGGTTTTGATCGCCGAGGACGAGCCGAATGCATTGGCAGGCCTCGCGGAGCTGATCTCCGGATGGGGATACCGCACCGAGACCGCGCGCGACGGCGTGGAGGCGTGGGAAAAGACGCTGGCGTGGGATCCGGCCATTGTGGTGACGGACTTGAAGATGCCGCGGCTCGACGGCATGGGGCTCCTGGCCAAGCTGTCTGAAGGCGTGGGCTTGAGCGCCAACATGGCCGTGGTGGTGCTCACCGCCATGGGCTCGATTCAACTGGCCGTGGAGGCCATGAAGCTGGGCGCGTACGACTTTCTGCAGAAGCCCGTGGACGCGACGCGGCTGAAGACCATCCTGGCCAACGCAACAAGGCAACGCGAAACCGCGATTGAGCTCGAAGTGGCGCGGCGGCGGCTGCGCGAGTCGGGCGTGCTGGGCGCGCTGGTGGGCAGCTCGCGGCCGATGCGCGAGATCTTCGGACTGATCGAGCAGATTGCGCCGTCGAACGTGCCGGTGCTCATCACCGGCGAGAGCGGCACAGGCAAGGAACTGGTGGCGCGCACGCTGCATGAGCTGAGCCCGCGCAAGTCGCGGCCCTTCGTCGCGGTCAATTGCGCGGCGATTCCGGAAACGCTGATTGAGAGCGAAATCTTCGGCCACGAGAAAGGCGCATTCACGGGCGCGGCGGAGCGCAGAGCCGGATGCTTCGAACTGGCTTCGGGCGGCACGCTGCTGCTGGACGAGGTGGGCGAAATGCCCGCCGGCACGCAAGCCAAGTTGCTGCGCGTGCTGGAAGAGCGGAAGTTGCGGCGGCTGGGCGCGCGCACCGAGCTTGACGTGGACGTGCGCGTGCTGGCAGCCACCAATCGCGATCCCCGCCATGCCGTGGCCCAGGGACATCTGCGCGCCGACCTCTTTTACCGGCTCAACGTCTTCAACATCAACATGCCGCCGCTGCGCGAACACATGGAAGACCTGCCGGCCATGGTGGAGGCGATGATCGGCGACATGAACCAGAAGCACGGGCGCAAAGTGTCCGGCATTTCGGCGCCGATGCTGGAACGGCTGCTGGCTCACAACTGGCCGGGCAACGCGCGCGAGCTGCGCAACACCATCGAGCGCGCGGTGGTGCTTTGCCCCGATGGCGCGTTGCTCGATACCCGACATCTGCCCCAGGGATTTGGCGCGGAGCAGGGGCTGGAGTCTGCTTTGTTGGATGGAGATGTGGTGACGGTGCGCGTGGGCGCAACGGTCGACGAGGCCGAGCGGCTGCTCATCCTGCGCACGCTCGAGGTCACGGGACAGAACAAGACGCGCGCCGCCGAAATTCTGGGCGTGAGCCTGAAGACACTGCACAATAAGCTCAAGGAATACGGCCGGGAGCGGGAGATACCGGCCGGGTAGACACGGGATCCCATTGAAGATCGATTTCCCATGCGCCTGAAAACCAAACTCGTGCTGGCCATTTCGGCCCTGGTGTTTCTCATCGCGGGGCTGGTGTCGCTGGTGTATGTTCACCAACTGGTGAAAGCGGCGGTGCAGCAGACCTACGATACCGACCTGATGGTGGCGCGGCAGGTGCGGTTCGCGCTGCAAAATGCGCTGGAGAGCGGCCTACGGGACCGTACCGTCGATCCCAGCCATCCCGGCGAGTTGCAGGAACTGGTGGCCGAGACGGTGCGCAACGATGTGCAGTTGCAGGCGGCTCTGGAGTCGGTGAACCGTTATTCCGCCACAGTGTACGACGTCAACATTGGCGACAGCCAGGGCATTACGCTGCTGAGCACCAACCCCGACAACGAGGGCAAACCATTGCCCTCGCGCCCCAACTACGATCAACTCCTCAAGGCCAGTCCTCTGCGCATGATGACCCAGGCCTTTCGCGAGCCCGGAGTCTTTGACATCGTAGCGCCCCTTGAGAACAACGGTAAGCTCTTCGCCACGGTGAATGTGGGCGTGCACACGTCGCTGCTGCGCGCGGTGTACGAGCCGCTGCTCAAGAATGCGCTGCGCTTGATGGCGCTGGCGCTGATTGTGGCGCTTACGGCGGCATTTCTGCTGAGCAATCTGGCTTTGCGGCCGTTGAACGAGATCAGCCGGCAACTGGACCGCTTGACGGCAGCCGAGGAAGCCACAGCCGAGGGCAAAGCCGCTTCAAAAAAGGACGTGGCGGCGCTGGTCTCGACAAAAATCGAGAAAATTGGCCAGCGCATGCGTAACGTGGAAGAGGTCTACTCCGCGTTGCGCGAGAATCTCGACCAGATTCTCGGCAATTTGCAGGATGGCATCCTGCTTTTCACCGAAGACAAGCGCGCGGTGCTGGTTTCAGAAGCGGCGCGCCGCTTTCTCGGCATCGACCGCGACAGCGTTCTGGGTCGGCCCGCGCGCGAGATCTTCCCCAACTCCACGCTGCTGGGCCGGATGCTGCGCGAGGCCATCGACGCCGGCGCCAACATGGTCAAGGAGGAGATTCGCACCGAAAACGGGCGGCGCATCCAGGCCTCAGTGGATTTCATCCACGACGATGAAACGCATCGCGGGCTCGGCGCGCTGGTAACGCTGCACGACCTGGAATCGGCGGAAAAAATCGAATCGGAGCTGGAGCTTTCGCGCCGCATGGCGGCCATCGGGCGGCTTACATCAGGCGTCGGCCACGAGGTAAAGAACCCCATCAACGCCATCGTGGTGCATCTGGAGTTGTTGAAGTCGAAACTGGGCGAGGCCGAGGGACCGGCGACGAGGCATCTGGAGGTGATCGACGCAGAGATCCGGCGCCTGGACCGCGTGGTGCAAACCCTGGTGGACTTCTCGCGGCCGGTGGAGCTGCAATTGCACGAACAGGACTTGCGGCTGGTGATCGGCGACGTGCTGGCGCTGGCGGACGACGAGCTGACCACGCGCAGGGTCAGCCTGACGAGCCGTATGCCGGACGAACCGCTGATCGCCAATGTAGACGCCGACTTGTTGAAGCAGGCGGCGCTGAATGTGATCCAGAACGGCGCACAGGCCATGCCCGAGGGCGGCCGGCTGGAAGTGATTCTGGAAGAGGACCGCAGCGCCGACGCCGATAGGCTGCCCGCGGCGCAACGCAACGGGGGCGACGGCATGCGCACCGGGCGCGCGGCGCCAAGGTTTGCGGTGCTGCGCATTGCCGACGAGGGCGAGGGAATCCCCGCGGAGATCCGGGAGAAAATCTTCGACCTCTATTTCACGACCAAGAGCGGGGGCAGCGGCATCGGACTCGCCATGACCTACCGCATCCTGCAACTACACCACGGGAGCGTGGAAGTACAATCGAGGGAAAGCCGTGGCACGGAATTCCGGCTGCGCATTCCACTCATCGCCGCGGACCGGGTACGCCGGGCGCAGCAACCCGCGAGCGTTTCAAGCGATACGGAGTTGAGAACATGAAGTCGCCTGCCAGGAGCGTTGCGTGGCTGCTGCCGTTCTTGCTCACGGGCTGCTTCGAACTACCGTTTCACAAGACGCAGCCACAGCAGTCCAGGATGCTCGCGCCGCGCGTCCACCCATCGCAGGCCATTCCACTGGTCGACATCGAGCTGCCGCCCGCGGATACGGTGATTGCCGCGTACGCCGTCTTCAACCTGAGGGAGAAAGCGGAGCCGATCCAGCCGCCGGCGCGGCGCAGGAGAACGCCCAATCCGGATGATGCCGCGACCGCACCCGAGCCGCCGCCTGCAAACCCAGCCGTGAGCGCCATCGGGCAACTTTCCTCAGGCGATCCGGCCAACTCCCGCCAGCAGATTGAGAATTCCATCGCCGACATCGAGCGCCGGCTGAATGGCGTCAATCGTGCGCTGAGCGACTCCGAGCAAAAGACCGCCGATCACATCCGGGAGTTTCTGAAGCAAGCCAGGGCGGCGCTTGCCTCAGGCGATGTGGAGGGAGCGCACACGCTGGCTGCGAAGGCGCAGGTGCTGCTGGCGGAGTTGACGAGGTAAAGCTATGAAAACGTCCATTCGCATTAACAGTACCCTTGAGCGGGGGACCATCGAAAGCGGGACGGAAGATCTGGAGGATTATTGTCTGGCCTCAGCGACTATGGAAAATGTTCGCAGCGGCAAGGAAAAAGTCCATACCGCGAAAAATGTGAGAAAAAGTCTCCACCTGGACGAGCCAGAACCTCCAGCAGCTTCCCGCAGGGGCTGAAGCCCGCCGTTCTTTTCCGACGCATACGGCACGACTGAAGTCGCGCCCTTTCACGTTTAATCGCTTCGTAAGGCACAGCATGTTTTAGGAAACTATAGAAACGCCTACTGCTCGCCCCAACTCAATTTGCTGCGCAACGCGTCAAAGAAGCCGCTGTCGCCCAGGCGGACCAGCTTCACGGTATGGCGGGAACGGCAGCAGCGCATCTCGTCGCCGCGGAGCAGTTCAACCTTCTGCTGGCCGTCGATGGTGAGCAGCGCGACATCGGGTACGCCCTCTACGCGAACGGTAAGCGAAGCATCGCCGCGCACCACAATGGGCCGCAGAGTGAGCAGGTGAGGACAAATGGGCGTTACCACCATGGCGTCTACATCCGGCGTCAGAATGGGGCCATTGGCGGCCAGCGTATAGGCCGTCGAACCAGTGGGCGTGGACACAATGACGCCGTCGGCGCGGAAACTGGCCACGCTCCTGCCATCCAACTCCACAGCAAAATCGCCCATGCGGGCGATATCGCCCTTTGAGACCACCACTTCGTTGAGCGCCTCAAAGCTCGTCAGCTCGACGCCCCCGCGCCACAGCTCGGCGTGCAGCATGGCCCGTTCGTCGAGAGTGTGGCAGCCGGCGCACCAGTTCTCCAGCGTGGCGTAGAGATCACCGAGGCGTACTTCGGTGAGGAAACCGAGAAAGCCGAGGTTCACGCTGAGAATGGGCGTATCGGAGGTGGCGAAGATGCGCGCCGCGGCCAGCAATGTGCCGTCGCCGCCCAGCACGATGACCAATTGCGGCGCATGCGCGGGCAGCTCCGCGCGATCGACTGCGGGCGCGGCCGCGGTGTAGCTTCCGCTTTCGAGGTCGAGCAGCGGTTCGTAGCCGTGCTGGCGCAGCCAGCGAATCAATTCCGGCAAGAGCCGCTTAAGCTCCTCGCGATTCGGCTTGGCAACAATGGCGACGCGGGTCATTGGTTCGAGTGTAATGGATGGGGCGAGGAGTTGACCGCTTTTGCGTAAAGCAGGAACTCATGGTTACCCTCGGCGCCGGTGATGGGTGAAGGAATGGTCTCGACGACCCGCCAGCCCAGCGAGTGCACGCATGCCGCCACCTTATCGATCGCGAGTTCGTGCGCGGCCGCATCGCGCACAATGCCGCCCTTGCCCACATGCTCCCGGCCGGCCTCAAATTGCGGTTTGACCAGAATCACGGCCTCCACCAGCGCCGGCGCGGCGGCCAAAACCGGCCCCAGCAGAAGCGTGGCTGAGATGAAGGAAACGTCCATGACCAACAGGGTCTTTTCCTGCTTTTGGACCCCATCTGCCAGTGAGCCCGGCTTGAGCAAGCGCGCGTTGGTGCGCTCCAGCAGCTGCACACGCGGATCGTTACGCAGTTTCATATGGATCTGCCCGAAGCCGGTATCGACGGCGGTCACGTGCGCGGCGCCGTGCTGCAGCAGGCAATCGGTGAATCCGCCGGTTGAGGTGCCGACGTCGAGGCAGGCGCGGCCCTTGACGTCGATCTTCCAATGCTCCAGGGCCGCGGCCAGTTTCAATCCGCCGCGGCTTACGTAAGGCTGATCCTCACCCAGCAGGCGGATCGGTGAGTCCTGCGCGATCGCAGTCCCCGGTTTGTCGATCTTCTGCTCGCGGACGAGCACGCGGCCGGCAAGGATCAGCGCACGGGCGCGCTCGCGGCTGGCTACAAGGCCCTGCGCGACGAGAAGCAGGTCGAGACGAGTCTTTCCGGGGCGCATTTTGCCTGCATCCGGCATGGCCGTTGCCACTTCCTCAAAAAATCGAAGGGCCGTTCCCCCTGGAGGAATGGCCCTTTGGATTGTAACGAAATGATCGATGCCTTACGGAATCGCCTGGCAGGCCGCAAGCGAAACCAGCGATGCGCTGCCTGGCAGGTTGCACGGCTGGCCGTAGCCGGGCACGCGGCTGCTGTAATCATTGTTGCCGCTGTTGCCGTTCTGCGAGGTGGTACGGACATCCACCACCGTGCCTTCCACCAGAACCGTGGTGTCGATAAGGTCGGTCTCCGTCGGGCTCGATTCGATGATGGTGATGTACGGGCTGTCGGGCGAGCCCACATAGACCTTGGCGTATTCGGAGTTCTGCGTATTCACCACGGTGCGCGGATGACCGACAACCGTGATGGTCTTCTCCACCGTGTACGTGGACAGGTTGATCACCGTCACCGTGCCGTTTAACGCCCCATCGTTCTGATTCGCGGTGTAGGCTTTGCTGCCGTCGTAAAGAACCGTCACGCTGGCCGGATTGGGCGTGGCCGTATTGCCCACCGTAATGTTATGCACGGTTCCAAAACCGCCGGTGATGAGGCAGGTGCTAGTAGGGGGCGTGGGATTGCAACTGCTGGTGGTATACGTATTTGAGTCGTTGCCGTATTCATCCAGGGGAACGTCGATCACGCTGACGGTGCCGCCGTCGTAATTGGCGACAACGAGTTGCTGGGTTGCAGGAACGTACTCCGCGTAGATCGGCCCCGAGCCGGTGGGAAGCTGGATGGTCTGGTGGCACGTCACCCATTGCCCATTTTGATTCTGAAAGGGCGTGCAGGCGTCGAGCGTGTTGTTTTTGGCGTTGATCACGGTGATGGTGCTGTCGCCGCGATTGAGCACAAACAGGCGCTGCTGGTCGGTAGATGGCACCGCAAAAACGGGGCATTTGCCCACCGGAATCGCGGGATCGGTGGTCTCGCTGGAAATCTCGATCGGAATTGCGACGCCTGTTGATACCGAAGCGAAGTTGGCCGGATTGTTACAAGTAACGGCCTCTGTTTGGAGTGCACTCGGCGTATCGGGCACATTTTGGCTGATGACGTATTCGCGCTGGCCGGAAAGGCTCGGAGACCCGGCGACAAACATCGGCATGGTCGCGGTTGTCGTGGACGCCGGCGCCACTGGAACCGCCACCGGAACCGCCAGCTTGAATGCCTGGGGCGATCCTTGAAAGAGATCGACCACATCGGTACTTAGGGTGTTCTGGCAGGCCGTACCGGTGCTCTGGCTGGTCTGAGTGCTCAGATCGATGGCCCAGAGCCCCGAGGACGGCGGCATCAGGTTCACAAGATGGGAGCACGGCGACACGGTGGAGAAAGAAACATTCTTGGACTGCAGCGAGGTGGAGATCGCGAAGTTGGAGAGGGTGCCGTCGCTATTCACGGTGTATCCGTCGGCGCCGAGCTGGTCGAGGGTGAACGCAGTCGGTCCGGGACCGATGGTCGCCTCGGTCAAGATCGAATCGCCTGAGTAATCGATCAGGGTGACCACGCCGTCCGTGCTTGTGCCCGTGGTCGAAACCACAACAGCGTACGACGCCGGTTGCGCAGCCGGGCCAGTGCTATATACCGGGGTGACCGTCGGCCTGTAGTTGTCGCCACAACCTGCAATCAATACCGCGATTGCAAGTGCCCCGCCTGCCTGGGCCAACAGTGCGCGCCCCTGGCCTGAAATCATGGGAAAAAGCCTCATTCCGAATCTTTCCTGCTTCCTTCGTGATTGTAAATCAGCCGGGCGGCCTCCAGCGGTTCTCCAGTTGCCGCAACACAGAGCCACAACTGCCGAGTGGCTTTTCCGATCCGGGGCCGCGACAGACAGGTCTTCGTCTGCAAGGCGGAAACAGGAGCCACATTGTTCGGCTCTGGAAACGCCACATACGAACTGGAGAACCGCCCTTAAAACTGGCCCCGCGCCTGTACTCTCTTGCGACGCGGGAAGTGAAGATTGGTCATCTTCTGTCGCGGCGCGCCTTTTGCCAGGCGCAGGCACGGGATACGATGAAGCGTGGCTGAAAACAAGCTGACCTGGCAATCCAAGCTCGTGTTGCTTGCCGTGCTGCCTTTTGCGGGCACAGAAGTGGTGCTGGACTGCGATTGGTGGGCTTGGCATGCGGCTCCGGTCGCCATCTGGACCATCGGTGTCAGCGTCTTGCTGGGACTGGTCACGTGGAAGCTGCGGGCGGCTACCCCGGCTGCCGCAGTCACCGGCGCTCTGATCACGGCCAGCCTGATGTTTTCCACCGTTGTGGTTCCCTATGCGCCGTGGCATAGCGCCCTCGTTCCTACCCTGGCAGTTTCCCTGCTGGCCTTCGCGGTCACGCGTGCCGGCCGGCGCAAAAAGGAACGGCTGGGAACAGCGGAGGGGCGCAGGGGACGGTCAGCCTCTCAGGTTGCGGCGAACCTGGGCCTGGCGGCGCTGGTCGTGAGCAATCCCGTGCAGTCCTGGCTCATGGACTCGCGCTGGGCGCCCCACCATGCCGCTACCCAGAATCTGCTGATTGCCCTGGCGGTGGCGGCGCTGGCTGAGGCCGCTGCCGACACGGCTTCCTCTGAGATTGGGCAAGTGCTGGGCGGGCGTCCGCGCATGATTACCTCGTTCAAGGCGGTCGATCCCGGCTGCGACGGGGCCATCAGCCTGGCCGGTTCCCTGGCCGGGGTGGTTGCGGCAGCCGTGGTCGCGTACGCGGGCATGTGGGCTCTCGGCGGCGGCTGGAGACTGTTTACGGTGAGCTGCGCCGGGGCTGTCTTCGGCCTCTTTTTCGACAGCCTGCTGGGAGCGACGATGGAAGAACGCGGCTGGCTGAACAACGATGCGGTGAATTTTCTGTCGACGGCCGGCGCTGCGGGCTTTGCGCTGGCGTTGTTATGTGCGATGCACTGAAGCCGGCAGGCCCGCGCACTGGCTCTCTTGCTCCCTTGTTCCCTGCTTTAGTGCAAATCCAGCCGCCAAAGTGTGTAGCTGAGAATCTCGTGGGCGATGCGCTCGCCTTCCTGCGTCTTCTCTTCGGTGGCCGGGCGCGGCCGCGGCGAGGTCAGGACCTCGAGCCCATCGGCGGCGCAAACGGCATGAATGCGGAACATGTGCGTGTCGTCGCTGACCACCACGAGGCGCTTGAGGCCGTTGGCGCGCGCAATGACGACCATGCGGCGAGCCGATTCCTCGGTGTTGCGGCTCTCGGTTTCCGCAATGATGGCGCTTTCGGGTACGCCCTTGCTCATCAGGTATTCGCGGCCTACCGAGCCCTCGGTGTATTGATCGCCGCCGGGGCCACCAAGAGTGATGATCAGCGGGGCGATGCCGCGATGGTAGAGCTCAAGTGCGTGGTCCAGGCGGGCGCGGTAGACCGGCGAGGGCCTGCCATCGTACTCCGCCGCTCCCAGCACGCCGATGGCATCAGCGGGCGCAGCCTGATCCTGATGCGCGTAGCGCTCGATTTGCGTGTAGACCCAGTCGCTCCAGGCCAGGGCGCCGGCCATCAGAAGCAACACCAGCACCGTCGCAATGTGAAGAGCGGTATGGCGGCGCTTCGGCTTGGATTGGACGGGCATGGAACAGGTTTCAGGTTTCAGGGCCGGTAATCAGTTCGCAGTTCACGGTTCGCAGTTCTTAGTTTCGCACCCCGCCACACCCTTAGTCCCTCAGTCCCTTAGTCCCTGTTTTTCTCACCGCTGCAGGACCATGACGATTTCGTGGGTGGGAATCGCGCCCTCGCGCAGAATCTCCCAGCGCCCCTCACCCAGCGTGAGATCGACAATGGTCGTGGGCTGCGCCCGGCCGGTGGGACCGCCGTCGATGATGAGGGGGATGCGATCGCCGATCTGATCGCGGACGCAGGCGGCATTGGTACACTCCGAAGCGCCCTGCAGATTGGCCGAAGTAGCCGTGATGGGCAGCCCGAAGCGCTCCACCACCGCGCGCGCGATGGCCGCGTCGGGCACGCGCAGCGCCACGTTGCCCGTGTTGGCCGTGGAGCGCAAGGGTAGCTTGGTTCCGGCGCGGACAATGATGGTGAGCGGACCGGGCCAGAAGCGGTCGGCCAGCTTGTCCAGCAGCGGATCGGTATCGCGCGCCAATTCATAGGCCTGGGCCAGGCCGGAGATCAGCAGCGAAAGCGGCTTGTGCTTCTGGCGGGTCTTGATCTGGTAGATTTGCTCGACCGCGTGCAGGTTCACGGGATCAACGGCCAGGCCGTAAAACGTGTCGGTGGGCAAAGCAACCACACCGCCTTTGCGCAGGCAGGAGACGATGTAATCGATCCGGTCCGGTTGGGGTTCATCGGGATGAACGCGCAGAATTTCCGCCGACAAGCTTGCCTACCTCGGTTCCCGAATAGAAAGAAGACGCTACAGAATCGGAAACTATCACAGCACCAGCCGCGGTGCAAGTTGCAAGGCAGCTTCCAGCCTCTAGCTTCTAGCTCCTGGCTGCCAGATTTTTATCTCGTAGACTCAGGGTTGGGCTCGCTCGCGGCGCAAAAATGCGCCTAAAACCGTTGGCGAATCCACCGCAAGAAGAGCTAGAGGCTGGTAGCTAGAAGCTGGCAGCTGCTCGTAGAATCGCCACAGCGATTGAAAGGCGCCGCTGGATGCCGGTTCGCGTGGTGGAAAGCAAGGACAATGCGCGCCTGAAAGAACTGCGCAAGGCGCTGGCCGCGGCGCGGCGGGGCGCGCTGGGCCGCGTGGGTATCGAAGGGCCGCATCTGCTGGAAGAGGCGCTGCGCGCGGGCCTGCGCGTGACGACCATTTTTGTGGCGCAGGGAGCCGAGCGGCTGCTGGACGCGCTCCGCGTGCCGCCGGAGACCGAGATTCTGCGGCTGCCCGCGAAGCTGCTCCGTTCCGCGCTGGCCACCGAGACGCCGCAACCGATTGCCGCCCTGATTGAGCCGCCGGAATGGACCTGGCCGCATGCTCTCGGCCAAAACCATAAAAAACCGCTTGTTGTCGTTCTTGCCGGCATTCAGGATCCGGGAAATCTGGGCACCATTCTGCGCTCGGCGGAGGCCTTCGGCGCTACCGGCGTGGTGTGCCTGCCGGGAACCGTTAGCGCGTGGAACCCGAAGGCGGTGCGCGCCTCCGCGGGCAGCGTTTTTCGCGTTCCCTTGCTCGCCGTCAGCGAACGCGAGTGCCTTGAAGAGCTGCATGAGGCCGGAGTCAAGATTCTGGCCAGCGCGGTGCACGCCGCGCAGCCGGCCGAGCTGGTGGAACTGGCCGGCCTGGTGGCTCTCATCATTGGCAACGAGGGCAACGGCGTGGCCGACGCTCTGGCGGCGAAGGCCGACGCCAGAATTACCATTCCCTGCCCCGGCCCGGTGGAGAGCCTGAATGCCGCCGTGGCGGCCAGCGTGCTGTTGTACGAGGCGGCACGGCAGCGGGCTTCCTCGGTTTCCCACCCTTTCTCCGCCGCGGCAGGCCGCGCCGAAGAAAGGATGGGGCGCGGTGGCTTGAAGCGAGGAGCGCGGCGATGAATCTTTTCGACAATGCGCCGCATCTTCCACTGCCCTCCTCCAAAAGGCTGCCCCACGCAGTGGTGCCGTTGGCAGAGCGGATGCGCCCGCGCAGCTTGGACGAGTTGGTGGGCCAGGAGCACCTGGTCGGTCCCGGCAAGCCGCTGCGCGTGCAGATCGAGCGCGACGATGCCAGTTCCATGATCTTCTGGGGTCCGCCGGGCGTGGGCAAAACCACGCTGGCCAAGATCGTTGCCGAGACCACTGAGGCCACCTTCATTGAGTTTTCGGCGGTCACCAGCGGCATTAAGGAGATCAAGCAGGTGATGGTGGACGCCGCGAAGGCTGCCCAAATGCACTCGCGGACCATTCTGTTTGTTGATGAGATTCACCGCTTCAACAAAGCGCAGCAGGACGCATTTCTTCCCTACGTGGAGCGGGGCACCATCCGGCTGATCGGCGCGACCACCGAGAATCCGTCCTTTGAAATTATTTCGGCGCTGCTCTCGCGCTGCCGCGTGTATGTGCTGCAACCGCTGAAAGAGGCGCAGATCGTGACGCTGCTCAAGCGCGCGCTCGCCGACAAGGAACGCGGACTGGGCGCACTCGAGCTGACTGCGGACGACGATGCGCTGGAATTGATTGCGAGCTACTCCAGCGGCGACTGCCGCAGCGCCTACAACGCCCTCGAAGTCGCGGCGCAGCTCGCCCAAAACGAGAAACAAATTACCGAGGCCATCGCGGCCGAAGCGGTGCAGAAACGCGTGCTGATGTACGACAAATCGGGCGAGGAGCACTTTAACCTGATTTCGGCGCTGCACAAGAGCGTGCGCAACTCCGATCCCGATGCCGCGCTTTATTGGCTGGGACGCATGTTAGCCGGCGGCGAAGAACCGCTGTATCTGGCGCGGCGCATCGTGCGCATGGCGGTTGAAGATATTGGCCTGGCCGCACCCGAAGCTCTGAACCTGTGCCTCTCTGCCAGGGACACCTACGATTTCCTCGGCTCGCCGGAGGGCGAGCTGGCGCTGGCTGAAGCCGTGGTGTATCTGGCGCTGGCGCCCAAGTCGAACGCGGTGTACACGGCCTGGGGCGCGGTGCAGGCGGAGATCGAAAATACCCGCCAGGAGCCGGTGCCGCTGCATCTGCGCAATGCGCCGACCAAGTTGATGAAGGACCTGGGCTACAGCGAAGGCTATCGCTACGCCCACGACGAAGAAGACAAAGTAGCCGACATGGACTGCCTGCCCGACTCGCTCAAAGGGCGCAGCTACTACCAGCCCACGCAGGAAGGCCGCGAGAAGCAGTTGACCGCGCGGCTGGAGGAGATTCGCAGAATCAGGGCAGGTAAGCGCGGCAGAGCCTAAGAGCTGGCCCGTGCATTAAAATCTCGCCGAAGAATGATAGCGGTGTACAATATGTACATACGAAGAGGCACGAATGAGCTTCGAATGGGACCCCGACAAGGCAGAGGCCAATTTCACAAAGCACGGGGTTCGCTTCGCCGAGGCGGAGCCGGTTTTCGTGGACGATCATGCAATTACGATCACGGACGACGAGTCTGACCCGCATGAGCAACGATTCGTTTCGATTGGAATGGGCGTAAGGGAGAGGGTTCTGGTGGTGGTGTACTGCTATCGCGGCAGAAACATCCGCATCATCTCGGCGCGGCTGGCAGAGCCGCATGAGCGCGCGCAATACGAGGAGCACTAATGAAGCAGAGATACGACTTCAGCCGAGGCAAACGCGGGCGAATCGCCGCACCCGCGCCCGAGCCGCGCGGTAAGACGCGCATCACCATTCGGCTCGACGAAGACCTGATCAATCACTTTCTCCGTGAAGCCGATGCATCGGGCGGAGCAACAGGCTATCAAACGCTGATCAACGAAGCACTACGCCGGCACGTCGAGGGAAAAGCGCCAAAGCTCGAAGAGACACTGCGCCGCATCGTGCGCGAAGAGATGCGCGCGGCAAGTTGAGGATGATGGAAGATCCCAGGTTTCAAAGTGAGACCTGTGGCACCCTGCCAAGGAGCTTTTTTGTCCTTGATCTCCTGATTCCTAGTGCCCCTCCCACGGATTCACTACCGACTTTGCGATGTCGCCGAAGTGCTTGACATTGCGCGTTGCGAGAGTGGCGTGCGAGGCGAGGACGATGCCGGCGATCATGGTGTCGCGTGGATCGCTTGGGCGTCCTTTCAGCTTCAGAGCTGCCGCGAGGTCAGCTGCCTGCCGAGCGGCTGCCTCGTCGAAACTGGCGATTCGATGCTGAACGACTTCAGCGAGCCAGCGTTCCAGCATCGCCAAAAGTGCAGTTTGCTTTTTCCCGGCGGGCATCGATTGCAGCCCGAAACGAATTTCGTAGAGAGTGACCGTGGTGATCCAGATGGATTGGGGCGACTGCTGATCCAGCCATCGCAAGACTCGCGGGTCCGGCGCGGGAAGCATGATCTCTGAAATGACATTCGTGTCGAGCAGAACCATCACTTGAAATCCGGAATTTGCATGCGCATTCCGCGAATCTCTTTAATTGGCTCGTCGAGGTAAACGCCACTCCCGCTAAACAGCGCCACAGACGCCGTTCCGAATCCAACTGCCGGAGTCCCTTCTCGAAGAGTTGCGTTCGCAAGAATTTCGCGCGCTTCGGCTTCCATGCTGCGGCCATTGCGCTTGGCACGGCGCTGGATGCGAGACTTGACCCGTTCGTCGAGTTTGCGAATGAGAAGCTGCGCCATTGCCAACCTCTGTTGATAGCATGATAGCACAAAACCGAGAACGCCTGAAACTTTGCCGGGTTGCCAAGAACATTCAGGCCGTCCACGGACATGTCCGCGGGCGGCCCGAACCTGTTCCCTGATTATTCAGTTCGCGTATTTCACCGAGCAGCCGTACGACCGCGTATAGGCGCGCGCCACCGGCTTGCCTGCCATGGCTTCCATCAGCGCGTCGTTCAGGTAATTGTCGGCGCCCCTGATGTCGCTCGGATCGGGCGTGGGATGGTCGTCGATCGCGCCCTCGTAGATCAGCTTGCCCTCGGGATCGATGACGTACATCTCCGGCGTGGTTTTGGCGCTGAATAGACGGCCCAGCTTGCCTTCGGGATCCATGAGCACCGCGGTGGGCGCGGCGTGCATCTCGGCCAGATACGCGTTCTCCTCGGCATCGGTCACATAGCCCTGCTGGCCCGGCGCTGAAGAAATGACTGTGAACCAGACCACGCCTTTCGCCGTCCACTCCTTTTGCAGCGACTGCATGTTGCCGCTGACGTAGTGCTTCCTGGTGTAAGGACAATCGTGGTTGTGCCACTCGAGGACCACGTATTCGCCGCGGTACTCGCCGAGGGAGTGGGTTTGGCCGTGCGAGTCAGTTGCGGTAAAGTTGGGCGCGGGCGAGCCCACGACAGCCTGTGCTGCGGCCGCAACGGGCATGAGCGCAACCGCGAGCGCAGCCACGCCTGCAAGAAAAGACAGCGATTTCATCAGAGTCGACCTCCTGACTGTGGGAAGTTCGCGCTTTCATTGGATGGGGAATCGGTGATCGGGGTTCGACCGATCACGCACTCAGTTTACTGCTGATTGGACGGATAAGCGCCGGCTGGAGTTGCAGCCACAGTGGGAAGTTTGTTGATGGCGTCCAGAACGATGCCGGGCGTAAGCACCTGCGGCAACAACCGAGGGTTGTTTTCGCCTGGAGAATAAAGCGCGTAGACAGGTACGCCGCTTCGGCCGAGCGCCGTGAGTTCCTGTGTGATGGCGGGATCTTCGCGGGTCCAGTCAGCCTTGAACAACGCGACATTCCTTTCCCCAAACGCCTGCATCACTTCGGGCTGGCTGAGGGCAACGCGCTCGTTGACCTGGCAGCTCAGGCACCAGCTGGCGGTGAAGTCCACAAAAACGGGTTGCCCGGCGGCGAGTGCGTGCTGGACGCCGTCAGCCGACCACGGCTGCCATGAACTGCGTGCGGCAGGGCTTTCAGAGGAGAGCTGTGCCGGTGAAGTGGCCGGCGCCGCGGCGAGTTCTCTGGGCGCAGTGATGCAAGCGGCAAGCACGGTGAGCAGAAGAAGCCCGGCGATGACCGTCGCCCAGCGCTGCGCCGGCCAGCGGCCCAGAAACCATCCGGCGATGGCGAGCAGCAGAAAAATGGCGAGCAGCGCCAGCAGGAGATTCGCGCCATAGGCGTCGGCGACGACCCAGGTGAGCCAGATGACGGTGCCAAAGATGGGAACCGAAACCGCTTGCTTGAGAATGTCCATCCACGCGCCGGGCTTTGGCAGCACGCGAGTCCAGGCGGGCTGCAGGGTGAGCGCTACATAAGGCGCGGCCAGGCCCAGAGCCAGTGCGGTGAAGATCGCGAAGGTGACGGCGGCAGGTTGGGCGAGCGCGTAGCCGATGGCCGCTCCCATGAATGGCGCGGTGCACGGCGTGGCGACGATGACGGCGAGGACTCCCGTGAAGAAACTGCCCGCGTAGCCTTGTTTCGCGGCCAGAGAGCCTCCGGCGCTGGTCAGCGTGAGGCCGATGTCGAATTGCCCGGCCAGCGAGAGGCCGAGAAAGAAGAGCAGCGCGGCCATGAGCAAGAGGAAGACGGGCGATTGGAACTGGAATCCCCAACCCAGCGTGGCTCCGGCGGCGCGCAGAATGAGCAGAGCAGCAACCAGAGCCCAGAAGGAGACAAGAATGCCCGCAGCGTAGACCAGGCCGTGCGCGCGGAGCTTGTGGCGTTCCTCTGCACCCGACTGCACCAGCGCCAGACCTTTCAAAAACAGCACGGGAAAGACGCAGGGCATGAGGTTGAGCAGCAGGCCACCGAGAAAAGCGAAGAACACGGTGCTGGCGAGCGCGCCCAGAGAGAATGCTGGTGGCGGCCGCCTGAAGGGAACGGTCCCGTTGAGCCCTTCCATTCCCGCGACCCCGTAGGAGGAGGATGATGGAGCCGGCATCACAATCGCCGAGCGCAGCGCGACAATTTCGTAGTTGCGGCCTCCCGCGAGTTCGAGGACGCCTTTCAAATGCGCGGGTGCGGCGGTCATGTTCGGGTCCTCTTTGAGGTCGAGGATCAGGCCGTTGGACGTGGGCGTAATGGTTTGCGGCGCGGGATTGTCGAGGATGTCTTCGTCTACAGGGAAAAACTCAGCTTGCGTTTCGCGCTGGCCGGTGGTGACGGCAAGGCGAAAGCCGGCAGCAGTGGGCTGGAAGACGGCGGTGTCAGACGAAGGCAACGCTTGCGGGAGCTGATTGGCAAGGCGCGCCCATAGCTGCTGATCGGACGGAGAGATCAGGTTGACCACCGGCGTCCCGGAAACTACGTTGACGTTCTGGTCCAGCTCAGCCTTGCCAGGGATACAAACCTCACGGCAAACCAGCCAGTCAACCTTTGCATGCAGAACGGCAGAACCCGGCTTGGCGGCCGCTGCGGCCTGCACCGTAAACGGGAAAAGAACCTCGTTTTCGTAGCCGAAATCCATCAGCGGGCCCAGCGGCAACCGTTGGGGCGCTGGAAACTGCATCGGAGTGGCACTGATGCCCTTGGGGAACGTCCATTGAATATGCGGCGGCTCGCCGGAATCGCCCGCATTCTTCCAGTACACATGCCATCCCGACTCGAGCTTGAAGTACAAACCTGCACTCACCGGGGCCCCGGTATTGAGGTTCTGGTTGGGAAAGACCAGTTGCACGTGCAGATGCGCAACGTCGGCCGCATTCGACGCGGCAAATGCGAGAGGGACCGCGGCGAACACGGCGAGCAGCACGAAAATCAACCGGAAACGGCGCATGGCGTAGAGAGAATCGAGCTCCATCTGATTGGACTCAGTGTACCGGTTGAAAGTCGCATTCCGCATCGGCCTCGCTGTCCGGCTGACTTGCTGACTCGCTGGCTTGCTGACTCGCTAGCTCCGCTTCCCGTGCAATTCCGGCCGGGCGGCGTGCTCGCGGTAGATGCAGTCGTTCTCGACGCACTTCACTCCGGCGGCGCGGGCGCGGGCCACGGCCGCGTCGTGAATGACACCATCCTGCAGCCAGAGATAGGGAATGCCGAGCCGGATCACGTCGTCAACAATCGCGGGAACGTGCTCCGAGGCGCGGAAGACGTCGGCCAGATCGATTCCCTGCCCTGTTTCGGCGCGTGCCGCGGCCTGGGCCGCATCGAGCGAGGGGT
Source organism: uncultured Occallatibacter sp. (assembly GCA_964569985.1). Classification (GTDB taxonomy): domain Bacteria; phylum Acidobacteriota; class Terriglobia; order Terriglobales; family Acidobacteriaceae; genus Telmatobacter. The sequence continues at coordinate 146,307 of CAZMWL010000005.1, forward strand.
AGCTGGGCCTGCCGAGCACCTCTTGAAACGCGGGATTGACGGGAAAGATGCGATAACCGCTCCCGGCAAGATAGCGGCCGATGTTGAAGCTGGCGCGGTGCGGCTTGTCGCTCATGCCGACAACGGCAATGCTCCGCGCGTTGCGCAGCATTTCGTCGATGAGATCGTGTTGGTTGCTTGATTCAGTCATCACAGTTCCAAATCATCCTCTGCGCCCGTCGCCACTGCCGTACCGCGGCGCTTGGCGAGCAGGTAGCCCCTCAAGAACGGCTCCAGATACCCGTCCAGCACCTTGTCCACGTCGCCCACTTCGACCTTGGTGCGGTGATCCTTGGCCATGCGGTAGGGTTGCAGAACGTACGAGCGGATCTGCGAGCCGAAGTTGATCTCGAGCTTGGAGTCTTCCAGCTTCTTGCTCACTGCGCGCTTCTTTTCGAGCTCATATTCATAGAGCCGCGAGCGCAGCATCTTCATCGCCTTCTCCCGGTTCTTATGCTGACTGCGCTCATTCTGGCATTGGACAACAATTCCCGTGGGGATGTGCGTCATGCGCACGGCGGAGTCGGTGGTGTTCACGTGCTGGCCGCCCTTGCCGCCGGAGCGGTAGGTGTCGATGCGCAGGTCTTCCACCTTCAGGTCGACGTGAATGGTTTCGTCAATCTCCGGCGAAACGTAGACCGAAGCGAACGACGTGTGGCGGCGCTTGGCCTGGTCGAAGGGCGAGATGCGCACCAGGCGATGTACGCCGCTCTCTCCGGCCAGCATGCCGAAGGCATTCTCGCCGATGATGGTGAAGGTGGCCGACTTGATGCCCGCTTCTTCACCGTCCTGGTAGTCGTTCATCTCGGTCTTGAAGCCCTGCTGCTCGGCCCAGCGCAGGTACATGCGCAGCAGCATCTCGGCCCAGTCCTGGCTTTCGGTGCCGCCGGCGCCGGGATGCACGGTGACGATGGCGTTGAGCGGATCGGCCTCGCCGGAAAGCATGGTGCGGGCTTCGAGCTCCTCGGCAAATGTGCCGAGCTCCTTGATGCTCTTTTCCAAATCCACGAGAACATCTTCGCCCTCGCGCGCCAGCTCGAAGTAGGCATCGATGTCGCCAGTGCGGCGCACCAGTTCGTCGTCGTCGCGCACCAGCGTTTCCAGGCGCTTTTTGTCGCGCATCAATGGCTTGGTGGCGTTGGGGTCGGACCACAGAGCCGGATCGGCCAGCTTCTTTTCTATGTCGGCGAGTTCCCTGCGGATGCGTGCAGGGTCAAAGATACTCCCGCAGGTCGCGCACTTGGTTGCGCACGGGAGCGTAGGCGAATTCGAGATCGTTCAGCGACGGCATTTTACTTTTATAACCTGTCTTGGATTGGACTGAAAAACTACTTCTTCTTGACCGTATCTAGCATATCACTGGGCTGGTCTTGACCTTGTTGGTA